>CAWIDR010000042.1:0-42902 GCA_963834905.1 uncultured Thermoleophilia bacterium | reverse complement strand
GTTTAGCGTCCAGACCACCAACGACAACTTCATGGGCCGCACCGAGAAGCGTCACAAGCTCATCAAGGGCGCGACCATCCGCCGCGGGGCCCGCGTCGGCGGCGGCGTGGTGCTCTGCCCGGCGATAGAGGTCGGCGAGGAGGCGTTCATCGCCGCCGGCGCCGTGGTGACCAAGGACGCGCCGGCCCGCAAGGTCCTCATGGGCGT
Organism: uncultured Thermoleophilia bacterium; assembly: GCA_963834905.1. Classification (GTDB taxonomy): domain Bacteria; phylum Actinomycetota; class Thermoleophilia; order UBA2241; family UBA2241; genus CAIXSE01. The sequence continues at coordinate 42,695 of CAWIDR010000042.1, read as the reverse complement.
GCCGGCGCGGGTCGTGCGCGACGTGTACGAGGACGAGCTGCTCGAGAACCAGTAGGGGGCGGCCCGCCTACCTAACTCCCGCTCGCCGTTTCAGGAGGGGAACAATCCGCTTTGCAGCAGTGTGACGATCGCGAGGCTCAAGATGGCTGACGACGATGCGAGAGTAGGACCCAGCGCCGGTGCGGGGACCGGCGGCGCGGTAGACAGGCGAGCCGGCGCCCGAAGAGGGGCCGGCGCACGGAAGCGTGCGCTACACGCGCCGCCGCGTGCTCGTCCTCGGCGGTGCGTTCACGGCTGGGCTGGTGGCCGTCGTCGCCGGCGTCAAGGCCTTCGGCGGCTCGGCCGTCGACAAGGTCGGCGGCGCGATCAGCGACCAGTTCGGCTCCTTCCCCGTGCGCAGCATCGACCCGGTGCCCGACGTCCCGCCCGAGCAGTGGGTCGTCAAGGTCGACGGGCTCGTGGACTCGCCGCTCACCGTCGACCGCACCTCGTGGCTGGGCCTTCAGCGCGTGAAGGAGACGGTCGACTTCCACTGCGTGGAGGGCTGGGGCGTCGACGCCGTGCGCTGGGGCGGCGTGGCGCCGTCCGTCCTGCTCGACCAGGCGGGGGTGAAGCCCGAGGCGAAGTACGCGGTCTTCCACGCGTACGGCGGCGAGTACCGGAGCAGCCTGCCGCTCGATGCTGGTCCGGGACGCGGAGACGATGCTCGCGGACTCCCTGAACGGTGCGCCCCTGCCGCCCAAGCACGGCGGGCCGCTGCGCCTGGTGGTGCCCAAGCAGCTGGGCTACAAGAGCGTCAAGTGGGTGGAGCGCATCGAGCTCAGCGACAAGATCGTGACCGGCTACTGGGAGGCCCACGGCTATCCCGAAGACGCGCCGGTCCCGGGCGGCTGAGCCGCGCCTTCGCCATCGCCGGCCTTCCGGCGCAGTACCTCGCTCAGACGACTCCCGTCACCTTGAGATAGATCACCAGCGCGAGGATCAGCAGCAGGACGACGAGCGTGATGATGCGTTGGGTGCTCCACTTGGCCCTGGCCTCGCGCATCGTGTCTGTGCGACGGTCGATTGCGAGGCTCCGTGCTCGCGTGCGCGCGCAAGCTGCGCCACGCGCGCGGAAGGTCTCGTCCGCCAGTCGGTTTCGGGACCCATGGACCGCGGGCACCATTCCCCGCGGGCGGCCACTCGGCCGCCCGGCGCGTTACACTGGAGCCCGCGCCGCATCGGCTACACTCTCGACTGTTCATGCCCATCAGGAGGCCGAGGATGACCAAGTACATCTGCAGCGTCTGCGACTACGTGTACGACCCCGCGCTGGGGGACCCCGAAAACGGCGTCGAGCCGGGGACGGCGTTCGAAGACCTGCCCGACGACTGGGTCTGCCCCGATTGCGGCGTGGAGAAGGAAGAGTTCGAGGCCATGGAGGACTGACGGCCTCCGGCCCTACCGGCCCGCGTTCGCCGGAACGGGCTTCAATCCCTCAGCGAACGCGATCAGCTCCCGGCGGGTGAGCGCGCCGGTGACGAACACCGCACGGCGCGCGCCGGCGGCGAACAGCACCGGCCCCGACTCCTGGTACCAGGTCGAGGCCGTCGCGCCTTTCAGCGCTCCGAACTGCAACGTGGTCTGCTGGAACGAGAGCAGGTCCGGCGCGGCGATCTGGAGGGCGTCGCCCAGGCTGGTGCCGAAGAAGGCGCCGGCTTTGGGGCCGATCTGCTCGAGCGTGAACCAGCTCAGGCCGCGCGTGTAGAGCTGGGCGACGGCCGGCTCGGCCGGTGGTATCACCCTGTCGGCGCTTCCGCCGGCCGCGTGCACCCAGTCTTCGGGCTGGTAGCCGGCGGCGAAGGTGGCGACGGCCTTGAGCGCGTAGCCGTCGGGAGCCAGGTCCGAGACCAGCGGGTCGTAGCCGGCCGCCCGTCCGGCCTGCGCCGGCGTGGCCGCGTAGCGATAGGCGGCGGTCGTCGCCGGCTTTGCCACCGCGCCCGCGGCCGGCGTGACCGTGTATGTCTCGTCGGCCGGCGGCGGCGTGCCCCAGTCGACGCTGGCGGTGAAGGTGCCGCCGCCGTCGCTGTACCAGGTCACGATGCCGGTCTCCTGGTCCACCACGAGTTCGAGCTGCTTGCCGCCCAGCGTCATCGCCGCGCGCCAGACGACGCGGTCGCCGTCCTTCAGCGGCTTGATGCCGACCGCATCGTCGCCCTCCTCGACGGCGGTGCGCACGACGGCCGCCAGCCCCTGATAGTCCAAGGGGCTGCGGGTGGCGACGCGCCACACGGGAGGCCATTCCCCCACGGTGCGGGTCACGAGGATAGGGCCCCCTGCGTTGTCCCCCAAGGTCGTCTCGGTCCGCGTCGCGGCATCGTAGGCCGACTGCGGCGGGTGGTAGCTGGAGTTCGTCTGCCCCTCGGGCACGCGGGCCTCGCCGCCGGCGTTGCCGCCGGCGACGGCGCTGAACGTGCCGGCCTGCCCGACCGACGGCTGCAGCGGCTGCCACGTATACGTGCCCTGGACCCCGCGGACGACCGGCGCCGGCGCGGACGGGCTGGAGCGCACGAAGAACATCCACGCGAGGCCGAAGACGATGGCGAGCGCGACCAGGGTGACGACGAAGCTCGGCGGCCGGCGGTTCATGCGCCCCGAGCGGATCGCGCGACTCGTGCGCTCCGACGGCAGCGTCATTCGTCTTTGGGGTCGCCGCCCCAGAAGAAGAGCGGCGGCAGCAGGAGGGTCCAGGTGCGGGAGGACATGCTGCTAGCCTGCCCGCCGTGCGCCGGGGGCGCAAGCGCGGCGTCGCTCTAGAGGAGCTGCTTGCTCACGAGCAGCCGGGAGAGCTTGGACTGCCACTTGGCGCGCCCCGAGGGCAGAAGATGCCACAGGTCGAAGAAGTCGTTCGCGTGGAGGCCGATCGAGGAGCCGAAGCGCAGGTAAGGGATCCCTTGCTCTTCGGCGAGGGCCATGCACCCCTCACGGTACATCGCTCTCGCTTCGTCGAACGCGTGCCCGACGGCGACCACGTTGAGCGGCATGTCGAGCAGCACAGGGTGCATGCCGCGCGACAGGCACGCCTCGACGACCCTCTCGAGGTCGGCGAGCTTCGCCGGGTAGCGAGGCGCGAAGAGTCTGGAGCGGTCTCTCACCCAATCCCTCACGAGCCCGCGCTGCACGGCCAGGGACAGAGGGAACCGCAGATCGTAATGGTGCTGGTACCAGCCGCCCGGCGGCTGGGTCCTCACGGAGGTGCGCGACACCGTCGACGGCTTGTGCGCGGTAAGGAAGCGGGACAGGCCGACGTTGATGACGACCACGCCCCGCTGCTTGGGCAGTGCAGTGACGAGTCGGCGGTCCTCCTCGAAGCTCTGGCACTTGGAGGAGAGGACCCACGCCGAGGTTGCCTTGCCGGAGATCGCCGCGAGCTGCTGTGACCAGTTCGCCTCGCTGATGATGGATTCCCGGGAGGCCGAGCCGCCGAGGAGATAGACGACGCGGCGCCGTGGCGTGCGATAGCGCAGCCAGTTGACCACCTGGATGCCGTGGGTCCAGTCTCCGACCCAGGTGGCAGCGGACAGCGGCAGTTGTGCCGCCGGCGGCGCCTGGTCTGCCCGAGCGTCGCACGCCTCGGCATCGGTCGAGAGGGAGAGTCCGTCGGCCTCGACCGACGCTGGGGACTCGCCGCCGGCGCTGACCGGTGCCGGCAGCTCGTTGTCGGCGGCCAGCGCCGGCGCAGGAAGCCCCCCCTGGAGCAGCACGAGAGCCACGAGCGCGGTCGGGATGAAAGCCGCGAGGAGGAAGCCGGCCCCCCTCGAGTGCGGCGGTCGCAGGCGTCGGGTCTGAGCAGTCATCTGGTTCCGGTCAGCCCCCCGGCGTCGTGGTCAGCTGGCCCAGAAGCAGGGGCTGGAGCGGCGTACTCCATCCGCTCGTCAGCTTGACGTTCAGCGTGAAGTCGGAGGAGCTGAGGCGGGTGTAGGAGAAATCGCCCAGGGCTTCGCTGGCCGTCATGGGTGCGCCGGTCCACGGGTTCGTGGGCCACACGTAGATCGGGCTCGCCAGCGTTGCCGGGGTGAGAAAGCCGGTCAGAGGATAGTCGCCGTGAGCCGTCCTGTAGGCGTCGAGGTACCGCTGCAGCAAGAGCAGGTTCTGCCTCGAGGCCGTGTTGCGCTCCGACTTCAGCCACGTCGGCATGGTCCCCTTGAAGGCGTACTTGCCGCGCGAGAGGTGCATGGTCAGGGTGTAGGCGGTGCCGCTGTTGCGCAGCGTGTAGGTGTACGTGCCCCGTGCGGCGCCCGGGCCCATCAGCTTGCCGGTCCAGGGGTTCGATGGCCAGATGCGCGTCGCATCCTCGAGCCCGCCACCCTTCTTGACCATGGACCTGGCCGGGAAGGCGAACCCGTGCTTCATCCCGTAGGCGTTGATGTAGTTCTGGATCAGCAGCCCGCCGGCCTGGACCTGCTTGTCGACGAACCCTACGGCGTCCGCACGCTGCGGCGCCGCGACGGCGAGGAGCAAGGCGAAGATGGCGGTCGCCAGGAAGGCGACGATCGTGCGTCTGGTCATGAGGATGCCTCCTGACGTGGTCAGGGCTCCGGCGACGGCGCGGTGCCGCCGGCCTGGAAGTCGCCGGAGTGGAGATGGATGGTGAGGATGTAGACGCCGCCGGTCCCGGGCGCGTAGGTGTAGGCGCCCGGGGCGGTGCCCGGCTGCATGGCGCCGCCGCCGGTCGGGTCCTGTGGCCAGTCGGGGTGCGCCGCCCCGAGCGCCGCGAGGGGCGCGACATCGTCGACGAGCGGCAGCGTGCTCGCGTGCTGCAGCGCCCACTGGTCGATGTAGCCCGAGAGGATGCGACCGCTGCGGCGCAGGATCTCATCCTCGAGACTCGTCAGGAGCCGCTGCCACGGGCTCGTGAGGATGGCGCCGTTGAGCACGTAGTCGTGCTTCAAGGCCCGGTGCAGGCGCAGGGTGTACGAAGCCCGGTCGGCGGCGACCGTGTACGCGAACGACCCGCGGTCCCTCCGCTGCTTCATGTCGAGGTGGTCCCACGGATTGCTGGGCCAGTAGCGGTGCTTGGGCTCGTTGCCCACGGCTCCGTCCCCGCTCACCTCGGAGGGGAGCGGGTAGACGCCGTCGTGGAGGGCGGCGTAGTCCTCTATGTACTGGCGGATGAGGTTGATGCCCTCTTCGCCGCGGTGGTCGTAGGCGAGCTTCATCGTCCTCGGCATGCCGCCGGAGAGCACGATGGTCCGGTCGCTGAGATAGCCGACGAGGCGGTAGCGTCGCAGGTTCGACGTGACGCTGTAGCGGTAGTGGCCGCGGCCCGAGCCGGCGCTCATCCGGGCTCCCGTCCACGGATCTCGTAGGCCAGGCGGAGCCTCCGAGGTGAACGGCAGCGGACCGTGCGACGCGTCGGGTACGTGAACCAGCGCGCCGCTCCCTCGCGGTCGATCAGGCCGCGGAGGGCGAGGAGCGCCTCGCGCATCTGCTCGTCGGGTGAAGAGGCGCGGGCAGGCGCGGCAGCGCCCGCGCCGAGGCAGACGGCCGCGAGCAGCACGGCGCTGAGCATGAGAGTGCGTCGGATCATCTGCACTTGGGCCCCCTTCTTCCTCTCCCAGTGTGGCCTCGGGTACGGAGGCGGTCAAGCGTAGAGCGGTCGGCCGCCTCACGGCGCTCTGCTGATACGATTCGCCTCGAGCGCCGCGAGGCCTGCGGCCGGCGCACGACTCTCGAGGCGAGGAGATGCCGGTGGAAGCCAAGATCCCGACCCGCATGGGGGACGGCTACATGGTCGAGCTGACGCGCAGCGAGCTGCGCGCCGACCTCGAGGACGCGACGCGCCAGGCGGCGCGCAAGGCCAAGGTCCCGCCGCTCACCCAGGACGAGCTCGACCACCTGCTCGACATCTACGCCTCGCGCGCGGCCTTCACCGCCGTCGACATCGGGGACCAGGTGGTCCTCAGCTGTGACGGCGGCGGCAGCAAGATGACCGGCACCGACCTCCTCGACCTGCTCGAGAGCGAGCAGCGCCTCGGCCAGGACATCCTCGAGCTCTGGCACATCGAGTACAGCTACAAGGCGATCAAGACGATCTTGCCGTTCCAGCAGCAGGTGATGCAGAACTGCCAGCTGATGATGACGGCGCCGGTACAGTACGGCGCGCAGCCCAATCTTGCCTTCTACAGCAAACCGGACGGCCCGGCGGAGAACTGGTTCGAGCTGCTGCCGCGCGGGGACATCGCCGGCGCCCGCGCGGCCATCGACCAGGCCATGGACCACGCCACCAAGGACTTCATCTACGTGGGCGAAGGCATGCTGGACGCCGGCGCCGACGGCATGGACTTCGACACCACCGGCGGCGCCGGCGACGCCGACTTCTTCAGCACGCTGCGCGCGGTGAAGCACCTGCGCGAGAAGTACCCGGACGCCGGCATCGAGGTGGGCATGGCCGGCGAGTTCGTGATCGGCGTCCACGGCGAGCTCGAGTGGGAGGGCCGCCGGCTCGCCGGCCTGTGGCCGCGGGAGCAGCTCGAGGTCTGCCAGGACGCCGGCGCCACGATCTTCGGGCCGGCGGTGAACATCCGCACCGGCAAGAGCTGCGCCTGGAACGCGGCGTACTCCATCACGGTGACCAAGCCGTGCATGGACGTCGCCCGCATCCCCGTGCACCCCAACGTCGGGGAGGGCGTCGGCGGCGTGCCGGTGAACGGGTATCCGCCCGAGGACGCCGCGTCCCGGGCGGCCAAGGCGCACGTCGACATCCTCCGCTGCGACGGGTTGTAGGTGGGCTCGGGTGACTCCAGAGGCATGGACGTCACCCACGCGCTCGCCGCGGGCATGGGCGGGATGCGCACGGCCGGAGACCTGGTCGCGCGCATGCAGATGGCCCGCGGGATGCGCCTTCCGGAGGCGAAGCAGTACGTCGCGGACAAGCTGGGCTGCACGGTCCGCGACCTCAGCGACAGCTACGCGATGGAGCAGATCCGCGGTGAGAAGGGACTGGGGCGGATCCTCGACCACTCCAACCTGCACCCGGGCGAGCCGAACGCGATGATGGCCAAGTTCCGCATCGCCGAGCTGCTCGGCGTGCCGATCAGCTCGGTGGAGCGCTTTCGGGAGCTGGCGGGACTGTAGAGGCCCCGGCCGAAGCGCGCGCCACGAACCAGCCCACGAGTCCCATGGCGAGACCGATGGGGACCAGCAGGACGCCCGCGAACATCGTCAGGTAGAGGCCGAGACCGGGGCTCAGCCAGCCGATGTGGCTGGCGGCTGCGTCGGCGTTGGCGACGGCCACGACGCCGCAGGCCGCCACCACGACGCCGAGCAGCCAGGAGAACCTGCGCGGCGTCGTCAGGGTGACGAGCACGCCGAGCGCCGTCACGACGAGGGCGACGACGATCGCCGGCGTGCCCCACTGGGTCTGCAGCACGCCGTTGATGTCCCCCGTCAGTGTGGGGCTGTAGTTCACCTGCCCGTGGATCTCCGCGTTCGCCCAGGGCAGGAAGACGGCGATGATGAGGACGGCGCCGGCGACGAGCGTCAGGATCCCGTCCCCGGCCCAGTCGCGGCGCAGGAGTCGCACTTGCTTGAGCCGGCGCGGTCGCTTCATGTGTCCAGTATCGCCCTTGTGGCCGCAGACCTGAACCTGCCGAGGAGCGCTTGAGGCTGCGTCGAACGCTGCCGATAGAGGGTGCAGCGATCCTGGAGGCACGCGAGATGAAGCGAGTCATGAGTTTGACGTTCGTCGCGCTGCTGGTGCTCGGCCTTGCCGCCGTGGCCGCCGGCTGCGGGTTGCAGGACAAGGCGGTGGAGAACACCACCGGCAAGATCGACGTGGCCAAAGACGCGGCGGTCAAGGCCCAGCTGATGATGATCCAGACCGGCGTGCAGGCGTACATCGCCACGAGCAGCGCCGCGCCCGCCGACGCCTCGCAGGCCACCCTCGGCGGCTTCGTGAGCCCCTGGCCGACGAACCCGTTCTCCGCTGCGCCGATGAAGGCCGGCACGGCTCCCGGCGACTACGTGTACACGCCCGGGTCCGGCGCCGCCTACACGCTCGCCGTGAACCTCTCCGACGGGAGCACGTACACGGCGCCTTGATTTGTGACCCCCGTCTCCGGTTGCTACCCTAGACGGGCGAAAGGGGTCGCGGTGGTGGGATTCTCGGGGTCTGGGTGGCGTGTGAGACTCGTGCTCGTGGCGCTGGGCGTCGCGTGCCTGCTCGCCATCTCCATCCCCATCGCCCGCGGCGGCGACTCCACCCCCACGTGGCAGCTCAAGAGCTACTACAGCCGCGGCTTTGACCGCAGCTTCAAGGCCGACCTCTACCAGGAGATGCCGCGCGTACCGCGCGTGCTCGTCTACGGCGGCTCGCGCAGCCTGCGCATGGACCCGGCCACCATCAAGCGGAGAACGGGTCTCACGGCGTTCAACTTCGGCCTCCACAACGGCCGGCCCGAGGACGCCTGGGCGGTCACCGACTGGGTCCTCGACACCCATCCCGACAAGCCGCCGGCGGTCATCTGGTGCCTGCAGGCGACCACGCTCGCCGATGTGCCGATGCACCCGGGCCTGATCGTCGACGAGCGCCTCTCCCAGGCGTTTCCCAAGGCGCTCATCAAGGCCAAGATGCCTTGGGCGCTGAGGCAGCGCAAGCACAACGTCCTCTCCGGCCGGCGCTACGGCTACGACGGCATGCTGTGGTGGAACAGCTACGACACCAAGCGCAAGGCGGGGCTCACGCTGCAGCAGTCCCTCAACGGCTATCTCGACGCCGACATGCTCGCCACGGCGGGCAACGGCAAGATCCCGGGCAACACGCGGTCCAAGGCCTACTTCGTGCAGACCATCCGCCTGCTCAACAAGAACCACATCAGGCCGCTGATCGTGATCATGCCGTACCAGCCGCAGGCGCTGAACGCCTTCATGTCCGTGGGCTGGGGCGTCAAGCAGCGCTGGCTGCGCAACTACCTCTCCAGGTTGTCCGAGCACCTGGACTTCCGCGTGCTCGACTGCCTCAACATCAAGACGTTCGGCGGCACGGCGAACGGCTTCTACGACGGGGCGCACCTCACCGCGTCCAACTCGCGCCGGCTCATCCGCTACTGCATCGCGCACGCGCCCGGGTGCTTCAGGCTGCCGAAGCCGCCCACTCCGACGCCGAGCCCGTCGCCGAGCTCGAGCGCGAGCCCCGGCCCGTCGCTCGTCCCGGCCCCGGGGTACACGCCGGTGCCCGAAGACACGAGCGCCCCCGCCGACTTCCTGGAGTGAGGCAGGCTCAGGCGCCGATCACCTTCTTCACGTAGGTGGCCCGCCGGCTCGGCCGGCCGGTGCGCGACTCCACGTCGTCCGCGCTCCCCATGGCCTTGAGCGCCGCGTTCACGCCGATCCAGCGCAGCGGTTCCGGCTCCCACGGCTTGGAGCGGTGATTGACCCAGGGCAGGCCGGTCAGGTCCGTCTCCTGCCCGAGGATGAGGTCGCGGAGGGTGCGGCCGGCGAGGTTCGTCGTGGAGACCCCGTCGCCGACGTAGGCGCCGGCCCACGCCATCCCGGTGGCCCGATCCAGGCCGACCGACGTGTACCAGTCGCGCGGGGCGGCGACCGCCCCGCCCCAGTGATGGGTGATCTGCGCGTCTCCGATGGCCGGGAAGAGGTCGCCGAGCAGCAGGCGCAGGTGCTCGCGCACCGTGGGATCGCGCTCGTAGTCCTCGCTCAGGCGCGAGCCGAAGTGGTACGGCGCGCCGCGTCCGCCGATGGCGATGCGGCCGTCTTGGGTGTGCATGGCGTAGAAGATGAGGAAGCGGAAGTCGCCGAAGACTTCGCGACCCGTCCAGCCGACCTCGTTCCAGAAGGAGTCGGGCAGCGGCTCGGTGCCGATCATCAGCGAGTAGATGGGGACGAGGGTACGCTCGAAGCCGGGCAACTCGGGAGTGAACGCCTCCGTGGCTCGCACGACGACGTCGGCACGCACGTCGCCGAACGGCGTCGCCGCGACGTGAGGCTCCAGGCGGGTCACCGGGGTGCGCTCGTAGATGGGCACCCCCAGGGCGTCCACGACGTCCGCGAGACCGCGGGCGAGACGGGCCGGGTCGACGGCGGCGCCGTGCGGCGTGTAGCCGGCGCCGAGGCACCCGGCCACCTTGATGCGCGCGCGCATCTCGGCGGCGCCGAGCATCCGGTAGTCCTCTTCGCCGAAGCCCCACTCGCGCTCGTACGCGACCGCCTCGCGCAGGCGCAGCAGTTGCACCGGCGTGAGCGCCAGGTCCAGCTGCCCGCCGAGGTGGAAGCGCGCGTCGATGCCCTCGTCCTCCACCACGCGTGCGATCTCGTACACCGTCCGGTGCAGCGCGCGCTGCTGGTCGATCACCGCCTGCCGTCCGTGTGTCTTGGCTGCGTCGCCCCGTGATCCCGGGAACGTGGTGTGGCACCAGCCGCCGTTGCGTCCGGAGGCGCCGAACCCGGCGATCTCGCGCTCCAGCACCGCGATGCGCAAGTGTGGGTCTGCCTTCTTGAGGTAGTAGGCGGTCCACAGGCCGGTGAAGCCGGCGCCGACGATGGCGACGTCCACTTCGATGGGGCCGGCGAGCGAGGGACGTGGGGTGAGCTCGCCGGGAACGCCGTCGAGCCACATGCTGCGGGCGCGGTAGTCGGTCATGTCGGGCTCCTTGGAGGGTGTTGCGATGCTAGCAAATGCGTCGAGGGCGCGGCAGCCCGCGCGTTTGGCCGGTGGAACAAAGAGTGGGACGACGATGTGCCCGGGAGGTGAGCGGGATGCAGCGCGAGCAGGTTCGAGGACGCCTACAAGGGCACTCCGCCCTGGGACATCGGCCGGGCGCAACCGGCGTTGGAGGGCGTGGCCGACGCCGGGGCGGTGACTGGGCCGGTGCTGGACGCGGGCTGCGGCACCGGCGAGAACGCGCTGTTCTTCGCCTCCCGCGGGTTCGAGGTGGTCGGCGTGGACGCCGTCGAGGCGGCGGTGGCGGCCGCGCGGGCCAAAGCGCAGACGCGCGGCCTCCCGGCCGAGTTCGTCGTGCACGACGCCCTCGCCCTCGGCGAGCTCGGGCGTCGCTTCGGCACGGTCGTCGACTCCGGGCTGTTCCACACCTTCGACGACGACGAGCGGCGGCAGTACGTCGCGTCGCTCGCCGCCGCCACGTCCCTGGGCGCGCACGTGTACGTGCTCTGCTTCAGCGAACACGAGCCTGGCGACGGCGGCCCGCGCCGGGTGACGCAGGCCGAGCTGCGCGAGGCGTTCGACCGGCCGCCGTTCCGGGTGCTCGGCATCGAGGCGGCCGAGATGGGCGCCAACCTCGGCCGCGGCCGCAAGGCGTGGCTGGCGAGCATCGAGCGGGTGGCCTCGCCGCGGCCGTGACGGGCCGGCTCGCAGCTAGGGGACGAGCACGAGCCGGCCGAGGGCCGGACGTTCCATGAGCAGGCGATGGGCCCGCGGGGCGTCCTCGAGCGGCAGTTCGCGGCCGACCACGGGCTTGAGCACACCGCTCTGGAGTCCGGCGTCCACAGCGGCGCGCGCGGCCTCCATCTCTTCGGGCCGCGCGTTGGGCAGCCGCATCCCGAGGATCGTGCCCTCGGCGTTCATCAGGTCGCGGGCGTCGATCTGCGTCGGCCCGCGGCTGCCGACGACGATCACACGGCCGCGTGGGGCGAGCGCCCTCAGGTCCGCGCCGAGGTTGGCGTTGGCGAGGAACTCCACGATGAGGTCGAAGCCGTGGCCGCCGGCGAGCTCCAGTGCGGCTTCGAGGTGCGCCGGGTCGTGGTGGTCGAGCACGCGCACGTCGCCTTGCGCCGTGACCAGCTCGCTGCCGGCTTCGCTCCCGGCCGTGCCGGTGACCTCGAGGCCGGCGGCGAGCGCCAGTTGCACGGTCGGGAGGCCCACGCCGCCGGACGCGCCGTGGATGAGCACGCGTTCGCCGGCGGTGGCGGCGGCGCGCTGGAAGAGCGCCCGGTAGGCGGTCGCGTAGGGGATGCCGAGGGCGGCTCCCTGAGCGTAGGAGAGATCGTCTGGCAGCGGCCGTACGTCCTCCTCTCTGCAGAGCGCGAACTCCGCGTAGGTCCCGCTCAGGGACCCGGTGACGTAGACGCGCTCCCCGGTGTCCACGCGGACGCCGGCGCCGTCGGCGCCGGGCGTGTAGGGGAGGGCGGGCAGTTCCGTGTAGGCGCCGGCCCTGACGTACGTCTCCGCCGGGTTGACCCCCGCGGCCTGCACGCGCACGAGCACCTCACCCTCCACGGGTCCCGGCTGGGGCAGCTCGACAAGCTCGAGAACGTCGGGATCGCCGAACTCGTGGACACGGACTGCGCGCATGGCTCAGTCTCCCAGTGGCCGGAGGGAGCCGGCGATGCGCGCCAGTTCATCCCTCGTGAGGTCGCCGGCCACGCTCACCGATACGCGGTGGTCGGCGCCGGTGCTGACGTAGAGGTGCGGCCAGTCGGGCAGGCCGAGGACGAGGCTGGCCGTCTCGCCGCGCAGGCTGCCGGACGAGAGCTTGATGCGCGTGCTCTGACTGAGCGCGACGGAATCCTCGTCGAACGGGTCGTCCGACCCGGGTGGGTTGTCGGCGCGCCAGCGGCTGACGATGCAGAGGCGGTCGAACCCTCGCCGGTAGGTGAGGACGACGGTGAGCGAGTCGACCTCGCCCGCGTGGACCGGGCGGTACGCGCCCAGGAAGGCTCCGTTGACGGCTCCGGCGACACCGGTCAGGCGGTAGCCGCGCGGCAGCCACGTGGTCGCGTAGGGCGTGAAGCTCGTGGTCGCGCGGCGGCCAAGGGCGGCCGCCTGCCGCAGGCTCATGCGGCGGAACCGTTCGCTCATGGGCAGGAGCTTGTCCTGGACGCGCACGGCGAGCGTGAACCGGCTGCGGGGCACGTCGCCGCCGACGTGCACGTTCTCGATGCGCGTGCCGCTCACGTCGCCCGCGCTGCTCCAGTGCTCGACGGCGAGCGGGTAGCCGGACTGCGCGTCCACGACGATGCGGGCGGTGCCGTCGCTGCCGCCGCCGGCGAGCGGCTCGGGCACGGTGATGGACCAGGCGGTGCGGCCCTCCCAGGTCACCGGCGTGACGGGCACGTCGGGGTCGAGTTCCGCGATCACGGCGCGGGCGTAGGCGGCGACGCTCCGGTCGAGCACCTGGGAGGAGCCCATCCAGGGGCCGAAGAAGGGCCCTGGGTCCGGCAGGTCGCGGGCGACCTCCGAGTACAGGGCCTTGCCGTCGCGGAAGACGTACCGGCGCGCGACGCGCTTGATCGCGTCGTAGGTGTAGGCCACGTCCTCGCTGCTCTGGACGATGCGGTAGTCACCGCGCGAGGTGAAGGTGAACGACCCCACGCGGTGGGAGAACGGGCGGCCGCGCGCCGAGCCGTACTCGACGACGTCGCCGCTGATGCTGTGCAGGTTGGCGAGCGCGAACTGGACGCGGGCGAGCACGGTGTCGGCGGTCGCGGGCTGCGGCGTCGACTGGCGGATGCCGGGCACGCCGGCCCAGGTGACGGCCACGGCGGTGACGATGGCCGCCGCCACGGCGGCCATGGCGGCGAGGCGGAGGCCGCGGCGGCGCCGCGGCGCCGGAGGTACGCGACGCGCGCGTCCGCGTGAGGGCGGCGCCGGTGGGCGGCCATCCGCGCCGGCGAGTGTGCGCATGCCTTCGCGCACGCGCTCGAAGTGATCCGGAGCGTGCGCCGGCACCGGCGATTCGCGCAGCTCGCGGCCGAGGTCGTCGTCCCACCGGGAGAGCGGTGCCCCTGGTCTGCGACATCCGAGCCTGTTCCCGGGCTCGTTGGCGCCCCGCTCGAAGGTCCCCTTCATGATGTCTGCTCCCGTACGTAGGCCGGCTCGCAGAGCAGGCCGCGCAGACGGGTCCTGGCGGCGGCGAGGCGCGAGGAGACCGTCCCCTCGGGGACGCCGACCACCTCCGCCGCGCTGCGGTAGTCGTAGCCGTACTGGTGCACGAGGACGACGAGGACGCGCTGCTCCACCGGAAGCCGGTCGAGCGCGTCCTCGAGCTCCGCCCAGCGCGTGACGATCTCGCAGGGATCGTCGTCGCCGGCGGCGTCCGCGAGGGCGTCCTCGCTGGTCAGCACCTGGAAGCGCCGCTCGCGGCGCAGGTAGTCGAGGCAGGTGGTGTAGGTGATGCGGTAGAGCCACGTGCCCACCTCGCTCTCCCCGCGGAAGCCGCGCAGCGACTGGTAGGCCTTGATCGAGGCGTCCTGGAGCGCGTCGTCCATCAGTACGGGATCGCGGAGCACACGGAACGCGAGCGCGCGCAGGCGGCTGTCGTAGTGCTTGAGCATGCGCACGAACGCCTCACCGTCGCCGCGCCGGGCGGCGCTGACGGTCTGCTCGTCGATCTCGCGTTCTGCCGGGTCGTACGTCACGGGCTCGCATCCTGGCCCCCGCTGTCGGCTGTGGGCCTGCTGAGAGATTAGACGCCGCGACGGCGAGGTTCCGTCGTCATCGCCGTCGGGGCGCTCCGCGTGCTGTGGATTCTACAGCCGCAGCGAGCGGGCCGCCCGCCGGGTGGCGGGCGGCCCGCTGGTCCGTCCTCGTCCGCAAGGAGCCGCCTCCGCTGCTGCGGGCGGCTCCTCTGCTCACGGCACCGCGTAGGTGAGCCCGTTGCTGAGGTAGCCGGTGAGCTTGTACGCCTGGCCGCCGCTCAGCTGCTCGTAGACGTAGCTGCCCGGCGCCGTGCCCGGCGTCATGGGCTGGCCGGTGAACGGGTTGGTCGGCCAGGGGTTCACGAATTGCGTGATGCCGCCGCCCTCGACGACGTCCTGCGGCGGCGGGTACAGGTTGTTGTTGTCCGCCGCCCAGGCCACGATGCCCACCTGCAGCTTGGCGATGGCGGCCACCACCTGCTGGTCGGCCGTGGGGGACCCGGACGGCGAGACGCTCGGGCTGGCCGTCGCGGTGGGCGAAGGCGACAGAGTCGGCGACGGCGAGACCGTCGGAGACGGCGTCGGGCTCGTCCCCGGCAGGAGCACGTCCACCCGGACGTACAGGATCGGCGTCATCTGCAGGCTGCCGGAGGAGAACTGCAGCGTCAGCGTGTCGTTGGCGCTGTCGTGCGTGAGCGTCCCGTTGACGCTGCCGGTGATGTCCGTGAGGCCGAGCGCGGAGGCCTTGACCGACACCTGCAGCTCCTCGCCCACGAGCGTGGCGTTGGTCGATCCGGTCTGCTGGAGCTGCGGGTCGTACTGGGTGACCTTGAACTGGTCACCCGACTGTTTGATGACCAGCCCACCGCCCGTGCCGGCCTCCGGCGACCAGTTGCCGATGAAGACGTCGCCGGCGGTGGACGGGGTGTTGTCCTGGGGTCGCAGGTAGAAGTACCAGAGTGCGGCCGCGGCCGCGACGATGGCGAGCACGACCAGCAGCCAGACCCACCAGGGCACGCCGCCGCCCTCCGAGCTGCCGCCGCTGCGGCCGTGCGACATGACCAGCGTGGGCTGGGATGGCGGAGGCGGCGGCTGCTGTCCCGCGCCCGCCGCCGGCATCACCCGCGTGGCTCCCGCGTCCGCGCCGGGCATGATCTGCGTCTCGCCCTCGCCTGCCGCGGGCATCTTCTGCGTCGCGTCGTCGGGAGGCGTCACCCGGGTCAGCTCCGTGTCGTCGTCAGGCAGCCTGCCTGTCGTCTCGTCGTCCATGCTCGTCCTCCCCCGCCGGATGACGCACTGCGGTCAGTGGTTCGACTCTACTACTTTGCCCAACTCAGCCTGTTCCCTGTTCCAGCGCGGTCCAAAGGTCGAAGAAGGCGGGACAGGTCTTGGCCACGCAGCCCGGGTCCTCGATCACGATGCCGGGGACCCGCAGGCCGAGCACGGAGAACGCCATGGCGATGCGGTGGTCCCCGTGTGGGTCGATCACCGCGCCGCACGGGGTGCACGGGAACACGCGCAGCCAGTCGGCGCCGGACTCCGTCGCCACGCCGGCCCGGCGCAGGTTCTCCTCCATCGCGGCGATGCGGTCGGATTCCTTGAGGCGGACGTTGCCGATGCCGGTGATCGTCACCGGCGAGAGCGCCAGCGGGGCGATGGCGGCCAGGGTCATGAACGTGTCCGAGATGTCGGCCATGTCGACGGTCAGGCCGGCCAGCGCAGCAGGGCCGGCCACGCGTACGCCCGCGGGCTCGTCCGTCACTGCGCAGCCCATCGCCTCGAGCACGTCGAGGAAGGCGACGTCGCCCTGCAGCGCGCCGGCGCGGTGGAGGCCGGCCACGAGGACCGTACCTCCGGTGGCCGCGGCGGCGAAGAAGTAGGACGCCGTGGAGGCGTCGGGCTCGACGTCGTACTCCCGGCCGGCGTAGCGCCCGGGCAGGACGACGTAGTGGTCGCCGGCCGCGGTCTGCGCGCCGGCGCCGAACTGCTCCATCATGCGCAGGCTCATGGTGACGTAGGGCCGGCTCACCAGGCCGTCGACGCGCAGGTCGAGCGGCCCGCGGCCGAGCGGCGCCGCGAGCAGCAGCGCCGAGATGAACTGGCTCGAGGTGTCGCCGGGCAGCCGCAGGCTGCCGCCGGCGAGGCCGCGAGCCAGCAGGGTGACAGGCAGGCCGGCGGCGTCGTCCGGCTGCGTGCGCGCGCCCTGGGCGCGAAGGGCCTGGAGCAGGAGGCCGAGCGGGCGGCGCCGCAGTTGCGGCGCCGCGTCGAAGCGGAACGAGCCCTCACCGGCCGCTGCCGCGGCGAGGAGGAACCGGGCGGCGGTGCCGGCCTCGGCGCAGAAGACGTCGGCCTCGGCGGCGGGGAAGCGCCCGCCGGAGCCGGTCACGTGCAGGTCGGCGCCCCGGCGCTCGACGGCGACTCCCAGACCGCGGAGGCCGGCGGCGAACGCGTCCGTGTCGCCGGCCTCGAGCGCCTCGCGCAGCACGGACCGGCCGGCCGCGAGCCCGGCCAGCAGCAGCGCGCGGTTGGTCACGCTCTTCGAGCCGGGCACGCGCACCACCGCGTCCAGGTCCGGCCGGGCCGGACGGATGCGGCGGGGCGAGCTGGAGCCTGCGTCGTCCATCACCGGGATGATATCCCAGCCTCCGTCCGCCTCCTGCCCGCGAGTCGACGTTGACTCCGCGGCTAAGATGACCATACTCGTGCGAGAGTGGATCGTGTGGATCTTCCTCCGAAGGGGGCGTGCTTGACGCGCAGGGGGTTTCTGAAGTGGCTCATCGCCGGCTTCGGCGTGGTCTCGCTGGCCGGGGTGCTCTATCCGATCACGAAGTTTCTCAAGCCGCCGCCTGCCGTCTCCGGTGCGATCGGCCAGGTCGCCAACATCGGCGCCCTCAGCACGTTCCCGGCCGGCCAGCTCACGCCGGTGACCGTGAACGGGCAACCGGCGGCGGTCCAGAACCTGAACGGCAAGTACGCCGTGTACTCGCTCATCTGCACGCACCTGGGCTGCGTCGTCGGCGTCACCGGCGACACCTTCTCCTGCCCGTGCCACGGCAGCGAGTTCTCGGCGACCGGGACGGTGACCCACGGACCGGCGACGCTGCCGCTGCCCACGTATCATTCGCAGACCCAGAACGGCTCGCTGCTCGTCGGCCCGATCGACCTGAGCGGCGCCAAGTACCCGGCCTGGTACACGGGAGAGTTCGGATGAGCACGACCACCGAAGGCCGCGCGCCCGAGGTGGCGCCTGCGCCCAAGAAGCACGGCCTCGTCGACTGGCTCGTCCAGCGCCTCGGCCTCACGGCGACGATGGAGGACCAGTACAACCGCATCGTGCCGAAGCACGCCACCAACTACATCTACTGCTTCGGCGGCGTCGCCTTCGTCCTCTTCATCATGCTCGCCGTGACCGGGATCCTGCTCGCCGTCTACTACGAGGCCACGCCCGACACGGCGTACCAGAGCGTGCTCAACATCTCGACGCACGTGCAGTTCGGCTGGTGGATCCGCTCGATCCACCGCTGGTCGGCCGGCGGGATGGTGCTGCTCGTCTTCATCCACACGCTGCGGGTGTTCTTCACCGGTGCGTACAAGGCGCCGCGCGAGCTCAACTGGCTCACCGGCGTGCTGCTCTTCCTCATCACCCTGGGCTTCGGGTTCACGGGCTACCTGCTGCCGTGGGACCAGAAGGCGTACTGGGCGACCAAGGTCGGCACCGACATCGCCGGCTCGGTGCCGTTCATCGGCCACTTCCTGCTCGTGACGCTTCGCGGCGGTGAGCAGATCAGCGCCGCCACGCTCGGCCGGTTCTACGATCTGCACGTGCTCGTCCTGCCGGCCATCATCGTGGCGCTCCTGCTGGGGCACTTCTGGATGATCCGCCGCCACGGCATCTCCGGGCGGCTGTGAGGCGAGTCATGGCGAAGGCGAAACGACAGGTCCCGACCAACGAGCCGCCGCGCTTCTACTGGGAGATCTGGCGCGATCCCGGCCAGGGGTACATCCCGTACTTCTGGGAGGAGCTCACGTCGCAGGCGATGATCTTCTTCCTCCTCCTCGGGGTCATGGGCGGCATCGCCCTGCTCTGGCCCGCGGACCTCGCGCCCCAGGCGAACGTGCTCGTCACGCCGTCGGGCATCAAGCCGGAGTGGTACTTCCTGGGGCTGTTCCAGCTCATCAAGATCATCCCCGAGATAGCCGGGATCATCGTGCCGGGGATCGTCGTCCTGCTCATGGTGCTCCTGCCGTTCGTCGACCGCAGCGCCGAGCGCAACCCGCTGCGCAAGCCGGTGACGACGACGGTGGCGCTGATCATCATCGTCGCCCTCGTCGTACTCACGATCTGGGGCGCGGTGACGCCTTGACCACCCGACGCAGTAAAGGTATCGAGCGGGGCGCCGAAGGAGCACCGCTCTCCTCCCGAGGAGGGAACATGAAGCGAGTCCTTCTTTGGCTGACTCCGGCGCTGCTCGTGGGCGCCGCGGTGGCCGTGGGGTGTGGGAGCCTCGCCACGCCGGAGGCGCCGAGCACGGCCTCGCCGGCCGCTACGGGCGGCGCGGTCGCCAACGTCAGCCAGCAGGTCAAGGACGGGGGACAGCTCTACGTCGACCTCGCCTGCGTCCGCTGCCACGCGCCCAACGGCGTCGGCGGCATCCCCAACCGGCTCAACGTCGGCGGAGACAGCACGATCCCGCCGCTCAACAACCAGTTCCGCGACGAGAGCGAGCAGTTCCGCGCGGCCCCGGCGATCACCCAGGTGCTGATGGAGGGCGCCATCCTCAGCAAGAAGCCGGGCGTGATCAACATGCCGTCGTGGGAGGGCGTCATCAACGACGCGCAGGCGAACGCCATCGCCGCCTACATCCTGGCCGGGTTCCCGAACACGGGCGCGAGCTACGATCCGGATCCGGCGACGGCCGAGGACATCTACAGCGCCTACGCCTGCATCGACTGCCACGGCCAGGTCGGCGGAAAGACCCCACCGTCGCCGGCGCCGAACCCGAAGACCGCCGACAAGGAAGTGCCGGCACTGCGCAACCCGGACGACGACGTGCCCCTGAGCGAGCTCCGTTCGGTGCTGATGGACGGCTCGATCCCCGACCCCGGCACCAAGGGCGTCATCTTCATGCCGGCGTGGGGCCAGATCCTCTCCGTCGACCAGATGAACACGATCCTGCCGTACATCGCGGACGGTCCGCTGCCGACGCCGCTGCCGGCGCCGGTCCCGGGCACGCCGCTGCCGCTCGCGAGCGGCGCGTCGTCCCCGGCGCCGTCGAGCTCGGCGTCGCCATGATGACGACGGTCGCCGTCATCGTCGCCCAGGGCATCCCGCTCGCGCCGTCGCTCGAGGTGCGGCTGATCGCGCTGGCCGTCGTCGAGGCGATCCTGCTCACGACCGCCGTCCTGCTCTACATCCGCTGGGCGCAGTTCAAGCGGGAGCCGCTCGACGAGTGGTGGGAGCGGCGCAAGCAGGCGGGGTTCTCGCCGCGCACCAGGGCGCTCATGGAAGAAGAAGAGCGCGAGCGCCTGGCGGCCGAGGCGGCCGCCGCTGCCGAGGCGGGCGTGGCCGGCACGACCGCGGCCGGTCCCGCGGCGACGTCCGGAGCGCCCGGACCGGCGAGCGGCTGAGAGCGGCCGGCTCCGCGGCCCTCCGCGCCTCCTGGCGCGGCCCCTCAGACCAGGCGCTTCGCGTACAGCTCGTAAGCCGAGCTCGCCTGCATGCCGGCGCGCTCGTACAGGTGCAGCGGCCTGGTCTCTCCCTCGGCGTCCACACCCAGATCGACGCGCAGCTGTCCGCGCGCCGCGAACGCGGCGAGGGCGTGCGCCAGCAGCGCGGAGCCGAGGCCGCGGCGCCGCCACGGGCGGCGGACCCCGAGCCCCTGGACCCAGCCGAGGTCGCCGTGGTCGTAGGCGATCAGCCCGCCGGCCGGCTGATCTCCGTCCCAGGCGAGCCACCACAGCCCGGGGTCGAAGCTGGCGTGCCCGAGCAGCCGGGTCTTCCAGGCCTCGAAGGGTTCGTCGCTGCGGCGGAAGTGGTCCTCGAACGCCTCGGTCATCACGTCGTGCATGGTGTGCTCGTCGGCCTCGAGTCGGAATGGCCGGAGCTCGAGGCCGCCCGGCACCTCCGCCGCGGTCGCCCCGCCGGAGAGTTCGATGGTCATGCGGTAGACCGTGCGCCGCAGCTCGTAGCCGTGCGTGCGCAACAGGTCCCGCTTGCCGCGGTTGCCGGCGATGCAGTAGACGTCCAGGCGCGGGTCCCCGTAGCCGCGCTCGACCGCGAGCTGGGCCGCGCGCCGTTCGGCCAGCCCGAGCAGCCGCCCGCGGAGCTCGGGCTCATGGTGGTCCGGGTGTACCCAGAGGTCGGCCTCGAGCTCGCCGGTGCGGAACTGGTCGCCGGCGTAGGCGTAGCCGACCAGGCCGGCGGGGCCTTCCGCGACCCACGCGTCCCGTCCGGGGTCGAAGCCCTCCATCGACCAGTCGTTCTCGAGGTCCTCGAGCGTGCTGTCGGGTTCGCCCGCTTCGGCGACGTCGCAGGCGCCCAGAAGGTCCACGATCTCGGGAGCGTCGCCCCTCGTCGCGGGCCGGATGCGGCTCGGGGCGCGGAGCGGTGCCCCTCCGGCGCCCCGCTCGATAGCCTGACTGCGGCGGCCATTCACGTCGTGCCGGTGGTGTCCTTGACCAGCGGGATGGTCTCGTTGATGTCCTGCCCGGACGGCGACTTGCCCACGATGCGCATGTCCAGGTGCGTCGCGTCCACGCTGCTGAAGACGAGCTTGAAGTCCCCGGCGAGCGCCTTGAGGGCCGCCTTGAACTGCTCGGCGTTGGCCTCGCCGGCGATGTGCGAGAAGTCGTCCATGGTGATGACGAGTTCGGTGCCGTCGAGGCGCGCGGGGACGGTCACCTTCTGACTCGCCTGACTCTGTCTGGCTGCCGCTGATGACGACGGTGAAGGCCTCATCCTTCTTGGTGATGACGGCGGTGCCGATGCCCTGCCGCGTGGTCGCCGTCCAGGTGCCGAGGAACTCGTCGCCCGACGTCGTGGGGCCGCGGAGCACGAAGAACCACACCGCGACGATGGCGAGGATCGCGACGACGGCGATGATGAGGACCGTCTTGAGCAGACCGGAGGAGGCGGCGCTCGCCGGCGGTCGCCGCCGGCGCCTGCTCGCCTCTCCACGCCGGGGACGCGCTGTAGGTGTCGGCCGGCGCTCCCGCGGCGCCGCTGCTGTAGGCGGCGTGGTAGTCGCCGCCGGCGCCGGGCGCCGCGGCCATACCGGCGCCCGCGACCGGCGCGCCGCACTTGCCGCAGGTCCAGTCGCCGTCCTTGAGCGGAGCGTGGCAGTTCGGGCACTCGGCCATGGTTCCTCCTAGAACTCCAGCTTCTCCAGCCGGGCGAAGATGACGTCGCGCCCGGCTCTGTACTGGTCCGGGTCCATGGCCGCGTCGATCTCCTGCGGAGACATCACCGCCATCGCCTCGTCGCTCTGCTTGATCAGCAGGCCGAAGTCGACGCCCTCGCGCCAGGCGTGCATCGCCGCGTCCTGCACGACCCGGTAGGCGTCCTCGCGCAGCATGCCCTTGTCGACGAGGGCCAGCAGGACCGCCCCGCTGAAGACGAGGCGGTAGCTCTGGCCCAGGTTCGCCAGCATGCGCTCCTCGTCGACGACGAGGTCGTCGATGAGCCGGGTGAACTTCTGCAGCATGTAGTCGAGGAGGATCGTGCTGTCGGGCAGCACGATGCGCTCGGCCGAGCTGTGGCTGATGTCGCGCTCGTGCCAGAGGGCGACGTTCTCCATGCCCACGAGCGCGTTGCCGCGCAGTACGCGGGCGCAGCCGGCCATGCGCTCGCTGAGGATCGGATTGCGCTTGTGGGGCATGGCCGAGGACCCCTTCTGACCCTTGCCGAACGCCTCCTCGACCTCCCGCACCTCCGTGCGCTGGAGGTGTCTCACCTCGGTGGCGAACTTCTCGATGCTGGCGCCGACCAAGGCGATGGTCGTCAGGAACTCGGCGTGCCGGTCGCGCTGCACGACCTGGTTGCTGATCGGCTCGCGGCCGATGTCGAGCTCTTCGCAGACCAGGTCCTCGACGCGCGGATCGATGTTGTTGTAGGCGCCCACCGCGCCGCTGATCTTGCCCACCGACGCGCCCACGGTGGCGAGGCGCATGCGCTTGAGGTGGCGGCTGACCTCGAACGCCCAGATGCCGAGCTTCATGCCGAAGGTGATGGGCTCGGCGTGGATGCCGTGGGTGCGCCCGACCTCCACGGTGTCGCGGAACTCGAGCGCGCGCCGCTTGAGCACCTCGCCGAGGGCGACGAGGTCGCGTTCGAGGAGCAGGCCGGCGCGCTTGATCTGCAGCGCCAGCGCGGTGTCGAGCATGTCGCTGCTGGTCATCCCGTAGTGGACGTACTTGCTGGCGTCGCCGACGTACTCGGCGACGTTGGTGAGGAAGGCGATGACGTCGTGGTTGGTCGTCGCCTCGATCTCGTTGACGCGGGCCACGTCGAACGCGGCCTTGGCCTCGATCTCGCGGACCGCGTCGTCGGGGATCCGGCCGAGCTTGTTCCAGGCCTTCACGGCGGCGATCTCGACGTCGAGCCAGGCCTGCATCCTGGCCTCGTCGGTCCAGATCGCGCCCATCTCAGGGAGCGTGTAGCGCTCGATCATCGCGGGTCCTCCGTGGTCGTGGCGCGGCGATTCTCTCACACAGCGGGCGGGCGCGCGGCAGAGTCCGGCGCGGGCGAAGGGCGCCGGCGGGGCCGTGCCGGCCCGGCGCCGTCACCAGTCCTGGCCGAACACCGTCGGGCCCTGCCCGTCGGGCGCGAGGCCGCCGAGCCGGTAGCCGTGTGGCAGCGGCCGGTACACATACTCGCCCCGGCCGCGGCCGGGCAGGAGCAGCGTGCCATCGCTGAGGCGCGGCCACGCCTTGCCGCGCGCCTCCAGCGCCTTGTCGACTGCGCCGCCGGGCCTGACCGCGCTCGCGGGCGGCGCCTTGTCGTGGCCGTGTTCGCCCTGCCACGCCCTGATGCCGCTGACGATCGTGTTGAGCGCCTGGCCCCACTCGTCGCTGACGCGCTGCGCCTCGAGGTTCCTGTTCATGCGCGCGGCGAAGACGGTGTACTTGGCCTGCGAGCCGCGCACGAAGTGAAGTGTCACCGGGATCGCTGCGTCGACGCCCGTGACGTGCGTCGTCGTCATCATGTGGAGGCCTCCGCTGCTCGTCAGCCGGCCGACGTAGGCGAGTGCGCCATCTGAGCCGGATCCGATGCCCGGGGAGACGGCCGCCGCCTTCAGGGTCCCGTCGGCCTGCACGGTCCCTTGCTGTGTCACCGGCTGGCTCCACTCTCGCTCCCAGCGGAGCGTGACCGTGTCGCCGTCCGCAGTGGCGTGCAGCCAGATCTCGTTGTTGAACTCGGGGTTGACCCACAGGCCGGCGAAGTCGGCTGCTTTGCTGGCCGCGGGGGCAGATGTGCCATCGCTGCAGGCGCCTATGGCAAGGACCATCAGCGCCGCGGCAAGGACGACGACGGCGACCCTGGTGAGCATCCGCGACATGGCCCCCTCCCTCCGGTCCGTGGCTTCCTGCATCAGCCTATGCTCTGTCGGTCCGAAGGCAAGCGGCCCTCTGGCGCGCGGAGCCCCGCGGGTACACAATCGCGGCGGCGGGGTCGAGCCCGTCGCCGACGAGGAGGGTGAGGACATGCCGACGGACGAGGAACTGAGGAAGCTCGCGGTCAAGGCGATCAAGAGGAAGCGCGACTTCTGGAACCACCTCATCGCCTACTGCATCGTCAACGCCTTCCTGGTCGTGATCTGGTACTGGAACGGCCGTGGCTACTTCTGGCCCGGGTGGGTGCTGGCGGGGTGGGGCATCGGCCTCGCCTTCAACGCCTGGGAGGCGTACGGGCGTGGCAGCCGAGCCATCAGTGAGGACGAGATCCAGCGGGAGATAGAACGGCAGCGGCGCGGCTGAGGAGCATGCCCCGCCGCGCCGCCGCGGTCACTTGCCGATGGTGGTGCCGTCCGAGAGGTACGCGACGAGCGAGTAGCTCTTGCCGCCGTCCAGCCGCTTGTAGATGTAGTCGCCCTTGCTCGTGCCCGGCCCCATGGGCTGACCGGTGAACAGGTTGTTCGGCCACGCCATCATCTGGCCCAGTGCTCCGGCCGGCGACACTTCAGGCGCCGGCGGGTACGTCTTGCCGCCGCCGGCCTTCCACTTCGTGAGGCCGTTGCGGATCGAGGTGAGGCCCAGGCTGACGGCGGCGTCGTCGTACTGCGTCTCGCTCACGCGCTTGAGCGCCGTCGTCTTCGGCGTCTTGAATGTCTCGCCGGAGAGCTCGGACGTGAGCTTGTCCGTCCCCGCCGGCGAGAGGGTCAGCTTGACCGCGTGCGTGTCGATGACGAGGGCGCCGTCCTTCAGCACCGGCGCGGGCGCCTTGTAGTCCGGGTTGGCGTACACGGTGTAGACGTCGCCCTCCTTGGCGATGTGGATCAGTGTCATGCCCCCGCTGTCCCCGCCGACCCAGTAGCCTGCCAGCGGATCCTCCGCCGTCTTCGTCGACCCGCCGCACGCGGCGAGCGTCGCGGCGAGGAGCGCCGCGGCGAGCAGGGCGGCGAGAAGGAAGGCGCCGCAGCGCCCGGTGCGTGTCCGGCACGTGTCACCCACGGAACGCCACCGCCTCGATCTCGATGTGAAGGTCCTTGGGGAGGCGCGCCACCTCGACGGTGGAGCGCGCCGGGTACGGCTCGTCGAAGAACTCGCCGTACACTTCGTTCACCGCGCCGAACTCGTCCATGTCCTTGAGGAAGATGGTCGTCTTGACCACGTGACCGAGGGTGAGCCCGGCGGCTTCGAGCGTGGCGCGCAGGTTCTCGAGCGCCTTGCGCGTCTGGTCCTTGGGCGTGTAGCCGACGATCTTGCCGCTGGGGTCGAGTGGGATCTGGCCGGAGACGAAGACGAAGTCGCCGGCGGCGACGGCGGGTGAGTACGGTCCGACCGCGGGCGCGCCGTCAGGGGACGCGAAGACCTGCTTCTCCATGGGAGTGTCCTTTCGTGTGGGCCGGCGTCAGGCGAACAGCGCGCGCACGGCGACGTAGGCGAGGGCGACCGCGATGAGGAGCACCGCGACGTAGAGGAAGCCCGAGATGGTCTTCGGGCTGGGCGGCTGATCGTTTCTCGGCATGCGTCTCTCAGTAGCGTTGCGCGATGGCGGCGACCTGGAGCCGCGCACCGCCGGGCAACCATGGTACACCGGAGAGCGTGAGGGCGGGATACGGGGGGATGAACCGGGCCTCGATCGCGGCGTCGACGGCGGCCATGTCGGCCTCGTCGACGAGGTGGATCTCGAGGCTCACGACGTCGTCCGGCGACAGCCCGGTGGAACGGAGCTGGTGGGCGAGGTTCTCGAGCGCCCGCGCGGCCTGCTCCGCCGCGGTCACGCCGGTCAGCTCGCCCTGCTGGTCGAGCGGCAGTTGCGCCGAGATGAAGACGAGGTGGCCCGACGAGATGCCGGGAGAGGCGGCGCCGGACGGGCCGGGGGCCATAGCCGATCTGATCGCGTGCCTGCTCATGCGGGGAGTCTTCCCCGCGCAGCGGGATGCGGCACGGGCGCGGCGGGATCCGCCGCGGCGGCTCGCGGGCGCCGGCCGACCCGGCGCCCGCCGCGCTCAGAGGTCCAGGATCTTCGCCGCCAGGATGGCCGCGTTGCGGGCGCCGTTGATGGCCATGCACGCCACCGGCACGCCGGGCGGCATCTGCACGATGCTGAGCAGGGAGTCGAGGCCGCCGAGGTCGCTCGTCTTGATCGGCACGCCGATCACGGGGAGGTTCGTGTAGGCGGCCAGGACGCCGGGGAGGGCGGCCGCCTTGCCGGCGCCGGCGATGATGACCTTGATGCCGCGGCTCTGGGCCGTCTTGGCGTAGTGCGCCACCTTGTCCGGGTCGCGATGGGCGGAGAGTACGCTGAGCTCGTACTTGATCTTGCGCTCGTCGAGCTCCGCGGCCGCCTTCTCCATGATCTCGCGGTCGCTCTCGCTGCCCATGACGATGCCCACGAGCACGGGTTCCATCTGGATGCCCTGCAGGATCGTCTCGACCTCGGTCCTGGTCTCTTCCACTTCGCTTCTCCTTTGGTGGCGGCGCAGCGCGCCCGCGCCCGCTCAGGCCTTCAGCCGGAGAACCCGGCCGGGAACAGATCGAGCTCGCCGGCGCGCGCTTTGACGGCGCGCTCGGCGATGTCGGGACGCACCTGCATGCCGTCGAAGGCGATCTTGCCGATACCTTCGTAGGCGCGCGCCCGGGCGGCGGCG
Organism: uncultured Thermoleophilia bacterium; assembly: GCA_963834905.1. Classification (GTDB taxonomy): domain Bacteria; phylum Actinomycetota; class Thermoleophilia; order UBA2241; family UBA2241; genus CAIXSE01. The sequence goes on along the minus strand of CAWIDR010000042.1, from coordinate 16,014 downwards.
AAGCCGTCTCCGAGCGCGCTCACGGCGAGCACGCGGCCGCCGGCCGTGACGACCTGACCGTCCTGGAGCGCCGTGCCGGCGTGGTAGACGGTCACGTCGTCCAGGGCGGCCGCCTCGGCCAGGCCGCTGATGACGTCGCCCTTGTGGCTGCTCGCCGGGTAGCCGGCGGAGGCGAGGACGACGGTGACGCAGTCCTGCGGCTTCCAGAGGACCCGGGAGCCGCCGAGCTCGCCGTTGGCGGCGGCGGCGCAGTGCTCCAGCAGGTCGGAGTCGAGCCGCGGCAGGACCGCCTGCGTCTCGGGGTCGCCGAAGCGGCAGTTGAACTCGAGCACCTGGACGCCGGCCTCGGTCACGATCAGGCCGGCGTACAGCACGCCGCGATAGGTGACGCCGCGCTTGCGCAGCGCCGCGACGACGGGGTCCACCACGTGCTCCATCGCGGCGTCGATGGCCTTCTGTTCGAACCCCGGCACGGGACAGTAGCTGCCCATGCCGCCGGTGTTGGGCCCCTGGTCGCCGGCGAAGATGCGTTTGTAGTCCTGCGCCGGCGCGAGCGGCACGGCGTCGGCGCCGTCGCAGAGTACGAGCAGCGAGACTTCGGAGCCGGTGAGGTACTCCTCGGTGATGAGCACGTTGCCGGCGTCGCCGAACTCGCGGGAGACGAAGCAGGCCTCGATGGCCTCGCGGGCCTCGGCCTTGTCCTTGCAGATGAGCACGCCCTTGCCCGCCGCGAGGCCGTCGGCCTTGACGACCAGCGGGTAGTCCTCCCGGCCCTCGACGTCGAGCAGCGCCGACTCGAGGCGCTCGTGGCGCCGGTAGGCGCCGGTCGCCACGCCGCCGGCGGCCATGACCTCCTTGGCGAAGACCTTGCTGCCCTCGAGCTGGGAGGCCTCCTTGTTGGGGCCGAAGACGGCCAGGCCGTGCTCCTCGAAGAGGTCGGTGAGGCCCTCCACGAGCGGCGCCTCCGGTCCGATGACGGTGAGGTCGACCTCCTCGCGGCTGGCGAAGTCGAGCAGCGCTCGCAGGTCGTCGGCGGCGATCGGGATGTTGTCGGCCTCTGCGGCGGTGCCGGCGTTGCCCGGGGCGCAGAAGATGCGGTCCGCGAGCGGGGACTGGGCGAACGAATGGACGAGGGCGTGTTCTCTGCCGCCGCCGCCCACCACGAGGACGCGCATGAGGCCTCCGACTGCTGTTGGCGCTGCCGCCGGGCGGCGCTCCCGCCGGCCCGGCCCGACGCCCGCCAGTCTATCTGGGCCGGGCACGGCGGGGAAGGGCGGCGGGCGGCTCTTCCGGCCCCCGCCGCCCTTCCCCGCCCACCGCCGGAGCCGGTCTCCTCAAGCCGTACGCGCGGGGGCCGGCCTCGCGGCCGGCCCCTCGCCGGGCGTCAGTGTGTGTGGGCGGCTCTCACCTCAGCTTGTTCAGCTGGTCGAGGCTCTCGTTCAGCTTGTGCGTGACCGTGATCATGTTCTGCACGCGCATCTGCAGGTCGAGGGCGTCCGCGCGGCGGAACTTCCCGATCCTGGCGATGGCCTTGTCGTACTGGCCGTCGCCGATGAGCGCCCAGACCGGGGCCATCTGGAACTGGTTGACCTGCTTGCCCATGGCGCCCCACGTGACCCGGTAGTAGTCGGGGTCGTGACGCGTCAGCTCGTAGTCGACGACGCTGGGCGTGAAGAGGCTGTTGTACCAGTTGATCCCGACGGAGCCGAGGTCCTCGATGGCGGCGTCGGCCTCCACGGGGTCGGCCTGCAGGTGCGCCAGCGCCGCGTCCATGTACTCGATGTCCCACATGGTCTGCTGGTGCGGGTAGCAGCTGTAGTCCCAGGCGTCGAGCGCCTGATAGCCCTTGAGGGAGGTCTTCATGCCGCGCAGGAGGTAGTCGTTGGCCCTCCGGCGCGCGGCGCCCTTGAGCTCGGGCCGGTTGCCGTTCCAGACGATGCCCTTCCTGGCGAGGGCGGCCGCCTGACGGAAGAGCTCGTTGGCCGCCTTGGGCGTCACGCCGGCGGCGATCAGCTCGTCGGGATCGACGGCGACCTTGAGGTCGGAGCCGCGCATCCCGAACTCGTACGGCAGCACGCCGCCGTCCATGTTCCGGAAGAGCCTGCCGAAGAACTTGTCGATGTCCGTCATGTAGTCCCAGTCGAGCTCCGACTGCACCTCGTACGTGCTGTGATACATGAGGCTGTAGTCCTTGCCGCCGGCGGACACCTCGAAGCTGGGCACGCCCGCGCCCTGGAAGCTCCAGCCGTTCTGCCAGGTGCTCTGCGGCATCTCGACCTGGTAGTCGGGCAGGAGGCCGGCTTGCTTGGCCGCCTCGGCGTTCCGGTTGAGCCAGGAGACGAGCTCAGGCGACGTGTTGAACTCGAGCGTCGCGCCCTCGCGGGCCATCAGCTCGATGCTCCACATGGCGGCGATCTTGCCGGCCCAGCCGGGATGCGCCTGCGTGATGAAGTTCCAGGCGCCGATGCTCCAGTCGTACCAGGAGTTGGTGTAGCCGAACTCCTCGGCCGTGTCGAAGAGGAAGACGATGTCGCGCTTGGGGGCGTAGCGGCTGAGCTTCATCGCTTTGGCCAGCGCGAGTGTCTCGGCTACGGCGCCGGTGTCGTCGAGGCCGGCGCGCAGGTGGGAATCGTGGTGGGCGTTGAGGATGACCTTCTGCCCGTCGTGCCGGCTGCCGGGCAGCGTCGCGAGGACGTTGTAGCCGAACCCGCCGTCGCTGGCCATGGTGATGTGCACGTCGCTGGCGAAGGTCGCCTCGACGGGCTCCGGGTCGGTCGCCAGGAGGGCGGTCTTGAGAGCGTCGCCGTCCTTCTGCGAGAGGTAGATCATCGGCGCGTAGCCCATGTCGTATTCGCCGTCGTTGCCACCCAGCGCGTCGGCGGCCCAGCTGTACCACGGGAACGACGGGTAGTCGGGGTCCGGGTCGCTGTAGTTGCTGGTGAGGACCACGGCGATCGCGCCGTGCTTGGTGGCCTCCGCGCCCTGGAAGTTGAACCAGAAGTTGTCCATCGACGAGTCGACGAGGACGATCTTACCCTTGACGTCGGTGCCCTCGTAGTCGGCGGCGAGGCCGGAGCCCACGTAGACGACGTCGCCCGTGAGCGGGGCGTTGACGCCCGGGACGCCGGCGAACTGCGAGCAGGTATACGTGGTGTCGCCGACCGTGAGCGAGGCGCCGCGCACATCCCAGACGTCCACGGGCACCTTCTCGAGGTGCACGTTCGAGAGCCCCATGCCCCGCAGCTTGTCGCGGATGTAGAGGGCGGCGGCGTTGTCGGAGGGTGTGCCGGCAAGGCGATAGCCGAGCGGCGAGGTGCCGAGGTTCGTGAGGTAGGTCTCCACGTTCTGCGGATAGCCTTTGGCGAACAGGTAGTCGACGGCTTGGTCGTAGGTCAGCATGCCGGCCGCGTGCGCCGGCGCCGCCGCGAACGCGGCCGGCACGAGCAGCGCCACCGCGACTACGGTGAGGACGAGGATGAAGGCGAGTCGTCTTTGGTGCATGGGACCTCCCTGTGCTGGCAAGCGGTCGAGGAGAAGCCGACGCGTGCGCGCCGGGTACTGCCGGCGACGCCCCCCCAGGGCGTGCCGCGGAGTCGAGCTGGTACCACCCCCCTGGTACTCGAGAGAACCGATGGCTCGCGTGCTAGTCTGACGTCCCAGCGCACCGCGGTAAAGGTCAAGGCGGCGGCAGAGGGCCGCTTGACCAGCCTCGGGTGGTTCGTGACAGTATGTGGGAGGAGACGCGGAGCGCGCCGCGAGCGAAAGGGGCCGGCACGGTGAGGGGATCGGGGCGAAGTGTGGGTGCGTTCGTGAGGACGGCGTTCGTCGGCACCGTCGTCGCGTGCGCGTTTGCGGCGTGGGTGGCGACGTCACCCGCCGCCGGGGCGAGTCCCACCGACTTCTCCGCCCAGGTGCGCGCCGCCGAGCGGCGCGCGCAGCGGAGCCTCGCCGCGACCGAGCGCGCAGCGCCGGCAGGCCACTTCGCGTACTACACGAGCGGGACCGCCTGGAAATACTCGGGGCCCGGGGGCTGGGCAGCCGGCTTCGTTCCCGGAGGCCTCTGGGCGTGCTACCAACTGAGCGGCAACGACTGGTGGGCCGGGAAGGCGGCGACGAGACAAGCCCGCATCGGCGCCTCCCCCATCACGCCTGAGTCACTCAATCTGGGCGCCCTCTTCTTCCCGAGCTACGCTCGCGGCTACCGGCTGACCGGAGACCGGAGGCTTCGCACCAAGGCGCTGCAGGCGGCCCGAGCCATGGCGAGGCGGTACGACCCTGTCGTCGGCGCCATGCTGTCGCGCCCCAAGGGCGACTTCAACGTGATCGCCGACAGTCTCATGAAGTCGCAGTTCCTTTGGTGGGCGGCCGACAACGGCGCGCCCGAGGAGTTCGCGGAGATCGCCCGGCAGCACGCGTTCACGATCGCGCGCGACTTCGTGCGTCCCGACGGGAGCACCTACCACATGGTCAAGTACGACGTGACGAACGGCGACGTGCTGTGGAAGGGTCAGTCGGCGGGCTACTCCGACGATTCCACCTGGGCGCGAGGTCAGGCGTGGGCGATCCTGGGGTTCTCGGCCGCCTATCGCGAGACGGGGGAGCAGGTCTTCCTCGACGCGGCTCGCGCGGTCTGTGACTGGTACCTCGCCAACGTACCCGCGGACATGGTCCCTTACTGGGACTTCCAGGCTCCCGACATCCCGCTGGCGCCGCGGGACTCTTCGGCCGCCGCTATCGCATCCTCGGGCCTGCTCGACCTCGCGCTCACCGACCCAGACGGCAGGCACCGCGCGCGCTACGCGGCGGCCGCGCGCGCCACCCTCGCGTCCCTGGCGTCCCACGCCTACAGCTCGTTCGGCGCCATCCCGGCTGTGCTTCTTCACGGCACGTATTCGTGGCGGAACGGCAGCACCGATCGAGGACTCGCCTACGGGGACACGTTCTTCGTCGACGCGCTGCTGCGCCTGCGGCGTTTCGCTCCCGACGTGGCCGCGCTCCCGCTCGTCAAGGCGCGGGCCTCCGTGGGCATCGCCGCAAGCGCGATCGACGGCGACCTCGGATCGGTGTGGGCTTCGCGCGGGCGGAAGAATCTGGACATACGGATCGCCGGGACGCAGGAGGTCGGCGCCGTCCGAGTGGCGATGCGGCGCGGCGACGAACGAGCCGCGGTACTGCGCATCCTGGTCTCGATGGACGGCAGACACTGGCGCCTCGCCAAGAAGACGATGACGAGCGGCGAATGGGCGGGGTTCGAGACGCTCGACTTCGCGCCGCGGACCGCGCGCTGGGTACGTCTCGAGTGTCGCGGAACGACCCTCGGGCCGGCCAACCGGGTGGCTGAAGTCGAGGTCTACCCGGCGTTCTGATCCCTCGTGGAGCGGGCGGCGCCCGCCCCGCTGTGGCGCCCGGGGCACGCGGTACCCCCGGGCGCCTCCTACGCTCAGATCGACCGCTGATACACGCGGAACGCGCGCGTCGCCAGCCACGTGCAGATCACGGTGAACAACGCCAGCCAGCCCATGCGCGTGAAGACCAGGCTCCAGTCGGGCCCGGAGGCGAGGCCCTCGCGGCCCGCCTGCACCGCCCAGTCCACCGGGTTGTACCTGGCCACGCTCTGCATCCAGCCGGGCATGAGCGCCTGGGCCATGAAGACCGAGCTCAGGAACACGAGCGGCAGCAGCACGAAGTTGCTGACCGCGATCATCGTCTCCTCTTTGCGCGAGAGCAGCGCGATGGCGTTGCTGAGCGCGCCGATGCCCGTGCCGAGCAGGACGGCGCAGATGGTGAGCGCGACGATGCCGGCGATGCCGCCCGGGTACGTGGCGCCGATGATGAGCCCGAGGACGATGATGATCGCCGACTGGATGACGCCGACGATCGCGCCCTGGAGCAGTCGCCCGGAGATGAGAGAGCCCCTGCTTACCGGGCTCACCAGGAACCGGTCGACGACGCCGCGGTCGATGTCGTCGATGAGACCCATGCCGCTCCAGCCGGCGCTGAACAGGCAGGTCATGACGACGATGCCGGGCGTGAGGAAGTCGATGTAGCTGCCGGAGCCGAACCCCGGGATCTCGACGATCTTGCGGAACAGGGCGCCGTACAGCAGCAGCCACACGATCGGCTGCACGAGGGAGATGAAGATCCAGACCGGCTGCCGGAAGAGGTTCCGGAGGTGCCGCTGGGTCATGAACCAGGTGTCTGCGAACACGTTGCTCATCGCTTCTTCTTCTCCTGTTCGTCGGCCTCGCTGAAGGCGCGGCCCGCGTAGCGCAGGTACACGTCGTCGAGCGAGGGCCGTGACACGGTCACCGAGGCGACCTTGACGCCCTCGGACTCCAGCGCCGCGAGCACCGCCGGGACGGCGCGGGCGCCGCTGTCTGCCCGCGCGCGCAGCGCGCGGGCCTCCACGGCGACGTCGTAGAGCTCGGGCACCTTGTTTGCGGCGCGGCGCACCTCGCCGTCGAGTGACTGGTCCTCGAGTTCGACGGCGATCGCGTCGCCGCGCAGCTCGCCCTTCAGTTCGTCGGGCGTCCCTTCTGCGACCACGACGCCCTGGTCGACGATCGCCAGCCGCTGGGCGAGGCCGTCGGCCTCTTCCAGGTAGTGCGTCGTCATCAGGATCGTGAGGCCCTCGTCGCCGGCGAGGCGGCCGATCTCGTGCCACATGTCGACGCGCGCCTCCGGGTCCAGCCCGGTCGTGGGCTCGTCGAGGAACAGCACCTGCGGCCGATGCATGAGGCCGATGGCGACGTCCAGCTTGCGCTGCATGCCGCCGGAGTAGGTGCGCACCGTGCGGTCGCCGGCCCCCTCGAGCCCGAAGCGCTCGAGCAGTTCCTGCGCCCGCGAGCGCAGGGCCGCGCCGCGCATGCCGTACACGCGGCCCTGGAGCACCAGGTTCTCGCGGCCGGTCATCTGCGGGTCGAGCCCGGACTTCTGCGCCACCGCGCCGATGGCGAGGCGGACCTTGCCGGGCTGCCTGACGACGTCGTAGCCGGCCACGTAGGCCTCGCCGGCGTCCGGGTGCGAGAGCGTCGTCAGGATCTTCACCGTCGTCGACTTGCCGGCGCCGTTGGGGCCGAGCAGGCCGAACACCGTGCCCTTCACCGCGGCGAGGCTCACGCCTTTGAGAGCGCGCACATCGCCGCGATAGGTCTTCTCCAGACCGCGGACTTCGATCGCGTTGTCCATGCGTACCGTCCTTCCTCCCGCTCGGCGTCGCGGGTCGGATCGCGGCGCCGTGTCATTTGAGCGAAAGTGAGTGTAGCGCGAATCATTAGATTGTCAAATTATTAGTTTGTGGTATCATCCCTCACGTGAACGAAGAACTGCGGCGCGTCCCGGCTGACCGACGCCGGACCGCCCGCGGACCCTGAAGGAGTGTTCCCGCTTTCCGCCGGGAGGTAGAGATGACCAACGATGAAAGCCAGCACACGCAGCTCGTCGACGAGGTGGGCCTCGAGCTCGATGAGCTGCGCAGGGCGGGCGACCAGCTCGACGAGGCGGTCGCCCTGCAGTTCGGCCTCAACCGCACCGACCTCCGCTGCCTCGGCATCCTGTACCGGCGCGGACGGGTCACGGCCGGGGAACTGGCGGAGGAGAGCGGCCTGACACCGGGCGCCATCACCACCGTACTGGACCGCCTCGAACGCGGCGGCTACGCCAACCGGGTCCCCGACCCGGCGGACAGGCGCCGCGTCCTCGTCGTCTCCACGGTCGCGACGCGCGAGATCGGCGCTCGCATCCAGGGCGAGGTGGAGGTCGCGACGCGTCAGCTGCTTGAAGGCCGCGAGGCGGCGGAGCTCACGGTGATCCGCGACTACCTGCGCGGGACGCGGAGCGTGTACGAAGACCAGATCGCCGCGCTCACCGCAGAGGCGACGCCGGGAGCCGGAGAAGACGCCGCCGGCGCCGACGACGCGCAGAGCCACGCGCCGCTCGCGGGAGTGACGGCGGGGCGCCTCGAGTTCACCAGGGGCGCCGCCAAGGTCAACCTGCGCGGCGACGGTTCGCTGACCGAGTTGTACCGGGCGAGCTTCGAGGGCCCGGCCCCTGAGATCACCGTCAGCGGAGGCGTCGTCAGCGTGCAGCAGCGCCGGCGCTTCCGGCCGTTCGACTGGCGCTCGCAGTCGGCGGAGTTCGCCCTCACCACCGCCGTGCCGTGGGACATCTCGCTGCGCGGCGGCATGTGGAAGCTCGTCGCCGACTTCAGCGCGCTGCGGGTGACGGCGCTCGAGGTCACCGGCGGAGCCAGCGACATCGAGGTCACCCTGCCTGCGCCCGTCGGCATCGTGCCGGTGCGCTTGTCGGGCGGCGCCAGTGAGGTCCTTCTGCGCCGCCCCGCCGGCACCCAGGCTCGCGCGGAGATGAGCGGCGGCGCGAGCCAGCTCATCTTCGACGGCCAGCGTCTGGGGGCCGTCGGCGGCCGCACGGTCCTTGCCTCCGGGGGCTTCGATGAGGCCACCGATCGCTACGAGATCCGCTTCACCGGCGGCGCGAGCCAGGTGACGGTCGCGACCGTCTGAGCCGCGAGGGCGGTGACGACGCCGGCGCTCTCCGGCCGGTGGTGCTCACCGTTGTCGCGGCCGCGGTCAGCCCGGGCGCCGTCGCCCGCCGAGGCGCTGCCCCCGCCTCTCTGGCCGGGACGCCGGCTGGGGAGTACGGTGAGACACAGAAGCAGGAGTCTACTGACTGGGGGAGCCATGGCTGCGTCCATCGTCCACCACCGCCGTCTCATGCTCGTCGCGCTTGCTTCGAGCGTCCTTGCCGGAGCACTGCTCCTCACCTGGGGAGGATCACCTGTGCGTGCCGGCGACACCTTGACGACGACGCCGTCCTTGGCAGCGCCGATCGCCGAGTCCGTTCTCGTCGCGCGCAGTGCCGGAGACCACGACGCGCTCTGGCTGCTCTCACCGGTCGACGGTACGCCGACCGCCGCCGGCGAGCTGCCCGGCAAGGCCGGGGCCGTCGCCGTCTCGCCGGACGGCGCCAACGTCGCCTACCTGCCGCAGAACGGCGCGCCCAGGGTGTGGATCGGCTTCGGTCCGCTCGCCCCGCGGTCCATATCTTTGGCCGGGGTCGGCGTCAAGAGGGCGGACTCGTTCTGCTGGATCGACGCGCATCGTCTCTTGATCTCCGGGGTGACCAAGGCGACCGCCGGATACACCAGCGGCCGGCTCTACCTCGTGAACGTCACGACCGGGAAGTCCCGCGCGTTCCGCGACCTCTCCGGGATCGAGCCGAGCGCGGCGGCAGTGGGCAAGGTCGCGTATGTGAAGCTGACGACCGTGGTGCCCCGGACGGGGTACCGGGGTCCGGTCATTCGGGAGAGCCTCAAGCTGTTGAGCCTGAGCCGCGCGGGCGGCGGGCGCACCGTCTGGTCGGAGGAGAACCGGGTCGAGGCGGAGTACCGCGCCTTCTCGCGGCCGCAGGTCTCGCCCGACGCCACGTGGTTCCTCACCGGCCAGACCGGCAGCGACGTGCGCGTGACCTACTCCATCCGCGATCGGCACGGCTACCCGCTGCTGGCGCTGTTCGCGCCGGCGCTGCAGGCAGGCGCGGGCTGGGACGCGGCCGGCCGGCGGACGGCGTTCGCAGGCGTACCGGAGCCCTCCGGCGCGGGCGATCGCGCCTGCGTCTGGATCTACGATGTCGACACGGGGTCGCTTGCACGGTCGCCGCGCTCGCTGGACCTGGGCAGCGATGGATCGACTCCCTCGGGGTGGGCGCCGTCCGGCCAGCTCGTGGCCAACACCTACGGGTGGAACGGTCGACTTCCCGTGCGCCACAACCTCGCGATCTCCGGCGATCTCTCGGCGGCTACGGACCTGGGCACGGGCCGGCTGCCCGTGTGGCTGGCGCAGTAGCCGGTCGGATGGCCCGAAGAGGATAGGGCCGCGGCGGCGCCCGCCAGGGAACCGCCGCGGCCTTCGCGCCTGCGTCCTTAGACCGCGCCCCCGCGGCCGATGCTCCGCGGCAGGATGATCGTCTCGTCGCGCCCGGGGCCGACGGCGATGAACTTCACGCGCGTCTTGGTGAACTCCGCGATGTACTGGACGTAGTCGCGGGCCGCCTGCGGCAGGTCCTGCCACGTCTCGCACTCGCGGATGTCCTCGGTCCAGCCGGGCAGCTCCTCGTAGAGCGGCTTGGCGTGGTGGAAGTCGGTCTGCAGCAGCGGGAAGTCGTCCAGCACCTGGCGCCCGGCCTTGTAGCGGGTGCACACGTTCAGCGTGGGCATGCCGGCGAGGACGTCGAGCTTGGTGAGTGCGAGGTGGGTGATGCCGCTGAGGCGCACGGCGTACTTGAGCGCCACGAGGTCGAGCCAACCGCAGCGGCGCTCCCGCCCGGTGGTCGTGCCGAACTCGTGTCCGATATCGCGCATCGCGGTGCCGGTCTCGTCGAAGAGCTCGGTCGGGAACGGCCCTTCGCCGACCCGCGTCGTGTACGCCTTGGCGACGCCGATCACGTGGTCGATGCGCGTGGGGCCCACGCCGGCGCCGGTGCACGCCGCGCCGGAGATCGTGTTGCTGCTGGTGACGAAGGGGTAGCTGCCGAAGTCGATGTCGAGCAGCGCACCCTGGGCGCCCTCGAAGAGGACGTGCTTGTTCTCGTCGAGGGCGGTGTTGACCAGCAGGCTCGCGTCGCAGATGAACGGCTCGAAGCGCTCGCTGTAGCCGAGCAGCTCGTCCGTCACCTGGCCGGGGTCGAGGACGCCGATGTCGTAGTGCTGCAGCAGGAAGTTCTTCTCCTGCAGGGCGGTCCTGACTTTGCGGCGCAAGATCTTCTCGTCGAGCAGGTCCTGCACGCGGATGCCGATGCGCTTGTACTTGTCCACGTAGCACGGTCCGATGCCGCGCCCGGTCGTGCCGATCTTGTACTTGCCGAGCTGCTGCTCGTTGGCTCCGTCGAGCAGCAGGTGGTAGGGCATGATCAGGTGGGCGTCGCCACTGACGCGCAGATTGTCGCCACTGATGCCGCGCCCGCGCAGGGCCTCGAGCTCACCGAAGAGGATGTGCGGGTCGATGACGACGCCGTTGCCGATCACGCAGGTCTTGGCCTCGTACAGGATGCCGGAGGGGATGAGGTGGAACTTGAACTCCTCGCCGTCCCGGACGATGGTGTGGCCGGCGTTGTTGCCGCCCTGGAAACGTGCGACCACGTCGGCCTTCTCGGCCAGCAGGTCGGTGATCTTGCCTTTGCCCTCGTCGCCCCACTGGGCGCCGACAACGACGGTACCGGGCACGGTGTCTCCCTCCGTCTCGCTTGACTGCTTCGGCCGCCGAGGGAGCGCGTCAGGACGCGCGCAGCCCAGTGGCGGCCGAGGGGGTTGGTGGAGAAAAGGATGGTCCCTTTTCGAAATCATAGGAGGACGGCCACGCTTTGACAATTCCATCGCCGTGTCGGGTGGGGCCGCGACTCCTCGAAGGCGGTCCCGCGGAGGCGCCCGAGGGGGAGGCGCGGCGCCCTCTGCGTCGCCCGCGCGGACCGCCTCCGCTCGCCTGGCCTGTACAATCGCGGGCGGAGGTAGCGATGCACGAGATCCTCGACGAGACACTGAAGCTGCTCGACGCCGGGCGCCCGTTCGCCCTGCTCACGCTGGTCGCCGACCAGGGCTCGACGCCGCGCGCCGCCGGCGCGGAGATGCTGGTGCGCGAGGACGGCTCGATCGCGGGGAGTATCGGGGGCGGACTGCTCGAACACACGATGATGCAGGCGGCCGCGGCCGCGTTCGCCGAGCGTCGCTCGCGGCGGGCGAGCTCCGAGCTGAGCGGCACCGACCTGCGCAGCCCGGAGAAGATGGTCTGTGGCGGCTCGGCCGAGGTACTGATCACGTTCGTGCCCGAGCGAGACGCAGAGCTGCTCTCCGTGTGCGTGGCGCTGCGGGAGGCGCGCGACGCAGGGCGCCGCGCCTGGTACGTCACCGTTCCGGCCGGCGACGGCGCCGCCGTCGACCACTGCGTGCTGGGCGAGGACGGCGTTCTCGCCGGCTCCGCGGTGTGTGACGCGGCGGTGCTGCGCGGCCTGACCGCCGCCGCCGCGATGCACGCCACGGCGACGCTGCCGGACGGCCGCACCGCCGTCCTCGAGCGCGTCGATCCGCCGGCGCTCGCCGTGGTCTGTGGCGCCGGGCACGTCGGCGCCGAGGTGGCGCCGGCCCTTGCCCGTCTGGGCTTCCGCGTGGTCGTGGTCGACGACCGCGAGGAGTTCGCGTCGCCCGAGCGGTTCCCGGACGTGCGCGTGGCCGTGCTGCCGTTCGCCGGGGCGCTCGCGGCCGTCGGCGTGGACGAGCGCTCCTTCGTCGTCATCGTGACCCGCGGCCACGTCCACGACATGGACGTACTCGAGCAGGCGCTGCGCCTCGGCGCCCGGTACATCGGTCTCATGGCCAGCCGCTCCAAGCGCGCGCGCATGGACGCGGCACTGCGCGAGGGGGGCTACGGCGCCGAGGCCATCGCGCGCATCCATTCGCCCATCGGCCTCTCGATCGGCGCGGAGACGCCGGCCGAGCTCGCCGTGAGCATCGCCGCCGAGATCGTCCAGGTGCGGTCCGGCACGGACGCCTGAGCGTGGAGCGGCTTGCGGCCATCGTGCTGGCGGCCGGCCGCTCCTCGCGCATGAGTGCGTTCAAACCGCTGGTCGAGGTCGAAGGACGCACGCTGCTCGAGTGGGCGGTCGGGGCGTTCGCCGGCGCCGGCATCGAGCACGTCGTCGTGGTGACGGGGCATCGGGGCGACGAAGTGGCGGCGGCAGCCGTCCGGGCCGGCGCCCGGGTCGTCGCCAACCCCGGATTCGCCGCCGGCATGTTCTCGTCCGTCCGCGCCGGGGCGCACGCCCTGGATCCCGGCGTTTCCCGGTTCTTCCTGCTTCCGGCCGACGTGCCGCTGGTGCGGCCGGAGACCATCGGCAAGCTGGCGCGCACAGGGCGCCCGGCGCCAGACGACGACGAGTCGCCACCGCTCGCCGGGACCGCGGACACGCCGCCCGCCGTGGTCTATCCGGCGGTCGCCGGTGTGACCGGGCACCCGCCGCTCATCGCCGCCTCGCTGCGCGAGGAGATCGTCGCGGCCGGCCCGGCCGGCCCGGCCGGCGGCCTGCGCGCGCTGCTCATGGGCCACATCGCCCGGTCGGCGATCGTCGAAGTCGGTGACGCCGGCGTGCTGCTCGACGCCGACACGGAGGACGACCTCGTGCCGCTCCGGGAACGCGCGGCGGGCGAGGGACTGCCGGACGAGGCGCGCTGTCTCGAGTTGCTCGCCGAGAACGAAGTCCCCGAGCGGCGGGTGGCGCACTCACTCGCGGTGGCGGCGGTGGCCGCTGCGCTCGCCGCCGCCCTCAACGCGCGCGGGCAGCACCTGTGCGAGCCGCTCGTCCTCGCAGGCGGGCTGCTGCACGACGTCGCCCGCGCGCAGCCGCGTCACCCGGACGCCGGCGCCGATCTGCTCGAGGGGCTGGGCTACCCGCGCGCGGCCGCGGTCGTGCGCCTGCACATGGAACTTGCCGGAGAGGCCGGCCCGGACGTCGACGAGGCGCGGGTCGTGTTCCTCGCCGACAAGCTCGTCCAGGGCGACCGCGTCGTGGGTCTGGAGGAACGGTTTGCCGTCCGACTGATCCGTCATCGGGGCGACCCGGCGGCGCTGGCCGCTGTCGGGAGGCGCAAGGCGCAGGCGGAGACGGTCCTCGCGAACGTGGAGAAGGTGCTGGGCCGGCCGGTGGCCGAGGTGTTGCCGGCCCTCTGAGACCGTGGCGTGGCCGCGGCCCAGACCGCCGGATCCCCGGCGGGAGGTGGCCGGGGGCGGTTAGACTGCCGGCACGGCCGGGTCTGCGCCGGACGTGGTCTCTTGGGCCGGCGCGCCGTCGAGCTCGACCCCGAGGATGCTGCGCGCCGCGATCACGCCGGCGGCCGAGGCCTGGATGAGGCCGCGGGTGATGCCGGCGCCGTCGCCGATGGCGTAGAGGTTCTTGACCGGCGTCTGCAGGCCGTCGTCCAGCTCCGGCCGCGCCGAGTAGAACTTGACCTCGACCCCGTAGAGCAGCGTGTCGCGCCCGTTGACGCCCGGCGCGATCTTGTCCATCGCCGCGAGCATCTCGAGGATGTCGGTGAGGTGGCGGTAGGGGAGCACGAAGGCGAGGTCTCCCGCCGTCGCGCCCTGCAGCGTCGGCTGCACGGTCCCGCGGCGGATGCGGTCCATGGTGCTGCGGTGGCCCTGGTGCAGGTCGCCGAGGCGCTGCACGATGATGTCCTCGCCGAGGACGTTGGCCAGCCGGGCGATGCTCTTGCCGTAGGCGATCGGGTCGTCGAACGGCTCGGTGAAGTCGGTGCTCACCAGGAGGGCGAAGTTGGTGCGGTCCGTCTTGAAGTCGGCGTAGCTGTGGCCGTTGACGGTGACGACGTCACCGTAGTTCTCGAGGGACACGGCGCCGTCCGGGTTCATGCAGAACGTGCGTACCGGGTCGTCGAAGCGCGGCGTGTAGTAGATGAGCTTGCTCTCGTAGAGGGCGGTCGTAAGGGGCTCCATGACCGCCGCCGAGACCTCGACGCGCACGCCGATGTCCACCGGGTTGGTGCGCATCGCGATGTGCAGGCGCTTGCACTCGTCCATGAGCCAGGCGGCGCCGTCGCGGCCGGGCGCCGCGATGACGGCGTCGGCTGTGAGCCGCGTCCCGTCCGCGAGGACGACGCCGGTGGCGCGCAGCTCGCTCTCGCCGGCGGGTTTCTCCACGAGGATCTTGTCGACGCGGCTGCGCGTGAGCACCTCGACCCTGGTCTCGAGTTCGGCGCGCATGCGCGTGAGGATGTCGTAGGAGCGCTCCGTACCCATGTGGCGCACCGGCGACTCGACGAGCGTCATGCCGTGGAGGAGCGCCTCCTTGCGGAACTTCTCGAACTTCTTGCCGCCGCCGTGGACCTCCTCGGGCGCGCCGTACTCCCGCCAGACGCCGTCGACGTAGCCGATCAGCTCGGTCAGGCGTTCCCTGCCGACGAAGCGGTCCAGCCAGCCGCCGACGTCCGGGGTCAGCGTGAGCTTGCCGTCGCTGAAGGCGCCGGCGCCGCCCCAGCCGCAGGTGATGTCGCAGGGCTCGCAGCCGGCGCACACGCCGCTCTTGCGTGCCGGGCAGGCACGACGGGAGATTCGGGGCCGCGCTCCACGACGAGCACCTTGGCGCCGTTGCGGCGCACGAGCTCGAGCGCGGCGAAGATCCCGGCGGGGCCGGCGCCGACGACGATCACATCGTGGTGAGAGCGTGCGCTGTCCATAGCGTGGGCGGGGGAGGGTCGACGAAAGGGCGAGCAGTTCCCTTTCGGGGATGATAGCCGCGCCGCGAACGCCTGACAAACGTCACGCGTCTCAGAGTCCGGAGAGGGGGAACCGGTCCCGGCCCGGCGGAGAGACGGAGGAAGACATGGAGAGAGGCGCGCGGAGACGGCTCGCGGCGAGCGCGGCGGTGCTGGCGCTGGCCGCGCTGGGCGCCGCGCTGCTCGCCGGCTGCGGCGGCGGCGAGCCGGCGGACGCGAGCTCGCCGGCGACCATCAGGGCGACCGTGCCGGCGAAGGCCGCGGCCCTGACCGTGCACGCCAAGGTCGGCGACACGGTGATCGATGTAGGGCTGGACGCCAACCCCACCACCGGCTACGAGTGGACGTTCACCGGCGGCGACACGTTCTCCATCGAAAAAAGTGAGTACGTGCCCGACCCGAACCCCGACCAGCTGGCCGGTAAGGGCGGCGCGCAGGTCGTCACGCTGGAGCGTGACCAAGGCCGGTGAGTCAGACCTCCTGGGCACCTACGCGAGGAGCTGGGAGACGCCGTCGCCCGGCGCCGGTCCGGACGCGACGGTGACCATCGATAGCGTGCAGTCAAGATCCGAGGATGCTGGTCGGCGGGGGGAGCCGCCAGCAGTGCCGCACGGGGGAGCTGCGCCGGACGGGGGTGGACGGCGCGGCTGCGGCGGGAGGGCGGGGAGCAGGCGGGGCGGGCGGCCCGGAAGGGCCGCCCGCCCGTTCCCCGCCCGCCGGGC
>CAWIDR010000041.1:0-48839 GCA_963834905.1 uncultured Thermoleophilia bacterium | reverse complement strand
CGCGCCCCCGCGGCCGATGCTCCGCGGCAGGATGATCGTCTCGTCGCGTCCGGGGCCGACGGCGATGAACTTCACGCGCGTCTTGGTGAACTCCGCGATGTACTGGACGTAGTCGCGGGCCGCCTGCGGCAGGTCCTGCCACGTCTCGCACTCGCGGATGTCCTCGGTCCAGCCGGGGAGCTCCTCGTAGAGCGGCTTGGCGTGGTGGAAGTCGGTCTGCAGCAGCGGGAAGTCGTCCAGCACCTGGCGCCCGGCCTTGTAGCGGGTGCACACCTTCAGCGTGGGCATGCCGGCGAGGACGTCGAGCTTGGTGAGTGCGAGGTGGGTGATGCCGCTGAGGCGCACGGCGTACTTGAGCGCCACGAGGTCGAGCCAACCGCAGCGGCGCTCCCGCCCGGTGGTCGTGCCGAACTCGTGTCCGATATCGCGCATCGCGGTGCCGGTCTCGTCGAAGAGCTCGGTCGGGAACGGCCCTTCGCCGACCCGCGTCGTGTACGCCTTGGCGACGCCGATCACGTGGTCGATGCGCGTGGGGCCCACGCCGGCTCCGGAGCACGCCGCGCCCGCGATCGTGTTGCTGCTGGTGACGAAGGGGTAGCTGCCGAAGTCGATGTCGAGCAGCGCGCCCTGGGCGCCCTCGAAGAGGACGTGCTTGTTCTCGTCGAGGGCGGTGTTGACCAGCAGGCTCGCGTCGCAGATGAACGGCTCGAAGCGCTCGCTGTAGCCGAGCAGCTCGTCCGTCACCTGGCCGGGGTCGAGGACGCCGATGTCGTAGTGCTGCAGCAGGAAGTTCTTCTCCTGCAGGGCGGTCCTGACTTTGCGGCGCAAGATCTTCTCGTCGAGCAGGTCCTGCACGC
The DNA here is from genome assembly GCA_963834905.1 of uncultured Thermoleophilia bacterium. Classification (GTDB taxonomy): domain Bacteria; phylum Actinomycetota; class Thermoleophilia; order UBA2241; family UBA2241; genus CAIXSE01. The sequence continues at coordinate 47,982 of CAWIDR010000041.1, read as the reverse complement.
GGATGCCGATGCGCTTGTACTTGTCCACGTAGCACGGTCCGATGCCGCGCCCGGTCGTGCCGATCTTGTACTTGCCGAGCTGCTGCTCGTTGGCGCCGTCCAGCAGCAGGTGGTACGGCATGATCAGGTGGGCGTCACCACTGACGCGCAGATTGTCGCCACTGATGCCGCGCCCGCGCAGGGCCTCGAGCTCACCGAAGAGGATGTGCGGGTCGATGACGACGCCGTTGCCGATGACGCAGGTCTTGGCCTCGTACAGGATCCCGGAGGGGATGAGGTGGAACTTGAACTCCTCGCCGTCCCGGACGATGGTGTGGCCGGCGTTGTTGCCGCCCTGGAAACGCGCGACCACGTCGGCCTTCTCGGCCAGCAGGTCGGTGATCTTGCCTTTGCCCTCGTCGCCCCACTGGGCGCCGACAACGACGGTACCGGGCACGGTGTCTCCCTCCGTCTCGCTTGACTGCTTCGGCCGCCGAGGGAGCGCGTCAGGACGCGCGCAGCCCAGTGGCGGCCGAGGGGGGTTGGTGGAGAAAAGGATGGTCCCTTTTCGAAATCATAGGAGGACGGCCGCGCTTTGACAATTCCATCGCCGTGTCGGGTGGGGCTGCGACTCCCCGAAGGCGGTCCCGCGGAGGCGCCCGAGGGGGAGGCGCGGCGCCTCTGCGTCGCCCGCGCGGACCGCCTCCGCTCGCCTGTACAATCGCAGGCGGAGGTAGCGATGCACGAGATCCTCGACGAGACACTGAAGCTGCTCGACGCCGGGCGCCCGTTCGCCCTGCTCACGCTGGTCGCCGACCAGGGCTCGACGCCGCGCGCCGCCGGCGCCGAGATGCTGGTGCGCGAGGACGGCTCGATCGCGGGGAGCATCGGGGGCGGACTGCTCGAACACACGATGATGCAGGCGGCCGCGGCCGCGTTCGCCGAGCGTCGCTCGCGGCGGGCGAGCTCCGACCTGAGCGGCGTCGACCTGCGCAGCCCGGAGAAGATGGTCTGCGGCGGCTCGGCCGAGGTGCTGATCACGTTCGTGCCCGAGCGAGACGCAGAGCTGCTCTCCGTCTGCGCGGCGCTGCGGGAGGCGCGCGACGCAGGGCGCCGCGCCTGGTACGTCACCGTTCCGGCCGGCGACGGCGCCGCCGTCGAGCACTGCGTGCTGGACGAGGACGGCGTTCTCGCCGGCTCCGCGGTGTGTGACGCGGCGGTGCTGCGCGGCCTGACCGCCGCCGCCGCGATGCACGGCACGGCGACGCTGCCGGACGGCCGCACCGCCGTCCTCGAGCGCGTGGATCCGCCGGCGCTCGCCGTGGTCTGCGGCGCCGGGCACGTCGGCGCCGAGGTGGCGCCGGCCCTCGCCCGTCTGGGCTTCCGCGTGGTCGTGGTCGACGACCGCGAGGAGTTCGCGTCGCCCGAGCGGTTCCCGGACGTGCGCGTGGCCGTGCTGCCGTTCGCCGGCGCGCTCGCGGCCGTCGGCGTGGACGAGCGCTCCTTCGTCGTCATCGTGACCCGCGGCCACGTCCACGACATGGACGTACTCGAGCAGGCGCTGCGCCTCGGCGCCCGGTACATCGGTCTCATGGCCAGCCGCTCCAAGCGCGCGCGCATGGACGCGGCACTGCGCGAGGGGGGCTACGGCGCCGAGGCCATCGCGCGCATCCATTCGCCCATCGGCCTCTCGATCGGCGCGGAGACGCCGGCCGAGCTCGCCGTGAGCATCGCCGCCGAGATCGTCCAGGTGCGGTCCGGCACGGACGCCTGAGCGTGGAGCGGCTTGCGGCCATCGTGCTGGCGGCCGGCCGCTCCTCGCGCATGAGCGCGTTCAAGCCGCTGGTCGAGGTCGAAGGACGCACGCTCCTCGAGTGGGCGGTCGGGGCGTTCGCCGGCGCCGGCATCGAGCACGTCGTCGTGGTGACGGGGCACCGGGGCGACGAAGTGGCGGCGGCAGCCGTCCGGGCCGGCGCCCGGGTCGTCGCCAACCCCGGGTTCGCCGCCGGCATGTTCTCGTCCGTCCGCGCCGGGGCGCACGCCCTGGATCCCGGCGTTTCCCGGTTCTTCCTGCTTCCGGCCGACGTGCCGCTGGTGCGGCCGGAGACCATCGGCAAGCTGGCGCGCACAGGGCGGCCGGCGCCAGGCGACGACGAGTCGCCGCCGCTCGCCGGGACCGCGGACACGCCGCCCGCCGTGGTCTATCCGGCGGTCGCCGGTGTGACCGGGCACCCGCCGCTCATCGCCGCCTCGCTGCGCGAGGAGATCGTCGCGGCCGGGCCGGCCGGCCCGGCCGGCGGCCTGCGCGCGCTGCTCATGGGCCACATCGCCCGGTCGGCGATCGTCGAGGTCGGTGACGCCGGCGTGCTGCTCGACGCCGACACGGAGGACGACCTCGTGCTGCTCCGGGAACGCGCGGCGGGCGAGGGACTGCCGGACGAGGCGCGCTGTCTCGAGTTGCTCGCCGAGAACGAAGTCCCCGAGCGGCGGGTGGCGCACTCACTCGCGGTGGCGGCGGTGGCGGCTGCGCTCGCCGCCGCCCTCAACGCGCGCGGGCAGCACCTGTGTGAGCCGCTCGTCCTCGTGGGCGGGCTGCTGCACGACATCGCCCGCGCGCAGCCGCGTCACCCGGACGCCGGCGCCGATCTGCTCGAGGGGCTGGGCTACCCGCGCGCGGCCGGGGTCGTGCGCCTGCACATGGAACTTGCCGGAGAGGCCGGCCCGGACGTCGACGAGGCGCGGGTCGTGTTCCTCGCCGACAAGCTCGTCCAGGGCGACCGCGTCGTGGGCCTGGAGGAGCGGTTCGCCGTCCGCCTGATCCGTCATCGCGCCGACCCGGCGGCGCTGGCCGCTGTCTGGAGGCGCAAGGCGCAGGCGGAGACGGTCCTTGCGAACGTGGAGAAGGCGCTGGGCCGGCCGGTGGCCGACGTGCTGCCGGCCCTCTAGGACCGTGGACGGGCCGCGGCCCAGACCGCCGGATCCCCGGCGGGAGGTGGCCGGGGGCGGTTAGACCGCCGGCACGGCCGGGTCTGCGCCGGCCGTGGTCTCCTGGGCCGGCGCGCCGTCGAGCTCGACCCCGAGGATGCTGCGCGCCGCGATCACGCCGGCGGCCGAGGCCTGGATGAGGCCGCGGGTGATGCCGGCGCCGTCGCCGATGGCGTAGAGGTTCTTGACCGGCGTCTGCAGGCCGTCGTCCAGCTCCGGCCGCGCCGAGTAGAACTTGACCTCGACCCCGTAGAGCAGCGTGTCGCGCCCGTTGACGCCCGGCGCGATCTTGTCCATCGCCGCGAGCATCTCGAGGATGTCGGTGAGGTGGCGGTAGGGGAGCACGAAGGCCAGGTCGCCGGCGGTGGCGCCCTGCAGCGTCGGCTGCACGGTCCCGCGGCGGATGCGGTCCATGGTGCTGCGGTGGCCCTGGTGCAGGTCGCCGAGGCGCTGCACGATGATGTCCTCGCCGAGGACGTTGGCCAGCCGGGCGATGCTCTTGCCGTAGGCGATCGGGTCGTCGAACGGCTCGGTGAAGTCGGTGCTGACCAGCAGGGCGAAGTTGGTGCGGTCCGTCTTGAAGTCGGCGTAGCTGTGGCCGTTGACGGTGACGACGTCACCGTAGTTCTCGAGGGACACGGCGCCGTACGGGTTCATGCAGAACGTGCGTACCGGGTCGTCGAAGCGCGGCGTGTAGTAGATGAGCTTGCTCTCGTAAAGGGCGGTCGTAAGGGGCTCCATGACCGCCGCCGAGACCTCGACGCGCACGCCGATGTCCACCGGGTTGGTGCGCATCGCGATGTGCAGGCGCTTGCACTCGTCCATGAGCCAGGCGGCGCCGTCGCGGCCGGGCGCCGCGATGACGGCGTCGGCGGTGAGCCGCGTCCCGTCCGCGAGGACGACGCCGGTGGCGCGCAGCTCGCTCTCGCCGGCGGGCTTCTCCACGAGGATCTTGTCGACGCGGCTGCGCGTGAGCACCTCGACCTTGGTCTCGAGTTCGGCGCGCATGCGCGTGAGGATGTCGTAGGAGCGCTCGGTCCCCATGTGGCGCACCGGCGACTCGACGAGCGTCATGCCGTGGAGGAGCGCCTCCTTGCGGAACTTCTCGAACTTCTTGCCGCCGCCGTGGACCTCCTCGGGCGCGCCGTACTCCCGCCAGACGCCGTCGACGTAGCCGATGAGCTCGGTCAGGCGTTCCCTGCCGACGAAGCGGTCCAGCCAGCCGCCGACGTCCGGGGTCAGCGTGAGCTTGCCGTCGCTGAAGGCGCCGGCGCCGCCCCAGCCGCAGGTGATGTCGCAGGGCTCGCAGCCGGCGCACACGCCGCTCTTGCGCGCCGGGCAGGCGCGACGGGAGATGTCGGGGCCGCGCTCCACGACGAGCACCTTGGCGCCGTTGCGGCGCACGAGCTCGAGCGCGGCGAAGATCCCGGCGGGGCCGGCGCCGACGACGATCACATCGTGGTGAGAGCGTGCGCTGTCCATAGCGTGGGCGGGGGAGGGTCGACGAAAGGGCGAGCAGTTCCCTTCCGGGGATGATAGCCGCGCCGCGAACGCCTGACAAACGTCACGCGTCTCAGAGTCCGGGAGGGGGAACCGGTCCCGGCCCGGCGGAGAGACGGAGGAAGACATGGAGAGAGGCGCGCGGAGACGGCTCGTGGCGAGTGCGGCGGTGCTGGCGCTGGCCGCGCTGGGCGCCGCGCTGCTCGCCGGCTGCGGCGGCGGCGAGCCGGCGGAAGCGAGCTCGCCGGCGACCATCAGGGCGACCGTGCCGGCGAAGGCCGCGGCCCTGACCGTGCACGCCAAGGTCGGCGACACGGTGATCGTCAGCCTGGACGCCAACCCCACCACCGGCTACGAGTGGACGTTCACCGGCGGCGACACGTTCTCCATCGAGAAGAGCGAGTACGTGCCCGACCCGAACCCCGACCAGCTGGCCGGCAAGGGCGGCGCGCAGGTCGTGACGCTGCGCGTGACCAAGGCCGGTGAGTCAGACCTCCTGGGCGCCTACGCGAGGAGCTGGGAGACGCCGTCGCCGGGCGCCGGGCCGGACGCGACGGTGACCATCGACAGCGTGCAGTAGAGATCCAAGGATGCTGGTCGGCGGGGGAGCCGCCAGCAGTGCCGCACGGGGAAGCTGCGCCGGACGGGGGTGGACGGCGCGGCTGCGGCAGGAGGGCGGGGACCAGGCGGGGCGGGCGGCCCGGAAGGGCCGCCCGCCCGTTCCCCGCCCGCCGGGCCGGCCCGTTGCCACGCCTTGCCAGCCCGGCCACCGGGTCGATACCCTCTGGGGCAGGTTCTTTCGACTCCCGAGGTGAGCATGGACGACCCGGTCCTCAGCCGGCGCAGCATCCGCAAGTACACCGACGAGCCCGTCGACGACGCGACCGTCGAGCGGCTGCTCCGCGCCGCCATGGCGGCGCCGTCCGCCGGCAACCAGCAGCCGTGGCGGTTCGTCGTGGTCCGCGACCGCGCCACGCTGGCGCAGATCACCGAGTGGCATCCCTACGCCAAGATGCTGCCGTCGGCGCCGGTCGCGATCATCGTCTGCGCGGACCCCGGCGACGCCAAGTGGGCGGTACTCTGGACCCAGGACTGCGCCGCCTGCACCGAGAACCTGCTGATCGAGGCCGAGCTGCTCGGCCTGGGGGCCGTGTGGCTCGGCGTCCACCCGCTGCCGGAGCGTGAGGCCGCGCTGCGCGGGCTGCTCGGCATCCCCGAGACGGTAGTGCCGTTCGCCATCGTCCCGTTCGGCTGGCCGCAGGAGCGCAAGGAGCCGTCGGACCGCTATGACGAGGCCCGCGTCCACATCGAGCGCTGGTGACGGCGGGCGGCCTGCTGCCCGGCCCGCCGCCCGCCCCGCGGCGCCGCATCTTCCGCGTCGACAGTTTGTCCCGCCCCGGGCGCGGGTACCTATGCCAACCGACCCGTGACGCGGCGGGCGCCGCCCTCCGGCCTGGCGCCGGCGAGACAGGCTCCGCCCCACGGGTCCCCTATCACCAGGACCATCAGGTGCAGGCGGAGCGAAGGGGTGAGCCGTGACAGGACCTTCTTGGGTCCCGACAATCGATGCTGCAAAAGTCCGGGACGGCGCCTACGTCGCCGTCTACCCGAAGGGCTTGGGAGTCCTTCTGGCGCGCATTGACGGCGACCTGTTCGCCGTCGCCAACAAGTGCGCGCACATGGGTTGCCCGCTGGAGGGCGGCCGGCTCGAGGGCCCCGTGCTCACCTGTCCGTGCCACGACTGGCGCTTCGACCTGCGCACCGGCGTGTTCCTCGACGCGCCCGAACTGGCGCTGGCGACCTTCCCCGTGAAAGTGGAAGAGGGCAAGATCCACGTCGAGGTCGGGGGAGCGTGACCATGGTCGACGAGGTCATGGTGTACGCGCTCAGCACCTGTCCGTGGTGCCGCAAGACCAAGCAGTGGTTCCAGGACAGCAAGGTCGAGTTCGAGTGGGTCGACGTCGACCAGCTCCCGGACGAGGAGCAGGATGCCGTCGCCGACAAGGCCTACGAGCTCAGCGGCGGCCGCCGCTTTCCGGTCGTCGTGATCAACGGCGAGGTGATCGTCGGTTACAGCCCCGACAAGTTCCTCGAACACCTCAAGGGTTGGGGAGGGTGACCATGGGCAGCGAAGCACGCAAGGAATCCCTGCGCTACCTGTACGACCGCGTCGTCACGCCCCTGGGCTACAAGTTCTCGCCCGACGAGGAACTCGTCGACGAGTTGCTCGAGGCCGAGGCGAAGACCGAGCAGGACCTCGGCGCGCCGTACTGCCCCTGCCAGGGGCGCAGCGGCGTGCGCGCCGAGGACATGCAGATCTGCTGTCCGTGCATCCCGTTCCACCGCGAGCACTTCGACGCGATGAAGCGCTGCTGGTGCGGTCTCTTCGTCCACCTGGACGTCACCGATCCCGACAGCCTGCCCCAGTTCCCGCCGGACGAGGTCTGACCATGTGGCACGAAGTAGCGAAGCTCGACGACATCGCCGCCGGCGGCATGAAGTACGTGCGCGCCGGCGAGCAAGACCGCGAGATCTGCCTGTGTGAGTACGACGGCTCCATCTACGCCGTGAGTCGCCGCTGCGGCCACGAGAACGCCCCGCTCGCCGACGGCGCCCTCGAGGGCTGGATCGTCACCTGCCCGCTGCACAACGCGCAGTTCGACATCCGCAGCGGCAAGAACCTCAGCTGGCCGATCGACCACGATATGGGCCCCGACGAGGACATCCCCGAGCCCGTCAAGCGCTGGTTCAAGCTGGAGAAGCGCCTGCAATGGAAGACCCGGGTGCACGACCTGCACACCTACCCGGTGCGCGTGCAGGACGGCGCCATCGAAGTCGACGTGTGACCGATGCCACCATCCGGCCCCGCGGGGCCGTAGCGACACCGTCAGAGACCCACTCGACCACAGGAGGACCGATGGCGTTTGAACTGCCGCCTCTCCCGTACGCGGAAGACGCGCTGGAGCCTGACTACTCTGCGCGCACGATCAGCTTCCACTACGGCAAGCACCACAAGACGTACGTCGACACGCTCAACAAGCTGGTGGACGGCACCGACCTCGCGAGCAAGAGCCTCGAGGACGTGATCATGGCCGTGGCCGGCAAGCCGGACAAGCAGCCCGTGTTCAACAACGCGGCGCAGGTGTGGAACCACACCTTCTTCTGGAACGGCATGAAGCCGGGCGGCGGCGGTGCTCCGACGGGCCCCATCGCGGAGAAGATCGAGGCGCTCGGCGGCTGGGACAAGTTCGTCGATGACTTCAAGGCCGCCGCCGCGGGCCGCTTCGGCTCGGGCTGGGCCTGGCTCGTCTCGGACAACGGCGAGCTCAAGATCGTGAGCACGCCCAACGCCGAGATGCCGGCGGCCCCCGGCGTCACGCCGCTGCTCGTCGTAGACGTGTGGGAGCACGCCTACTACCTCGACTACCAGAACCTGCGCCCGGTGTACGTGCAGACCTTCTTCGACAAGCTCGTGAACTGGGACTTCGTGAACGCGAACCTGGCGAACACGAAGTGACGCCGTCCGCCTGACGGCGATGAAGTAGCCAGCAGGAGGAACCCCACCGGGCCGGGGCACGGCGCCGGGCGGGTTCGAAGGCCGGGAGGGCCGGCGGGGGCACAGCGCCTCCGCCGGCCCTCGCAGCGTACGGGGCGGGAGGGAGCGCCGCCGCCGGCCCCGCGCTCCTACATCGGTCCGAAGCCCGGCGTCTCCAGCCATCGCGGCGAGTCGCCGTCACCGCCGAGCAGCTTGAGGTAGCTCTCGTAGCGGCTGCGCGGGATCGCGCCGTCTTCGACGGCGCGGCGTACGGCGCAGCCGGGCTCGTGCACGTGCGTGCAGTCGCGGTAGCGGCAGCCGTCGGCGAGCGGCGCGAACTCGGTGAATCCGGCGGCGATGGCCGCCGGGTCGTCGTCCTCGACGCTGAACTTGCGGATGCCGGGTGTGTCGATCACGCGGATGCCTCCGGCGAGGTCGTAGAGCGCCGACGCCGTGGTGGTGTGGCGCCCGCGGCCGTCGCGGCCGCGCACTGCGCCGACCCTGGCCGCGGCATCGCTGTCGAGCGCGTTGAGCAGCGACGACTTGCCGACGCCGCTCTGCCCGACGAACACGCAGGTGTTGCCCGAGAGCGCGGCGCGGATCTCCTCGATGCCCTCGCCCAGCTCGACGCTGCACGGCAGCACCGGCATGCCGAGCGCCCGGTACGGCTGCAGACTCGCCAGCAGGTCGTGGCGCCGGTCCTCCTCGAGGAGGTCGATCTTGTTGACGACCAGCACGGGCTGGGCGCCCGAGTGCTCCACGGCGATCAGGTAGCGGTCGATCAGCCGCGGATGCAGCGGCGGCGCCTCCGCGGCGACCACGACCACGACGACGTCGATGTTGGCGGCGATGGCGCGCCGCCGCTGCGCCACGTGTGGGTCGGCGCGGGCGAGGAGGCTGCGGCGGGGCAGCACCGCGGTCACGCGGTGGCTGTCGTCCCGCCTCTCGACGAACACTTCGTCGCCGACGGCCAGATCGCTCTGCTGGTGGCCGGCGAGGTCGGCCGGCAGGGTGGCCGCGACCTCGTCGTCGCCGAGCAGGACGGTGCAGGCCCGGGCGATGATGCCCGTCACGATGCCTCGTTCGGCGCCGGCCGCGGCGGCCGCCGACAGCACGGCATCTTCCTGTCCTGCGCCGAGCTCAGGCGCGACGAGCTCCAGCAGGAACTCGTCGAGCTCGGGCGGGCGGGCGCCGGGCTTCTGCGCCCGCATCGCCGCCCTGCGTAGCTTGGTCGCTCGTCTTCTGAGTCTGAGCCGCTCGCCGTTGTCGAGCTCGGCGAGCATGGTTTCCAGTCTTCTGCGCTGCTTGTTGTCCATCTCTCGATGAGTCCTTCCGGTGAGGTCCGTCACGACCGGGCGCGGAGAGGGCGCGACGCTGAGCCGCGCACGAGCCGGTGCTGCGCGCAGCAGCGCCGGCGAGCGTCCGGGGCGTCACCCACAGTGGGGGAAGAACGGAGACTGCCGCCTCGCGGGCGGCCGGGAGACCGCAGCGTTCAGACGGTCCTGGAAGCTACGAGCAGGCCCACACGAGGGGTGACGTGAAGATGCCGTTGACGGACTGGGCAGTCATCACTTCCTCCTCGTGGTTCGTGGTACAGGGCCAAGCTGAGTATGGCCGTCCGGCGCTCAGGGCGCAAGAGCGTCTGAGCGCCGGACGGCGGGCGGGCTCACCGCCGGCCTGCGCCGAGCGTGCTCATGGCGCGCAGGCCGGCTGAAGCCTTGCGGGTCGCGGCGGCGCGCTCGAGCTTGGCGCTCTCGTCGCCGGCCGGACCCGCCGACCGCCGGAGGCGGCCGGCGAAGGCTTGAAGCCGTTGCCGTACGTGTACGTGATCCATCGCTGGTGTGTCCTCTCGGATCGGGGAGATCGGATGTGCGCGCCGGCGCACGCCGGGCATCGTCCGGCACCGGACCCACTCAGGCGAAGGAAGGGATCAGAAAGAGGGGCCGGCGCCTCGAGGGCAGCCGGCCGGAGCGCCGCTCAGAGCGAGCGGGTGCTCAGGACAGGACCCTCACGAGGAACGATGCGGTCGTGCCGCTGGCGGTCTTGGCTGTCATCTGTTCGCCTCCTCGTGAGTCGTGGTGGTCGTGAGCCGCGAAAGTCTACCCGAAGTGCGGCCCGCCACGCAATGGTCGATTCTCTGTGGTTCCCCGCGGATCGCCGCGTCAATCGTCGCCGTTGGGCGCCGGGGGTACACTCGTGCGCGAAGATGCGCCGCCGGCGGCGCGACTCCACAGAGGAGGCCTGCATGTTCAAGGGATTCCGCGAGTTCATCATGCGCGGCAACGTGGTCGACCTGGCCGTGGCCGTCGTCATCGGCGCCGCGTTCGGCGCCGTGGTCAAGGCGTTCGTCGACAACATCATCACGCCGATCATCGCGGCGATCTTCGGCCAGCCGGACTTCGGCAACCTGATGTTCACCATCAACGGGAGCGTGTTCCGCTACGGGCTGTTCATCAACGCCCTCGTCACCTTCTTGCTGGTCGCCGCGGCGATCTACTACGTCGTCGTGATGCCGATGAACACGCTGGCCGAGCGGCGCGCGCGGGGCGCCGATCCGACGGTCAAGGAGTGCCCGGAGTGCCTGAGCGAGATCCCGCACAAGGCGCGTAAGTGCGCCCACTGCGGGTCGGAGCAGCACGACGCCGCGGCGGGTGCGCCGGCCGTGTGAGGCGGCGGGCGCGAGCAGCGGCGAGAGCCGACAAGCGCGCCCTCCTGTGGTAGTCTCCGGGCTCGCCCGGCGCAGCGCCGGCGAGCCTGAAAGATCCCCGGAGACCAGATGTCCCTGCAGCGACTCGACGTCGACGACCGCCAGGCGGTGATGTACTCGGAGGGCTCCGTGTGCGCGAGCACGCAGGAGCTCGTCGAGAGCGCCACGTTCGCGCGCGTGCTCGGCCTCTACGTGGACCGGCTCGAGGCGCACGATCCGCGGGCGCTCGCCGAGCTCGGCCTCGAGAGCCGCGAGCGGCTCCTCGACCTGATCCGGCTGCTCGCCAACAACCCGCTCGAGCGCGTGTCGCTCACCGTCTGCGGCGTCCGGCGACCTGCTGTCGCGGCGCGAGCAGCTGCACGAGTTCGTCGAAGGCCTCTACGACTTCTGGCGCCGCTGGGACAGGTTCCTCGTCGTGAGCGCCGACGTGCCGCCGGCGCCGGGCGACAAGCGCCCGCTGCGTGGCTTCACCGAGACGGTCGAGTCGCTGGCACGGCTGGTGCGCGCCCTCTACCGCGACGTCGCCGAGAACATCACCGGCGCCCGGCCGCGCGTGCTGCGCCAGGTCGCGGCCGGCGCGGAGGTCGGCGTGTACGCCGTGCTCCACAAGTGGCCGGCGCCGGCTCGCTACCGCGAGCTGCTCACCGGCATTCCCTTCGTCCGCGACCTGCTGCTGTACCCGCCGCTGCTGCTCGACCCGCCGATGAACACGCGCACCGGGCAGTTCACCGAGGTCGAGCAGAATCCGCTGGACGGGCTCAAGCTGGAGCGCGAGGAGTGGCTCTGCTACCCGGCCCTCGTCGGGCGGACGGTCGTCTTCGTCTACTTCCACCGCCGCTTCATGGGCCTTGGTCTGAGCCTCGCCAACCTGTTCGAGGTCGCCTCGGACGAGGAGATCGCCGCCGGCCCCGACGCCGTGTACCTGTACGGCGTCCCTCCGGCGGCGCTCGCCCGCTTCGGCGACCTGCCGACGGTGTTCCACGACGACCGCCGCGGCCGCCTGCTGGTGGCGGCGGTCCCGCTCGAGGACCGCTTCGGCTACTTCGGCTACCTGAAGAAGATGGTGCTCACGCTGCACAACGTCGCCGCCATGGATCGCGGCGTGATGCCGTTCCACGGCGCCTACGCGCGACTCACCCTCGACGACGGCACCCGCGCCACGGTGCTTCTCATCGGCGACACCGCGACCGGCAAGAGCGAGACGCTGGAGGCGCTGCGCGTCGCCGGCCGGGGCCGCGTGCGCGACGTGCGCATCATCGCCGACGACATGGGATCGCTGGAGGTGGGTGCCGCCGGACAGCTGCTCGGGTTCGGCACCGAGATCGGCGCCTTCGTGCGCCTCGACGACCTGCAGCAGGGGTACGCGTTCGGCCAGCTCGACCGCTCCATCATCATGAGCCCGAACAAGGTCAACGCCCGCGTCGTCCTGCCGGTGACCACCCTGGAGGACGTGCTGCGCGGCTACCCGGTCGACTTCCTGCTGTACGCCAACAACCACGAGGCCGTCGACGCCGGGCACCCGGTGGTCGACCGCCTGGCGGACGAGCCGGCCGCGCTGGCCGTGTTCAGCGAGGGCGCCGCCATGAGCAAAGGCACGACCACCGAGGTCGGCATCACCAACAGCTACTTCGCCAACCCGTTCGGCCCGGCGCAGCGCCGGGAGCAGCACGAGGCGCTGGCCGCCTCGACGTTCGCGGCGGCGTTCCGGGCCGGCGTGTTCGTCGGGCAGCTGCGCACGCAGCTCGGGCTGCCCGGGCACGAGTCCGCCGGCCCCCGCGCCGCCGCCGAAGCCCTGCTCGACCTCATCGCCGCGAAAGGAGCGAGCCGATCATGACGACGCTGTACGAGTCCCACGAGACCGCCTGGAACCTCCTCAGCCGCGGGAAGGTGCGTGACGTCTACGAGTACGCACCCAACCAGATGCTCATCGTCACCAGCGACAGGCTCTCGGCGTTCGACGTCATCCTGCCGACGCCGATCCCCGACAAGGGCGTCGTCCTCACCCAGATCGCCAACTTCTGGTTCGAGCAGACCGACCACATCATCCCCAACCACCTCGTGGACGCGGACCCGTTCAGCACCGACGCGGAGCGCAAGCACCTCGCCGGGCGGTCGATCGTGGTGCACAGGGCCGAGGCGCTGCCGGTGGAGGCCATCGTGCGCGGCTACCTCACCGGCTCCGGCCGCAAGGACTACGAGAAGACCGGCAAGGTGTGCGGCATCGAGCTGCCCGAGGGCCTCGTCGAGGCGAGCCGGCTGCCGGAGCCGATCTACACGCCGTCGACCAAGGCCGCGATCGGCGACCACGACGAGAACGTCTCGTTCGACAAGACCGTGGACCTCATCGGCAGGGAGCTGGCGGAGAAGGTGCGCGACGTGGCGCTCGAGCTCTACAAGTTCGGCGCCGGGTACGCGCTGGAGCGCGGCATCATCATCGCCGACACCAAGTTCGAGTTCGGCGTCCTGGACGGCGAGCTGATCCTGATCGACGAGATCATGACGCCGGACTCGTCGCGCTTCTGGCCGGCCGACGGCTACGCGGCCGGGGCGAGCCAGCCGAGCTACGACAAGCAGTACGTGCGCGACTACCTGGAGACGCTGGACTGGGACAAGACCGCGCCCGGCCCGGAGCTGCCGCCGGAGGTGGCGGCGAAGACCTCCGAGAAGTACCTCGAGGCTTGGCGCCGCCTGACGAAGTCGTGAACAGCCGCCGCAGGCAAGCTGGCGAGCGGGGCGCCGGAGGGGCGCCGCTCAGCGGCCCCGAGCGGGACGTCCCGCAGTCGTCGGTCCACTGGGAGCGGAGGTACGCGGCCGACGAGCGCATCTGGGGCGACGGTCCCAGCGAGCTGGCTCGCCTCGCCGTCGCCCGCCTGCGCACCTACGCCAGACCGGACCTCGCGATCCTCGACGTCGGCTGCGGGTACGGCCGCGACACGCGCTACCTCGCCGGCGAGCTCGGCTGCCGTGCGCTCGGCATCGACGGGTCGCCGGCGGCGATCGAGGCGGCGCGCAAGGAGCACGCGGCGGCGCTCCGCCGCTCCCGCGACGCGCGGTTCGACGTCGAGTACCTCGCGAGTGACGTCGCCTCGCTGGCGGCCGACCCCGAGCGCGCCGGTCCCTACGACATCGTGTTCACGCTGCAACGTGTACCACCTGTTGGGGCCGATCGGCCGCCGGGAGTTCGCGGCGGCTCTCGCCGCCGTCACCCGTCCCGGCGGCCTCCTCTTCCTGAGCACGATGTCGCCGCGGGATCCGCAGCACTACGCGGTCGGCAGGCCCGTGTCCGGCGAGGAGCGCAGCTGGGTCGACAAGGTGTACCTGCACTTCTGCACGGCCGAGGAGCTCACGCGCGACTTCGCTGCCTTCGAGATCCTCGACCTCGACGAGCGTGGGTACGAGGAGCCTCAGGCGAGCGGCCTGCCGCATCGCCACACCAGCTGGTTCCTGGAGGGGCGCCGGCGCTGAGCCTGTGCGCCGGCCGTCGCCGTCGCCGGTCGCCGTCTTCAGCGCGGGACGATCTTGTAGACGGACCCGGCGAGCGACACCACGTACAGCTCGCCGCTCGCGTCCTGCCCGAACGACGAGATCTGGCTGACCTGACCGTCTGCCCCGGAGAGCGCGCGCCGCGCGCCGCCGGGCCCCTTCTTCGCCCACACGTGCCCGGACGCGAAATCGGCGAACAGGTAGAACCCCCGCAGGGCGGGGATCGCCGAGCCGCGGTACACGTAGCCGCCGGTGACGGCCTCGCCGAGGGCGTGGCTGTACTGCGCCACCGGCCACGTGAGCGACGCCTTGTTCAGCGTCGCCGCCACCTGCGCGTCGTAGACGTGCGTGCCCTCGTAGCCGTTCCAGCCCAGGTTGGCTCCGGCGGGCCGTCCCGGCCGGAGATAGTCGACCTCCTCCCAGGCGTTCTGGCCGACGTCGCCGATCCAGAGCGCGCCGGTCTTGCGGTCGAACGAGAACCGCCACGGGTTGCGCAGCCCCTTGGCGTAGGTCGTCACCCTGGCCGGCGAGACGCCGACGTTGATGCGCAGCAGCTTGCCCAGCCGGCTGCGCGGGTCCTGCGCGTGATGCTGCGGGTCGCCGCCGCTGCCGCCGTCGCCCATGCCGACGAACAGCCGGCCGCCGGGACTGAACTGCAACTGCCCGCCGTTGTGGTTGCTGTACGGCTGGGCGACGCCGAGCAGGACCTTGGCGCTCGTGGCCACGGCCACGTCCGGGTTCGAGCTCGAGGCGCGGTAGCGCACGACGCGCGTGTCGCCGTTCACGTTGGTGTAGTCGACGTAGAAGCGCCTGTTGGTCGCGTAGTGCGGGTCGAACGCCATGGAGAGCAGACCCTGCTCGCCGCTGGTGGAGACCAGGCCCGAGATGTCGAGGAAGGGCGTGGCCAGGAGGGCGCCGTTCTTGATGACGCGGATGCGCCCCGTCTTCTCGACCACGAACAGCCGCGAGGTGTCGCCGGGCGGGGACGTGACGTACACGGGCTGAGCGAAGGTGAAGGGCAGCTTCTGGAGACGGACGCGCCGGGGGGGCTGTCCCGACCCGGGCGGTCGATGCGCCGGCCGTCGCGTCTGCGCTTTCGGGGGACGGTGACTCGACGGCGACGAGGACGACCAGGCCCACGAGCACGACCGCGGCGGTGAGGATGGCGAAGAAGCGTTGCATGGTGCGGTCATTCCGCGCGCGGGCCCACACCTAACCCCGCGGAAGGCCGGGCCGGCTTCGCCCGCCGGCGTCAGGCCTCGCTGCTGCGGCGCCTCAGAGGTAGGTCGCGCGGAACGCCGCGGCGCTCGCCGCCTCGGCGGTCTCGACGAGCGCGCGCAGCTTCGTCAGCTCCTGCTCGTGCACCAGCAGCGGTACGTCGTCCACCCGCTCCACCGGCACGACCCCGCGGACGCTGCTGGTGAGCAGCACCCCGTCGTCCGGGCGCAGGTCGGCGACGCGCGCCCACGCCTCCACCACGGGCATGCCGGCGGCGCTGGCCACCTGCTCGACCTTGGCGCGCATCACGCCCGGCAGGATGTCGCCTTCGGCCGGCGGCGTGATGAGGCCGCCGGCGCGCACGACGAACACGTTCGACGTCGCGCCCTCGAAGATCCGGCCTTCGCCGTCGACGAGGATGGCGTCGTCCACTCCGGCGGCTCGCGCCGCCCGCTGGGCGAAGGTGGACTGCATCACGGTCATCGCCTTGTACTGGGCGCTGACGCGCACCCCCCGGTAGGAGATGACGCGCAGCGGCCGCGGGGGGAAGTCGCGCCGGTCGGTCTGGATGAGGAGAGACGGGCCGCCGTCCGGCGCCCCGGCCGTGACCAGTATGCGGCAGGAGTTGTGGTCGCCGCCGTTGGCTTCGCTGAGGCGGCCGACCTGCTCGGCCAGCTCGGGCTTGTCGATGTGCTTGTCGAGCCCGAGCGCCGCGATGCCCTGCACGAGGCGGGCGATGTGCTCCTCGAAGAAGACGGGCACGCCGTCCGCGAGCTTGATGGTCTCGTACAGGCCGAGACCGTGCGTGAGCGCGCGGTCGGTGGCCGGCAGGGTCGCCGCGGCCTCGCTCATGAGCACGCCGTTGAGGATGAGCATCGTCACGGGCGAGAGTCTATAGCCGGTGCGCCTTCGGCGCATCGTCAGTCGACTCGGCTGACGTCGGTCAAGCGCGTCGGAGGCCGGGAGTGCCGCCGGCGCCGGTCGCCGTCGCGGCGCATCCGGAAACGCGCGGCCGGCCGCCAGGTATGACGCGTTCCCTTCCCGGGTAGAGCAGGAGGCGCAAACGGACTGAGGAGGCGGTCATGGATTCCTGGGTCGGCGGCATCCGCGCCATCACGCTGTTCGTCGAGGACCTCGCCGAGACCCAGCGCTTCTACGGCGAGGTCTTCGGTCTGCCGGCCGTGCACGAGGACGAGGATTCCGTGGTGTTCGACTTCGGCAACACGCTGGTCAATCTGCTGAAGAGCGAGGCGGCCGTGGAGCTGGTCGAACCGGCAGAGGTGGCAGAGCCCGGAGGGGTCCGTGCCGAGTTCACCATCGGAGTGGACGACGTCGACTCCCTGTGTGACGAGCTCCGGGCCCGTGGTGTCGAGCTGCTCAACGGCCCGATGGACCGGCCGTGGGGGTTGCGGACCGCGAGCTTCCGCGATCCCGGCGGCCACGTCTGGGAGATCGCGCAGTAGCGGGCGGGAACCGGCCGGTCGGCGAGACGACGCTGAGACTACCCCGCTCGTTCGGCGATGCTGGCGCTCACGGCGCGGAGCATGCCGGCGGCCTTGTGCAGCGTCTCCCGGTACTCGCGCGCCGGGACCGAGTCGGCGACGATGCCGCCGCCGGCCTGCAGGAACAGCCGGTCGCCCTTGCGCACCAGGGTGCGGATGATGATGTTGAGGTCCAGGCGCCTCTCGGCGATCCAGCCGAACGAGCCGGTGTAGGGGCCGCGGCGCACCGTCTCCAGCTCGTCGATGATCTCCATGCAGCGCACCTTGGGGCAGCCGGTGATGGTCCCGCCGGGGAACATCGCCTTGACCAGGTCGACCGCGTCCCGCGACGGGTGCAGGTGGCCGCGCACGTTGCTCACGATGTGGATGACGTGGCTGTAGAACTCGTTGACCATGAGTTCGTCGACGCGCACCGTGCCGTACTCGCAGACCTTGCCGAGGTCGTTGCGCTCGAGGTCGACCAGCATGATGTGCTCGGCGCGGTCCTTGGGGTCGAGGTTGAGCTCGTCGGTGAGGTCCTCGGGCGTGAGCGAGCCGCGCGGCCGCGTGCCGGCGATCGGCCGTGTCTCGGCCCAGCCCGCGGCGTCGAGCGAGACCAGGCGCTCCGGCGACGAGCTGATGAGCTCGTAGTCCCCGAAGTGGAGGTAGCCGGCGAACGGGCTGGGGTTCACGGTGCGCAGCGTGTCGTAGAGATGCAGGCTCGGCAGTGCGTAGCAGAGGTCGAGCCGCTGGCTGAGGTTGGCCTGGAAGATGTCGCCGGCGTACACGTACTCGCGGGTGCGGCGCACGACCTCCTCGTAGTCCGCCCGCGTGAAGTTGCTGCGGAACACCGGGAGGTCGTTGCCGTGGAGCGCGGCGGGGGAGGGGTGGCGCGCGCGTTCGAGGGCCCGGCCCACGCGCGCCGCCGCGGCCGTCGCCGCGCCGTCATCCGCGGCGAGGCGGTCGACGAGCACGGCCTCGCCGGAGGCGATGTCGTAGCGCAGCAGCCTGCCCGGCAGGAACACGTCGATGTCGGGGATGCCGAGGTCGTCGCGCACCGAGTCGGGCAGGGCCTCGAGGTAGCGCACGGCGTCGTAGCTGAGCAGGCCGACGAGGGCCTCGGCTTCGGGCAGGTCGTCACCCGGCGAGCCGGCCGGCTCGGACAACGCCGCCAGCCGGGTCGCCTGTCGCAGCGCCTCGAACGGCGCGAGCGCGGCGAGGGCGCCGGCCCGGTCCGCGAGGGCGCGGGCCTGCGGCCCGCCCTCGCGGCGGACGCCGGCGCCCGTGGTGACGCTCACGATCCCGCGGCGCGCGCGCAGGCGGAAGACGGGGTCCCAGGCGAGGTAGTGCCGGCGAGCCAGCTTCGGCGATCCGCCGGCCGAGTCCAGCAGCACGACGGGGGCCTCTCGCTCGAGCCCGAGCGCGCGGATGAGGGCGACCGGGTCGAGCTCGGGGATCTGGAAGCGGGTGACGGCCGGGGTCATGGGCCCCAGTCTACAGAGCGGTGAGCCTACGGCGCACCGCTCGATGATTCGCCTGCGGCGATCATTCGTCGTCGTACCCGTATTCCTCGGTCTGGCGCAGGGTGCGGAACTGCGTGTAGTCGCGCACGAAGCCGAGGCGGATGAGGCCCGTGGGGCCGTTGCGGTGCTTGGCGATCTTGACCTTGACGACGCCCTTGGAGGCCGGGTCGCTCGGGTCTTCGTAGATGAACATGACCATGTCGGCGTCCTGCTCGATGGCGCCCGACTCGCGCAGGTCGGCGAGCTGGGGCTCCTTGTCCGCGCGCGCCTCGGGCGAGCGGTTGAGCTGCGACACGGCGATGACGGGCACGGACAGCTCGCGGGCGAGCTGCTTCATCGAGCGGGAGATGTTGCTGACCTCCTGCTGGCGGTTGTCCGCGCGGCCGTCGCCGGACATGAGCTGGAGGTAGTCGACGATGACGAGGCTGAGCGGCTGCTTGGACTGCAGGCGCCGGGCCTTGGCGCGGAGCTCGAACATGTTGAGGCCCGCCGTGTCGTCGATGAAGATGTCGGCCTTCTCGAGGACGCCGGCCGCCTGCACGAGCTTGGCGTGGTCGTCCGGCGAGAGGCTGCCGGTGCGGAGCTTGTGGGAGCTGACGCGCGCCGAGGAGCACATGAGGCGTTCGCCGAGCTCCTCGGCGCTCATCTCCAGGCTGAAGATGGCGACGGCGCGCTTGCCGCCGCCGGGGGCCACGCCCTCGGTGGCGATGTGCTGCGCGATGTTGAGCGCGAGGCTCGTCTTGCCGACGCCGGGGCGCGCGGCGAGGACGATGAGGTTGGCCTTCTGGAAGCCGCCGGTGAGCCTGTCGATGCCCTCGAAGCCGGTGGCGACGCCGGTGACGCCGCGCTCGCCGTCGAGGGTGGCGAGGTGCTCGAAGTTGCGCACCAGCACCTGCTTGATGTGCTCGAACTCGGCGACGCTGCGAGCCTGCTGGATGGCGAACACCTTCTGCTCGCAGCGGTCCAGCAGGTCGGAAGGATCGCCGGGGTGCTGGTAGCCGAGCTCGGCGATCTCGTTGCCCACGCGGATGAGCGAGCGCAGGACGCTCTGCTCGCGCACGATGTTCGCGTAGTGTGCGGCGTTGGCCGCGGCCGGCACGAACTCGGCCAGCGTGTGGACGAAGTCGCGCCCCCCGGCGCGCTCGAGCATGCCCTCGCGCTCGAGCTGGGCGCTGATGGTGACGACGTCGACCTCCTCGCCGCGCTCGAACAGTGTGAGCACGCCGCGGTAGATGAGCCGGTGGGTGTCGCGGTAGAAGTCGTCGGTGGTGAGCAGCTCGGCGACCGCCGTGATGGCGTTGGGGTTGACCAGCATGGCGCCGAGCACCGACTGCTCCGCCTCGAGGTTGTGAGGCGGCAGGTGCGGACTGGCAGGTGGCTCGATGCGCTCGACGGCCATGGCTCCCCCGGGGCGGTCGACGGTGGCGTGGGGTACGGAGTCTATGTGACCCGGTCGGTCGATGATAGCCCCGCGGCCGGACGGCAGCCGGTGCGCCGAGACTGCGGCGCGGCGCAAAGACCAAGGCTCAACTAGAAGGTGAGAGTCCTGCCGGTCGTGAGCGGGCGGCGCCGGCCCTCAGCGGTCCCGGCGGGCCGGCCTCAGTCGTCCTCCTGATACTGGCGCGCCCACTCCTTGCCGCTGCTCCAGGCCTGGGCGCCGCTCCCGGGAGTGTCGCCGTCGATCTGCGCGCCGGCGGCGGCGAGCAGGTACTCGCGCAAGCCGTTCTGGTCGCTGGCCTCGATCTCCGCGGCGATGGCCGGCAGCGCCGGCTTGCCCAGCGCGACGAGCCTGGTGAAGGCGGGCGAGATGCCCACGTAGTCGTACGGGTTGGAGCTCTGTCCGACCGGCACGCCGTCGACGACGTCGCCGCGCTTCTCGGCCGCCTTGATGTCGGCCATGATCCGGTCGATGTCCGCGCTCACCTTCGCGCCGATGTCGGTCTTGGGCCCGGCGCTCTGCGCGGCGGTCGGGGTGGTCGCCGGTGTGACCACCGGGGCGGAGGAGGGCGCCGAGGACGACGCCGCCTGGCCCGAGTCCGGCCCGCAGCCGGCGCCCGCCAGGGCGGCCGCGACCACGGCGGTCAGCAGCAGGACGAAGGTGATGGCTCTCGGCATGGTCGCTCTCCCGGTCGCGGTGCGACCATCACCCTACTCACCGGCCGCCCGCCCTGTCGAGCCCGCGGCGGACCCGTGGGCACGGGGCTCCCCGTGGTGGCGTGGCCCGCGCGGCCGCGGCCGCGCGGGCCAGATGCGCGAAGCCCCGGGAGAAGCGCTCTGCGCGCCTCGCCCGGGGCTCGGGACCGTGATCTTCAGCCGCGCGCCGTCAGGCGGGCGCGACGATGGTCTTGACGGTGGCGACGAAGCCTTCGGCGACCTCGACGTCGACCATGAAGGTGCCGACCTCTTTGATCGGCTCCTCCAGCAGGACCTTGCGCTTGTCGATCGTGATGCCGCGCGCGTCCTTGATGGCGTCGGCGATGTCGGCGGCGGTGATGCTGCCGAACAGGCGGTCGCCCTCACCGGCCTTGGCGGCCAGCGTGACGACGGTCTTGTTGAGCGTGGCCGTGAACTCCTCGGCCTGCGCGGCCATACGGGCCTCGCGCGCCTTGCGCTCTTCTTCGCGACGACGGAACTCGACGATCTTGCCCGGCGTAGCGGGCTCGGCCATCTTGCGCGGGATCAGGTAGTTGCGCGCATAGCCGCGGGCGACGTTGGCGAGCTGGCCCTTGTCGCCGAGGTTCTCGACGTCCTGGAGCAGGATGATCTCCATCGCAGCCTCCTCAGCGGTTGACGTAGGGGATCAGGGCCATCTCGCGCGAGAACTTGATCGCCGACGCCAGCTGGTTCTGATGGCAGCGGCACGTGCCGGTGATGCGGCGCGAGCGGATCTTGCCCTTGTCGGACATCATGCGACGAAGGGTCGTGTGGTTCTTGTAGTCGACCTCTTCGATCTTCTCTTTGCAGAAGTAGCAGTAGCGGCGGCGGGCCTCGCCGAACCCTCCGGCCTTGCCCTTCTTCTCGCGCCGCGGCTTGAGCTTGGAACTGGGCATGCGTGTGTTCTCTCCTTACAGCGCCCTGAGGCGCGCTTTCATCGTGCTCAGAACGGGATGTCGTCGTCGCCGGCCTCGGCGAAATCGCCGGCCGGCGGACCATCCTGGCCCTGCTCGTTGAACTTGGGACCCTGGCGCTGGCCTGCGGGCTGCTGCTGGCCGCCGCCCTGCTGGTAGGCGCCACCGCCACCGCCGGAGCCGCCTTCGCGCGGGCCGATGAACTGGACCCTGTCCGCGGCGATGCTCACAGCCTCGCGCTTCTGGCCCTCCTGCGTCTCCCACTGGCGCCACCGCAGGCGGCCGGAAACGGCCACCTGACGCCCGCGGGCGAGGTACTGGGCACAGGTCTCGGCCTGGCGTCCGAAGACGTCGACGGTGAAGTAGTTGGCCTTCTCGACCCACTCGCCGCTGGCCTGGTCCTTGACCTGGTCGTTGACGGCGATGCGGAGGCTGCACACGCTGGTGCCGCTCGGTGTCGCCTTCAGCTCTGGGTCGCGGGTGAGGTTCCCGATGACGATGACACTGTTGATGGACCCTGCCACGGTGGGCTCCCTTCCCTCAGTCGTGCCTAGGACTTCAGCCGTTTGGTCCCGTGGCGCAGGACCTCGTCGGTGATGCTGAGCACGCGTTCGACTTCGCTGAGAGTCTGGGGTGTCGCCGTGAACGTGATGACGGTGTAGACGCCTTCGGATTCCTTCTTGATCTCGTAGGCCAGCTTCTTCTTGCCCCACTCGTCGATGCCGGCGATGGTCCCGCCATCCTTCTCGACGTTGGTGCGAAGCCGGTCGACGATCTCCTTCTGGCGATCCTCATCCGCGTTCGGGTTCACGATGAGCATGAGCTCATACCTGTTTATCCCAATCACCTCCTGTGGTCTGTGCGGCCCCAGCCCTTGTGCTGGAGCAGGGGTGAACAGTCGCCTTGCGGCGGTCGTGAACGGGCACTGTACCAGCCCGGACCCTGCAACGGCAACCGTAGCGCGGTGGTCGGACGGCAGGAAGGGTGACGCGCGAGGTGGGCCGGTGACGTTGCCCGCGCCGGTCAGGTCTCGGCGACCAGCTCGCTCCCCGCGGGGGCGGCCGTCTGGACCTCGCGGAGCAGGACTTCTCCGTCATCCAGGCCCTCCACGCTCCAGATCGCGGCGAGCCGCGGCAGGCCCTTCTCGTCGCTGTGCATGTGCACGAAGGCGGGCTTGACGCGCGCGACGAGCTCGCGCGCGTAAGGGTCGTCGCCGCCGAACGACGCGACGACGGCGTCCACGGCGCGGTGCACGGTCTCGGCGCGCAGCGTCGCGAGGCCGCCGACGCGCGGGTCGGCGGCGAGGAAGCTGAAGAACTCGCGGACCTCCTCGGCGTGCATCTCGCCGATGACGAGGCGGCCCGGGTCCATGCGCCGCGCCTTGGCGAAGAGTGCCGGGATGTCGGTGGTGGCGTCGACGCCCAGGCGGACGCAGAACGACCGCTCCTTGAGCGCCGGCAGGTCCGGCCCGCGCTCGATGGCGACGAAGCGGTCGTCCACGGAGACGAGCTCGAAGAGCGAGTTGAGCAGCGTCGACTTCCCGGTGGCGCGGTCGCCGAAGATGATCAGCGTGCGCCGGTCGCCCAGGAACTGCGCCAGCTTGGCGCCCTGGCCGCCGGTGAGCGTGCCGCCTTCCAGCAGCCCCTTGAAGGTGGTGGAGATCACGCCGGGGGCGCCCACTTCGCCGGCGTACATGACGGACGTATGCGAGAAGAGGGTCGCGCGGCGCGCGATGAAGTGCTCGAGGTACGCGGTCACCTGTGCCGTCAGAAGGCTGCGCAGGATCTCGAGGTGCTCGCGCGTGCTCTCGCCGATCCGGGCGCGCTCGAGCTTGCTGATCGAGGCGTCGATCTCTTTGATCAGCGCGACCTGGACGGCGCGCAGCGCGGCGTCGCGGCCGTCGGCGGCGCGGCCCGCTTCGCTGCGGTCGTGCGCGCCGTCGTCGAGCCCGCGCGATGCAGCCGGCCGCTCGCCTCCCTCGAGGGGCGGCGCTGCTGCTGCTGGTATGTCATCCTCGATCATGGCCATCTCGACGATGCGCGCGCAGGCGTCCCGCCGGCGCGCGTTCGCCCTTCGTATCGGCAGAGTGGGCGGCCGGGATGAGTGGTATCGTCCGGGCATGACCGAAGCGGGCGGCACGATCAGCGTGAAGCTCTTTGCGGGCCTCGAGCTGAGCGCCCGCGAACCACGCACGTCCTACGACTTCGACCTTCGCGAAGTCGCCACGGTGGCGGCGGTGGCCGAGGCCATCGGCCTCGATCCCGGCGCCGCCGGCCTCATCCTCGTCAACGGGGTCCACGCCTCGCGCGACCAGACGCTGAGCCCGGACGACGAGGTCTCGCTCTTCCCGCCGCTGGGGGGCGGGTGAGCTTCGCGGGGCCGGGCGAGCCGGATCCGTTCGACGGGGCGATCCGGCGCGTGCCCGAAGGCCCTCCGGCGAGCGAGTCCCGCGCGCCGGATGAGCTTCCGGCGCCTGCGACCGCCCCGCCGACGATGGTCCGCGACCGGCCCCAGGCGACGGCGTACGGGCGTCACCGCTTCGCCTACGCGATCGCCGGTCTGCTGGTGGCGGCGTCGTTCGTCTGCGTAGGCCTCATCGCCGCGCGCTCGTGGTACTCGCACACCTACCACTACTGGTTCCTGCTCTGGAACCTCGCGCTCGCGTGGGTGCCCTTCTTGTTCGCGGCCATCGCCTACAGGCTGGCTTCGGCGCATCGCGCCGTCCTGTACGTGCTCATCGTGGCGGCGGCCATCGTGTGGCTGGGCTTCTTCCCCAACGCCCCCTACATCCTCACCGACTTCCTGCACCTCGGGAGTATGGGCGACATCGTCCCCGGCTGGTACGACGTGCTCATGCTGTACTGGTTCGCGTGGACGGGGCTCATCCTGGGCATCGTGTCGCTCTACCTCATGCAGGAGATCGTCGCGCGCGGGCTGGGGACGGTGGCGGGCTGGGCGTTCGTCATCGTCGCCGCCGGTCTCGGCAGCTTCGGCATCTACCTCGGCCGCTTCCTGCGCTGGAACAGCTGGGACATCGTGCGCCGGCCGGGACCGCTCGCCGACGAGCTGCTCGGCCGGGTCACCGACCCCGCCTCGCAGCCGCGGCTCCTCGGCTTCACGCTGCTGTTCACGCTGCTGTTCCTCTTCATCTACGTGGCGGTGTACATCTTCGCGAAGCTCACCAAGCCGCCCGAGGGTCGCGTCCGGGCGTGACGGTCGTCCGCGCTGAGGGGCCGGGCCACGACCGCCGCCCGGCCGCCGGAGGTAGGGAGCGTCCGGCTGAGCTTGCCGCCCCCTCTCGCGGTGCGTAGACTCCGGCCATGACTCCCGGCAACATCCCACGGCTGATCGAGACGCTCAAGACGCAGGCCGGCGACGACAAGCACATCGCCTGCGCCGACGCCTTCAAGATCGCTCACGACCTCGACGTCCCGCTCGCGGACGTCGGTCGCACCTGCAACGAGCTGGGCATCAAAGTGATGCAGTGCCAGCTCGGCTGCTTCTGAGCGACCGCCACTGAGGCGAGCGCTCCGCGCTCGCGAGCTTCAGGCACGTCCCGCTCCGGCGGCCTTGTCACTCTCCCTGCGGCGCCTCCCGCCGGCGTCCTTCCATGGTTATCCCTGTGTAAATGGTGGAATCTCTCAGGTGTGAGGTTCTCCAGGAGGGGCGCACGCGCGCACACAGGCACGGCGCCGTCCACTGACAGACAGAGACTGCGCCCGGCGCGGGCCGGGCGCTCGTGAGGTGAGAATCATGGCGACCGTAGTAGCCAGGACCGAGGTCAGGCACTACCAGATGTACATCGATGGCCGCTGGGCGGACGCGGCCAGCGGTGAGACCTACGACGTCATCGATCCGGCGTCCGAAGAAGTGATCGCGCGCGTGCCCAAGGGCGGCGTCGCCGACGCCGAGACGGCCGTACGCGCCGCCCGCAACGCCTTCGACAACGGCCCCTGGCCGAAGCTGAAGGCGGTCGAGCGCGCCGAGATCCTCAACCGCGCCGCGGCACTCCTGCGCGAGCGCGCCGAGGACTTCGCCCGCCTGGAGAGCATGCAGATGGGCAAGCTCCTCGAGGACTCGCGCGTGGACATGGTCGACGCCGTGCACACCTTCGAGCTGTACGCCGGCATGGTCCAGGACCAGCACGGCGAGACGCTCGAGGTACCGGGCGAGACCATGAGCATGGTGGTGCGCGAGCCCGTCGGCGTCACCGTCGGCATCACGCCGTGGAACTACCCGATGCTCATGGCCGCGTGGAAGGCAGGACCTTCGCTCGCGGCCGGCAACGTGATGATCCTCAAGCCGGCCACCGTGAGCCCGCTCACCAACCTCGAACTGGCGAGGGTCTTCGAGGAGGCCGGCCTGCCCAAGGGCGTGTTCCAGGTCGTCACCGGCCCGGGCGGCGAGATCGGCGACTACCTCGCCGGCCACAAGGACGTCGACATGGTGGCCTTCACCGGTTCGGTCGAGGTCGGCAAGCACATCATGCGCCGAGGCGCCGAGAACGTGAAGAAGGTCGGACTGGAGCTCGGCGGCAAGAGCCCTAACATCGTGTTCGCCGACGCCGACTTCGAGGCCGCTATCGACGGCGCGCTCATCGGCATCTTCGCCGGCGCCGGCGAAGTCTGCTCGGCCGGCTCACGGCTGCTCGTCGAACGCTCCATCCACGACCGCTTCGTCGGCGAGCTCGTCAGCCGCGCGATGGCGATCCGGGTCGGCGACCCGCTCGATGAAGAGAACGAGATGGGCCCGCTGGTGAGCAGGCAGCAGCTCGACACCGTCGAGAAGTACGTGGCCATCGGCAAGGAAGAGGGCGCCACGCTGGCGACCGGAGGCCACCGGCTCAGCGGCAGCGGTTTCTACTACGAGCCCACGATCTTCGTGAACGTGGACAACTCCATGCGCATCGCCCAGGAAGAGATCTTCGGTCCGGTGCTGGTGGTCATCCCGTTCGACAGCGAGGAAGAGGCGATCCGCATCGCCAACGACACCATCTACGGGCTCGCCGGCGCCGTCTGGACCAAGGACGTCACGCGCGCGATGCGCGTGATCAAGGCGATGCGCGCCGGCATCACGTGGGTCAACACGTATCACCCGACGTACAGCGAGGCCCCGTGGGGCGGCTACAAGCAGAGCGGCATCGGCCGCGAGCTGGGCAGCTACGGGCTCGACGAGTACACGGAGATCAAGCAGATCAACATCGACCTCACGGACCAGCCGATGGGCGTGTACCAGCGCGGCAAGCGGACACCCGGAGCGTCCGCGACGGGCAACGGTCACGGGAAGATCGTGCCGCTCAGCGACCGGCGCCCGTTCCGCGAGGGCGAGACGGCCAAGGACGAGGCCTGGGTCCAGTTCTGCGAGAACTGCCAGCCCTGACAGAAAGGCGCAGGCCGAGGCGGGGCGGCCGCGGAGAGGGCGCGCCGGGGAAGCCCGGCCGCACGAGCCGCCGTCCCGCCTCTGGAGGGATACGGCATGGGCCGGCCGGAGGCGCGCCGCATCGGCGGCGTGTGAGCCGGCCGGCCCCGCCGGGTATGCACGCCGGCAGAGGCTACACGCAGCAGCTGCCGCCGGCGCGAGTCGGAGGAGGGGGAGGACGTCATGAGCACCACCGCGAGAGACGTAGCGGGGATCCGGGTCAGCGACATCGTCGCGCCGGACCTCGTGATCAGACCGCCCTACGGTCACGGCGAGCCGATGACCCTGCGGGCGCCGTGGGACGGCGCCGAGCTGGCGCGGATCCCCACGGCGACCCTGGAGGACATGGACGTGGTCCTCGACCGGGCCCGCGCGGCGGCCGAGGCGTACCGCTGGGCCCCGGCCTGGAAGCGCGCCGCCATCCTCGAGCGCGCCTCGCACCTCATCGAGGACAACGCCGAGCAGATCGCGCGCATCATCGCCGCCGAGGGCGGCAAGCCGCTCAAGGACGCGCGTGTGGAGGCCAAGCGCGGCGCCAGCACCTTCCGCTGGGCCAGCGAAGAGGCCAAGCGGACGGCGGGCGACCTCATCGAGATGGACGCCGACCCGAGCGGCGAGGGTCGCTTCGGCTGGACCATCCGGGAGCCGCGCGGCGTGATCGCCGCCATCTCGCCGTTCAACTTCCCGCTCAACCTGGTGGCGCACAAAGTGGCCCCGGCGCTGGCCGGCGGCAACGCCGTGGTGCTCAAGCCGGCCTCCAACACCCCGCTCACGGCCATGCGCCTGGCGGAGATCCTGGCCGAGGCCGGCCTCCCCGACGGCACGCTCCAGGTGGTCGTCGGTCCGGGCCGCACCATCGGGAACATGATGGTCACGGACGAGCGCACCAACATGGTCAGCTTCACCGGCAGCCCGCCGGTGGGGCGGCAGATCGCCGGCGACGCCGGCATGAAGATGATCACGCTGGAGCTCGGCAACAACTCGGCGACCATCGTCGACGACGACGCCAACCTGGACCTTGCGGTGCAGCGCGTGGTGGCCGGCGGGTTCGCCAACTCCGGCCAGATCTGCATCTCCGTGCAGCGCGTCGTGGTGCACCAGGCGGTGTACGACGCGTTCATGGAGAGGCTGGTCCCTCTGGTCGCGGCGCTGAAGGTCGGGGACCCGCTCGACGAGGACACCGACGTCGCCTCGCTCATCAGCGAGGAGGAGACGGAGCGGGTCAAGGGCTGGATCCAGGAGGCCGTGGACCAGGGCGCGACGCTTGCCACCGGCGGCGTCGACGACGAGGGCCGCCTGCTGCCGACCGTGCTCACCGATGTGACGCGCGAGATGAAGGTCTGCGCCAGAGAGGTGTTCGGCCCGGTGCTCAGCATCCTCAGGGCCCGGGACCTCTGCGAGGCGATCGACATCAGCAACGACAGCGACATGGGCCTGCAGGCGGGCGTGTTCACCAACGACCTGAACAAGGCGATGTACGCGGCGCGCCGGCTCGAGGTCGGCGGCGTGATGATCAACGAGGTGCCCACGTTCAGGGTTGACCACATGCCGTATGGTGGTATCAAGGGTTCCGGCATCGGCCGCGAAGGGTTGAAATACGCCATTCGGGAAATGACGGAGCTGAAGATGGTGGCCATCCGCGAGATGGATTGGCAGACCGGCGGACCTCCCACCGACGCCTGCCTGCGCGAGCCGCTCGGGCCGTAAGGCCCTCAGAGGCTCGGACGGGCAAGCGGTCGGGGACGGCGATGACTAAGCCAGCGCGCCGCAGGACGACCGGGAGCCACGAGGAAAGGAGGCCGAAGACATTGACTGAGTTACGAGGTGCGGCGCGCTAGACGCCCGCATGCGGTGCAGTAGCGCGCCGCACCAAGCTTGGGGCGGCGGGCCTTCGGGTCCGCCGCCCCTCTTTCGTTCTCGGCCTACTATGGTGTTCTTTAGCGGAGACGGCCGGGTAGTGGTCAAGAAGGGCGTGCCCGCACGCCGCGGTGGACGCCAGGCGAACGAGGAGAAAGCAATGACGCTCAGCGCGCGCAACCAGCTCCCCGGAACGATCAAGAGTGTCGTCCTCGGCGCCGTCATGGCCGAGATCGTCGTCGACGTGGGCGGCCACGAGGTAGCCGCGGCCGTGACGCGGCACTCGGCCGAGTCGCTCGGCCTGTCGGCCGGCGACGAGGTCCGGGTCGTGATCAAGGCGACCGAGGTGATGATCGACAAGTAGTCGCCGCGACGGTCCGGTCAAAGGGGCCGGAGGCGTGGACAGGCCAAGCTGTCCACGCCTCCGGCCCCTTCTTCATCCGCCTTGCGCCAGGGCCCCGGACCCGGCCGCGCCGCCGTTGTCCTCTCGAGTGACGAACGCAGGCCCGAGCGCTACACTTGGCGCCCATGGACGTCTCTCAGCGCGAACAGAGCAGGGTCGACTACCTGCGCCTCTCCATCACCGACCGCTGCAACCTGCGCTGCACCTACTGCATGCCGCCCGGGGGGGTCGAGACGCGTGGCCACGGCGAGATCCTGAGCTACGAGGAACTCGCCGCCTTCGCCCGCGTCGCGGCCGACGTCGGCATCACCAAGGTGCGCATCACCGGCGGGGAGCCGCTCGTCCGGCTCGGCTGCGCCGACTTCGTCGGCATGCTGAGCCGCACCAGCGGCATCCACGACATCTCGCTCACCACCAACGGCGTCCTGCTGCCGAAGTTCGCGGACGACCTGGCGGCGGCCGGGCTGAAGCGGGTCAACGTGAGCCTGGACAGCCTCGACCCGGAGCGGTTCGCGCGCATCACCCGCGGCGGCCGCCTGGAGGACACGCTCGCGGGGCTCGACGCCGCCTTCGCCGCCGGGTTCTCACCGATCAAGATCAACACCCTGCTGCTGCCCGGCATCGAGGAAGAGCTCGACGCCTTCGTCCAGCTCACGCGCGACCTGGACGTCCACGTGCGCTTCATCGAGTTCATGCCCCTCGACCGGCGCGTCGCCGGCGACGACCTCGGCGGCGAGGGCCGGCTGCTGCCGGCCGGCGACCTGCTGCGCCGGCTCATGGAGCGCTACGTGCTCGTCGGGCACGACGGCCCTTACGGCCACGGCCCCGCCCAGTACTGGAAGGTCGCCGGCGCGCGCGGCACCATCGGGTTCATCGCCGGCGTCTCGGAGCACTTCTGCGAGACCTGCAACCGTCTGCGCCTCACCGCCGACGGACGGCTGCGCACCTGCCTGTTCTCGGGGCGCGAAGTGAACATCCGGCCGCTGCTGAACGACCCGGCTGTCCTGCGCGGCGCCATCGAGACGGCGGTCGCCGGCAAGACGTACGACCGCTGCAGCGAAGCGCTCGCCAACGACCGGTCGATGTCCCAGATCGGAGGGTGACGATGCGCGAGCTCAGCCACCTCGACGAGCGCGGCCGCGCGGCCATGGTCGACGTCGGCGGCAAGGACGAGACCGAGCGCGTGGCGCGCGCCGAGGCCGCGGTCGTCATGGCCGCCGAGACGCTGGCGATCATCGTGGACGAGGCTGCGCCGAAGGGCGACGTCATCGCCGTGGCCCGGCTGGCCGGCATCATGGCCGCCAAGCGCACCCACGAGCTCATCCCGCTCTGCCACCAGCTCAACCTGACCAAGGTCGCGGTGGACATCGAGGCCGACGAACGGCTGCCCGGGCTGCGCATCACGACGGAGGCGCGCCTGCGTGGCCGCACCGGCGTCGAGATGGAAGCGCTGGTCGCCGCGTCGGTGGCCGCGCTCACCGTCTACGACATGTGCAAGGCCGTGGATCGCGGCATGGAGGTCACCGGCGTGCGCCTGCTCGAGAAGAGCGGCGGGCGCAGCGGACACTGGCGGCGCGACGGCGGCCGCCGAACCAGACGAGCCGGCCGGGGCCGGAGCATCCGGAGGAGGACTGTGAGCGCCCATCAGGTCGACGGCACCATCGTCTCGGTCAACGTCGCGGACACGAAGGGCGTGCGCAAGCAGCCCGTCGAGTCCATCACCCTCGTCGTCGACCACGGTGTCGAGGGCGACGCCCACGCCGGGCCTTGGCATCGCCAGGTCAGCCTGCTGGCCAACGAGAGCATCGAGAAGATGCTCGCCGCGTGCCCCACGGTGGACCCCGGCGCGTTCGGCGAGAACGTGACCACCGAGGGCCTCGTGCTCTACGAGCTGCCGGTCGGCACGCGGTTCTACGCCGGCGAGGTCCTGCTCGAGGTCACCCAGATCGGCAAGGAGTGCCACGACCGCTGCGCGATCTTCCACCAGGCCGGCGACTGCGTGATGCCGCGCGAGGGCATCTTCGCCAAGGTGATCGAGGGCGGCGAGATCACGGCCGGCAACGGCATCGTGCTGATGAAGAACAGCCTCATCGCCGCCGCCGTCCTGACGGTGAGCGACAAGGGCTCGCGCGGCGAGCGCGAGGACACGAGCGGCGACGCCCTCGAGGCGGCGCTCAAGGCGCTCGGCGCCGCCTCCGTCGAGCGGGCGATCGTCCCCGACGAGGCCGACCAGATCGCCGCCGAGCTGCGGCGGTGGGCCGACGAGACGCCGGTCAACCTGATCCTGACCACCGGCGGCACCGGCATGACCAGCCGGGACGTGACGCCCGAGGCGACGCTGTCGGTCCTCGACCGTCAGGCGCCCGGCTTCGCCGAGGCCATGCGCGCCGGCTCGCTGGCGACGACGCCGCACGCGATGCTCTCCCGCGCCGTCAGCGGGGTCCGCGGCAAGACGCTGATCATCAACATGCCGGGGAGCCCGCGGGCCTGCACCGAGCAGTTCGCGATGATCGCGAAGGCGCTGCCGCACGGAGTGGAGAAGCTGCTCGACCTGGGCGGCGACTGCGCGCCGCCCTCGCCGCCGCCCGGCTGATCCGGCCGCGGCCCGCGGAGATCCGCGCGGCCGGCCGCCTCAGACGCCGAACCGCTGCCGGCGCTGGTAGCTCAGGTAGGTGGCGATCGCGGCGTCCGCCTCTTCCACGGCCCGCCGGTTGCCGGCCGCCAGGCGGTCGCCGACGCTCTGCCGGGTCACGCCCAGACGCTCGGCGACGTCGCGCTGGTGGCCGAGCTCCCGGTAGGCGGCGATCGCCTCCCACTGCTTGAGCGTGCGCGCGCGGATCAGCGGGTCCACCAGCCGGCAGAGGGCGCCCAGCAGCACGTCGCCGGCGTCGCCGGTGCCGAGGTAGCGCGTCAGCCCGTTGTCTCTCACCACGAGCTGCAAGGCGCGGCGCGCGATGGAGTAGGCGTCACGATCGGTGGCGGTCGCGTCCCTCAAGGCGTCGACCGTGCCGATGCCGATGCCGGCGCGCAGCGGCAGCGGCGCGATGAGCTCGCGCAGGACGCTGATGCACAGCGGCGTCTGCGCCGGGTCGGCGAGGGCGCCGTCGAGCCGGTCCTCGCCGGCGAGGCCGAAGGGCTCGGCGACGGCCGGCAGGAAGACCTGATTGACGCGTTCGAGGGCGGCGCGAAGCTTGTCGTGGTCCGCGGCGCCCGCCCCCGGGACGTCGGCGAACACCACGGCGATGACCTTCGTCTCGCGGCGTTTGTCGATGGGCATGCTGCTAGCTACGCCGCCGCCCGGGACTCTCCTGCCGGGGCGGCCGCGGGCCGGGCCGGCGAAGGTCGCGCCGGGCCTCGGGGCGGCGCATACTCACGCCCACGTAGTGGAAATGGCAAGACGGCCGTTCGTCGGCTACACTAGTCCGGCTCCCGCTCATACAACCAGGGGTATCCGCTTGAACAAGAAATCCCGCACTCGTCTGCTCATCGCCACCGGTGTCATCGTCGCCGTGTTCATCGTCGGCGTCGTCTTCCTCGTGCAGAAGCAAGGCGCCTACTACCGCCAGGTGTCCGACCTCCAGACCGGTCAGTACGACGGCAAGAACGTCAAGGTCGGCGGCAAGGTGCTCGACGGCACGATCAAGCGTGATTCGACCGGCGTGCGCTTCGCCATCGAGGATCTCACCGGCAAGACCGCCCAGGTCAACGTGCTCTACAGCGGCCAGATGCCCAACACGTTCGACGCCGGCGTGGACGTCGTGGTCATCGGCAAGTACGCCTCCAACGGCGCGCTGATCACCGCCGATCAGCTCCAGACCAAGTGCCCGAGCAAATACAAGGGGTCAGCCTCACCCGCAGCCCAGTCCACCGGGCAGTGAGGTCTGACACTTGCGCGAACTAGGTACATACTCTCTCGTTGCCACGCTCATTTTCGCCCTGGGCGCGGCTTGGCTGCTCGCCCTCGGCGCCTGGTCTGAGCGCAAGGACCTGATCCGCTACGGCTACTACGCCGTCTACGGCTTCTTCCTGACCACGGTCGTCGCCTCGGCGGTGCTGCTGCAGGCGTTCCTGAAGAAGGACTTCAGCTTCGGCTACGTGGCCGAGAACTCGGACACCACGCTGTCGGTCTTCTACCGCATCGCGGGCTTCTGGGCGGGGCAGTCCGGCTCGTTCCTCCTCTGGCTCCTCTTCCTGGCGATCGCCGCCATCATCATCGCCGTCGTCGACCTCAACCGGCTCGAGCGGCTCACCGCCGGAGCGGTCGCCGTGCTCGGCGTCATCTCCGCGGTCTTCACCGCGCTCATGGTGTTCGATCCGGGCTCCGACCCGTTCATCAAGGCCGAGGCCGGCGCCATGCCGTTCGGCCTCAACCCGCTCCTGCTGCACCCGGCCATGGTGCTGCACCCGCCGGCCCTGTTCATCGGGTACGTCGGGCTGGCCGTGCCGTTCGCGTTCGCCGTCTCCACGCTGCTGCTCGGCCGCGGCGACAAGCTCTGGGTGCAGCGCTCGCAGAAGTGGGCCGTGTTCGGCTGGCTCTTCCTCTCGCTGGGCATCGGCCTGGGCGCCTGGTGGGCCTACGTGGTGCTCAGCTTCGGCGGCTTCTGGGCCTGGGACCCTGTGGAGAACACGTCGCTGGTGCCGTGGCTCACGGCGACGGCGCTGCTGCACTCCTTCACGCTGTACAAGTCGCGCGGCCTGTTCAAGCGCTGGGCGCTCGGCCTGGCCGTGGCGACCTTCTGGTTCACCATCCTCGCGACGTGGACCACGCGCACCGGGCTCATCAGCTCGGTCCACGCCTTCGGCAAGAACCCCGTGCTGATCTGGATCCTCTCGACCTTCCTGGTCGTCGCTGCCGTCGGCAGCGCGGTGCTCATCGCCTGGCGCTGGCGCAGGTTCGACAGTCGCGACGAGGTCGAGAGCTGGCTCTCGCGCGACTTCTTGTACTACGTCACCAACCTGCTGCTCACGCTGTTCGCCGTGGCCGTCGCCTTCGGCACCGTCGCCGTGCCGCTGCTCCTCGACCGGACGGTCGGGGCGAGCACCTACGACGCCGTGGCCCGCCCGCTCGGCGTCGTCATCCTCGCCATGATCGCCGTGTGCCCGCTGCTCGCCTGGCGCAAGACCGACGGTTCGCTGCTGCGCAAGACGCTCATCCTGCCGACGGTGACGATGCTGGTGTCGATCCCGCTGTGGCTCTACCTGGGCTTCCAGTCCAGCCTGTGGGGCTTCGTCGGCCTCCTGGTCTGCGGCTTCGCCTTCGGCGCCGTCATCCAGTTCGTGCTCCGTTCGGCCAGGATGGCCGCCGGACCCGACAGGAGCCTCTGGTCCGGCCTCGGGCGCGCCTTCACCGGCAGCCGCACACGTACCGCGGCCTACATCGTCCACTTCGGCATGGTCCTCGTCGTCGCCGGCCTGCTCGGCTCGACGGTCTACAAGGTCGAGCAGTCGACCATCGTCAAGGTCAAGCCCGGCGAGACGGCGAGCCTCAGCGGCTACACGCTCACCTACAAGGGCATGAACGAAAGCACCGGCGCGCAGAACTCGACGCGCGCCGTGGCCACCTTCGACGTGTCCAAGGACGGCAAGTCACTCGGCACGCTGGGCCCGCACACCGACGTGTTCCCCGTGAGCGGCGCCGCCGTCCGGGCCGTCATCCTGGGCCGCCCCTTCGAGGACCTCTTCGTGGTCGCCGACGAGCCGTTCGACGGCACGTCCAAGACCATCGCTTTGCGCATGGTCATCTTCCCGCTCATCCGCTGGGTGTGGATCGGCTCCATCCTGCTCTGCGCCGGCGCCGTCGTCTCCCTCTGGCCCAAGCGCCGGAAGCAGGAGCAGGAGGCCCGGGTCGTCGAGCCCGCCGAGGCGGACGGCGCGACCGCCTGACGGAGGCTGCGCTTATGTCGGACGAACACGACCGGCAGGACGGCGCAGCCTCCCTCGAGATCGAGGTCGAGGGGCTGCGCAAGACGTTCGGCCGCCGCGAGGTGCTCAAGGGCATCTCGTTCGGCGTGCCGCGCGGCGGGTTCCTCAGCATCTTCGGCCCCAACGGGGCCGGCAAGACGACGACCCTGCGCGTGCTCGCGACGTTGCTCACGCCCGGCGCGGGCGCCATCAAGGTCGCCGGCCACGACGTGCGCGAGGACCCCATGCCGGTGCGCAGGGCCATCGGCTTCATCTCGCACAACGCCATGCTCTACCCCGACCTCACCGCGCAGGAGAACCTGCGCTTCTACGCCGACATGTACGGCGTGCAGGACCGCGAGGCGCGCATCACGGAACTGCTCGAGCGCCTCGAGCTCTCCGCCCGGCGATACGACGTCGTGCGCACGTACAGCAAGGGCATGCGCCAGCGGCTGGCGATCGCGCGGGCCATCTTGCACCGCCCGCGCGTCCTCCTGCTCGACGAGCCGCACTCCGGCCTCGACCCGCGGGCCGTCGACATCCTCGACGGCCTGCTCACCGAGATCCGCGACGAGCACACGTTCGTCATGGTCACCCACAACATCGCCAAAGGCCTGGAGTGGGGGACCGACCTGATGATCATCGAGGGCGGCCGCATCGTCTACGAGCATGCGGCCGGCGTCGACCACGCCGCGTTCAGCGCCGTCTACCGGGAGCACGTCCACGACGGGAGCGTGGTATGAGCGGCTGGGCGCAGTTCAAGGCCATCCTGCGCAAGGACCTCATCCGCGAACTGCGCACGCGGGACATGCTCGTGAGCATGATCCTCTTCGTGCTGCTGGCGATGATCATCTTCCACTACGCCTTCACGGTGAAGGAGGGCGCGGACCTCACCTACTTCACCGGCGGCATGTTGTGGGTCACCTTCATCTTCGCCATGCTGCTCGGGCTCAACCGCTCGTTCGCGCAGGAGAAGGACGAGCACTGCCTCGACGGCCTGCTGCTCTGCCCGGTCGACCGCGTGACGATCTTCTTCGCCAAGACGGCCGGCAACCTGGTGTTCCTGCTGATCATCCAGGCGGTGGCCGTCCCGGTGTTCGCGCTGTTCTTCGTCGAGCGCAGCTTCGTCGGCGACCTGCTGCCGTTCCTCGTCGTGCTGCTGCTCGCCGACCTGGGCATCTGCTCGCTCGGCACGCTGCTCGCGACCATCTCGATGAACACGCGCTCGCGCGACCTGCTGCTGCCGATCCTGCTGCTGCCGCTGCTCGTGCCCGTGCTCATCGCCGCCACCGGCGCGACGACGCTCATCTTCGCAGAGGGCATCGGGTTCGGTAGTCTGGTCGCCCGGCTCCTGTTCCTCCTCGGCTTCGACGCGATCTTCCTCGTCGCCGCCTGGGGTACCTACGACTTCGCCATAGGAGAGTGAGCGTGAAGAAGCTCCTGAGTGCGCCGGCCCTGTTCGCGGCGGCCGGCATCCTGCTCGTCGTCGGCGTGGTGCTGGCCTTCTGGTACTCGCCCATCGACGCGTCCAGTCGATGGGCTTCAGCCAGAAGATCCTCTACTACCACGCGCCGATCGCCGCGGCCGCGCTCGTCGCGTACGGCGTCGCCTTCGTCGCCGCCGTCGCCTACCTGCGCACGCAGAACATGAAGTGGGACCGCCTCGGCTTCGTGAGCGTGCGCATCGGCCTGCTGTTCAGCATCCTCGTCATGACCACCGGCATGATCTGGGGCAAGGCCGCGTGGGGCGTCTGGTGGGCCTGGGAGCCCCGGCTCACGACGTTCCTGCTCGCCTGCTTCCTCTATGCCGCCTACTGGGTGCTCCGCTCGGTGGTCGACGAGGAGCAGCGCCGCGCCACCTACGCGGCGGTGTTCGCGATCATCGCCTTCATCGACGTGCCGATCACGTTCTTCGCTACGCGGCTGCTGCCCGAGGGGCTCCACCCCGTGGTCATCGGCCCCGGCGGCGGCGGCATGGAGGGCAGCATGGCGGTGAGCTTCGGGATCTGCATGCTCGGCATGATCCTGCTGATGGCGGCGATGATCCGCCGCGACTACGAGATCGAACTGATCAAGGACCGTGTCTCTGACCTCAAGACCTCTCTGGGAGGCTGACCGCATGACTCTCGAAGAAGGCGTCAAGTACGTCGCCGCGGCCTACGGCGTCATCATGGCCGTCATCGTGATCTACTACTTCATGAGCGCGCGCCGCGTGGCGACCCTGCAGCGCGACGTGCAGCTGCTCGAGGACGAGGCCAAGCGCCTGAAGGGCGGCGCGGAGTGACGCTCCGCCCTCATGACCGGCGAGCGGCGGGCTGAGCCGAGGCGATGGAGCAGACCTCCGTCATCCTGATCTGGCTCGCGTACCTCCTGTACGCGGCCGCCTTCGCCGTGTTCCTGATCGGCTTCTTCACGCAACGGCCGTGGATGAACCGGCTCGGGATGATCGTGGCCGCCGCCGGCCTGGTCGGCCAGACGCTGGGGCTCATCTTCCGCGGCGTCAGCGCCGGGCACTTCCCCTTCGTCGGCATCTACGAGTCCATGGTGCTGGTGGCGTGGGCGATCGTGCTCGTGTGGCACGTGCTCGAGTCGTTCACCAAGATCAAGGCCGTCGGCCTCTACGTGATGCCGGTGGTGCTCGTGCTGCTCACGATCGCCCTCGTCGAGTACGACCCGCCCCGGGGGATGGTGCCGGCGCTGCGCAGCGACATCGTCATCGTCCACGTGAGCGTGATGCTCGTGGCCATCGGCTGTCTCTACGTGGCCGGCGGCGCCGCGATCATCTACCTCATCGAGGAGTCGCTGCTGCACCGCCGCAAGACCGGCGGCGTCCTCGGGCGGCTGCCGTCGCTGGCGTCGCTCGACCGGCTCATCTACCACGCCACGCTGCTCGGCCTCCCCTTCCTCACCATGGGCATGGCGGCCGGCGTCATCCGCGCCGAGACCTTCAAGGTCCCCGGGTGGCCGACCGACCCCATGGTGCTGCTGTCGGCCGTCGCCTGGGCCGTGTACCTGGCGCTCATCGCCGGCCGCGTGCGCGGGGACTGGTCCGGCCGCGCCGTTTCCTGGCTCGCCGTGGCGGGGCTCATCCTGCTGCTCGTGATCCGCTTCGCGGCGATCCCGTACCTCAGCGGCTTCCACACCTACGGGGGCTGAGCGGATGCACGTCGTCGTCGCCGGCATCTCCCACAAGACCGCCTCGCTCGAGCTGCGCGAGCGCCTCGCGCTGGACGAAGAGGCCGCGCTGCGCGTGAGCCAGGACCTCCTCGACGAGGGCGTGGCCTGCGAGTGCGTCGCCCTGAGCACCTGC
Source organism: uncultured Thermoleophilia bacterium (assembly GCA_963834905.1). Lineage (GTDB taxonomy): Bacteria > Actinomycetota > Thermoleophilia > UBA2241 > UBA2241 > CAIXSE01. The sequence continues at coordinate 9,615 of CAWIDR010000041.1, read as the reverse complement.
AACCGCACGGAGCTGTACCTCTACGGGCGCGACTCGCTCGCGGCCCGCCAGGCGGCGCTCGGACACCTGGCGCGCCACGCCGGCGTCGCTCCCGGCGAGCTCGAGCCGAGCCTCTACTCCTACTCCGGCGACGGCGCCATCTCCCACCTGTTCCGCGTCACGTCGAGCCTCGACTCCATGGTCGTCGGCGAGGCGCAGATCGTCGCCCAGCTCAAGGCCGCCTACCAGCAGGCGTGCGACGGCGGCTGCACCGCCGTGGTCTTCAACCGGCTGTTCCGGCACGCGCTCGAGGTGGGGAAGCGCGTGCGCACCGAGACCGCCATCGGCGAGCGCCCCGTGAGCGTCAGCTCGGCCGCCGTCGAGCTCGCCCTTCAGGTGTTCGGCAAGCTCCGCGACCACGTCGTGCTCATCGTGGGCGCGGGCGAGACCAGCGAGCTCACGGCGACGCACCTCAAGGCGCACGGCATCGAGAAGATCCTGGTCACCAACCGGACGTTCGCCGCCGCCGAGGAGCTGGCGCGGCGGGTCGACGGCCGTGCGGTGGTGTTCGAAGAACTCGAGGACCATCTTGCCGCCGCCGACATCGTCATCAGTTCCACCTCGGCGCCGCACTACGTCATCACGCGCGAGCGCGTGGAGCGGGCCTTCAAGCACCGCCGGCACCGCCCCATGTTCCTCATCGACATCGCGGTGCCGCGCGACCTCGACCCCGAGATCAACCGCGTGCGCGACGCCTACCTCTACGACATCGACGACCTGCAGCACGTGGTGGAGGAGAACCGCAGCGAGCGTGAGAAGGAGGCGCTGCACGCCGAGCGCATCGTCGAGCAGGAGCTCGCGAACGTGAACGACTGGCTGCGCAGCCTCGAGGTCGTGCCGACCATCGCGACGCTGCGCGAGGCGGTGGAGGACATCCGCCGTGGCGAGCTCGAGCGCCTGAGCAACCGTCTGAGCGACCTGACCGACGAGCAGCGCGCCCAGGTGGACATGCTCACCTCCAGCATCGTCAACAAGATCCTGCACGTGCCGACCGTGAAGATGAAAGAGGTCGCCGGGCGCGACCAGTGCTACCTGTACGTGGACGCGGTGCGCACGCTGTTCGACCTCGACGCCGACGCGGCCGGGGATGAGGCGACGGACGACGACGGCGCCGGGCAGCACGCCACTGCGGCCGCGGACGGCGACGAGCCGTCCGGCAAGACGGAGGAAGGGCCGGCCGCCGCGCCCGGCGGCACCGTCCACCAGCTGCGCGGCACCGGGACGGAGGACGCGTGAACAGCCGCATCCGCATCGGCTCCCGCGGCTCCCGCCTCGCCCTCGTACAGGCGGAGTGGGTACGCGACCGTGTGGCGCAGCGCCACCCGGACCTGCGCGTGGAGATCGAGGTCATCAACACCAAGGGCGACAAGATCCTCGACGCGCCGCTCGCCAAGATCGGCGACAAGGGTCTCTTCACCAAGGAGCTTGAGACGGCGCTGCTCGACGGACGCATCGACGTCGCCGTGCACTCCGCCAAGGACATGCCCACGGCGATCCCCGACGGGCTGCGGATCATCGCCTTCACGGAGCGCGAGGACGTGCGCGACGTGTTCGTACCGCACCCCGCGCTGCTCGAGGGCCGCGGAGTGGATGCGGGGCCGCTGACGCTCGACGCCGTGCCGCAGCGCGCGCGCGTGGGCAGCTCGAGCCTGCGGCGCCGCTCGCAGCTCCTCGCGCTGAGACCCGACCTCGACGTGGTCGACATCCGCGGCAACGTCGAGACGCGGCTGCGCAAGCTGGTGGAGGAGGAGATGTCGGGGACGATCCTGGCGGCGGCCGGGCTCTCGCGTCTGGGCCGCTCCGAGGTCACCGGCTTCGCGTTCGCCTTCGAGCAGATGCTCCCGGCCGTCGGCCAGGGAGCGCTGGCGATCGAGGCGCGGGACGACCACCCGCGCCTGGCGGAGCTGAGGGCCGCCCTTGACCACCGGCCGACGGCGCTGGCCGTCGCGGCCGAACGCGCCCTGCTCGGCACGCTCGAGGGCGGCTGCCAGGTGCCGATCGCCGCCCACGCGCGCTGGGAGGCGGGCGGCGAGGAGGGTGAGGGCACCATCGTGCTTCATGCCTACGTCGGCTCGCTGGACGGCAAGCGCTGCGTGCGCGGCGAGGCCGAGCGTCTCGGCGACGATCCCGAGGGGCTCGGGACCTCCCTCGCCGCCGACCTGCTCGAGCGCGGCGCCGGCGAGATCCTGGACGAGATCCGCACGCCGTGAACCCGACCGGACCGGACGCGGCGCGGGCGCCGGACCAGCCGCTCGCCGGCCGCGCCGTCGTCGTGACCCGGCCCCGGGAACAGGCGGCCGCCCTCGTCGGGCCCCTGGAGGCGCTCGGGGCCTCCGTCATGCTCGTGCCGACCATCCGCATCGAGCCGCGACCACTCGACGATGCTGTCGCGGCCGTCCTGCGCGAGCTCGCCACCTATCAACTTGTGGTCTTCACCAGCGCCAACGCCGTGCGCGTGTTCGCCGGGTACCTGGCGCGCGGCACGGAGGCCGGCGGCATGCCCGCGGGGCCCGTCGTGGCCGCCGTGGGCCCCGCGACCGCGGCCGCGCTCGAGCAGCACGGCCTTGGCTGCCATCTCGTGCCCGATGAGTACGTCGCCGAGGGCCTGCTCGATGCCTTCGAGGAGCAGGCGGCGCCGGTCGCCGGCGCTCGCGTCCTCATCCCGAGCGCCAGCGACGCCCGCGACGTGCTCCCCGAGACGCTGCGTGAGCGGGGCGCCGTCGTCGACGTGCTGCACATCTACGACACGGTGGCCGTGGCGCAGCTGACCGTGCCGGCGGCGCGGGTGGAGGCCGCCGACTACATCACGTTCACATCGGCGAGCACGGTGAAGCGCCTGGCGGCGCTGCTGGAGGCCGACGGCGACGGGAGGCCGCTCGCGGAGCGGCTCGCCGGCGCCCGGCTCTGCTCGATCGGCCCGATCACCAGCCAGACGCTGCGCGATCTCGGGCTCCCGGTGGCCGTCGAGGCCCGGGAGTACACGGCCGCGGGCCTCGTCGCGGCGATCGCCGCGGACGCGCGCGCGTCTACTTGAAGCACTCCGGAGCCGCGGCTGCGGCGTAGCGGGCGATCTGGTGCGCGTTCTGGCGCGTCACGTGAGCGCCGTCGTAGAACCACGTCGCCCTGCCTCCGAACGTCCGGATGTCGGTGAGGTCGAGCACGCGGAACCGGCAGCGGGTCCGGCGGCACGGAGATACGCCGTGAGGCGGTCGAGGTGCTTCTGGAAGCCCGCGGCCCTGAAGGCGCGGAGGACGCGCGGCTGGTAGGGCATGACGACGATCAAAGGCACGACGTCGTGGTCGTTGTAGAGCCGGACGGTCTTCTCGAAGTAGGTCCTGGAGCGCGTCGCCGTCCAGCGGTCCATCCCAGCGGTGCTGGGGCAGCAGGCGCCTGGTGTACAGATCGAGGTGCCTCTGGAACGAGTACCCGGGACGCTCGCGCGTGACGTCGTACCGGTTGCGGACCAGATAACCCCGGGCGAGAAAGCGGTTCACGCCCAGCAGTTCCTTGACGGGTGGCCTCCCGCGCGCCTCCTTCTGGCGGGAGACCAGAGCCGGCGGGAACGCGCTCGCCAGCCGCTGGTCGTACAGCAGGCCCGCACGCAGGGTGTCGTCGTGGAACGTGCGTGTCTGCAGGGCGATGATGCAGTGCAGGCGAGTGTCGGGTGCGCGGGAGTACAGGTAGTTGCTGAAGGCCCAGGCGTCCTCGGGACGGAAGCACTGCACGGCGCAATTGAAGGTGGACAGGCCGGTCAGTGAAGCCAGGTACGAGGGTTCGAAGCGCGTGGCGCGGGAGCCTCCGAACACGACGAGCTCGGGCGGGGTGGGGAGCTCGTCGATGAGATCGGCCTTGAAGCTCTTGTCGAAGCCGGCCCGGCGGTAGCTGGCCAGTCGCCAGGTCGGCGTCGAGGGCGAGGAGGGCGACGAGCTGAGCGGCGCGTCGCCGGCGGGAGAGAGCGTCGTGCCTCCACCGTCGCGTGCAGACGTCGCGATCGCGGCGGCGAGGATCAGCACCCCCAGGAGGCCGGCGATGCACGCGGCCACCACGGCGCCGACGACCGGTGAGCCGGCGCCGGCCGAGCTGGGAGAACGGTCATGCGCGTATCTGGGGAACGATCCATGGTCCATCGGTGCGCCTGATCAACGAGTATAGAGCAGCGACACCCCCAAAGCGGGCCGGCCTGCGCGCAGGAGGAAGCGCTCCATCATCCGGACTCTTGCGCGGGGCCGGGCTTCGTCGTAGGTTCGGGACATGGACAGGCCGATCTGCTTCTTCAGCGACTACGGCTCCACCGACGATTTCGCCGGCGTCTGCCGCGGCGTCATCGCCCGGCTGGCGCCGGAGGTCCGGGTCATCGACATCACGCATGGCCTGCCCGAGCGCGACGTGCTCGCCGGGGCCGTGGTACTGCGCAACACGCTCCCGTACATGCCCGACAAGGCCGTGATCCTCGCCGTCGTCGACCCCGGCGTGGGCGGTCCGCGGCGACCGATCGCCTTCCGCACCCACGGCGACCACTTCTTCGTCGGTCCCGACAACGGGCTGCTGATGCACGCCGCCGACGCCGATGGCGGCGTCAGCGACGCGTTCGCGCTGACCAACAGAGATCTCTGGCTCAGCCCGCTGTCCGCCACGTTCCACGGCCGCGACATCTTCGCGCCGGTCGCGGCCAGGCTGGCCGCGGGCCTGGAGCTCGAGGCGGTCGGCTCCCTCGTCAAGCCCGACGAGCTGGACCGCATCGACCTCCCCGAGCCGCGACGGCACCGCGACGGGCTCACGGCCATCGCGGTCCTCGTCGACCGCTTCGGCAACGTCGCCCTCAACCTGCGCGCCCGCGACCTGGAGAGGGCCCGGCTCACCGAGACCGTCGAGCTCCTCACCGGTGGCGAGCGCTACCACGCGCGCGTGGCGCGCACGTTCGCGTCGGTGCGCGCCAGCGACATCGTCGTGCTCATCGACAGCTACGGCCAGGCTTCGGTGGCCGTCAACGCCGGTTCGGCGGCCGAAGTCCTCGGCCTCGACGCCGGCGACGAAGTCCGTCTCCGGCGCCTCGGCTGAGGCGTCCGCGCGGCGCTCGCCCGGCCTCGCCGGGCCCCCGGATGACGGCGTCCCGTGTTGCGCCGCCCGCCCGGATTCGCTATAGTTCCCCTTCGCGCGTCCGAGCCGGGCGTGCTTCCTGCTACCGAACGAGTGAGCGCATGAAGACTTACGTCGCCAAGCCTTCCACCATCGAGAAGAAGTGGTACGTCGTCGACGCCAAGGGTCACACCCTGGGCCGTCTGTCGACCGTCGTCGCCGATTGCCTGCGCGGCAAGCGCAAGGCGACCTACACGCCGAACATCGACACCGGCGACTTCGTCGTCATCATCAATGCCGAGCAGATCGTCGTGACCGGCAACAAGCCCGAGCAGAAGATGTACTACCGCCACTCGGGCTATCCCGGCGGCATCAAGAGCGAGTCGTACGCCAAGCTCCAGGCCCGCCGTCCTGAGGAGATCATCCGCCACGCGGTGCGCGGCATGCTCCCGCACAACAAGCTCGGGCGCGCCCAGCTCCGCAAGCTGAAGATCTACGCCGGCACGGAGCATCCGCATGAGGCGCAGAACCCCGAAGTGCTCGAGATCAAGGAGTAAGGCGTGGCTGATGCAGTGACCTATCGCGCGACCGGCAAGCGCAAGACTGCCGTCGCCCGCGTGATCCTCACGCCGGGTGTCGGCAAGGTCGTCATCAACGACCGCGAGATCGACGCCTATTTCGGTCGCAAGGTCCTCGAGACCATCGCGCTCATGCCGTTCGAGACCACGCGCACCGCCGGCAAGTTCGACGTCAAGGCGAACGTGCACGGCAGCGGCATCAGCGCCCAGGCCGGCGCGGTGCGCCACGGCATCGCCCGCGCGCTCTGCGAGGCCGACGAGACCCTCCGCACGCCGCTCAAGCGCGCCGGCTTCCTCACCCGCGACGACCGTAAGGTCGAGCGCAAGAAGGCCGGCTTCCACAAGGCGCGCAAGAAGCCGCAGTTCAGCAAGCGCTGACCCTGCGCCGCAGACCAGGTCGTTTCCCGACGGGCCGCCGACAGGCGGCCCGTCGTCGTTCACCGGCCGCATACTGGAGCGGGCGGCAGTCGGACCTTTCCACTAGCAGGACAGTGTGAAAGGATGGATGCGGATACGCCGAGTGAACTGACGGCGGGCGAAGGGAGCGGCATGGCCAAGGTAGCGATCATCGGCGCGGGCTTCGCGGGGCAGACCGCCGCGCTCTACCTCGGTGACGCGCTGGGCGCGGAGCATGAGATCACCGTGATCAACCGGCTGAAGACGTTCTCCTACGTGCCGTCGTGGGTCTGGGTGGGCATCGGACGCATGCCGGTCGAGAAGACGATGTTCCCGCTCGAGCCCGTCTACGACCGGTTCGGCGTGCGGTTCGTGCACGGTCGGGCGACGGAGGTCCGCGTGGACGAGCGGGCGGTGGTCGTCGAGCGCGACGGCGGCGCCGGCACGACGACCGTCGACTACGACCACCTCATCATCGCCACCGGGCCCAGGCTGGACTTCGAGGGCACCGAGGGGCTGGGTCCGGAGAGCGGCTTCAGCCAGTCCATCTGCACCGGGCCGCACGCCGTACAGGCGCGCGACCGCTATCTGGAAGAAGTCGCGCGCATGGAGAAGGGCGAGCGGCGCCGCTTCGTCATCGGCACCGGGCATCCGGGGGCGACCTGCCAGGGCGCGGCGTTCGAGTACATCACCAACGTGCACAAGGACCTGGTCCGCCGCGGCGTGCGCGACAAGGCCGACCTGCTGTGGCTCTCCAACGAGCAGGCGCTCGGCGACTTCGGCGTGCGCGGCGTCAGCGTGCGCCGCAAGGGACGCGTGCTCACGAGCGAGGAGTTCATCGCCGCCGCCTTCAAGGAGTACGGCATCCGCTCGCAGGTGAGGACCGGCGTGCTGGGGCTCACCGAGGACACGATCGCCTGGGAGGACTTCGAGGGCAGGAAGGGCGAGACCGGCTTCGACTTCAGCATGCTGATCCCGCGGTTCCTCGGCCAGCCCCTCGCCTTCGTCGACAAGGACGGCGCCGACGTCTCGGCGGACATCCTCGCGCCGAACGGCCTGGTCAAGGTGGACGCGAAGTACGGGCTGCCGTACGACGAGCTGACGCGGCAGCCCGATGCCTGGCCGTCGGTCTACCAGAATCCGGCGCACCCGGAGATCTTCGCCGCCGGCATCGCCTTCGCGCCGCCGGGACCGATCTCCGTGCCGCACACGACGCCGAACGGCACGGCGATCGCCGCCGCACCGCCGCGCACGGGCATGGTCTCGGGCATCATCGGCCGGGTCGTGGCGCTGAACATCATCGACCTGATCAAGACGGGGACGATGACGCACGGCGAGCGCATGACCGAGATGTACGCGGCCTGCATCGCCTCCATGGGCGATTCGCTGTGGGACGGCTCGGCGGCGGTGATCATGATCTACCCGGTCGTGCCCGACCCGCAGAAGTACCCGAACGACCAGGGGCGCGACCTGTTCGTGACGCACATGGAGATGGGTCTGGCCGGCGCCTGGATGAAGCGCATGATCCAGACCACGTTCATGCACAAGCTCCGCGGCCGCGCCGGCTGGCGGTTCATCCCGGAGTGAGAGGACTCCCGATGGAGATCACCGACAGAGACCGCTTCGGATGAACAACAAGGCGTTCCAGTTCTTCCGCTTCGTCGTCCTCAACCTGAAGATCCTCAAGGGCGTGGACGCCAGCAAGCGGGCCTGAGACGCGGCGCGCAGGATCGCGGGCCGACGGGCCGCCGCGAGGCGGCCCGTCGGCGTGGAGCCGGGCGGGACGCGCAGGCGCGGCGGGAGCCCGCCCGGCGCGCAGGTGCTACCATGGCCGGAGTCCAATCGCGAGGAGTCCTCGATGGCACGCAGAACCACCCGGCCCGGCCCGCGGCGCAACACGGCGCCGCTGTGGAAGAAGCTCCTGGTCGTCCTGTCGGCGCCCGTCGCGATGGTCCTCGTGATCGGGCTGCTGCACGTCGACACTGGAGCTCGTTCCTCTGCGCCATCGTCCTCATCGCGGTCGCAGTGGCGGCCTGTGGGGCATGGCCAAGGCTCTCGGCGTGCACCTGAGCCTCGGCAGCTGGGACTAATGGCGAGCGGAGAGAGCTCGAGCTTGAGCGACTCGCTGGCCGTCAGGCCCAGCTAGAGGCGGACTAATGCACGGAAGAGCTATGAGCGGCTCTCCGCATACGTAGCGTCAGGCAGTCGGACTGATGGGCGAGTATTTCGGCACGGACGGCATCCGTGGAGTGGCCGGCGACCTGCTGACCCCTGAGTTCGCCGTGCAGGTGGGCCGGGCGGCGGCCGTCGTGCTGGCGCAGAAGGCCGGCCCGCACCCGCTGTTCGTGATCGGCCGCGACACGCGGCTCAGCGGCCCGATGCTCGAGGCGGCGCTCACCGCCGGCCTCACCAGCGGCGGCGCGCGCGTGGAGATCGCCGGCGTGATCCCGACGCCGGGGCTCGCCGCGCTGGTCCACCAGCGCGGCGCGGACGCCGGCGTCGTCATCAGCGCCTCGCACAACCCCTTCGCCGACAACGGCATCAAGTTCTTCTCGAGCGCCGGCACCAAGCTGAGCGACGAGGAGGAGGCGGAGATCGAGGCGCACATCCAGCACCACGACCTGCAGTCGCTGGCCGGCGCCGACTTCGGCAGCGCCGAGCAGCTCGAGGGCGCCGTGGAGGGCTACGTCTGGGACGTGGTCAAGCGCATCCCGCTCGACCTGAGCGGCATGAAGATCGCCCTCGACTGCGCGCACGGCGCCATGCATCTGGCCGCGCCGCTCGCGCTCGAGGAGTCCGGCGCGCAGGTCACGGTGCTCTTCGACCAGCCCGACGGCACCAACATCAACGCCGGCTGCGGCAGCACCCACATCGGCGCCCTGCAGGAGGTCGTGGCCGACGACGGCTTCGACCTCGGCCTCGCCTTCGACGGCGACGGCGACCGCGTGCTCGCCGTCGACGCCGCCGGCAACCTGGTGGACGGCGACTTCATCATCGCCATCCTCGCGAGGCACCTGAAGGCCCAGGGCAAGCTCCGCGGCGACACCGTGGTGACCACCGTCATGACCAACCTGGGCTTCCACCTGGCCATGGAGCGCGAGGGCATCGAGGTGCTGGTCACCCCGGTGGGCGACCGCTACGTCGTCGCCGAGATGCTCAAGGGCGACTACCTGCTCGGCGGCGAGCAGTCCGGCCACATCATCAACCGCGACGTCAGCACGACCGGCGACGGCCTGGCCACGGCGCTGCTGCTCCTGCAGGCGCTGCGCGAGATGGACGTGCCGCTGGCGGAGGCGGCCACGGTGATGGAGCGGCTGCCGCAGAGGCTCGTCAACGTCCGCGTGCGCGACCTGGCCGAGCTCGACGGAGCCGCCGCGGTGTGGGCGGCGGTCGACCAGGAGACCCGCCGCCTCGACGGCAGCGGCCGCATGCTCGTGCGCCCGTCGGGCACGGAGCCGCTCGTGCGCGTGATGGCCGAGGCGCCGACGCAGGACGAGGTCGACGCCGCCTGCGGGCGCATCGTCGC
>CAWIDR010000040.1:0-60333 GCA_963834905.1 uncultured Thermoleophilia bacterium | reverse complement strand
GGCGAACGGGGGTCGGGATGTCCGGGCAGGAGCGCATCGAGGTCGCGGCGGCCGTCCAGGCCCTGCTGGACGATCTGGTCGCCGACGACCCCGTGCTGGGCACGGCGCTCGGCATGCCGGACGGCGCCGGCCGCCTGCCGTCGTGGTCGGCGGCGGCGCTGGAACGGCGCCGCGAGCTGCTGCACGAGCACGAGCGGCGCCTGACGCCGCTGCTGGCGGCGGAGGACACGGAGGCGGCGGTGGACGCGTTCGCCGCCCTGCAGGTCGTCCGCCGGCGGCTGCGGGCGTTCGAGCTGCGCCGGGTCGCGCAGCGCCACCCCGGCGCCGCCCTCGAGGTCGTGGCCGGTGTGTTCCCGCTGCTCGTGCGCGAGCTCGGGACGACCGGCGAGCGCGTCGAGGCGCTGGCGAGCCGGCTGGCTGCCGTCCCGGAGCTGCTCGCGCAGGCGCGCGACGCGCTCGAGCCCGGTCTGTCCACGGCCGCCGTCGAGAGCGGCATCGACTTCGCGGAGGGGCTCCTCGACCTGGTCGGCGCCACCGCCCGCGGCTTCGCCGCTTCGGTCGGCCGCGAGGGGGCGGTGGACGAGGCTTCGGCGGCCGCGGAGGCGGCGCTCGCGGCGTTCCGCGACCACCTGCGCGACGAGCTGGCGCCGACGGCCAGCGGCGAGTGCGGCGCCGGGGAAGGCGTCCTCGCCGACGTCCTCCGCTGGGAGCACGTCCTCGACGAATCACCCGAGAGACCTCGCCGCCTACGGCCGCGAGGTCCTGGACGAGACCAAGGCGGCGATGGAAGCCATCGCCAGAGCGTCCGGCTACGCCGGCGCCACGGAGGCCGTCGCCGCCGCCCAGACCGCGACGCCCACCGCGGCGGGCCTCGTGGACGCGTACCGGGCCGCCGTCGAGGAGGCCCGCGCCTACATGGTCGAGCACGATATCGCCGGCCTGCCCGCCGGCGAGGAGCTGGAGGTCGTCGCCACGCCGGCGTTCCTGCGCAGCCTGCTTCCCTTCGCCGCCTACGACGCACCGGGTCCGTTCGCCGAACGGCAGCTCGGCTTCTACTACGTCACCCCGCCGCCCGACGACCTCGGCGAGGCCGAGGTGCGGGACATCCTGCGCGGGCACTCCACCGCCTCGCTGCGTACGACCGGGGTGCACGAGGCCTACCCCGGTCACCACCTGCAGCTCGTGAGCGCCAACTTCGCGCCGACGCTGGCGCGCCGCATCGCCGGCCTGCCCGACGGCGGCAACCTTCTGGTCGAGGGCTGGGCCTTCTACTGCGAGGAGCTCATGGACCGGGAGGGGTTCCTCGACGACCCGGTCATCCGCCTGATGCGCCTCAACGACCAGGTCTGGCGCGCCTGTCGCGTGGTGATCGACGTGGAGCTCCACCTCGGCCGGATGAGACTGGACGAGGCGGTGGACTTCCTGGTGCGCGAGGCCGCCATGAACCGCCGCGAGGCGGAGCTCGAGTGCCGCCGCTACGCGGAGGAACCCGGCCAGGCGATGAGCTACCTCCTGGGCAAGCGCGAGGTCATGCGGCTCGCGGAGCAGTGGGGTGCGGCGCGGGGCGGCACGCTGCGCGCCTTCCACGACGAGCTGCTCTCCTGGGGGTCGATGCCTCCGGCGGTCATCGCCTGGGGCATGGGGCTGGGGCCTCGCCCGGCCGCCGCGCGGGTCAGCTCCTGACCCGCTGGCGCTCCTCGGCCCCCCACAGCACGACCATGTCGCGGCCGTCGGCCTTGGCCTGGTAGAGCGCCTTGTCCGAGAGCTCCATGAGCTCGTCGAGCACCGTGGCGTCGCGCGGGCAGGTGGCCACGCCGACGCTGATCGTGATGTTCACCTCGGGCGGAAGCCCGAGGCCCGTGTAGCGCGTGCCGCCAAGGGTGCGGCGCACGCGCTCGGCCACGAAGTAGGCGTTGTCGCCCGGCGTGTTGGGCAGCAGCACGGCGAACTCCTCGCCGCCGTGGCGTGAGCAGATGTCGGGCTTGCGCAGGGCGTCCTTCATCGCGCGCGCGACCGTCTGCAGCACGCGGTCGCCGGTCGCGTGGCCGTAGGTGTCGTTGAAGTCCTTGAAGTGGTCGATGTCGATCATCAGCACGCTGAGCGGCGCCTGGTGCCGCAGGCTGCGCTCGATCTCCTCGCCGGCGCGGTTCATGAAGTAGCGCCGGTTGTAGAGGCCGGTGAGGTGGTCGGTGACCACCTGGCGGCGGATGGCGTCGTACTTGTGCGCATTGGTCAGCGCGCTCTGGACGTGGTTCTGGAGCGCGCTCAGGATGTCGTCGCTGAGCAGCCCGGCGTACTCGCCGCTCGTTGAGGCGGTGAGCAGGGCCATGTCGCCCATGTTCTCCACCTTGACCGGGATGACCAGCTGGTGGGTCATGGTGTGCGGGTACAGCGTACAGGCGTGGCCTTCCGCGCGCGTGAGCTCGCCGGACGCGACCGCCTGGCGCACGGGGCAGTCCGGCGTGTAGGCGCAGCACTCTGCCGACAGCGTGGGCGTGAGTACGCCCTGCGCGCCCTCGAGCGAGAAGGCGCGGGCCTCGGCGTCGAGCAGCAGCAGGGCGGCGAAGTCGGCGTGCAGAAACGCCTTGCTGCGCGACAGGACCCGCTCCACCGTCTCGCGGTACGGCAGGGCGGCGTTCATCTCGCGGCCGAGCACGCCGACGTCCATCAGCTGGCGGTTCAGCGACTGTACGCGCACGAGGTCGTCCTTGATGCTCTGGGAGACCCACTCCTTGTCCTCAGAGGCGGTGAAGACGGCGATGAGCGTGCCCACGAGGTAGCCGAGCTCCTTGACCTCGTCGCGGTAGAAGGGGTCGTTGCGCTCGTAGTTGCCGCCGAGGCGCTTGCGCGAGCGGCGGATCAGGCCGTTCACCGGCCGGTAGACCCAGAGGTCGAAGATCACGGCGACGACGGCGAAGAGGGCGAGGAGGACCGCGGCGAGCTGCCAGGGAGATCCGCGGTCGACGACGTACACCAGCAGGAGGAACGCCGCGGCCAGGGCCACGGCCACGACGGCGGTGGTCTTCAGTTCGAGGCTGACGCCTCGCTTGTGTCCGAGGCTACCGCCTCGCTTCTGCTCGGGTGACTTGGCCGTGGCTGGCCTCGATTCGGGGGCTTCTCGTGCCTACACACGGTATCGGCAGATGCGTGGAGACCATGATAGATGCGTGGCGTGAGGCCGCGGCCGTTGGATGGACGCGCGGCGGGGCGCCGCGCCGGGTCAGCCCTTGAAGCGGTTGAGGATGCGCCGGTCCCGCGTGGGGCGGTAGACGTTGCGGCGCTCGCCGATGCGCCGGTCGCGCAGGTAGTACGGGCACACGGCGCAGTAGCAGCTGCAGCTCAGGCGGGTGTCCACGTCGGCGACGCAGATGAGCGGGGGCTGGGGAGCTGTTCCGTCGTTGTTCACGTGGACATCACGTGAGAACTACGCCGCGGCGTGGCCGGCTCCTGCCCGTCGTCGCCAACTCTGACGACGGGCGCCTCCGGCGCTGCTACTTGCTCAGGTAGCTCTCCACGACGGACAGGACCTGGGCGATGCGGAACGGCTTGGTGATGTACCCGTCGATGCCGACGTCGGTGGCGCGCTCCATGTCGGTGGCCATCGCCTTGGCGGAGAGGCCGACGATGACGATGTCCTTCGTGGATGCGTCGGCCTTGAGCTCGCCGATCGCCTCGTAGCCGCTCACGACCGGCATCATCATGTCCATCAGGATGAGGTCGGGGTGGTGCTGGCGCGCGAGGTCCACGGCCTCGCGCCCGTTCGTCGCCTTGTGCACGGTGTAGCCCTGCGTCTCCAGGGACATCGACACGATGCTCAGGATGTCGGGGTCGTCGTCTGCGACCAGGATGGCATTGGCCACGCTGCGCACCTCCTCTTGCTCTCAGCTGATCTTGCCCGCGGCCAGGGGGTCGGCCGGCTTGGTTGATATCGGCATGGTGAAGATGAAGCTGGAGCCCTTTCCGAGTTTGCTCTGCACGCGGATGGCGCCGCCGTGGAGCTCGACCAGTTCGCGCACGATCGCCAGTCCGAGACCCGTCCCGCCCTGCGACCGCGTCGCCGACGAGTCGATCTGCGTGAAGCGCTGGAACACCTTGTCCTGGTCCTCCCTCGCGATGCCGATCCCCGTGTCGTTGACCCAGATCTCCACGGTCTCGTCCACCGTGCGTGCCTCCACGCTCACGCTGCCGTTCTCGTGCGTGTACTTGATGCCGTTGGTGATCAGGTTCAGGAGTATCTGGTTCAGCTTGCCGGGGTCCGCCCACACGAGGGGCAGGTCGGTGGGCAGGAACGTCGAGATGCGGATGCGCTTGTCCTGCGCGCGCGGCTTGACCACCGGGAGGACGCCGAGGAGGGCCGCCCGCAGGTCGACCGCTTCGCGGTTGAGCTCCAGGCGGCCCGCCTCGATCTTGGTGAGGTCGAGCACGTCGTTGATGAGGTTGAGCAGCGCCTCGCCGCCCTTGAGGATGCTGTCGACGAACGCCGACTGCTTCTCGTTGAGCTCTCCGGTCATGCCGCTGAGGAGCATGTCGCTGTAGCCGATGATCGACGTGAGCGGTGTGCGCAGCTCGTGGCTCATGGTGGCCATGAAGTCGCTCTTGAGCTGGTCGAGGTGGGTGAGCTCCTCGTTCTTGCGCGCCAGCTCCTCGTTGTACTGGATGTTGCGCACCACGAGCGCCACCTGGCCGGTGAGCGCGCGCAGGGTGGGGACGGCGGCCTCGGGGACGGCCTCGTTGGCGCGGTGAAGCAGACAGACGGCGCCGAGCAGCTCGTGCTTGGCCTCCAGTGGCGCCGCGAGGAAGCCGTGGAACCCGTCCTTCTCCATCGCCTTGAGCAGGCGGCCGACCTGCGGGTCGGTGACCGAGTCGTAGCGCTCGGCGCCGGTGCGCGCGACGTCGACGATGTTGAGGTCCTTGTACCTGCGCACGGCGTCCGAGCCGAGGTCGCCGACGAGCGCGCGCTCCTCGAAGTCGCCGGTGTTGTGGTTGAGGATGAGCGCGAAGCCGCTGCGCACGCCGGTGGCGCCGGCGATCTGGGCGAGCGCCTCCGGGATGAGCGCCGTCACGTCCTGGTGGCGGAGGAAGACCCGGCTGCTCTCGCTCATCACGCGCAACTGCTCGTTGGTGGCCTGCATGCGCCGCAGTTGGTCCTCGGTGTCCGCCTTGGCGCCGGAGAGCTGCGCCGTGCTGCCGATGAGCGCCTGGGCGAGCCGCCCGCTGAGCAGCGCCACCAGCATGAACGCGGCGATGTGCAGGAACACGGTGATGAGCATCCAGTTCGGCGGCACCTGGATCTCGTCCACCAGCGCGGAGACGTGAGAGCCAGCCGACGTGCTGGAGCTCCCAGACGGTGACGTAGGCGACGCTGGCGACGCCCGCGGCGGCATACGGTGCGACCGCGGGGAGGAACACCGCCGAGAAGACGATCGGCCAGACGTAGAAGATGCCCACCGCGCTGAGGGCCCCGCCGGCGAAGATGACGGCGGCCGTGACCAGCGCGAGGTCGCACGCCACGATGATCGCCGCCGCGGTGCGCGTCGGGAGCCTCCGCTCGACGATGTACATGGGGAGATTGACCAGCGCCACGATGCCGACGCCGACCAGCACCTCGCCGGTGACGACGCCGTGGTGGTCGATCTGTACCCAGAGGACGCCCATGAGCAGGGCGAGCGTGAAGAGCACGCGCACCCACATGGCATCGTGAAGCTGTTGGCGCAGATCCACCCGGTGACCTCCCCCCTCCGAAACGCTGGTAGAGTATTCTATCCCGGCCCCCCGGAATCCGCTGTCCGACGCCCGACCGCCGGCTGCGGCCGGAGTCCGGCCGAAAGGAGGACACCCGTCATGTCCGCCCCTCGTCTGGTCGTCTGCGGGCTCGAGCCCGGCCCCGCCGTCGCCCTCGCCGCGGGCGCGCTGCTTGCCGCGTTCGCGGACGAGCGCGCCGTGCGTCCGGTCCTCCTCGGCGCCGACCTCCCTCTCTGGCGGCTCCTCTACGGGGCGTCGTCGCGGGCGCCGCGGGTCCTCGACCCGCGGCTGATCGGCGACGCCGTCGCCGGCGAGCTGTACGACGCCTGGTCGGCGGACGCCGACCTCACGATCATCGTGGCCGTCGAGCCCGCGCTGGACCGCTGGGAGGGCGTCAAGGGGTCGCGCCCGGTGGACGTGGCGGCCGCCCTCGACGCCCCGCTCGTGCTCGTCGTCGACGCTCGCGAACGGGGCGCCACCGCGGCTGCGGCCGCCTGCGGCGCGCGCATGCTGGCCGGCAGCCTGGAGTTCGCCGGGGCGATCGTCGTCGGCGGCGACGACCAGAGTCCGGCCGGCGAGCTGCGCCGCATCCTGGAAGAGACCGCCAGGCTGCCGGTGCTCGGCTGGCTGCCGCCGCAGCTCAGCGAGCAGTTCGCGCGCCAGTACGGCGGCGGCCAGAGCGCTCTGCGCCAGATCGGCCCGCAGCCGGTCAAGGGTGGCGAGGCGGCTCTCTGCCGGGAGGCGGGCGGCTACCTGGATCGCGAAGGCCTGGAGGCGGCGGCCGCGCGCCGCGGCTTCCTGCCGGCGCGGCCGCGCCGCCTGCTCGACGCCGCTCCCGGCCGCCGCCGGGCTCACGCTCGCCGTCGCCTGGGGACCGCCGCTCGAGCCGTTCGCGCTCGAGGCCATCGACCTCTTCAAGGCGATGGGTCTCACGCTCGAGCCCCTTCGCATCGGCAGCGACAAGACGCTGCCGGAGGGCGCCGCCGGCCTGTTCCTCGCCGGCCTCCTGGACGAGGAAGCGCTGCCGGCGTTCGCCGCCAACGACGCCCTCAAGACGAACCTCGCGGCCGCCATCGGCGGCGGCCTGCCGACGCTCGCGCTGGGCGGCGGCGCGCTGCTCCTGCTCCGCCGGCTCGCCGACAGCCGCGGGCGCACGCACGAGCTGGCCGGCGTCCTGCCCGCCGAGGCCGAACTCCTGGAGTGGTACGAGCGTCCCCGGTACGTGCGCGCGCTGGCCGCGCGCGAGAACCGCTACGTGGAAGGCGAGACGACCCTGTACGAGCTGTTCGACCTCGAGTTCCTGACCCTCCAGCAGGAGGCGTTCGCCTGGCGTGTGGGCGAGGCCGGGTGAGGAGGGGCAGGTGGAGGGCTTCGTGCACGAGCGCTGTCTCGCCACGACGCTCGTGCCTTCCCTGCCGGCGACGCCCGGCCTGGCCGCCGGCTTCGTCGCCGAGATGCGGCTGGCGGCGCCGGGCGAGTGAGCTTCGCGGCGCTGGAGTCCTGGCTGCGCACGCGGCGCGGCCTGCTCACCCTGTGGCTGGTGACGACCGCGGCCGTCACCGTCGTCACGCTGCTGATGCGATCGGGCGGCGTCCCGGGCTGGGACGACGCCGCCCACGCCTACAAGGTCTTCCTGCTCCGTCAGCGGCGACTCGATCTTCTGGGACACCTACTGGTACGGCGGCGGCTACGGCGCCATCACCTACGGTTTCGTCTTCTACTGGCTCGCCCAGTACATCCCGGGCGCGCTCATCGTCATCGTCGCGGCCGGCACCATCCCGGTGACGTTCTACCTTTACATCCGCGACATGTGGAAGATCGACGACGTCTGGCCGGCCTGGGGCTTCGCGCTCGTCATGTCGCTGTACCTGGCTCACGGACAGGACCCGTTCGTCCTCGCGCTGGCGCTGACGATGGGCGGCCTCGCACTGCTCGCGCGCCGCCGGCCGCTGTGGGCCGCGCTGCCCGTGGCCGTCGGCATCTTCTCGAACCCGATGGGGATCGTGGTCGTGGCGCCGTTCATGCTCACCGACTTCATCGTCCGGCGGGGGGCGCGGCGGCGCTACCTCGTGTTCGCCGCCGCGCTCGCCCCGGCCGTCATCGTCCGCTTCGGCCTCGGCCTCGCCTTCTCCGAGCCGGGGTCTTACCTCAACGAGACCTCGCAGCTCATGGTGTTCCTGGGCTTCGCGCTCATCGGGCTCGCCCTGGCCGGCGTGAACGCGGTGCACCCGCGCCGGCCGTTCGTCGTCCTCTTCCTCGTCTACGCGGTCGTGTGCGTCGGCTCGTTCGTCACGCCGGGGAGCCCGCTGGGCAACAACATCGGGCGCTTCTTCATGGTCTTCGGGCTGCCGCTGCTCCTGCTGCTGCGCCACACGCGGCTGCGGCGGCCGTTCCGCTACGGCGAGCTGGCGATCATCCCCATCGTGCTGTTCGCCCTCCTGCAGTTCGGCACCGCGACCAGCCACTATCTCAACGCGGTGGAGCGGCCGCAGACCACGCGCGCCTACTTCGCGCCGGCGCTGGCGGCCGCCCGCGACCTCTACGACCCGGACTACCGGTTCCACGTCGTCGCGCTGCGCCGCCACTGGGAGGCGCTCTACTTCCCCGAGGCCGGCTACCCGATCACGCGCGGCTGGTACCGCCAGGCCGACGCGATCCACAACGGCATCTTCTACACGCCCTACGACGCCGCCGAGTACGTCCCCTGGCTGCAGAGCATGGGCGTGCAGTACGTCTTCTCGCCGGTCGATGGGCCTCTCGACCCCTGGAGCCGGCGAGAGGCCAGGCTGCTCGAGAGCTCGCCGGCGTTCGCGTTCGTCGAGCAGACGGGCGCGTGGCGTATCTACCGGCTGCTGGACGCGAGGCCGCTGCTCGTCCCGCAGCCGGAGTTCGCCGGCGCCGGGGCCGGCGACGTCCTCTCGGTCGGCCACCAGCGCATCGTCTTCCGCGTGACGCGGCCGGGCACCTACTGGCTGAAGGTCACGTCGTCGCCCTACTGGGTGCTCGAGGGAGGGCCCGGGACGGTGCACCCCCGGCCCGACCGGTTCATGGACCTGCGCCTCGGCAAGGCGGGCACCTATACGCTGCGCTTCGAGGTCACGCCGGGCAAGGCGCTCGACGTCGCCGCCGGCAGGCTCGGCCTCTAGGCGCCGCCGGCGGGCCCGTCGGCTCCGCCTGGACCCCGCGGGGTACAATCCGCCCATGCCGCGCTCACGCCTCGCACCCGAAGTGTTCGCCCTGCCCGTCGACCACCTCAGGGAGGGCTACTACAGCGACGCCTACTTCAACGGCGCGAAGCGCGTCCTCGAGGCCAAGGACCTGCATCCCCGCGTGACCATGCAGGTGTTCGCAGAAGACCGACGGCGCCGTGCTCGGCGGCATGGACGAGGCGCTCGCCGTGCTGCGGCTCTGCTCGGGTCGCTACGAGGGCGAGGGCGCCGACCGCGTCTGGAAGGACGGCTGGGACCAGCTCGTCGTGGAGGCGCTCTACGACGGCGACGAGCTGTCCGCCTGGGAGTCGGTGCTCACCATCGAGGGCGACTTCAGTCTGTTCGCCCACCTCGAGACGGTGTACCTCGGGGCGCTCTCGCGGCGCACGCTCATCGGCACCAACGTGCGCCGCGTGGTAGAAGCCGCGCGCGGCAAGCCGATCCTGTTCTTCCCGGCGCGCTTCGACCACTACAGGGTCCAGACCGGCGACGGGTACGCCGCCCACGTCGCCGGCGCCATCGGCGTCAGCACCGACGCGCAGGCGTCGTGGTGGGGCGGCAAGGGCATCGGGACGGTGCCGCACGCGCTCATCGCCGCCTACGGCGGCGACACGGTCGCCGCCGCGGCGGCATTCGCCGACGTCCACTATCCGGAGATCAACGTCACGGCGCTGGTGGACTGGGACAACGACTGCGTGGCCACCAGCCTCGCCTGCGCCCGCGCGCTCGGCGAGCGTCTCTGGGGCGTGCGCCTGGATACGAGCGAGACCATGGTCGACCGCTCGCTCTGGGACGAGATGGGCGCGTTCCGGCCGAACGGCGTGGCGCCGGAACTGGTCCGCGCCGTGCGCCGGGCGCTGGACGACGAGGGCTTCCAGCGCGTCAACATCGTCGTCAGCGGCGGCTTCGACGCCGAGCGCATCCGGCGCTTCGAGGCGGCCGGGGTCCCGGCCGACGCGTATGGCGTCGGCAGCACGCCTGCTGCGCGGCAACGCCGACTTCACCGCCGACGTCGTCCTCCTCGACGGCCGCCCCTGCGCCAAGGTCGGCCGTCGCTACCGGCCGAACCCGCGCCTCGAGCGTGTGACCTGATGAGCGGTCCGCCTTCGGAGCCCCGCTCGCCGGAGGGCCCGCGGTAGCCGGCCTCCCCGGCGGGGTATCGGACCTGTATGGATGCTCAGACCACAGCACTGCGCCGGGCGATCGTCGTCGTCGACATGCTGGACTGCTTCTGCCGCAGAGGTGCGCTCTACAGCCCGCGCTACGACCCGATCGTGCCGCGCCTGCGCGAGTACCTCGCGGCCGCCGAGGCCGACGGGGTCCCCATCGTCTTCCTCGTCGACACCCACGCGCCCGACGACCCGGAGTTCGAGATGTTCCCGCCGCACTGCGTGGAGGGCTCCGGTGAGGATGAAGTCGTGCCGGAGCTCAGGGAGTTCGCCGACCGCGGGACGGTGGTGCGCAAGCGCACCTTCTCCGGCTTCCACGGCACCGATCTCGACGCCGTCCTCGAGCGGCTCGCGCCACAGCTGGTCGAGGTCGCGGGCGTGTGCACGGACATCTGCGTGCTGCACACCGTCGCCGGCCTGAGGGCACGCGGCTACGCGGTGCTCGTGCACAGGGATCTGGTGGAGACGTACGACGCGCCGGGACACGACGCCGAGGAGTTCAACCGCTTCGCGCTCGCGCACGTCCGGGACGTGCTCGGCGCGCGCGTGGAGTGAGGCCTAGTTCGGCCGCCGGCGAGCTCGACTGCTGGTCCGCGAGGAGGTCGACGAAGCTCTGCGAGCGCCGGCCGGTGAGCGACGTGGGGTCGATCCGCGCGGCGGTCTGCCACTCCGCCTTGGCCTCTCCGACGCGCCCGGTGGAGAAGTACACGATCGCCAGGGAGTAGTGGGCCTCCTGATCGTCCGGGTGGGCGTCCAGCACCTGGAGCAGGACGGTCTCCGCCCTCTTGGAATCGCCCTGCGCGTGCCACACCAACGCCAGGCCCACCTGCGCCATCGCGTTGTCGGGCTGCTGGGCCAGGGCTTCGGAGTACGCCTGCTCCGACTGCTGCAGGCGCTGCCGCATGAAGTAGGCCTTACCGAGGTCGAGCAGGACGCCCACGTCGTTGGGGTCCTTGGCGCGCTTCTTCTCGAGCAGCGCCACGCGAATCGCCGGAGTCGGCGTCGGAGTCGGTGTCGGCGACGGCCGGCTGCTCCTCGTCGACGGCGACGGACGGGTGGCCCGAGGGGAGCGTGCCGGACGCGCCGGACGTGCCCGACGCGCCGCCGGACGCGCCGGCGGCTTCGCCGCCGCCCGAGTTCATCCCGACGACGACGACCGCGGCTGCGACAGCCACGGCGGCGGCGACGGCGATGAGGGCCAGGGATCGTCTCACTCTTGTCCTTCCGCGAGGGGGAGCGCTTGCGGCGCTCCAGCAGGATAGCATCGGGCGTCGCCGCTCGCGACCGGAGGTTTTGCCCGCAAACCGGCACTATCCGCACGGCTGACGACCGCTCTCTCCAAACCTTAACCGCCGCTTAATATGGACGGGGTCTGCCGGTTGACCCGGGGCCCGCCTCGAGGATACAGTTCCAAACAGACCGTTTCTGTCCGGTCTCTGACTGAAGGCGAGTGGCTATGGGACTTCAACTCACACGTGGCGCCGAGTACGCCATAAGGGCGATGTCGTATCTCGCGCGCTATCCGGAGGGGCACGTCGCGTCGCTGCACGAGATCGGCGAGGCGCAGGACATCCCGGAGAGCTTCCTGGCGAAGATCCTGCAGAGTCTCGTGCGTGCCGGCCTCACCGTTTCGCAGCGGGGCGCGCACGGCGGCTTCTCCCTGGCGCGCCCGGCCTCGGAGATCACGATGCAGCAGGTGATCGAGGCCGTCGACGGCCCCATCTCGGTCAACCAGTGCGTGCTGAGCCCCGAGGACTGCGCGCGCAGCGCGTCGTGCACCGTGCACGAGGCCTGGCTGCGCGCTCAGGGCCAGCTCATGGAAGTGCTCGGCTCCATCACGCTCGAGTCGCTGGCTCCCGAGCCGGCGGCCGTCGGCTGACCGCAGCCTGACGCCGGCCTCCGGCCGGCGGCTCCACCTCAGCGCTCCGCGTACCCGTCCGGGTGCTCGCTCATCCACGCCCACGCGTCGGCGACGGCGTCCGTGAGGCTTCGCCGCGGACGCCACGCGAGCCGCTCCGACGCCCGCCGGTTGCCGGCGACGAGGACCGGCGGGTCCCCGGCGCGCCGCGGCGCCGTCTCGCGGAGCAGGCGCAGCCCGGTGACCGCCTCGACGGCGTCGAGCACGGCCCGCACCGAATCTCCCGTCCCCGTACCCAGGTTGAACGATCCCTGGACGTCCGGCAGCGCCTCGAGCGCGGCGATGTGCGCGTCGGCGAGGTCGGCGACGTGGACGTAGTCGCGCACGCAGGTGCCGTCCGGCGTGGGGTAGTCCTCGCCGAACACGCGGATCGGCGAGCCGTCGCGCGCGGCGCGGAGCGCCAGCGGGATGAGGTGAGACTCGGGGTCGTGGTCCTCTCCGCAGGCGCCGTCGGCGCCGCAGGCGTTGAAGTACCGGAGTGCGGTGGCGGCGAGCTCGCCGCGTGACCGCGCCTGCTCGAGCAGGCGCTCCCCGGCGAGCTTGGTCTCCCCGTAGGGGTTGGCGGGCGCGAGCGTGTCGTCCTCGTCGATGGGCGTGCGCTTCGGCGCCCCGTAGACCGCCGCGGTGGAGCTGAAGACGAGGCGGCCGGCGCCGGCCGCCGCGGCCGCCTCGACGACGGCCGCCGTGCCGTCCACGTTGACGCTGAAGTAGCGCTCCGGCTCGGCCACGGACTCGCCGACCTCGGCGAGCGCCGCCATGTGCACGACGGCTTCGCAGCCGCCCTCGAGGAGGGCGGCGCGCACCGCGCCGGCGTCGCGGACGTCGCCGCGCACCAGGGGCACGCCTGCGGGGACTGCCGCCGCGTGCCCGCGTGAGAGGTCGTCGTACACGACCACGTCGTGGCCGCGCGCCGTGAGGCGCGCGACGATCACGCTGCCGATGTAGCCGGCTCCGCCGGTGACGAGGACGCGCATGCCACGATGCTATCAGGCGCCACAAAGAAGGGGCGGGGCGGCCGCTCCGGCCGCCCCGCCCCTCGGAGTCACGTCGCCGCGAGGCGCCGGGTCACTTCACGTTGTCGACCCAGATGGTCATGTTCTCCGAGCCCATCGTCTTGACGGTGATGCGCACGCCCAGGTTCTTCGGGATCTTCACCCCGGCCTCCGGAGCATCCGCGTACCAGTACGTCCTGGCGTCGCTGAACTTCGGCTGCGGGGCTTTGCCGGTCGCGGTGCTCTCGCCGACGCCCCAGCCCTGGTCGTAGTCGGTGAAGTAGATGCTCTGCGTCCTGGTCGGATTCCGGCTGAACGACGCGTCGCGCACCTGGATGCGCGGCCGCCAGTAGCCGAAGTAGTCGGTCTGTGCCGTCCGTGTAGGCGACGCTGGTCGGCTTCGGGTGGGCGTCGACGACCATCCAGCCGCCCTTGCCGAGGTGGGCGGCCACGTCGTTGTCCTGTGTAGAACGTGTCGCGGTAGATCAGGTGCAGGCCACGGTTGTAGCTGAACCAGTCGACCCAGCTCGCGTAGTTGCAGTTCCACTGGTAGCAGTTCTTGAGGCTCTCGTCGAAGCCGTCGTAGGTGCGGTACTCGGCGATGTAGTAGCGGGCTGGTCTTCTGCTGCCACTGGCCGTCCACGCGGATCCAGCCGTCGCTGGTGAACGCCGACGCCGGAAGCACGATGTTGTCGACGGCGATGTCGGTGACTTCCCAGCCCTTGAGGGCCACGCCGCCGTCCGTCATGTACTCGAAGCGGATGAGGACGTGCTCGCCCTGCGTAGGCGGACAGGTCGACGGTCTGGGTGTCGGCCCAGATGGTCCATGTCGGAGCCGGTGTAGTCCTTGACCGTGTCCCAGTTGGCGCCGCCGTCGGCGGACACTTCGACGAAGCCGTAGTCGTAGTCCGTGCTCGATGTCGTACCAGGTGCGGAAGCTGAGGTCGGTGTCGGCGCCGACGGAGACCGGGTGCCTTGGTCTGGAACGAGACGTCCACGTCGTTCCCCGTGGTGGAGTACCACTCCATGGCGCCGTCCTTGCCACTGAGCTGGGTGGTGTGGGTGGCCTTGGGCAGCGGGATCTTCACGCCGGTGGAGTCGGCCTTGCCGAAGGCGGCCGCCTGCAGCTTGACCGTGGCGGTGCGGCCGCGCTTGACGACCTTGGGCTGGATGAAGCCGAGGGCGGTCTTGTCCCAGACGTTCATCGCCGCCGGCTTGGTGCCGATGCCCCACTGCCGGCCGAGCCAGGAGCCGCTGGCCATGATGGTCCAGAAGCCGCTGGTGGCGTCGCCGGTGGTGCTGGAGTAGTCGTACTCGTCCGGCAGGCCGAGGTCGTGGCCGAACTCGTGGCAGAACACGCCCACGTCGCCGTCCTCGGGGTTGATCGTGTAGTTGTATGCCCAGATGCCGAGGCCCTGCGGGCCCTGGCCGTCGGTGCCGGGGATCATCATGCCGGGGCCGTCGCCGGGGCCGCCGCTGTAGTTCTGGTAGATGCCCCACGAGTGCGCCCAGATGGCGTCGGACTCCTGGGCGCCGCCGCCGGCGGACTGGTCGCTGCCGGCGTGGATGAGGATGAGGTGGTCGAGGTAGCCGTCAGGCTGGTTGAAGTCGGCGCCGGTGATGCCCCACGGGTTCTCCTGGTCGTACTGCGCCCAGTCGAAGTCGGGGTTGTCGGCGGCGAACTTCAGGATGGCGTCGCGCGCGACCCGCCAGACGGGGCCGGTGAGGTCGTCGGTGGAGTTCCAGGTCGCTGTCGGCGCCGTAGTAGGACTCGGGCAGGTCGAGCGTGACCCAGTCGTTGATGTCGCCCTGCACCGTGTAGGCGCCGTGCGACTGCTCGAGGTAGTAGTTGCGCATCGTGTCGTCGCTGGTGCCGCGGAGCTGCGTCGCATACGGCAGTCCGTTGCGGCCGGCGGCCTTCGTCGGCGCCTTGTCCCCGCCGCTCTTCAGGTAGCTGAGGGCGCTGTAGATGGGATACGAGTTGCCGAACAGCATCTGCTGGTAGTGCATGGGGCTGAAGTCGCCCGGCCAGAAGGTGGCGTTGTCGTCGGGCGCCGGTGGCGGGATGCTGCCGGCCAGGGGGCCGTCGAGGTAGTGGCCGGTGGAGTCGCCGTCGGGCCACGGTGAGGTCGCCGAACTGGACGAGCAGCACCAGGGCGTTGCTGGCGTAGGTGCGGGCCGCCTTGCCGGAGACCACGCGGGCGGAGAGGTAGCGGCCCAGCGCCTTGCTCTGTGACGCCTTGCCGGCGGCAGGCTTGACCGGGTAGTCGGTACCCGTGGCCGCGAGCGTGCGTGCGGCGGCGCGGGCCATGCCCGGCGTCGCGTAGCTCGGCACGATGCCGAGCCGCTGCAGGTTCTTGGCGATCAGGATCTCGTTCGGCGACACGGCGCCGGCCGGCGCCGCCACCAGGATCGTGAGCAGCGCCCCCAGCACCACTCCAAGCAGGATTCTACGCACAGGATGCCCCCCTTCGTCGCTGACGTTGTCGATGCGACGCGTCGCGGTTGCCCCGCGCGGCGCGCCGGAATCGTCGTCGAGTGTACTGCGCGGCCGCCCCTGCGGCGACCGCAGTACTACGACGAGGCGCCCGGAGGCCGGAAGGGCCGCCGGGCGCCTGCAAGAAGCGTCGCCTGCTCAGGCGACGGGCTGATCCGTCTGAAGGGTGGGCCTGCGGCGCACCCTTCGTTGACTCGTCTGCGGTAGTCGATGCGGCGCGACCGCGCCGCCGGGTTCAGCCTCAGCCGAAGGAGCTGCCGCTCGGGGCGGCGCACCCGCCGCTCGAGCTGCCGCCGATGCTGCTGAGGAAGCTGGTGAACTTCTGCCGGACTTCGGTGCTTCCGCAGTCCGGGCACACGCGGTCCTCGTCCTTCAGGAATCCCTGGCGGAAGACCTCGAAGTCGTGCCCGCACGCGTCGCAGATCAGATCGTAAGACGCCATGACCCTCCATCGCGGTGGTGGACTACATACCCTGGGGGGTATTATACGCGAGCCTCGGCGACAAGCAAACACTGCCGGGGCAGAGTAAACTGTAGCGGGTTTCCGCACGGCTGGCCAGATGGCCGGCCTCGAGGTCAGAAGGGGAGAGCATGAAGACCAGGACCATCGGTATCGTCATCGTCGTCGCCGTGGTGGCAGTCGCCGCCGTGCTGATGGTGATGTCGCGCAACTCGTCCGGGTCCGCGTCGGCCTCCGGGTTCGAGGGCCAGGTGATCGCGCCGGGCGACTTCGCGGTGGCCGACTACGCGGGGAAGCCGCTTGTCGTCAACATGTTCGGCTCGTGGTGTCCTCCCTGCAACGCCGAGGCCCCCGACCTCGCCACGTTCGCCCAGCAGAACCCGGATGCCCAGGTGGTCGGCATCGCCTGCGAGGACACGCAGAAGGCGGCCGAGGACTTCATGACCCAGTACGGCATCACGTATCCGCTCGTGGTGGACGACGGCAGCCAGGTCTCGCAGTTCGGCATCTCGGCGTATCCGACGACGATCTTCTTCGACGCCAACGGCAAGGAGGTGGACCGCCTCGTGGGCGCGTCCACGCTGGATCAGTTCAACGCCTCGCTGGCGAAGGCGCAGTGACGCGCGCCGCGACCAGCTGACGATGCGGCGCCGGCGCTCCCGATGATCGCGGTCGAGGTCACCCGTCTGAGCCTGACCGGCATCGGTCTCGCCTTCGCCGCCGGCCTGCTCTCCTTCGTCTCGCCGTGCGTGCTGCCGCTGCTGCCGGTCTACCTCTCCTTCATCTCCGGCGTCGGCGTCGAGGACCTCGGGAGGAACCGCCGCCGCCTGCTCGGCACGTCACTCCTCTTCGTCGCGGGGTTCACGGTCGTCTTCATGGTGATGGGAGCCGGAGCCGGCGGCGTGGGCCGGCTGCTCATCCAGTACCGCGACGTGCTGATGATCGTCGCCGGCGCCTTCATCGTCTTCAGCGGCCTCGTCGTGGCCGGCTTGATCAAGCTGCCGGAGCCCATGCTCAAGGTGGCGCCCAAGCGGGCCGGCGCCGGCGGCGCGTTCCTCACCGGCGCCGCGCTGGCGATCGGCTGGACGCCGTGTGTCGGCTACGTGCTCGGCGCCATCCTCTCCATGGCCGCGACCAGCCAGAGCGCGGTGTCCGGCTCGCTCCTCCTTCTGGTCTACTCGATCGGCCTCGGCGTGCCGTTCGTGCTCGCCGCGCTCGCCTTCGACTGGGTGAGCGCGCGCCTCGGCTGGGTCAAGCGGCACTACCGCGGCATCCAGGTGACCGCCGGCGTCGTCCTCGTCGTCTTCGGCGTGCTCATGATGTTCGGCGTCCTGCAGCAGCTCTCGCGCTGGATGCCGGCGTTCAGCCCGGGCGGGCTGTGAGCGGGAGCCCCGCGCGGCGGCACGCGCCTCGCGGGGCGATATCCTAGGCGGCATGGCCGCCCGTCACCGCATCCCTGAGCTCTCGCCGGAGGGTCGCGCCGCCGCGCACGCGTTGCGCGGCGCGGTGGCCGGCGAGGTCTCGACGACGCCCCTCCGCCGCTGGCTCTACTCCACCGACGCCTCCGGCTACAGGATCGTGCCCGAAGTGATCGTCGTGGCGGCGTCTCCGGACGACCTTGCGGCCGCGGCGGCGGCCTCCGCGGAGACCGGGCTCCCGGTCGTCGCGCGCGGCGCCGCCTCCAGCCTCGCCGGGCAGGCGATCGGGCCCGGCATCGTCGTCGACTGCTTCAAGCTCGACCGCATCCTCGAGATCGACGCGGAGGGACGCCGGGCCCGGGTCCAGCCGGGGGTGGTGCAGGCGGCGCTCAACGCGGCCGCGGCGCCGCACGGCCTGGAGTTCGGCCCCGACACGTCCACGGTCGACCAGGCGACGATCGCCGGGATGGTCGGCAACAACTCCTCCGGCTCGCGCTCGATCGTCTACGGCGAGAGCAAGGACAAGGTGCTCCGCATCTCGGGGGTGCTCGCCGGCGGCGAGGCCGTGACGTTCGGCGCCTGCGCGGCAGGCGACCTCTCCGCAGGCGTGGACGGCCCGGCGGGGGAGAGGCTCGCGGCGGCGCTCGCGCAGGTGCGCGAGCGGTACCGCGAGCCCATCGCCACCGGGTTCCCGCAGACGCGGCGCTGCACGTCCGGCTACAACCTGCGGGAACTGCTGGCCCCGGAGCCCAATCTCGGCCGGCTGCTCGCCGGCTCGGAGGGCACGCTCGCGCTCTTCACCGAGCTGGAGGTGCTGCTCGACCCGCGCCCGGCGCGGCGGGTGGGCGCGGCGTTCACGTTCCCCACCCTGCGCGCCGCGCTCGAGGCGAACCTCGCCATCCTGGAGACCGCGCCGTCCGCGGTCGAGTTCCTCGACCTCGCGCCGCTGCGCCGGGCGCCCAACATCGCCACGTTCCGGCGCATGGCGGGCCTGCTCGCCGGCGACGACGCGGCCATGCTCACCGTCGAGTACCAGGGGAGCGATGACGAGGCGTTTGCCGGCCTCTCGCGGCTGCGCGTGCTCGCCGCCGAGCTCGGCGCCGCGCAGGAGGTCTGGCTCGAGCAGCCCGCCGACCTCGCCGAGGCGGCGGCCCTGCGCCGTGCCGTCCTGCCGCTCCTCATGGGCGCGCCGGGCGCGGAGCGCCCGGCGTCGTTCGTGGAGGACACGGCCGTGGCGCCCGAGCGGCTGGCCGGCTTCGTCGACGACCTCCAGCGGATCGTCGCCGCTCACGGCACGCGGGCCAGCTTCACCGGCCACGCGTCCGCCGGATGCCTGCACATCAGGCCCATGCTCGATCTCAAGACAGTCGGCGGCGTGCTGCGCATGGAGGCGCTGGCCGCGGACATCGGGCGCTTGGTCGCGGAGTATCACGGCGCGATCTCGGGCGAGCACGGCGTCGGACGTTCGCGCAGCTGGTTCCTGCCGCAACTGCTCGGTCCCGACCTGTACGAGGCGATGGTCGCGGTCAAAGACGCTGTTCGACCCGCGGCGTCTGCTCAACCCCGGCGTCATCGTGGACGGCCCGGCGGTCACCGAGTCACTTCGCTTCGGGGCCGACTACCGAGGCGACCACGGATGGACGCCGCGGCTTTCCTACGCGGCCGAGGGCGGCTTCGGCCTTGCCGTCGAGAAGTGCTTCGGCGCCGGCCTGTGCAAGAAGCTCACCGGCACCATGTGCCCTCCCGGGGCGGCCACGCGCGACGAGTCGCGCTCCACGCGGGCGCGAGCCAACGCGCTGCAGGGCGTCGTGTGCGGGGCGGTGCCTCTGGCGGCGATCGGCGAGGACGAGTTCCAGGACGTGCTCGGCACCTGCGTCGCCTGCAAGGCGTGCAAGACAGAGTGCCCGGCCGGCGTGGACATGGCCGCGCTCAAGGTGGAGTGGCTGGCGGAGGTCCGCGCGCGAGAGGGCGTGCCGGTGCTCGCGCGCGGCATCGGCGACTTCCGTCGCCTGGCCGGCCTGGTCGCCCCGGTCGCGCCGCTCGTGAACCGGCTCGGCCGCACCCGAGCCGCCCGCCTGCTGACGGACCGCGCCGGCGTCGCCCACGAGCGGCCGCTGCCGGCCTTCACCCGGCGGCCGCTCACGCGCCGCTTGCCGGCCCGGCCGGCCGGCGCTTCGGCGGTCCCCGGCCGCACGGCGACGCTCTTCGTCGACTGCTTCATCCAGTACCAGGAGCCGGGCATCGGCGAGGCGCTGGCGCGGCTGCTCGCGGCCGCCGGCGTGCGTCTCGAGCTCGCGGCCGCCGGCTGCTGCGGGCGCACGGCGCTCTCCACGGGGCAGATCGACAAGGCGCGCGCCGCGGCGCGGCGCGCGCTCGACGGCCTGTACCCGCTGGTGGCGGCCGGCGCCGAGGTCCTGTTCGTCGAGCCGTCGTGCCTGTCGATGGTGCGCGACGACTGGGTGCGCCTGCTGCCGCACGACGCGCGCGTGGCCGAGGTGGCCGCCGCGAGCAGGCCGGCGCTCGCGCTCGTGGCCGACCTGGCCGGGGAGGGCCGCCTGCACTTCCGTGCCGGCGGCCGCGCCCTGCTGCACAGCCACTGCCACGAGAAGGCGCTCGGCTTTGCCGGCGCGACGCAGGCCGCGCTGGGGTGCGTGCCCGGCCTCGAGGTGGACGACCCGGACGCCGGCTGCTGCGGCATGTCCGGGGTGTTCGGGTACGAGGCCGGCCACCATGCGCTGAGCGTGGCCATGGCCGAGCGCGCCCTGCTGCCGGCGGTGCGCGCGGCGCGGCCGGAGACGGCCGTGCTGGCGACCGGCACCTCGTGCCGGTCGCAGGTCGCCGACCTCGCCGGCCGCGCCGCCGTCCACCCGCTCGAGTTCCTCGCCGGACGCCTCCTGCCCTGACGCGGCCGGCGGCCACTGCCGCTCCGCGCCCGCCGCCCTTCGCCTCGATCCCGGACGCCACGCGCCGCGGGTCGCGACCGTGTACGATGGCCCTCGTGAACTGGGTGATCCTGATCGCCGGCGTCGCGGGTCTCCTGGTCGCCGGCTTCGGCCTGGTGACCCTGGTGAGGCACGCGGTGCGCACGCGCCGCTACGGCGACATCGCCATCGCCCTTGGGGTGATCTTCGCGGTCGTCGTGCTGCTGGTCTCCTTCGGCGACCGCCTCATCCGCTGATCCGTCAGTCGCCGGCCACGCCCGGCGGACGGCAGTTGCCCTAAGGTTCGCCACGCTGTTGCCGATACTGAGTACGCCGGTCGGAGGGAATCGGCAAGGATGCCCGAATCACCTACTCGCGGGGCGGCGACACCGCCGGTCGCGGCAGGGCCCGGACAGCCGACGACTTCCGGTGGTGCGACATGGGTCGCAGCCCCCGACCCCGGCGGCAGGAGAGTGATCAGATGGCCAAGCGAATCCTCGTGGTCGACGACGAGCCCGACATCCGCAGGCTCGTCTCCGAAGCGCTCGAGGTGACCGGGTACGACGTGCAGACCGCGGCCAACGGCGGCGAGGCCGTGCGCACGGCCGGACTCTACCTCCCGGACCTCGTGCTCCTCGACATCATGATGCCCGACATGGACGGGTTCACGGTGTACGAGAAGCTGCGCGAGAAGCCCTGTGATCTGCGCTCGCCGATCATCTTCCTCACGGCGCGGCGCGAGATCAACGACAAGCTCCTCGGGTTCGAGAAGGGCGCCGCCGACTACATCACCAAGCCGTTCCACATCAAGGAACTGCTGGCGCGCGTCAAGGTCCACCTGGGCGAGCTCGGCCCGCCCAAGGGCGACGTGCCGAACCCTATGACGGACCGGGAGCTCGAGGTCCTCGGCCTGCTGGCGAGCGGCAAGACCTACAAGCAGGTCGCGCGAGCGCTGGACCTGAGCCAGAGCACCGTCCGCAACCACCTGCACAACGTGTACCACAAGCTCAACGTGGTGGACCGCGCGCAGGCGGTGATCGTGAGCCGGGAGAACGGCTGGATCTGAGCGCGGCTCAGCGAAGACCGTACGTGAGAAGGGCCGGCAGGAGCCGGCCCTTCGTGCGTACGCTGGAGTCCGCGGCCGTCAGGATGCCGAGAACGGCATGTCCGGCAGCGACCACGCCGGGCTTTCGGCGCGGCGATTCTCGTGGCCCCGGCGCTCCGTGAACGGGCCGGCGCCGCTGACCCAGCGGGGGCGCCGGCGCTCGCCGACGCGCCGGTCGACGACCACGCGCACGTCGTCACGCTCCGCGAACTGGGTCGAGAGTCGCTCGTAGAAGAACCCCTCGAGCTGACGCGGGATCACGATGACTCGTGGCGGGGCGCTCTGCGTCGTCCCGGGCATGCCGACCTCCTCAGACACTCTGACGGTACCACCTTGACTGCCGAGTCATTCGCCGTTGGGCGGCGCTTCTCCTTGCCCGAGCGTGGAAGGGGTCAAGCGGGTGTCGTCTGAACTGGCGACGGACGGCCGGGGACGGGCCGGCGCCGCCTGCTCTCCTCGTCGCCGGACTCATCGTCCAGAGTCGGACCTTGCCCGGCGGGGCAGTGCTCGGCGGCGCGTGCACGGGGCGGCGCGTTCCATCGCGGCCGGCAGGTACACTCGGCCTGCAGTGATCCCGCTGCACGACGACAACCCGACGCGCCGCTTCCCGGCCGTGACGGTGGCGCTCATCGGCGCCAACGTGGCGGTCTTCCTCGTCCAGCTCTTGCTGCCCCGGTGGGGCATCACGCCGGATGACTGGTACTACCTGGTGGGGGCGCGGCCGTTCGAGCTCACACACCACGTGAGCGTGCCGCCGTTCGTGTGGTTCCCGTGGTGGGCCACGCTGTTCACGTCGATGTTCGTGCACGGGGGCTGGCTGCACCTGATCTTCAACATGTGGTACCTGTGGATCTTCGGCAACAACGTCGAAGACGCGATGACCCGGCCGCGGTTCGTCCTCTTCTACTTCATCTGCGGGATGGCGGCGACGACGGCGCAGGTGCTCGTCGCCCCGTCGAGCGGCGTGCCGCTGATCGGCGCCAGCGGCGCCATCGCCGGCGTGCTCGGCGCCTATCTGGTGCTGTTCCCGCGGCAGCGCGTGCTCACCGTCATCCCGCTCATCGTCGTCTGGCCGGTGTTCGAGGTGCCCGCCTGGATCCTGCTGGTCATCTGGTTCGCGCTGCAGGGAGTCGGCGGCGTGCAGTCGTTCGGGTCCGGCCAGGCCGGCGTCGCGTTCTTCGCCCACGTCGGTGGCTTCGTCGCCGGCATGGCGCTCGTCCTGGTGTTCGCCCGGCGCCGGCCGCGCGTCCGGCGCCGCACCACAGGCGCCCGGCGCCGGGTGTAAGCTCCGCCCATGGTCGCCGACTACCACATCCACACCCGTCTCTGCCGCCACGCGGAGGGTGACCCGCGCGAGTACGTCGAGCGCGCGATCGAGCTGGGGATGACCGAGATGGGGTTCGCGGACCACTTGCCGTTTCTCGGCGGCTGGCAGCCGCGCCACGACCTCAAGGACGACTGGGCGATGGGGCTGGACGAACTGGACGGCTACGTCGCGCTCGTCCAGGGACTCGCGCGCGAGTTCGAGGACGATGTGCGCGTCGTCCTCGGCATCGAGGCCGACTTCATCCCCGAGACGCTGGACCAGACTGCGGCCGCGCTCGAGCAGTATCCGTTCGAGTACGCCATCGGCTCGGTGCACATCATCGGCGACCGGTTCGGGTTCGACCACCCGGAGATGGCGGGGAGGCTCGAGGAGTACGGTCTCGACCGCATCCACCTCGAGAGCCTCGAGTTGACGCGGCAGGCGGCCGAGTCCGGGCTCTTCGACGTCATCGGCCACTTCGACCACGCCAAGAAGTTCGGGCCGCCGGAGGACGCCGATGCGGTCGCGGCCGCCGCGAGCGCGGCGCTGCGCGCCGTCTCGGCGGCCGGCATGATCCTCGAGCTCAACACCGGCGGCCTCCGCAAGCCCGTCGGCGAGCCGTTCCCCGGACCGGCGGCTGCTGGCCGAGGCGCGCGCCCTCCGCATCCCGCTCGTGTTCGGCTCGGACGCCCACCGGCCCGGCGACGTCGGCTACGGCTTCGAGGCGGCCGAGGACCTCGCGCGGCAGGCCGGCTACAGCGGGATCATGAGCATCTCCGCCCACGCCGAAGAGGCGCTGAGTGACGGTCGCCGGCCAGCGCCTCGCCGCGATCTTCAACCCGCACTCGGGCGGCGGCACCTACAAACGCGACGTGCCGCTCATCTTTGACGCCCTGCGTGGCCTCGGCTACGTCGTGGAGGAGCTCGAGACCGCCGAACCCGGCGACGCCAAGCGCCTCGCGCGCGAGGCGGTGGACGCCGGGTTCGACCTCGTCTGCGCCGTCGGCGGCGACGGCACCGTCAACGAGACCATCAACGGCCTGGCCGGCTCAGACGTGCCGCTCGCGATCATCCCCACCGGCACGGTGAACGTCCTCGCCATGGAGCTCGGCATCCCGCTCGAGCCGCCGGACGCGGTCAAGCTGCTGTCGGCCGGCACCGTGTCCTGGATCGACCTCGGGCTGGCCGGCGACCGCTACTTCGGTCTCATGGCCGGCGTCGGCATGGACGCCGCCGTCGTGGCCTCGCTGAGCCCGACGATGAAGAAGGCGTTCAAGGAGGCGGCGTTCGCCGTCCAGGGGCTGGCGACCTACCTCACCCACGAGGACCCGCTCATCCGCGTCACCTGCGAGGAGCGGACGGTCGAGGGCTACTTCGCCGTGTTCGGCAACTCGTCCAACTACGGCGGCGCGTTCGGCATCACCCCGCTCGCCGACATGCGCGACGGCCTGCTCGACGTCTGCGTGCTCAAGGACAAGTCGTTCGTCAGCACCGTCTGGTACTGGGCCGCCGCGCTCATCAACGCCCACATCAAGCATCCCAAGGTCGAGTACTTCCACACCGAGAGCGCGATGGTGGAGACGGTGGAGGGAGACAAGGAGGTGCTCGTCCAGACCGACGGAGAAGTCGCCGGCAAGCTGCCGATGGAGTGCAAGGTGGTGCCGCGCGCGCTGCGCGTGGTGGTGCCCTGACCGCTTCCCGCCGGTCTCAACGAGGAGGACGCCCCGCATGATCCCGCGCATCACGACGCCCCCGGCGGCCGAACTGGACGCCATCCACGAGGCCACGCTGCGCCTGCTGGCCGACGTCGGCGTGACGTTCCCCGACGCCGGCGCCCAGGCGCTGCTGGCCGAGGCCGGCGCCGCGGTGGACGTGGAGACCGGCCGCGTGCGCATCCCGCGCGACTGGTGGACGATGCGCTGGCCACGGCGCCGCGCGACGTCCTCCTCGCCGGGCGCGACCCGGCGCTCGACGTGCGCTGCGACGGGAGCGACGTGCACCTCACGCTCGACGGCACCGGCGCGTACACGCTCGACCACCGCACCGGCGAGCGGCGCCCGTCCACGATGCAGGACCTCGCCGACGCGACGCTGGTCGCGGACGCGGCGGAGGAGGTCGGCGTCGTCTGGAACATCGTGAGCGCCGCCGACGCGCCGCCCAACACGCAGGTGCTGAACGAGCTCGTCGCGATCCTCACGCACACCGGCAAGCACATCCAGGGCGAGGTGCAGCGCGCCGAGGAGGTGCCGTTCGTCATGGAGATCCTGGCGGCGGCGGCCGAGGGCGGGCGCTGGGACCCGGCGCGGCCGTTCTTCTCCATCGTCTACTGCCCGGTACCGCCGCTGCAGCACGAGCCGGAGATGCTCGGCGCCGGCCTCGCGCTGGCGCGCGAAGGCGTGCCCATCTGCGTGTACAGCATGGGGCTCGCCGGGGCGACGGCGCCGGTGACGCTCGCCGGCGCCGTCATGCAGGCCAACGCCGAGATCCTGAGCTCCATCGTGCTGTTCCAGCTCGCGCGCCCGGGACTCGGCTGCGTCTACGTCGCGGACACCGGCGTCATGGACATGCGCGCCGGCGCCTACGCGGCCGCCGCGCCGGAGTCGGTGCTGATCACGCAGGCGATGGTCGGGCTGGCCCGGCGCTACGACCTGCCGGTCATGGCGACGGGCCTCACCGGCGACGCCAACGAGTTCTCCTTCATGAGCGGCAGCGACGCCGGCATGACGGCGCTCACCTCGACGCTCATGGACCCCGACCTGCTGTGCGGCGCCGGCATGCACGACGGCGCCCAGATGCTCTCGCTGCCCAAGATCCTGCTGGACTGCGAGCTCTTCCGGCAGTGCCGGCGCGTGCGTGCCGGCCTCACGGTGGACGCCGAGCACCTCATGGAGGACGTCGTCGCCGCCGTCGGGCCGGGCGGCCACTTCCTGCGTGAGCGGGAGACGCGGCAGTTCCTGCGCCGCGGCGAGCTGCATGCGCCGCGGCTCATGCCGCGCGAGCCGTTCGAGTCCTGGAGCGCGGCGCGCACGGCGGAGACGCGGCGCGCGACCGAAGAGCAGCGCGCCGTCGCCGCCGTCGAGGAGATCCTCGCGACGCACCGTCCCCTGCCGCTGCCGGCCGGGGCGGACGAGCGCATCGCCGCCGCCGTCGCGGCCGCCGGCCGCGAGCTGAGCGGCCGCTGAGACGCAGCGGCCGCCGGCCGGGCGCTGCGCGCCCCGCCGGCGGCCGCCGGACGTCTCTTAGAGGCCCATCACCTGCGCGAGCTTGTGCAGGCGTTCCGTGTACTCCTTGCGCGCCTTGGGGTCGCGCTCGCGCAACTCATCCGGCGTCGCCACCGGCACGACCTTGAACGACGGGTTGTCGAACAGCTGCAGCTCGAGCGAGTCGCCCGGCTCGTACGGCCGGGTCTTGAAGAGCTTCCCGAGCAGGAACCGCGTCGTCTCTTCGCCGACGGTGATCACGTAGTGCGGCGTCGTGATCGTGAGCTCCTTGGAGAGGTACGGGTAGCAGGCCTCGAGCTCCTGGGGGCTGGGCCCGCGCACGGCGCCTGCGCTGCGCGGCACGCACTTGGCCAGAGCGGTGACGTACACCTTGTCACGGCTCTCCGCGAGGGGTGGCATGAACTCGGCGAGGTCGGCGAGCAGCGACTCGCCGGCCAGCCCGCCGTCCTCTTCGTCCGTGGGGTCGGACGCGAGCGAGACGACCATCACCGTGCAGTGCGGGTGGCCGCCTCCGGGTACGGCGCGGAGCCGGCTCGCCACGAGTTCATCGCAGCGGGTGCACTCGCCGACGCTCCGCGCCAGGTTCTCGAGCTGTTCGACCGCATCTTCCATGAGTGTCTCCTTGGTCGGTCCGTCCGGCTGCGCCGGCTCGGGCGGTCAGGCGCCGTGTCTTGAGAGTCGGTACTCGCAGATGAGGGCGCTGGGCGCACCCGCGAGTACGAGCATGAGCTCGTTGCCGAAGGGAGCGAGCACGAGGTTCAGGTCGTCGAAGTCGACGGAGATGTACTTGGCCTCCGGCTGCCGCAGCTCTGCGGCGAGCCGGGCGCCGATGTCGATGACGCCGGCCACCTGGGCGGCGACGGCGTCGGTCTTGAAGCCCGGGTCGGCGTCGGCCGCGATCACGAACCCGTCGCGTGAGATGAGCAGGGCGGCGACGATCCCGGGCGTCTCCCGGTACGGGGCCAGCTGGGCGGCGAGGATGTCGGCCTGGTCGGTCATGACGCCTCCAAGGCGGTCTCGAGTTGGCTGCGCACGGCGACCGCGAAGGCCTGGGCCGCCGCCGCGTCGGTGAAGGTCCGGGAGAGGCCGTCCCGCTTGCCGGCCAGTTCGCTCAAGAAGATGCTCATGCGGGGGACGGGCGTGCCGTCGTCGTCGGGGAGGGCGCCGTCCAGCGGGAGCTGGATGAGCGTA
Organism: uncultured Thermoleophilia bacterium; assembly: GCA_963834905.1. Lineage (GTDB taxonomy): Bacteria > Actinomycetota > Thermoleophilia > UBA2241 > UBA2241 > CAIXSE01. Next base: position 33,184 of record CAWIDR010000040.1, on the reverse strand, counting down.
TCGCCACTCACGAACAGCCGGCCGGTCTCCCGACCCGAGAGCCGGACCTTGACCCGTACGGCCATGCCCTCGGGCACCTGCTGGCTGGTGATGTCGATCTCCACAGCCTCACACTAGCGAGGCGCATGGGGAGTGGCAAGACGCGGGCCGTCACGGTCGGCGCCGTCATCGAGCGGCGAAGCGGAGCTCGACCGGCGGTGCCCCGAAGGCACACCGCCTTACTGCGCTGCCGCCAGCGGCACGACCGTGCCGGCGACCGCAGTGGCCGCAGGCGTGGGGAGGGCTTCGTCGCGGGCGGCGGCGAGGAGGTCCTCGATACGCCGTACGGTGGGGAACGAAGAAGCGCCGATGGCCAGCGTCTGCCGGCGCCCGGCGATGAGGTTGGCGCTGACTTCGTGGGCCAGGTCGGCGGCGGCCTGGCGCGCCTCGCCGAGCGAGAGGCCGGGCAGGACCAGGACGAAGCTGTCCGGCCGCACCCTGAAGGCGCGCCCGTCGCCGACGCGCCGTTCGGCGCGCCGGGCGACGCCGCGGACGAGCTCTTCGCTGCCCTCGGCGCCGAGGAAGTTGCGGCTGTCCTCGTAGTGCTCCAGCCGCAGGAACACCACGCTGAGCGGCCGGTGCTCCTCGAGCGCCGTCGCCGTGGTCACGTCGAGGAACCCGGGCAGGCACGCCGCCGTCGACAGCCCGGTACTGACGTCGACCTTGGGCGCGTGCGGCTGCCGGGTGCCCGTCGCGGCCGGGCGGCGCCGGAGCCGCGTCGCCGCGACGCAGCCGCCGGCGACCAGGACGGCCACCTTGGCGACGGACAGGAAGCGGCTGCCGGCGAGCGACGGGTCGGCGATCGCGAGGATGACGACGAGCAGCAGGGACGGCCCGACGAGGAACGGCCACTCGGCGCGCGGGGCGCCGGCCAGCTGTCCCATGGCGAGGAACGGCACCGTGACGAGCAGCCAGCTCTCGGCGCCGCCGGAGAGCGCGAGCGCGATGCCGAGAAGCGCCCAGTCGAGCACCACGAAGGTGTGCGCGAGCTCGACGGGCCGCTTGCGCGCGACGCGGATGGAGTAGACGCCGATGAGGGCGCCGGCCAGGGCCGGCGCCGCCGCGGCGCGGTGTCCCAGCGCCAGTGCGAGCGCCGTGAGGAACAGGAAGAAGAGGGTCCGATAGCGTGCTCGCAGGAGTGCCGGGTCGCGGCGTCTGCGAGAGGGACGGCTCACTCGAAAGCCGTCCGAGTCATGCGAGGCGTGAAGGGTGCGCGCTGCATGCCGTGAGTATTCTGTCAGGAAATGGCGAATCCTTCAAGGTCTAGTTAAGGGTTGGAGTTGAAGCCGGGATGTGGATTATCGCGCGCAGCCGGCGCCGTCCATGCCGGCGCCGGGACCGGAGCCGGTGAGGAAGTGGCGCGCGCCGCTCCCGCTCGGCTAGAATCGTGGCCCCCATGGAACGCCAGCTCTTCTTCTCAGGGAACGAAGCGATCGCCCACGGCGCCGTCCGCGCCGGGGCGGGCTTCGCGTGTGGCTACCCGGGCACCCCCTCCACGGAGATCATCGAGGCCACCGCAAGGCTCGAGGGCATCCACAGCGAGTGGTGCGTCAACGAGAAGGTCGCGCTCGAGACCGCGGTGGGCGCGTCGCTCGCCGGCGTGCGCACCATCGTCACGATGAAGCACGTGGGCCTCAACGTCGCCGCCGACCCGTTCATGACGCTCTCGCTCACGGGGGTCAACGCCGGTCTCGTCATCATCAGCGCCGACGACCCCGGCATGCACTCGTCGCAGAACGAGCAGGACAACCGCAACTACGCGAAGTTCGCCAAGATCCCGATGCTCGAGCCCTCCTCCAGCCAGGAGGCGTACGACTTCGTCGCCGAGGCCTTCTCGCTCTCGGAGGAGTTCGACACGCCGGTCATGCTGCGCACGACCACGCGGATCTCTCACGGGCGCGGGCAGGTGCTGCCGCGCGTGCCCATCCCGGTGGAGCCGCGCGAGTACGCGCGCGACATCAGCAAGTACGTCATGGTCCCCCAGTACGCGCGGCAGCGGAACCGCCTCGTGCTCGAGCGTCTCGAGAAGCTGCGCAAGCGCGCGGAGGAGAGCTCGCTCAACGTGCTCGAGGCGGGCTCGTCCGACTTCGGCATCATCGCCTCCGGCGTCGCCTACGCTTACGCCCGCGAGGCGTTCCCCAAGGCCTGGTTCCTCAAGCTGGGCATGTCGCACCCGCTGCCCTACGCCAAGGTCGTGCGGCTCTACGAGCACGTCTCGCGCGTGGCCGTCGTCGAGGAGCTCGACCCGTTCTTCGAGGAGCAGGTGCGGGCGCTCGGCCTGCCGGTGATCGGCAAAGCCGCCATCCCGGCCGACGGCGAGCTCGACCAGGAGATCGTCTTCCGCGCGCTCGAGCCCTACGTCCTGCACAAGCCGCCACGGCGCCGGCGCCCGGTCATGCCGCCGGCGCCCAGGCTCGCCTCGCCGCCGCAGCCGGCGCCCGGCCTGCCGGTCAGGCCGCCCGTGCTGTGTCCCGGGTGCTCTCACCGCTCGGTGTATTCCTCGCTGCGCAAGCGCCGGCTCGCGCCGATGGGCGACATCGGCTGCTACACGCTCGGCGCGCTGCCGCCGCTGCTCGCGCTCGACAGCTGCCTCTGCATGGGCGCCAGCATCGGCATGATGGCCGGCTTCAACAAGGCGCTCGGCCGCAAGGCCGCGGTGGGCGTCATCGGCGACTCGACCTTCTTCCACTCCGGCATCACGGCGCTCATCGACGCCTTCTACAACGAGGTCGAGGGCATGGTGGTCATCCTCGACAACCGCACGACGGCGATGACCGGCCACCAGGGCCACCCCGGCACGGGTCTGCACCCCGACCGCGCTCAGGGTCCTCAGGTCGACATCCAGAAGCTCTGCGACGGCATCGGCGTGCGCTGCGTCACCGTCGACGCGACCGACCAGAAGGCGCTCGACGCGGCGATCAAAGAAGAGGCCAAGGCGCCCGGCCTCGGCGTGCTCATCGCGCTCGCGCCCTGCGTCCTCATGACGCGCGAAAAGGCCGGCGAGGTCCTGGTCGACGAGGAGCGCTGCAACCTCTGCGGCGTGTGCGTCGACCTCGGCTGCCCCGCGCTCGCGCCCGGCGAGGACGCGATATCGGTCCTCGAGACCTGCACGGGCTGCGGCCTGTGCGTCGAGGTGTGCCGCCGCGGAGCGCTCAGCTTCGCAGGCTGCGAGGACGACCGGTGAACGACGCCACGACGGTCTCCATCGTCGGGGTCGGCGGCCAGGGCGTCCTGCTCGGCGCCGCGGTCCTCGCGGCGACCGCCGCCGCCGCCGGTCTCGAGGTCAAGGCCAGCGAGGTCAAGGGCATGGCGCAGCGCGGCGGCAGCGTGCTCAGCACGGTGCGCTTCGGCGAGCACGTCTGGTCGCCGGTGAGTCCCCATGCCGACGTGGTCATCGCCACGGAACTCCTCGAGGGCATCCGCGGCCTCGACCTGCTCGGCTCCAGAGGGACCATGGTCTGCGCGTACACGACGCGCATCACGCCGGGCAGTGTGCTGCGCCGCGAGGAGGACTACCCGGACGACCTCGCCGGCGCCGCAGCCGTGCGCGGCCTCAGGCTCGTCACGGTCGACGCCGAGGGCGTCGCCCTGGAGGCGGGCACCCTCCGCGCCGTCAACGTGGCGTTGCTGGGAGCCGCTTCCGCGGTCCTTCCGTTCACCCCGGAACAGTGGCGCAGCGGCCTCGAGGCCGCCGTGCCCGCCAAGATCCTCGAAGTCAATCTGCGCGCGTTCGAGCTCGGGCGCGCCGCGGTCGCGAGCCAGGAGGTCGAGTCGTGAAGGTCGCGCAGCTCACCGTGTTCCTCGAGAACCGCAGCGGTCGTCTGGCCGAAGTCGCCGACATCCTCGGCCAGGCCGGCATCAACATCCGCGGCTTCTCAACGACGGAAGCTGCCGAGTACGGCATCGTCCGTCTCATCGTCACCGACCCGGAGCGCGGTCGCGCGCTGCTGCACGAGGCTGGCTTCACCACGCACTTCTCGCAGGTGCTCTGCGTCAAGGTCGAGGACGTCCCCGGCGGCCTCGCCGCGGTGCTCGACCAGCTCGCCGAGGCAGGCGTCTCGATCGACTACCTCTACAGCATCTCGTTCTGGAACATCTGCTTCGCGGTGCGCGACATCGATCGCGCCGTCGAGCTGCTCACCGGCAAGGTGACGCTGCTCAGCGACGAGGAGGTACGGGCGCTGTGAATAGCCAGGGTAGCTCCGCCTATCGAGCGGGGCGCCGAAGGGGCACCGCTCCGCGAGGAGCACCTGACCAAGGACGCGGCCGGCGGGCTGTACTGGCAGCCGGCCGCGGAGACTCTGCCGACGCCCAAGCTCGGCGAGCTCCAGGTCGAGCGGCTGCGGGCGACGCTCGAGAACGCGTACGAGAACATCCCCTTCTACCGCAAGAAGCTGGACGAGCTGGGCGTCAAGCCCGGCGACGTGAGCAGCCGCGGCGACATCGCCGGGCTGCCCTTCACGACGAAGATCGACCTGCGGGATCACTATCCCTTCGGCATGTTCGCGCGGCCGCGCGACCAGGTGGTGCGCGTGCACGCCAGCTCGGGCACGACCGGCAATCCCACCACCGTCGGCTACACGCGCGGCGACCTCGACGTGTGGGCGGACCTGATCGCCCGGACCCTCGCCGCGGGTGGCGTGGCGCCGGGCGACCTCCTGCAGAACGCGTTCGGCTACGGCCTCTTCACCGGCGGGCTCGGCCTGCACCTCGGCGCCGAGCGCCTGGGCTGTACCGTCGTGCCGATCTCCGGCGGCAACACCGAGCGGCAGCTCAAGATCATGCGCGACTTCGGCGCCACGGCCCTGAGCTGCACGCCGTCCTACGCCATGTACCTGGCCGACGCCGCGCGCGACCGCGGCCTGCGGCCGGAGGACCTGCCGCTGCGCGTCGGCTTCCACGGCGCGGAGCCCTGGACCAACGAGCTCCGCGTCCAGATCGAGGCCGGACTCGGCGAGCACGCGCTCGACATCTACGGCCTCTCCGAGATGGGCGGCCCCGGCGTCGGCTACGAGTGCCTGTGCAAAGCCGGCATGCACGTCAACGAGGACCACTACCTCGCCGAGATCATCGATCCGGAGACGCTGCGGCCGCTGCCCTACGGTGAGGTCGGGGAGCTCGTCTTCACGACCCTCAGCCGTGTGGCCCAGCCGCTCATCCGCTACCGCACCCGCGACCTGTGCACGCTCATCGCCGAGCCGTGCGCCTGCGGCCGCACCTCGGTGCGCATGAGCAAGCCCATCGGGCGCAGCGACGACATGCTCATCATCAGGGGCGTCAACGTGTTCCCGAGCCAGATCGAAGAGGTGCTCATGAGCATCCCGTCGATCGAGCCGCACTACCAGATCGTGGTCGACCGCAAGGGCTACCTCGACATCATCGAGGTGTGGGTCGAGGTGGGAGAGGACATCTTCGCCGAGACCATGGGCGACCTGGAGCGCTTCCAGCGGAACGTGCAGGCGCAGATCTACAACGTGCTCAACATCCAGTGCGCGGTCAAGCTCAAGGAGCCCAGGGCGATCCAGCGCTCCGAGGGCAAGGCCGTGCGCGTCGTCGACAAGCGCAAGGCGCTGTAGGACGAAGCGAACGGACGGCGGCGGGCGGGGCTGCGGGGCAGCCTCTCCCGCCGCCGTCTCCGCGTCCGGCTCCGGACGCGGCCGCCGTCCTGCAGACTGCATCGGCCCGGCTCCCGCCGGACCGGCCGTCGTCTATCCTGTCCGCATGCCGTTCCCGCTCGTCACCCGCAGGTTGACCATCCGGCCGCTCACCGCCGCGGACGGCGCGGACGTGTTCGCCGTCTTCGCCGCGCCGGAGGTGATGCGGTTCTGGAACAGCGCGCCGCCCCGCGACCTCGCGGAGGCCGGGGAGTGGGCGGCGCACCTCGAGGACATGCAGCGCCGCCTCGGCTACGCGCAGTGGCGCGTGAGCGAGCGGGCCGGCGACCGCCTGGTCGGCATCGCCGGCCTGCAGCCGCTGGACGGCGGCCCCGACGTGGAGATCACCTACGCGCTGGAGCCGTCCTCGTGGGGCGCCGGCTACGCCACCGAGGCCGGCGCCGCCGCGCTCGAGTACGGCTTCGAACAGGCCGGGCTCGAGCGCGTCGTCGGCATCGCCAGGCCGGAGAACGCGGCGTCGGTCGCCGTGCTGCGCAAGCTCGGGATGCGCTCCCTCGGCGAGGCCGAGTACTGGGGCAAGCGCTGGGAGAAGCTCGAGGTGGCCGCCGCCGACTGGAGGGCCGAGCAGGCGGCGGCGCATCCGCCGCTGACGACGGAGCGGCTCGAGCTGCGGCGGTTCACCGCCGCCGACCTGGAGCCGCTGCTCGCCGTGTTCGGCGACGCCGAGGTCATGCGCTACGTCGGCGCCGAGCGGCGGCCCCTGCGGCGCAGCCAGGTCTCCGCCCTGATGAGCAGGGCCGCGGCGGACTGGTCGGAGCACGGCTTCGGCCTGCTGGCGGTCACCGAGCGGGAGACCGGGCGGTTCGTCGGAGAGGCGGGCCTGCAGTACCTGGAAGAGAGCCCCGACGTCGAGATCGGCTACACGCTCGCTCGCGCCGCGTGGGGTCGCGGGTACGCGACCGAGGCGGCGCGGCGCGATCCTGCGCTGGGGCTTCGCCGGCCTGCGCCTGCACCGCGTGGTCGCCGTCGCCGACCCGGCCAACGCCGCTTCGCTTCGCGTGCTCGAGAAGCTCGGCATGACGCGGCTCGGCGTGCGCGAGTGCTACGGCGCGGTCATGGCCGAGCACGCGCGGTCGCTCGGCGCGTGGCGCGACGCCGCAGGGCCCTCGCCGGCGCGCGGCTGACGTCCGGCGCGCGCCCGGCGCCCGGCGGCTATACTCGGTGGGTGACACCGCCCGCTTCAGCCCTTCGGCCGCTTCGCGGCCTGCGCATCGACCTCACCCGCCGGACCTCCAGTGAAGAAGAACTGCCGGCCGAGGTCGCGCGTCTGTGGCTGGGCGGCCGCGGGCTCGGCGCCTACCTGGCGCTGCGCGAGCGGCTGTACGACGTCGATCCGCTCGCACCCGAGAATCCGCTCATCTTCGCGCCGGGCCCGCTGACGGGCACCGGCGCCCCGGCCAGCGGCCGCTACAGCGTCACCAGCCGCTCGCCGCTCACCGGCACGGTGTTCGACGGCAACTCCGGCGGCAACTTCGGCAACGCCCTGCGCCGCCTCGGCTGGGACTACCTCGTCGTCACCGGCGCGCTGGACGAGCCGGGGTACGTCACCATCGGGCTGGACGGCGCCGGCGAGGCTTCGCCGGCCGGCCCCCTCGCGGAGCCCTTCGCCGGCCCCGGCGGCGCGGCGCTGCGTCCCGCCGCCGGCCTCTGGGGCCTCGAGGTCCCGGCGGCGCTCGAGCGCGTGCGCGAGCTGCACCCGAAGTCCGAGGCCGCCGTCATCGGCCCGGCCGGCGAGCGCGGCGTGCTGTTCGCGAGCATCGTCAACAATCGCGGCCGCTCCATCGGCCGCGGCGGCCTCGGCGCCGTGATGGGCGCCAAGCGCCTCAAGTCCCTGGTCCTGAGCGGCCACGGCGAGCACAAGCCGCCGGTCGCCGATCCGGAGCGGCTCGAGTTCATCGTCTACGAGACCGAGAAGCTGCTCAAGTCCAACCCGATCACCTCCACGGCGCTGCCCGAGTTCGGCACCTCCGTGCTGGTCAACGTCCTGAACCAGGCCGGCGCCATGCCCACGCGCAACCACCGCGAGAGCCAGTTCGAGGGCGCCGCCAGCATCTGCGGGGAGATGCTCAAGAAGGATCACGTGCAGCGCCGGTCCGCCTGCCGCGGCTGCATCATCGGCTGTGCCAGGCGTACGAGCGCCGGCGGCCAGACCGGCGAAGGCCCCGAGTACGAGACCATCTGGGCGCTCGGGGCCCAGTGCGGTGTGAGCGACCTGACGGCGATCGTGCAGGCCAACTACGCCTGCAACCGCGCCGGCATGGACACCATCACCATGGGGTCGACGATCTCGTGCGCCATGGAGCTGACCGAGATCGGCGTCCTTGCGGACGGCCCGCGATTCGGCGACGCGCGGGCCATCATCGAGCTGGCCGAGGCGACGGCCGCCGGCGAGGGCCTCGGCGCCGAGCTCGGGCTCGGCTCGGCGCGCTTCGGGGCGCTGCACGGCCGCCCGGACCTCTCGATGAGCGTCAAGCAGCTCGAGATGCCGGCCTACGACCCTCGCGGCATGAAGGCGCAGGGCCTCGCGTACGCCACCAGCAACCGCGGCGGCTGTCACCTGCGCGCCAACATGCTCGGCCCCGAGATCCTCGGGGTGCCCAAGATGGTCGACCGCTTCGCGACCCTCGGCAAGGCCGGCCTGCTCATCAACCTCCAGAACCTCAACGCCGTGCTCGACTCGCTCAGCGTCTGCAAGTTCACCGCCTTCGCGATGAAGGAGGACTACTACGCCCGCCAGCTCAGCGCCGTGTGGGGCGAGCAGGTGGAGCCGCAGGAGCTCCTGATGCTCGGCGAGCGCATCTGGAACGCCGAGCGGCTCTTCAACCTGGCGGCAGGGTTCAGCCGCGCCGACGACACGCTCCCGCCCCGGCTGCTGCACGAGCCGGTGCCGGCCGGGCCGTCCGCCGGCCAGGTAGTAGACTTGCCGCCGATGCTCGACGAGTACTACATCTCGCGCGGCTGGGACGGTGGCGGCGTGCCCTCGGCCGCCAAGCTCGAGCGCCTCGGGCTCGCCGAGACCGCCGCGGCCGCGGGCGTCGAGCCCGGCGCCGCGAGGAGGCCGGAGACGGCGACCCCGCCGGCGCTTCCGCCGGGACGGCCGCCCCGTGAGCTCGGCCGTCCTCGAGCAGTTCCAGGCGATCGGCCGGGACCTCTTCGTCGCCGGCGTCATCAGCTCCCACGGCGGCAACCTGAGCGTCCGCATGGGCGACCGCATCCTCATCACCCGCCGCGGTTCGATGCTCGCGCGGCTCGAGGAGCGCGACATCATCGAGACGGGCCTCGAGGAGAACGACGCCAACGTCATGCTGGCCAGCACGGAGATCAACGTCCACCGCGCGATCTACCAGGGAACGGCCGCGCAGGCGATCGTGCACGCGCACCCGCCCTACGCGATCGCCCGCTCGCTCATGTGCGACGAGATCGTCCCCATCGACAGCGAGGGCTCGTACCTGCTGCACAAGGTGCCGGTGGTGCACACCGAGCTCACGGCCGGGTCCAAAGAGGTCGCGGAGCTGCTGCCCAAGTGGCTCAAGGAGTACGACATCGTGATGCTGCGCGGCCACGGGCCGTTCGCCATCGGGCACCTGCTCGAGGAGGCCTACCAGCTCACCAGCGTGCTCGAGATGGCCTGCCGCATCATGACCATCGCCGACGGGCTCGGCGAGCAGGTCAAGGAGTACCGCAAGGGCTCGGACCGGTACGAGACCTGGTGAGGGGGGCGGAGGCCGCGCAGCCGGGGCGCCGCCGGGTCAGTGCGCGGCGGTCAGAACCCCAGGATGCCGGCGACCCAGTGCACGAGCGCGCCGGCCAGGCCGGAGTCGCCGGCACCGGCGGTCATGACGCTGGCGCTGGTGAGGCTGCGCGGGCCGGTCGGTGAGGTCGTGACGCCCACGACCATCTGCTTGGGACGCGCGGTGGGTGTGGTCGTCGGCGTCGGCGTCGGCGTCTTGGCGTCTTGGTCGGCGTCGGCGTCGGCTTCGGCGTCTTGGTCGGCTGCGGCGCCGGCGTGATGGTCTTGGTCGGGCCGGGGCTCGGCGTGCCGCTGGAACTGGCCGACGGTGACGCCGACGCGGACGGCGACATCATCTGCATCTTGCCCTTCCACGGGCTGAACGTCCACGGGAAGGTCTTGAAGCTGGGGTGCGGCTGGTCCTTGAGCGCCGCGGCGAAGAACTTGGCCCACATCGGCGCGCAGATAGGTGCCGCCGTAGGCGCCGTCCATGGGCGAGTTCTTCTCTGAGTCGCCCATCCAGACGGCGGCGGCCAGCTGCGGCGTGTAGCCGTCGTACCAGACGTCCCAGCCGTTCTCGGTGGTGCCGGTCTTGCCGGCGCGCGGGTACGGGAAGTAGGCGCCGGAGGGCGAGCCGGTGCCGGCGGAGGCGACGCGCTCGAGGCACTGGGTGACGACGCTGGCGACGCCCGCCGGGATGGCGCGCTTCCCCTTGGTCGACGGCTTCCAGTCGACCTTGCCGCTGCGCAGTTGCACCTGGACGATCGCCTGCGGCTTGTGGCGGACGCCGTTCGCGGCGAGCGTAGCGTAGACGTCGGCCATCTCGAGCGGCGTGACGCCGGAGGTGCCCAGCGTGATGGACGGCACGGCGTCGAGCGGGCTGGTGACGCCCATCCTGTGCGCCGTGTTCACCGTGTTCTCCGGGCCGACGTCCACGCTGAGCTGGGCGTACACGACGTTGTCGGAGATGGTCGTGGCGGCCGAGACGCTCTCGGACCCGCCCGGCCCGTCACCGTTGACCACCCACGGCGCGGCATAGAGGCCCATGGGGATGACGATGGGGCTCTTGGACGAGTAGTAGGTGGTGTCCGGGTTCATGCCCTGTTCGACGGCCGTGGCCAGCACGAGGGGCTTCATCGAGGACCCCGCCTGCCGTTTGGCCTGGTAGGCGAGGTTGAACTTCTGCTTCTTGTAGTCGAGGCCGCCGACCATGGTGCGGATGTAGCCGTTGGCGGGGTCGATGGCGACCAGGGCCGCGGACGGCTTGAACCCGAAGTCCAGCGGCGCGGTGGTCGACTTGATGATGTCGATCGCCGCCTGCTGCCAGCCGACGTCGATGCTGGTGATGACCTTGAGGCCGCCGTCGAAGACCGTGGCCGTGCCGTAGTGCTTGGTGAGCTCCTTGGTCACGTAGTCGACGAAGTAGTCGGCGAGGCTCTTGTTGTAGTTCGGCGGGTGCTTGTACACGTGCACCTTGCTCGCCATGAGCTTGTCGGCGCGCGCCTGCGTGACGTAGCCCTGGTCCGCCATGAGCTGCAGCACCTTGTTGCGCTGCTGCATGGCCATGTCCTTGTCGGTCGTCGGTGAGTAGGCCGAAGGGAACTTGGGCAGCGCCGCGAGCATCGCGGCCTCTTTGAGGCTGAGGGCGGACGCGTGCTTGTGGAAGTAGGTCCGCGCCGCCGCCTCGACGCCGTAGGCGCCGGCGCCGTAGTACACGGTGTTGAGGTACGCGGTGAGGATCTGGTCCTTGCTCCACCTGTCTTCGAGCTGCCAGGCGAGCACGGCCTCGCGGATCTTGCGCGTGTAGGTGCGCTCGTCGCCGACGTAGGCGTTCTTGACGTACTGCTCGGTGATGGTCGAGCCGCCCTGCACGACGCTGCCGGCGCGCAGGTTCTCGAGCATGGCGCGCGCGACGCCGAGGTAGTCGACGCCGTGGTGCTCGTAGAAGCGCGCGTCCTCCACGGCCACCGTGGCCTCTTTCATGACGTCCGGGATCTGGGTCCTCGAGAGGAGCACGCGGTTCTGGCCGCCGTGGAGCTCGGCGATGAGGACCTTGCCGGTGCGGTCGTAGATGGTGGTGTTGACCGCCAGCGGGTTCCGCTGCAGCGAGTCGAGCGAGGGAAGGTCGCGCGAGAGGGCGTAGATGGCCCCGGCGGCGACGGCGAGGCCGGCGATCAGCGCGAGCAGGACGACGACGACGAAGAGCTTGACCGCCAGCCAGACGCGGCTGCGGGACTTCGCCTGCTTCTTCTTGCGTTCGCGCTTGCGCCGCGGGATGTCCTCGGGCTCGACGCTGTATCTGGTGTAGTCAGCCATGGCTCTTCATTGTACCGGCACGAGTGACGCGCCGCCCCCCGGGGACGTTCACGCAGGCGCGCGGCTGGCGGAGTCGTCGTCTCCGCCTGAGGAGTCTTCAACGGCGGCGTCGGCCTCCCTCTTCGGCTGGACGAAGCGCGCGAGGACGATCGAGACCTCGTAGAGCACGTAGAGCGGGATGAACATCGCCAGCATGCTGAAGGCGTCCTGGCTGGGCGTGATGATGGCGGCGGCGAAGGCCAGGGCGACGATCGCCCAGCGGCGGTTCTTGCGCAGCCACTTGTCGTCGACCACGCCCACCTTGGCGAGCAGCACGAGGACGACCGGCAGCTCGAACACCACGCCGAAGGCGAGGATGAAGAGCGCCATGAAGGTGAAGTAGTCGCTGGCGCGCAGCTGGACGTTGAAGTAGCCGGCGCTGAAGGTGAGCAGGAAGGCGAGGCCCTTGGGCAGCACGAGGAAGTACGCGAGCGCCACGCCCATGAAGAACAGGGCCGTCGTGGCGAAGACGATCGGGTAGAAGTACTTCTTCTCGCCGGAGGTGAACGCCGGCGCCAGGAAGGCCCACAGCTCGTAGATGATGACCGGCGCGGCCAGGATGAGCCCGCCGACCACCCACACCTTGAGGCTGACCATGAACGGCTCGGCCGGGCTGAACGTGGTGATCTTGGTGGCCGACTCGGGGAGATTCGCGACCTGGCGCAGCGGATACAGGAGCGCGTCGAACATGAAGCTGTTGAAGAGCGCCGCGACGAGCACGCCGACGGTCGCGGCGATGAGGCAGACGAACAGGCGCTTGCGCAGCTCGTCGAGGTGCTCGAACAGCGTCAGACGTTCTTCGGCGGTGAGCGCCACGCGGTCAGGCTCCGGTCGCGGGACCCGCCGGCGAGCCGGCGGGCACGGGGCCCTCCGGCGACTCGGGGGCGGCCGGCGCCTGGGGCGACTCGGCGGGCGCTTCCGCGGCGGGCTCCTCGGGCGGGGCCGGCAAGCGCGGCACGTCGGCGAACACCGTCTGCGGCGTGACCGCCGGCGTCTCCGGTCCCTCGACGAACGCGCCGGCGGCCGGCGCCGGCTCGGCCGTGGGCGTCGCGCTCGCTAGCGCGCCCGCGCCCGTGACCGCGGCAGTGACGGCTCCCGCGCTCTCGATGTCGGTCTTGAGATCGACGCTCGACTTGAGGTCGCTGAAGGTGTCGGTCACGCCCTTGAGAGGCTCGGTGAACGTGGCCTTGACCTCGTTGATCTGGTCGGTGACCTCGCCCAGGCCGAGCTCGGTCTTGGCGGTCTCCGCGGCCTTGCGGAACTCGCGCACGCCCTTGCCGAGCGACTTGCCCATCTGCGGCAGCCGCTTGGGCCCGAAGACGAGCAGCGCGAGGATGAGGACGATGACGATCTCGGAGGGGCCGATGCTCACGTGGGGGTCACCTCGAATCGGGGGTATCGTGCCGCTCCATCGTACGAGCAGCAGGGCCGAAGTGCAACGCGACCCCCAGCCGCGCAAGAAATACCTGCAAATCAGCTGAAGATTCGCTATACCCCCACCGGTTTGCATCGGGGTTTGCTTCTCAGGAAGCCGCTTTGGTACAGTACGCGGGCGTCCGGATGCTCCCAGGGGGAAGCGCGGGCGTCATTACGTATCGGAATGACTAGCGCATATCTCACAAACTGGCTCTATGTCTGGCTCTTCATCGTCGCCGGGGCGGCGTTGGTGGTCGTCATCCTGCTCTTCTCCAAGCTCATCAACCCGAGCCACCTCACGCCTGAGAAGCTGCAGCCCTACGAGTGCGGCATCCCGCCCGTGGGCAACCCGTGGCAGCCGTTCGCGGTGCGCTACTTCGTCTTCGGCCTCCTCTTCCTCGTCTTCGACGTGGAGTCGGCGTTCCTGTTCCCGTGGGCGATCGTCTTCCGGGGCCTCGGCACCGCCGGCTTCATCGAGATGCTGCTGTTCATCGCCGTGCTCGCCTTCGGGCTCCTGTACGCCTGGCGCAAGGGGGCCCTCGAGTGGGCATGAGTGAGCGCATCAAGACGGTCAGGTATCCCAAGCTCGAGCACTTCAGCGAACCGAACGTCATCACCACCACTGCCGACTTCATCTTCAGCTGGGCGCGCTCGCACTCGGTCTTCCCGTTCACCTACGGGCTTGCCTGCTGCGCCATCGAGATGCTCACGTCGGGCTTCGCGCGCTACGACATCGCCCGCTACGGCATGGAGGTGTTCCGCCCCACGCCGCGCCAGTGCGACCTCATGATCGTCGCCGGCACCGTCAACGAGAAGATGGCGCCGGTGCTCAAGCGCCTCTACGACCAGATGTCGGAGCCCAAGTGGGTCATCAGCATGGGCGCCTGCGCCACCAGCGGCGGCCCGTTCTACGACGGCTACAACGTCGTCAACGGCGTCGACAAGGTCGTGCCGGTCGACGTGTACATCCCCGGCTGCCCGCCGCGCCCCGAGGCCCTCTTCCAGGGCCTGCTGGAGCTGCAGGGCAAGATCCAGCAGCACAAGTTCGTGCCCGAGAAGCCGGCGCCGCTCGCAGCGGATGCGCCGGCCTCCGAGGCAGCGCCGGCCGCGGCTGCGGACGCCGCCCCGGCGGGGGAGGTCTGAGCGTGGGCCTGCAGGTCGGCAGCAACCCGATGAGCATGGACGCCATCGCCGAACGCTCCTCGCGGGGGGCTTCGCCGGCGACCTCCAGCGATGTTCGCATGCAGGAGCCGGACACGATCGTCGCCCGTTGCGCGCCCGCCGACCTCAGGGTCACGGCCTGCGCGCCTCAAGGACCGACGCCGAGATCGCCTACGAGACGCTCAACTGGATCGCCGGCGTCGACCGCCGCACGTCCTTCGAGAGCATCTACCACCTGTACTCGTGGAAGACGAACACCTGGCTCGAGCTGCACGTCGACCTGCCGCGCGCCAAGCCTGAGGTCGAGCAGCGTCGCGGACGTCTGGCCGGCGGCCGACTGGCACGAGCGCGAGGCGTGGGACATGGTCGGCATCGTCTATACCGGCCACCCGGACCTGCGGCGCATCCTGCTCAAGGACGACTTCGTCGGCCACCCGCTGCGCAAAGACTACGTCGACCTCGCGGAGAACCACCCGCATGTATGACCAGTTCGAGAGTCCGGAGCCGGACGAGGCCGTGAAGCTCGCCCTGCGCCGCATCGAGGAGTCGACGGCGCACGGCGACGGCTCCGACGTCGACGGCCTGGCCTTCAACGAGGTCGTCGTCAACATGGGGCCGCAGCATCCCAGCACGCACGGCGTGCTGCGCCTGGTCGTCACCCTCGACGGCGAGCTCGTCAAGGACGTCATCCCGGTCATCGGCTACCTGCACCGCTGCAAGGAGAAGCTGGCCGAGAAGCGCACCTACTTCCAGTACATCCCGATCGTCGACCGCACCGAATACCTCGCCAGCATCAACTGCGAGTGGGGCTACGTCATGACGGTCGAGAAGCTCGCCGGCATGCAGGTCACGCGGCGGGCGGAGTTCATCCGCGTCATCACCGGCGAGCTCATGCGCATCGCCAGCCACCTGGTGGCCGTCGGCACGTTCACCGCCGACCTCTCGCCGCTCGGCACGGCGATGGTCTTCTACATGTTCCGCGACCGCGAGGTCATCCTCGACCTCATGGAAGAGCTCACCGGCGCGCGCATGATGTTCAACTACTACCGCTTCGGCGGCGTGCGCTACGACCTGCCCGACGGCTGGGTCGAGAAGTGCCGCGACTTCCTCAAGATGTTCCCCGCCAAGATCAAGGAGTACGAGGCGCTCGTCGACACCAACGCCGTCTTCCTGCAGCGCACGCAGGGCAAGGGCGTCATCACCCAGCAGGACGTCGTCGACTACGGCATCACCGGCCCCAACGCGCGCGCGTCCGGCGTCGAGCTGGACCTGCGCCGCTCGCGGCCGTACTCGGTGTACCCGGAGCTCGACTTCGAGGTCATCACCGCGCAGCACGGCGACATCTTCGACCGCTATCGCTGCCGCATGGACGAGATGCGCGAGAGCCTCAAGATCATCGAGCAGTGCCTGGACATGCTGCCCAAGGGGCCCGTCCAGCTGGGCTCGCTCCGCGCCCCCTACGTCATCACGCCGCCTCCGGGCTCGGCCTACGTCGGCCAGGAGAACCCGCGCGGCGAGTACGGCACCTACATCGAGAGCGACGGGTCGCGGTATCCGTACCGGCTCAAGTTCCGCGACCCCTGCTTCTGCAACCTGCAGCTGTTCCCGAAGCTCCTCAGCGGCAACAAGATCGCCGACGCCGTGGCCATCTCGGGCAGCATCGACCTCGTGCTCGGAGGCATCGACCGCTAGATGGATATCCTCGTCGCCATCCTCAGGGCCATCCTCTTCGTCGTCATCGCCTACGCGGTCGTGTTCATCGCCGCGCTCGCCAACATCCTCTATGAGCGCCGCTTCATGGCGTTCATCGGCGACCGCCTCGGCCCCAACCGTACCGGGCCGCAGGGCGTGCTGCAGAGCGTCGCCGACGCCTTCAAGATGATGGGCAAGGAAGACTTCCGTCCGATGCTCTCAGACCCGGTGCTGTTCACGCTCGCGCCGATCACGGTGATGATCGGCGCCGTCGCCATCCAGCTGGTCCTGCCGTACACGGGCGGGGCGATGGCGACGGACCTCAACGTCGGCATCATCTTCCTCGTCGCCATCACCAGCTTCACGACGCTGTCGATCCTCATGGGTGGCTGGGCGTCGCACAACAAGTACTCCCTGGTCGGTGCGCTGCGCGCCGCCGCCCAGATGATCAGCTACGAGATCCCGATGCTGCTCGGCCTGCTCATCGTCGCCATGGTCGTCGGCTCGCTCAACATCACCGCCGTGATCGCGTGGCAGACGCACTACCACTGGCTCATCTTCTACCTGCCGTTCACGTTCCTCAGCTTCTACATCGCGTCCCTCGCGGAGCTGAACCGCGGCCCGTTCGACCTGCCCGAGTCCGAGTCGGAGCTCGTCGCCGGCTACGCCACCGAGTACTCGGGCATGCGCTTCGGCATGTTCTACCTCAACGAGTACGCCGGCCTCACGATCATGTCCATGGTCGCCGTGACCCTGTTCTTCGGCGGCTGGATGGGCCCCTGGGCCACCGCCCTCCACTTCTGGGGCGTCGACTGGATCGGCATCCTCTGGTTCCTCGCCAAGACCTACGTCCTGGTCTCGGTGCTGATCTGGGTCCGCTTCAGCATCCCGCGCCTGCAGGTGGACCAGCTCATGGCCTTCGCCTGGAAGATCCTCATCCCGCTCGGCCTCGTCAACATCCTCGCCACAGCGGCGATCATCCTGTGGGTGCCGAGCTGGAAGTGGGGCCTCGCGGTGTTCGGCTGGGCCTCGTTCTTCGCCTTCGTGGGCCTGTTCGACCCGATCCTCAAACGCCGCCTGCGCAAGCAGCGTGAGCGCCAGCCGGTGGTGAGCGCCTGATGCTCGGCATGTTCAAAGCCATGCGGCAGACGATGAGCCATCTGCCCAAGAAGAAGCTCACCGTCCAGTACCCGGAGCAGCGCGAGGAGCTCCCGGCGCGCAGCCGCGGCCTCTTCCGCGTGGTCATCGACCCTGCCAGCGGCGAGCCCCGCTGCCGCTCCTGCACGCTGTGCGAGAGCAACTGCCCGGTGCAGGTCATCCGCGTGAACCACACGAGCAAGTACCGCCTGCCGGTGCCCAACGCGGCGCGGATCGCCGAGGCGCGCCTCGCCGCCCAGCAGGGCATCGAGCTCAAGGACCTGCAGCCGGTGCTCGACGACTACTACGAGCACGGCACCGGCCTCATCGCCATGCTGCAGAACGCGCAGGAGGTCTACGGCTACCTGCCGCGCCTCGCCATCCAGGAGATCAGCCTGCAGACCGGCGTCTCGCTGAGCCAGATCTACGGCGTCTCCAGCTTCTACAACCAGTTCCGGCTCTCACCGGTCGGCGAGTACATCATCGACGTCTGCCACGGCACCGCCTGCCACGTCGCGGGTGCGGTCCAGATCACCGAGGCCTTGGAGGAGGAGCTCGGGGTCGCCGACGGCAAGACGACCACGCGACATGAAGTTCACCCTGTCGTCCGTCGCCTGCATGGGCGCCTGCTCGCAGGCCCCCGTCATGCGCATCGGCGACCAGACCTACGGCGGTCTCACCCCTGACCAGACACGCAAGATCATCCGCGACCTCATGGAAGAGGTCGGCGGTACGAAGGGGTGACCAGGACACCATGACTGACGACATCACCACCCCGCGCCCGGACACCGAGGGCCGCAACGTCAGCGTCGCCGCGCGTCCGGGCGGCGGCTACAACGTCAAGGTCTGCGCCGGCACCGCCTGCCTGTTCGCCGGCTCCATGGCCGTGTACGACGCCTTCGTCCAGGAGGTGCAGACGGCCGGGCTCGGCGACAAGGTCGAGGTCAGCATCATCGGCTGCCACGGCCTGTGTTCGATGAGCCCCGTCGTGGTGCTCAGCGACGACACGCTGTACGGCCACCTCAAGCCCAAGGACGTCGCCAAGGTCGTCGAGGAGCACCTCAAGGGCGGCCAGCCGGTCGAGCGCTTCCTCTACAAGGACGAGCAGACCGGCGAGCGCATCCGCGACTGGAAGGACATCGGCTTCTACAAGCTGCAGACGCGCATCGCGCTGCGCGACGTCGGCGTCATCAACCCGGAGACCATCGACGCCTACATCGCCGTCGGCGGCTACGAGGCCGCCAGGATGGCGCTCACCGAGAAGACGCCCGAGTGGATCATCGAAGAGGTCACCGACTCGGGCATCCGCGGCCGCGGCGGCGCCGGGTTCCCGACGGGCGTCAAGTGGAAGTTCGCCAACCAGTCCAAGAGCGACGAGAAGTACCTCATCTGCAACGCCGACGAGGGCGACCCCGGCGCGTTCATGGACTGCTCCATCCTCGAGGGCGACCCGCACGCGGTCATCGAGGGCATGATCATCGGCAGCTACGCGATCGGCGCCCACGAGGGCTACGTGTACGTGCGCGCCGAGTACCCGACGGCCGTCAAGCGCCTCACCATGGCGGTCGCCGCCGCCGAGGAGCGCGGCTTCCTGGGCAAGCGACATCTTCGGCACCGGCTGGGAGTTCAACGTGCACCTCAAGCTCGGCGCCGGCGCGTTCGTCTGCGGCGAGGAGACGGCGCTCATCGCCTCCATCGAGGGCAAGCGCGGCATGCCGCGCACGCGGCCGCCGTTCCCCGCGGTCAGCGGCCTGTGGGGCAAGCCCACGAACATCAACAACGTCGAGACCTTCTCGAACATCCCGTGGATCATCAAGAACGGCGCCGGGGCCTACTCCGCGCTCGGCGCCGAGACCAGCCGCGGCACCAAGGCCTTCAGCCTCGCCGGCAAGGTCGTCAACGGTGGCCTGGTCGAGGTGCCCATGGGCTACCAGCCTCCGCCACCTGATCTTCGACGTCGGCGGCGGCATCAAGGGCGGCAAGAAGTTCAAGGCCGTGCAGCTCGGCGGCCCCTCGGGCGGCTGCGTGCCGGCGCACCTGCTCGACACGCCGGTCGACTACGAGAGCCTCGCCGCGACCGGCGCCATCGTCGGCTCCGGCGGCATGGTCGTGGTCGACGAGGACACCTGCATGGTCGACCTCGCGCGCTTCTTCCTCGACTTCACCCAGAAGGAGTCGTGCGGCAAGTGCGTCCCCTGCCGCCTCGGCACCAAGCGCATGCTCGAGACGCTCGACCGCATCATCGCCGGCGATGGCCGCGAGGGCGACATCGAACTGCTCGAGGAGATGGGTCACTACATCATCGACGGCACGCTCTGCGCGCTCGGCGGCACGGCGCCCAACCCGGTGCTCACCACGATCAAGTACTTCCGCGACGAGTACGAGGCTCACATCCGCGAGAAGCGCTGCCCTGCCGGCAAGTGCAAGGCGCTCATCACCTACTACATCGACGCCGAGGCCTGCACGGGCTGCATGCTCTGCGCCAAGAAGTGCCCCACGGAGTGCATCACCGGCGAGCGCAAGCAGCTGCACGTGATCGACGTGGCCAACTGCATCAAGTGCGACACGTGCCGCCAGGTCTGCAAGTTCGACGCCGTCAAGGTGCACTCGGGCATCGAGCAGGCCGTGGCCGGCGCGGCCGCGGGAGCTGAGGCCTGAGCATGGCGACCACCGTCGAGAGCATCCCGCAGACCCAGCCGCGTCCGGACCAGGTCGTCGTCACCATCGACGGCCAGGAGGTCGCCTGCGACCGCGGCGACACCATCCTCGACGCCGCGCAGCGCGTCGGCATCCACATCCCGACGCTGTGCTACGAGCCGCGCCTGCCCGCCACGGCGGCGTGCCGCATGTGCATCGTCGAGGTCGAGGGCGCGCGCAAGATGGTCCCGAGCTGCTCGGCGGCGGTCGCCGACGGCATGGTCGTCAAGACCAGCACCGAGAAGGTCCGCGCCATGCGGCACCTGTACCTCGAGCTGCTGCTCAGCGACCACAACTCCTTCTGCACGCCGCCCTGCCGCGACGCCTGCCCGACGCACATCAAGATCCCGCAGTTCCTCGACTACATCGCGCACAAGGACTACAAGAACGGCGTGCGCAAGCTGCGCGAGGACCTGCCGTTCCCGGCCGTGCTCGGGCGCGTCTGCCCGCGGCCCTGCGAAGGTCCGTGCCGCCGGCAGCTCGTCGAGCACCCCATCACCATCTGCCAGCTGCACCGGTTCATGGCCGACCAGACCATCGACGAGGAGCAGACCGGCGAGCTGCTGCTGCCGGTCGAGCCCAAGGCCGACACCGGCAAGAAGATCGCCATCGTGGGCGGCGGGCCCGCCGGCCTCGCCGCCGCCTTCTACGCCCGGCTCGAGGGCCACTCGGTCAAGATCTTCGAGGCCCTGCCCAAGCCGGGCGGCATGCTGCGCTACGGCATCCCGAGCTACCGCCTGCCGCGCGACCTCCTGGACAAGGAGATCAACGTGCTGTGGCGCCTGGGCGTCGAGCTGCAGGTCGAACAGCCGCCTCGGCGTCGACTACCAGCTCGAGGAGCTCACGGCCGAGTACGACGCCGTGTTCCTCGCCCTCGGCGCCTTCAACAGCAACGACATGCGCGTCCCGGGCGAGGACGCCGACGGCGTCGTCACCGCGGTCGACTTCCTCGGCGAGCTCGAGGTCACCGGCAAGGTCCACGTGGGCGACAAGGTCACCGTGATCGGCGGCGGCTTCACCGCCATGGACGCCTGCCGCACCAGCATCCGCAAGGGCGCCGCCGAGGTCACCTGCCTCTACCGCCGCTCGCGCAAGGAGATGCCCGCGCACGTCACCGAGGTCGACGAGGCCGAGGAGGAGGGCGTCAAGCTCGAGCTCCTGTGCGCCCCCGTCAGGGTCCTCTCCGACGCGGACAACAAGGTGACCGGCATCGAGATGCTGCGCATGGAGCTCGGCGAGCCCGACGCCTCCGGCCGCCGCCGCCCCGTGCCGATCGAGGGCTCCGAGTTCGTGGTCGAGTGCGACCAGGTGATCACCGCCATCGGTCAGTTCCCCAAGCTCGACGGCACCAGCGAGGAGCAGGGCGTCAAGCGCACCAAGTGGCGCACCATCCAGGTGAACGACTGGACCTTCCAGACGGAGGACCCGCGCGTGTTCGCCGGCGGCGACGCCGTGCTCGGCGCGCAGACCGTCATCCAGGCGGTCGCCCAGGGCAAGAAGGCCGCCTGGAGCATGGACGCCTACTTGCGCGGCGACGACATGGCGGAGGTCGCGCAGTCGCTCGCCGAGCTCAAGGCGACGCCGTTCTTCAACTCGCTGAGCGACCGGACCGACCTCGACCCGCGCATCGCGCGCATGGCCGAGGTCCCGCCGGTCTTCATCGACATGACCACCGACGTCACGCACCCCAGCCCGCCGGCCGAGATGCCCAAGCTGGAGCCCGACGACCGCAGGGCCAACTTCAAGCAGATCGAGCTCGGCTTCAGCGAGGACGAGGCCGTCCGCGGCGCCGAGCTCTGCCTGCAGTGCTACTGCCCGGCCAGCGGCAAGTGCGACCTGCAGCGGTACGGCATCGAGTACGAGGTGTTCAAGAACCGCTTCCACGGCGGCGACGCCCACGACTACCCGGCCGACTTCCGCCACGACTTCATCATGCGCGAGCCCAATCGCTGCATCAATTGCGGCCGCTGCGTGCGCGTCTGCCGCATGGAGGTCGGGTCGAGCTGCTACGACAACATGGGCCGCGGCTTCGACACCATCGTCAGCACCGCCGACAACCTGCCGCTGCAGCTGGTCGGCTGCGTGAGCTGCGGCAAGTGCGCCGAGACGTGCCCCACCGGCTCCATCGAGACCAACCCGCGCATCCTGGGCAGCTACGACCTCGACGAGAGCCGCTGCATCTTCTGCGGCGAGTGCGTCGAGGTCTGCCCCTACGATGCGCTCGAGCAGACCGACTTCTTCGAGCTCGCCGGCTACAGCCGCACCACGATGGCGCGCGAGTCTCTCTACTTCCGCGAGTCGCGCCCGGTCGCCTCGCTGCGCGAGACGGTCACCGACCTCGTGCCGCACGCCCTGGACGCCGAGCGCGGCCTCGGCTGGGTCTGGGAGCCGATCAAGGACGATCCCATCGTGCTCGACGATCCGGAGGAGCAGGCCTGATGCCCGGCGGCGACTTCCATCCCTGGTTCTTCGTCATCGTGGCCGCGTGGATCCTCGTCTGCGGCCTCGGCGTCGTGCTGTTCAGGAAGATCATGTACTCCGCGGTCTCGATGGTGTTCTGCTTCCTGGGCGTGGCGTTCGCCTACGCGCTGCTCAACGCGCCGCTGGTGGCGATCATCCAGATCCTCGTGTACGTCGGCGCCATCTCCATCGTGATCATCTTCGCGATCATGCTCACCGAGGTGCAGAGCGGGAAGATGGGCCTGTTCTTCAACCGCCAGTCCGCCGCCGCGGCCGTCGTGGCGCTCGTCGGCGCCGCGGTGCTCGCGATCGTCGCGCTCTCGTCGGACATCGGGCACATCGGGAGCAAGTCGCTCGCGCCGGGGCTCCGGCAGCTCTCCCGGCTCATCTTCGACCGCTACGTGTTCCCGTTCGAGCTCGTCTCGCTGGTGCTCGTCGCGGCGATGATCGGCGCCATCGTGCTGGCGA
Organism: uncultured Thermoleophilia bacterium; assembly: GCA_963834905.1. Classification (GTDB taxonomy): domain Bacteria; phylum Actinomycetota; class Thermoleophilia; order UBA2241; family UBA2241; genus CAIXSE01. Next base: position 10,354 of record CAWIDR010000040.1, on the reverse strand, counting down.
CGCGTGAGAAGGAGCGCCCGTGAACGCCCTGTACTGGTGGCTGCTCCTCTCGTTCCTGCTGTTCTGCATCGGCGCGTTCGGCGTGCTCGCGCGCCGCAACATCATCCTCGTGGTGATGAGCCTCGAGATCATGCTCAACGCGGTGAACATCGCCCTGGTCGCCACCGCGAACTTCCGCGGCGGCGCCAAGGGAGCGGGCACGCTCTTCGCCCTGTTCGTCATCGTGCTGGCCGCCGCCGAAGTCACCGTCGGCCTGGCCATCGTCATCGCCAACTACCGCAACAAGAGCACCGTGCAGACCGACACCTACGACGAGCTCAAGGGCTAGCGGGGGCACCTTTGGAGGGGACCAACACCACCATGCAGTACGTCGTCGCGCTCATCCCGCTGCTGCCGCTGCTCGGGTTCATCGTCACGCTCGTCTTCGGCAAGCGCTGGGGCTCCAGGGCCCACATCCTGCCGGTGGCCCTCGTGACCGTCTCGGCGGCGCTCAGCATCTACGCCTTCGTCTGGGCGTTCACGCACCAGGAGGAGACGTTCGTCTGGAACGCCTTCACCTGGATCGCCGCCGGCCGGTTCACGGTGCCGTGGGGCTTCCAGGTCGACGCGCTCACCGGCATCATGCTGCTGGTCGTCGGCGTCATCGGCATGCTGGTGCACTACTACTCCATCGGCTACATGCACGGCGACGAGGGCTACTACCGCTTCTTCGCCTACCTCAACCTGTTCATGTTCGCGATGTTCGTGCTCATCCTGGCCGACAGCTACCTGCTGCTGTTCCTGGGCTGGGAGGGCGTGGGCCTCTGCTCGTACCTGCTGATCAGCTTCTGGTTCCGCAAGAAGAGCGCCAGCCAGGCGGGCAAGAAGGCGTTCATCGTCAACCGCGTGGGCGACTTCGGCTTCACGCTGGCGATGTTCGCGATCTTCGTCGCCACCGGCACGCTGCAGTTCACCGGCGTGTTCGACGCGGCCGCCGAAGGGCGACATCGCCGCCGGCACCATGACCTGGATCTGCCTGCTGCTCTTCACCGGCGCCATCGGCAAGAGCGCGCAGTTCCCGCTGCACGTGTGGCTCCCGGACGCCATGGAGGGCCCCACGCCGGTCAGCGCCCTCATCCACGCCGCCACGATGGTGAACGCCGGCGTCTACATGGTGGCGCGCTCCTACCCGCTGTTCATCCAGAGCGAGACGGCCATGACCGTCGTCATGATCATCGGCATCTTCACGGCGATCTTCGCCGCCTACATCGCGATCACCCAGAACGACATCAAGAAGGTGATCGCCTACTCCACCATCTCGTCGCTGGGGTTCATGTTCGTCGCCCTGGGAGCCGGGCGCGTGGGTGGCCGGCATCTTCTACCTGTTCGCGCACGGCTTCTTCAAAGGCCTGCTGTTCCTCTGCTCCGGCTCGGTGATCCACGCCATGGGCGGCGAGCAGGACATGCGCAAGATGGGCGGGCTGCGCAAGAAGATCCCCATCACCTTCTGGACGATGCTCGCCGGCGCCCTCTCCATGGTCGGCATGATCCCGTTCGCCGGCTTCTGGGCGAAGGACGAGATCGTCGGCGCCACCTTCGTCAAGGGTGAGTACGTCGTGTGGGCGGTCGCCATGATCACGGTGCTGCTCACGGCCATCTACATGGGCCGTCTGATCTTCATGACCTTCTGGGGCGAGAACCGCGCCGACGCCGAGGTGCAGGCGCACATCCACGAGTCGCCGCCGATCATGACCGTCCCGCTCATCCTGCTGGCCATCCCCGCGACCTTCCTCGGCCTGCTGGTGGGTGTACCGCCGGAGGGCGGCTGGATCCACGGCTTCCTCGAGCCCGTCTTCTTCGACGTCGAGCACGAGGCGTTCACGCTTGCCGGCGAGGGCGGCCTGCTCATGCTCGCCTCGCTCGTCACCGTGATCGTCGGCCTGCTCATCGCCTACTGGCTCTACGTGCGCCAGACCGACGTGCCCGGGCGCATCGCCGAGCGCGTGCCGTGGGCGTACAGCGCGAGCCTGAACAAGGTCTACATGGACGACATCTACGCCGTCGTGCCCGTCGGCGCCACGCTCGGCTTCGCCAGCTGGCTCTGGACGTTCGTCGACGCCAAGGTCATCGACGGCGCCGTCAACGGCATCGCCTGGCTGTGGGGCTGGGTCGGAGACCACCTGCGCCCCATCCAGACCGGTCGCGTGCAGAACTACGCGATGTACGTCTTCGGCGGCATGGTCGTGCTCGTCATCGTCCTCGCCTGGGTCTGGGGGAGCTGACATGAGCTGGAGCGATCAGATCGGCTTCCCGCTGCTCTCCGTCATCACCTTCCTGCCGCTCGCCGGCGTGCTGCTCATCCTGCTGGTCGGCCGCGGCAAGCCGGTCGTCTACAAGGTCATCTCGCTCGTCGTGACGCTGGCCGCGTTCGTGCTGTCGGTGTGGATGCTGTTCGCCTTCAAGACCAAGCTGCCGGGCATGCAGTTCGCCGAGAACATCAGCTGGATCAAGGCGCTGAACATCCGCTACGGCATGGGCGTCGACGGCATCGCCGCGCTGCTCGTGTTCCTGACCACGCTGCTCGGCGTGATCGTCATCATCGCCAGCTGGAACTACGTCAAGGACCGCGAGATGGGCTTCTTCATCTCGCTGCTGCTGCTCGAGGTGGGCATGGTCGGCGTCTTCTGCGCCACCGACCTCTTCCTCTTCTACGTGTTCTGGGAGGCCATGCTGATCCCGATGTACTTCATCATCGGCATCTGGGGCGGCCCGCGGCGCGTCTACGCGGCGATCAAGTTCTTCCTGTTCACGCTCATCGGCAGCCTGCTCATGCTGCTGGCGATCATCACCGTCGTGTACTACGTCAAGAGCTCGACCGGGACGCTGACCTTCGACATCCAGGCGCTGAGCCACGTCGTGTACTCGTACCACCTGCAGTTCTGGGCGTTCCTGGCCTTCTTCGTGGCCTTCGCCATCAAGGTGCCGATGTTCCCGGTGCACACGTGGCTCCCCGACGCGCACGTCGAGGCGCCGACGGCCGGCTCCGTCATCCTGGCCGGCGTGCTCCTCAAGATGGGCGGCTACGGCATGCTGCGCTTCTGCCTGCCGTTCTTCCCCGACGCCGCCGTCACGTTCATCCCGTGGGTCGTCGGCCTCTCCGTGGTGGCGATCGTCTACGGGGCGCTCGTGGCCCTGATGCAGAAGGACCTCAAGAAGCTCGTCGCCTACTCGAGCGTGAGCCACATGGGCTTCGTGACCGCCGGCATCTTCGCCGGCATCGCTCTCGTCGGCAACGCGGCCGGCATGGAGGGCGCCATCCTCGTCATGCTCAGCCACGGCTTCCTCACCGGCGCCCTGTTCCTCATGGTCGGCTTCATCTACGAGCGCACGCACACGCGCCTCATCGCCGACATGAGCGCGCTCGCCAAGCCTCTGCCGATCGCCGCCGGCTTCCTGCTCTTCTTCGCCTTCGGCTCGCTGGGCCTGCCCGGGCTGAGCGGCTTCGTGGGCGAGTTCCTCAGCCTCTTCGGCGTCTTCGAGTACTCGCGCTGGATGGCGGCCGTCGCCGCCCTCGGCGTGATCCTCGCCGCCGCCTACCTGCTCTGGATGTTCCAGCGCACGATGTTCAACGACCGCGGCGACGACGAGGTCAAGCCCTCCTTCGCGCCTCAAGGACCTGGGCGTGCGCGAGATCGTCTCGCTGCTCCCGCTGGTCGTGTTCGTCATCTGGCTGGGCGTGTACCCGGAGACCTTCCTGAACTTCCTGCACGTGCCGGTGCAGGTGATCCTTCACCGGGTCCTTCCGTCGCTGCAGGACGCCAGTGCGACCGGGCACGGTCTGGCGCAGCTCTTCCACTTCACCAGGGGGCTGCTCTAGATGCCGCTCAACAACACCGTCTCCGTCATCCTGCCCGGCGTCGTCGTCGCCGTCGCGGCGATCGTGGTCTTCCTCGCCGACCTGTTCCTCAAGCGCAAGGGCGCCCTCGCCTGGATCGCCGTGGCCGGCCTGCTCTCGGGCGCGTCCGTGGCGATCGGCCAGTGGGGCCAGTGGACCGCGGGCTTCGCCGTCTGGCGCGTCTTCACCGGCGGCCTCAAGTTCGGCCGCATCGACGCCGTCGTCGGCTTCGCGGGCATGATCGGGCACGACCGGTACGCGCTGTACGCGGTCGTGCTGTTCTGCGGCATCGGCGTGCTCTCCGTGCTGCTGTCCGACGCGTACCTCGCCAAGCGGCAGGCCGCGCGCGGCGAGTTCTACGGCCTGCTCCTCCTGATCGTCACCGGCATGATCGGCATGGCGATCAGCACCGACGTCATCGCGTTCTTCGTGTCGTTCGAGCTCATGTCGCTGCCGACCTACGTCCTTGCCGGCTACATCTGGCGCAACGAGAAGTCGACCGAGGCGTCGCTCAAGTACTTCGTCACCGGCGCCTTCTCGTCGGCGATCCTCGCCTTCGGCCTCGCGCTGCTCTACGCGGCGACCGGCGCGACGAGCTACGCCGGCATCGCCGCCGGCATCGCCGGCCTGCAGCAGAGCGGCGTCGCCGCCGACGGCTTCCTGGTGGTCGCCTTCGTGCTCGTCGTCACCGGCTTCGGCTTCAAGGTCTCGGCCGTGCCGTTCCACAGCTGGGCGCCGGACGTCTACGAAGGGGCGCCCACCCCGGTCACCGCCTTCATGGCCACGGGCGTCAAGGCCGCCGCCTTCATCGGCTTCGCGAAGCTCTTCGTCATGGCCGCCGGCGGCGACTGGGCGCACTGGGGCCACATCATGATCATCCTCGCGGTCCTCACGATGGTGGTGGGGAACGTGCTCGCGCTGCCGCAGCGCAACCTCAAGCGCATGCTCGCCTACTCCAGCATCGCGCACGCCGGCTACCTCACGCTCGGCCTCATCGCCGCCGGCAAGGCCGGCGACACGCTGGGCGTCAGCGCGATCCTCTTCTACCTGGCCGCCTACGCGCTCATGAACCTCGGCGCGTTCGGCGTGCTCATCTGGATCCGCGCCCGCCGCGAGTACGACTACTCGCTCGAGGGCCTCGCCGGCCTGGGCCGCACCATGCCGTGGCCGGCGATCCTGATGGCGCTCTTCATGGTGTCGCTCACCGGCATCCCGCCGACGGTCGGCTTCTGGGGCAAGTTCTACCTCTTCACGGCGGTCATCCAGGCGCACCTCTGGTGGCTGGCGGTCATCGCCGTCGTCATGAGCGCCGTCTCCGCGTACTACTACCTGCGCGTCGTCTGGTACATGTACTTCCGCGAGGCCGCCGAGGGCGCAGAGGTCACGGCCGAGGCCAAGACCTCGCAGGCCGGGGTGATCACGGCCGTCACCGTTGCGGCGCTGGGCGTCGTGCTGGTGGGCCTGTTCCCGGGCCCGCTGCTCGACGCCGCCCAAGGCGCGCTGCGTCTCCTCATCGGCGGCTGAGCCCTTCCGGCCGCGGCAGCCGGATTCGCTACTTCTCGTTCTGGTCCGACTGCGGCCGCGGCAGCGTGCAGGCCGCGCAGACGCTGCTCCACGTCGGCGCGCGCGTCCCCGAGGTCCAGGCGGATGCCGTGGAACGGATGTCGACAGTACCAGGTCGAGACGACCTCGTACTGCGCCGCGATCGAGAGATCAAGGGTTCCTCTGTAGGCCGTCGTCTCTCGGACTTCCTCTGTAGGCCGTCGTCTCTCGGACGAGGTAGGGCAAGCGCGTTCCGTCATCGCACTGACAGTTTCCTCCAGGCGCCGGCCGCACCGTCATCGTCGCGATCTGCGCTTGCCGTGCGGCCCTACCTCGCACGACGTGCCCTTGTCTCGCGGTTGTGCGCAGCGCGCGTAGCGTCTCGTCGGCCGCGCCCTCCTGCCGGTCGCACGAGGTCTGTCTGCAGCGGTGTCAACGCTGCTACCTTCTTTTTTCGTCACCGTCGCTGTACTTCCGCTGCCCAGACGTATGTTGATCTCACTGCGCTGGCGGCCCCGTGTACGCGGCGCTCGGCGGCAGGCGCGCGGGAGCGTCGCCATTGGCACGCAGGCCGAGCGCTTCGTTCCGCACGCGAGCCAGAGATTCGTGCACACGTGGTCGGCGTCTGTCACGCTTGACTGGGCGCGCAGCGGGGGTGCCTGATTCATCACCGCTCTTGGCCGCGCGCTGTCTGCGCCGCGCGAGCCGCACCATCCCCGCGCCAGTGCTGCGTTCGCATCCGCAGATCTGAGCCGGTCCTTCACACTGCTGGGCCTCGGGGTCATCGCCTGTGTCGCGTTGCTCGTCGCCGCCTTCGCCGTGCCGCCCTCGCCCCGCGCATACTTTGCGCACGACCTCAGTCACCGCCCATCGTGTCTCAGCTCAGCCTTCGGCGCCGTGGGCGTCGCATCCTTCTTCTGTGGGCTTCCCGTGTCTGTCACGCACCGTCCGTCCGTCACCGCACCGCCTCCGCCTCTTTCCACTTCCTCTCACCGCGCTCAGCGCCCTCTCCAGCTGCACCTTCTGCCGTGTCTCGTCGTCTCGGCGCCAGTCTCCAGAGCGCCCACCTCAGACCACGCTCGCGCTCCATCGCCGCGGCACTGCCCTGGTTCAGTTGCCACACGTCTCCCACCGCTGTCGCGCCGTCACCTTCTGTCGCCTCGCTAGGCGCAGCCGGGCCCGCGCGGTCCCTCTTCCGTCGCGTCCTCGGGCCTCCGGCGCCTACGTCGCAGCGCTCCCCTGCCGCTGTCTGCAGCCCCTCATCCTTGTTCCGTTCCGGCCCCCCCGCGCTGGCGGGCGTCTCCCCTACGCCAGCTACTCTACTCGCTCTTCACCGTGCCGCGTCGCTCGCCGCCCTTCCGTGTCGCCACGCAGCCTCTCTCCCGTCGCCGCTCTTCGCGTCGTCATCCCCGTCGCTCTCCCTGCACTCCCGTCGCGTATCGCTTCGCGCGCTTCTGCCTCACCTTCGTTCTTCGTTGGCGTTTCTTCCGCCGCTTCGCGCGTTCATGTCGTCGCGCAGTCGCTTCCCGCGTTCGCTCTCTCCTCCGTCCGTCGTCTCTGGCGCCTCGCGGCGCCGCCAGCCCCTGCGTCGTCCTCCTTCGCGCAGTTGTTCCATCCAGCCCGCGGTAGTCGCTGCGCCCTTCCGCACTACCGACAGGTTCGCCCGCAGCTAGCTGTCCTCGCTCCGCGCGGAGCCCCGTATCTCGCGGAGTTCGCGCTGCAGTCTAGCTCTTCTCTCTCTGCCTTGCCTCAGCGCCGCCTCGTGCCTTGCCAGTCTACCCACGCCTACTTCGCCGTCGCGACTCGCGTTCTCTCTCGCTCGCTCCTCTCTCGCCGGGCTCGTACCGTCTTCCGCACTTCTGCTCGCCACTGGATCTCTTCTCCCAGTCGCGCGCGTCCTGCCCATCGCTCAGTTCTCTCCTCTCTCTCTCTCGCTTCGCGGAGGCCCTGATGCACGCTTCGCTCGTCGTCTTCGCCTCGTCTCGCTTCGCCTGCCGCTCGCCGTTAGCTTCACCGTCAGCGGCTATCGCCGCCCTGTTGACCGAAGTACGCCTTATACGTCCGTCCATTCTTCAGGCGGCGACGGCGAGCGTCTACGTCAAGATCGGCGGCTCGCGATGCGCGGGCGATACTCAGGCACGCTCACAGTACACGTCGACGCTGGAGCGTACCCGATGCTGCACTGACTATCTCTCAGGCACTCCCGGCGGCCACGCCGCAGCGGCTCACGCCTCGCCTCGCCGCGGCCCTCGCGCGCCCAGCGAGCTCCTCGCGCGCCTGCGCTCCCCTCTCTCACCCTCGCCGTCGCCTCCCTCCGCTCTCCGCCACACCGTGCCCTTCCACGCCTTCTCCCATCTCACCCGCTGTTTTCTTCCTCTACACACTTCTCTCCTCTTTTCTTCCCTATCTGCCTCGCGCTCCTTCCTCGCTGCCCTACCTTCTACATCTGCATACCGCTCGTACCCCTCATCCCTTCGGCGCTGCTGTCTGAGCACCTACCATCTCCCATCATCTCCTTTCTCACGCAGTCGCGTCGTCACTCACCTCTGTCTAGCTCGCGCCGTTTACTCTCTTCACCATCGACGCCATCACCCCCTACCTCGCTCCTTGCTAGCCACGCATCATTTCGCGTCTTGCCTCTCCGCTCTCTCTCGCTACTCGCTGCATACCTCTTTCTCTCTTCATCTTCTCTCTCTTTTCATCTTTTCTTCTTCTTCTTTTCTTCTCTTTTTCTTCTCTTTCTCTTCAATCTTTTCTCTCTCTTCTTTTCTTTTTTCTCTCTCTTTTTCTCTTCTCTTCTCTTTTTTTTTCTTTTTATTTTCTTTTTTCTCTTTCTTTTTCTTCTCTTTTCTTTCTTCTTTTTTTTTTTCTCTTCTTTTTTCTTCTTCTTCTCTCTTTTCTTTTTTTTCTCTTTTCTCTTTCTCTTTTTCTTTCTCTTTATCTTCTTCTCTCTTCTCTTTTTTTCATCTTTTTCTTCTTTCTTTTCTTCTCTTTTTTCTTTTTTATTATCTTTTATCTTTTTTTATCTTTTCTCTTATCTTCTTTTATTTTTTCTTTTTTTCTCTTTTTCTATCTTTATCTTTTTTCTTTTCTCTTCTCTTTTCATCTTATTCTCTTCTTCTTCTTTTTTCTTCTCATTTTTTTTCTTTTTTTTTCTTCTTTCTCTTTTTCTTCTTTTCTTCTTTTCTTTTTTCTTTTTATTTTCTCTTTTCTCTTCTTTTTTCTCTATCTTTTTCTTTTTCTTTTTTTCTCTTTTTTCTTTTTTCTCTTTCATCTTCTTCTTCTTCTTTTTTTTTATCTTTATTCTCTTTTTTTTTTTTTTTTTTAATCTCTTTCTTTTTTTTTCTTTTTTATTTTTTTTTTTTCTTTTTCTTTATTTTTTTTTTTTTTCTTTTTTTTCTCATTATTTTCTTTTTTTTTTCTCTTTTTTTTGAGGTAAACCTCGCAGGCCGGTCATCACGGCCGTCACCGCTGCGGCGCTGGGCGTCGTGCTGGTGGGCCTGTTCCCGGGCCCGCTGCTCGACGCCGCCCAAGGCGCTCTGCGTCTGCTTATCGGCGGCTGAGCCCTTCCGGCGCGGGCAGCCGGAGTCGCTACTTCTCGTTCTGGTCCGACTGCGGCCGCGGCAGCGTGCAGGCAGCGCACACCTGCTCCACTTCGACTCGCGAGTCACCGAGCTCCAGTCGGATGCCGTGGAACGGATGTCGACAGTGCCAGGTCGAGACGACCTCGTACTGCGCCGCGATCGAGAGATCAAGGGTTCCTCTGTAGGCCGTCGTCTCTCGGACGAGGCAGGGGCAGGATGGCTTCACAGGCCCTGAGGCGCCGGCGAGGCGCGCCTCATTCCTTGCTTGACTTGATGCGGAAGCCACGCTGTTTGAGGAGAGCGTCGCGACAGGCGTCGGCGAGGTCACGCTGGAGCATCTCGCTGACGAGTTCTGCGAAGCCGACCAGCGGCTGCCAGGCGAGAGCGTTGCGGGCCTTGGTGGCGTCGCCGATCAGGCTCTCGACTTCGGTCGGCCGGAAGTACCGGGCGTCGATGCGCAGCACGACGGACCCCGGCAGGATCAGCCCTTCGCCGTCGGCCGGTGGAGGGTCTTCGCCAAAGCCGTTGCGGGCGGCCGTCAGGCGGCGCAGGTCGACCGTCTCGACGACGCCGCTCTCCTCCGTCCCGCTGCCCTCCCAGCGCAGGCCCACACCGATCTCGGCGAAGGCCCGCTCGACGAACTCGCGCACGCTGTGCTGCTCGCCGGTGGCGATGACGTAGTCGTCGGGCTCGTCTTGTTGGAGCATCAAGTACATGGCTCTGACGTAGTCGCGCGCGTGGCCCCAGTCTCGCTGCGAGTCCAGGTTGCCCAGGTAGAGGCAGGTCTCGAGGCCGAGAGCGATGCGCGCCACCGCGCGCGTGATCTTGCGGGTCACGAAGGTCTCACCGCGGATGGGGCTCTCGTGGTTGAAGAGGATGCCGTTGCTCGCGTGCATCCCGTAGGCCTCGCGGTAGTTGACCGTGATCCAGTAGCCGTAGACCTTGGCGGCGCCGTACGGGCTGCGCGGGTAGAAGGGCGTGGTCTCGCGCTGCGGGGTCTCCTGCACGAGGCCGAACATCTCACTGGTGGAGGCCTGGTAGAAGCGCACCCTCTCGCCGAGGCCGAGGATGCGCATCGCCTCCAGCAGGCGCAGCGTGCCCGAGGGCGTCCGAGTTGGCCGTGTACTCCGGCGTCTCGAAGCTGACCTGAACGTGGCTCTGGGCGGCGAGGTTGTAGATCTCGTCTGGCTGGGTCTCCTGAACGATGCGGATGAGATTGGTCGCGTCGGTGAGATCGCCGTAGTGCATGAAGAAGCGGCCGCCCGGCACGTGCGGGTCCTGATAGAGGTGGTCGACCCTGTCCGTGTTGAAGAGGCTGGCGCGGCGCTTGATGCCGTGGACGGTGTAGCCCTGG
>CAWIDR010000039.1:15000-39962 GCA_963834905.1 uncultured Thermoleophilia bacterium | reverse complement strand
CGAAGGCTGGCGCGCGTTCGTGGCAGCGCGGAGCGCGGCGAGTCGTGGGCCGCGCCGGGAGTCAGCGTCGGCATCGGCGGCGAGCCTTCCCACGACGTGAACTGGATCGTCGCCTACGGGCCGGAAGGCGTGGCCGAGGGCATCGCCGCCGCCGTCACGGAGCTGCGGCGGCGCGGCCTGCCCGGGCTGCTCTACGCCGCCTCAACGGTGGCCGCCGAGGCGGCGATCGCCGCCGAGCGCACTCGGCCTCGTCCACTCGGGATCGGTGCCGCTCATGTGCGCGCACGCGACGGATGTCGTGCGCGCCGAGCGCGGTCACGAGACCCGGCGCGTCGACGACGTGGAGGGCGTGCTCGCCGCCGGTGACATCCTCGGCGACGCCTTCGAGCTGCCGGTGGACTGGTGCCAGCGCCTGCTGGGCGTCGGGTTCGCCGGGCGTACCGACGCGTCCGTCTTCCTGAGCCTGCACGACGGCCGGCCCGTCGCCGTCGCCGGCGTGCGCCCTGGATCGGCGATATCGCCGGCATCTACGCGGTGGGCACCAGGCACTCGCACCGCCGCCGCGGCGCCGGCGCGACGGCGGTGTCCGCGGCGATCGACCACGAGCTCCGGGCCGGCGCCCACTGGTTCGGGCTGCTGTCCGCGCCGGACGCCGAGCCTTTCTACGCCGGCCTCGGCTTCGTGGCCGTCGACCACGCGAGCACGTGGGTGCTCCCGGCGGAGTGACGCCGCGGCGCGGGCCGCGGCCGCGCGCCTCAGATCCACCGCGCCGCCGGAACATCACGAACATGATCGCGACGGCCGCGACCTGCGTCACGAGGCCCAGAACACGACGAACGGCAGGCCAGCCGGTGATGCCCAGCACCAGCCTACCGAAGTTCATCCCGAAGAACCCGGTGATCCACGTCAGCGGCATGAAGATCGTCGCCACGATCGTCAGCCGCTTCATGACCTCGTTCAGCCGGTTGGAGACGGTCGAGAGGTAGACGTCCATCGCGCCGGTCAGCAGGTCGCGGTAGCTGTCGATGAGGTCGCTGATGCGGATGAGGTGGTCGTAGACGTCGCGGAAGTACCGCTCCATGTCCGGCGTCATGCCCGGGACCTCGATGACGCCGGTGACGATGCGCGCGAAGGTGTCGCGCTCGGGCGTGACCACCTTGCGCCACCCGACCAGCCTGCGCTTGAGGCGGAACAGCTCCTGCAGCTGTTCGTCGTCCGGCTTCTGCAGGACGCCGTTCTCGAGGTCGTCGATGCGGTCGTCGAGCTGGCTGAGGCTGGGGAGGAAGCTGTCGGCCAGGGCGTCGACGACCATGTAGAGAAGCTTGATGCCCTGGGCCGGCGGCTGCGTCTCCGCGGTCGCTCGCCGGCGCAGTTCTTCGAACGGCGGGCAGCTGTCGCGGTGGACGGTGACGAGGTACGTCCCGCTGAAGAAGCAGTGCACCTCGACGAGGCCGTGCTTGTCCTCGTTGGCGCCGTAGACGACGAGGTACGCGAACTCGTCGAAGGAGTCGTACTTGGGACGCTGGCCGAAGTGGGTGGCGTCCTCGACGGCCAGCGGGTGGAACTTGAACACATCCGAGAGCAGGCCCAGGTCGTGGGCCGAGGGCTTGTGCAGGTCGAGCCAGAAGAACTCACCCGCCTCGAGGTGCTCGGCGATGACTCCGGCGTCGATGGGGTCGTGCGCGCCGTGCGCATCCACCATGAACGACGGGGTCTGGGTGCGCTTCTTCGGCATCGCCGGCTCCTTCGGAGGTGCGCGGGCGACCGGGCGTTCGCCGGTCGTGTCCGCGTCGCCACACCATTTCGCGGCGCGGGCGGGCTGTTCCTAGGTCCGCGCCGCCGCGGGCCGTGTTCGACGCGTCGACCGGCATTCGTGTATACTGCCATGCGCCACAAGAGGGAGCTTGCGAGCACCCCACCCTGCGCCCGTCTTGCAGCGGGCCGACAGGGTCCATCACGAGAAAGGAGATCGTGAGGGCTCGCCGCTGGCGAGCCTTTTTCCGTATATGGGCAGACCATTTTCTCCGAGAGATAAGTTCATGCGGGACCGGGCCAACGAGGTCCGCATCCGCATCAACGACGGCATCACGGTGCCGCAGGTACGACTGGTTGACGAGGACGGCGAACAGCTGGGCATCAAGCCCATCCGCTTCGCGCAGGACTACGCAGCCGACAAGAACCTCGACCTCGTCGAGGTAGCGCCGACCGCCGATCCGCCTGTGTGCCGCGTCATGAACTACAGCAAGTACAAGTACGAGCTGGAGCTCAAGGCCAAGCAGGCGCGCAAGCACCAGAGCCAGATCGTGATCAAAGAGATCAAGTTCCGGCCCAAGGTCGGCGTGCACGACTACGAGACCAAGAAGGGTCACGTGCTCCGCTTCCTGGAGCACAAGGACAAGGTCAAGGTCACGATCATGTTCCGGGGCCGCGAGATGGTCCATCCGGAGCGCGGCGAGGCGCTGCTCATGCGCCTGGCCGAAGATGTGAAGGAATACGGCGTCATCGAGTCCAAGCCCCTGCAAGACGGGCGCAACATGGTCATGATGCTCGCGCCGGTCAAGTAGCTGGGAGGAGGTACGCATGCCGAAGACCAAGACTCACAGCGCGTCCAAGAAGCGCTTCCGTCTCACCGGTACGGGCAAAGTCGTCCGTCGCCACGGGATGAAGAGCCACCTCCTGGAGCACAAGAGCGCGAAACGCAAGCGGAGCTTCCGCAAGATGTACGACGTCAGCCCGGCTGATTCCAAGGGGATCAAGCGGCTGCTCGGGCTCCGCTGAGCCTGCCGACCTAAGATCACGAGCCGGCCGGGCCGCCTGACGGATTCCGGCCGGTGCAGTTCCAAGGAGTACGACAATGTCTCGTGTCAAACGAAGCGTCAGTGCGCGCAAGAAGCGCCGCAAGGTACTCGAGCAGGCCAAGGGCTACCGCGCGACTAAGAACTCGAGCTACAAGAGGGCGAAGGAGCAGGTCCAGCGGAGCGGTCAGTACGCCTACCGCGACCGGCGCGTGCGCAAGCGTGAGTTCCGCAAGCTGTGGATCATTCGCATCAACGCGGGTGCCCGGGAGAACGGTCTCTCGTACAACCAGTTCATGCACGGCCTGCAGCTCGCCGAGATCGAGCTCGACCGCAAGATCCTCGCCGATCTGGCGGTGACTGACCCGGCGTATTTCGCCTCGCTCGTCGACCAGGCCCGCGCGGCCCTCGAAGCGGCCTGACGGCCTGATCGAGGGAGGCGAGTCGCTTGGGGTTTTCGGCGCACCACTGAGCAGCCCGCAGAACGCGCTCGTCAAGCGGGCGGCGTCTCTGCGCCAGCGTAAGTTCCGCGACCGCGAAGGCGCCTTCCTGGCGGAAGGCGCCGACGTGGTCGCGGCTGCGTTGGCGGCCGGGCTGGCGGCCGCAGGCCGTCTTCCTGCGGGAGGAGGCCGCGGACGAGCTCGGCGAGCGCCTCGGCCTCGATCCGGCATCCGTCTTCACCGTCACCGACCGCGTGGCGGCGCGCATCTCCACGCTGGAGACGCCGGCCGACGTCGTCGCGCTGCTGCCGCTGCCGGAGCGCCGGCCGGTGGCTTCGCTGCTCGGGCCGGCCTCGGGCCCCAAGACCGCGGCGCTGCGCCGCGAGAGCGGCGCGCCCGCCGCGGGCGCGCCGGGCGCCGGCCTGCTCGTCGTCTACGTGGACGGCGTCCAGGACCCCGGCAACGTCGGCACGCTGATCAGGGCGGCGGTCGCCTTCGGCGCCTCCGCCCTCGTCACCTCGTCCGGCGCGGCCGATCCCTATGGGCCGAAGACCGTCCGCGCCGCCATGGGTGCGCTCTTCGGCCTGCCGGTGTTTCAAGAGCTTCCGCTGGCCGACCTGGTCGACCAGCTGCCGCCGGCGACGGTGTACGGCCTGGCCGCCCACGGCGGCGAGCCGCTGGACGCGGCCGACCTGCGGCGGCCGGCCGTCCTGGTGGTCGGGGCCGAGCGCGCCGGCCTCTCCCAGCGCCGCGCTCGCGCACGTCGGCCGCCTGGTGACGATCCCGCTGTCGGCGCCGTCCGGCGGCGCGGTCGAGAGTCTCAACGCCGGCGTCGCCGGCGCGATCGCCCTCTACGAGTTCTCGCGCCGGCCCGCCGGCGCTGCCGAAGACCCGTCACGCCGCCTCCCCGCGGCGCAGGAAGGATGACCATGGACGACGCACACCTGCAGGAGCTGAAACAGCGAGCGCCCGGGCTCGCGGCCATCTACCACGCCGGCCGCGAGACCATCGTGCGCGCCGGCGACCTGGCCGCGCTGGAGCAGGCGCGCGTGCAGGTGCTCGGGCGCAAGAGCGCGCTCACCGAGTTCCTCCGCTCCATCCCCGGCCTGCCGGCCGAGGAGCGTCCGCTGGTCGGCAAGGGCGGCAATCTCATCCGCAAGGAACTCGAGGAGCTCGTGGAGGAGCGCGAGTCGGAGCTCAAGCGCGCGGCGCTCTCCGACTCGCTCGCCCACGAGCGCATCGACGTCACGCTGCCCGGCCAGCCGTTCGCGGCGGGCCACGAGCACCTCATCAGCCAGACGATGCGCGAGGTGGAGGACATCTTCCTGGGCCTCGGCTACAGCATCGCCGAGGGTCCCGAGGTCGAGCTCGACTACTACAACTTCACGGCGCTGAACACGCCGCCGAGCCATCCCGCGCGCTCCGCCCACGACACGTTCTGGGTCGTAGAGCAGCGCGAGACGATGCCCGAGGCGGTCGTGGACGCGGACCGCGGCGTCCTGCTGCGCACCCACACCTCTCCCGTCCAGGTGCGCGTGATGGAGCAGCAGCAGCCGCCCGTCTACGTCGTGTGCCTCGGCAAGGTGTACCGGCGCGACTCGGACGCGACGCACACGCCGATGTTCCACCAGGTGGAGGGCCTCGTCGTGGACGAGGGCATCACCCTGGCCGACCTCAAGGGCACCGTCGCCCATTTCACGCGGGAGTTCTTCGGCGGCGACCGCGAGATCCGCGTGCGCCCGCACTTCTTCCCGTTCACCGAGCCCAGCATCGAGGTCGACGTGAGCTGCGAGCTCTGCGGCGGCAAGGGCTGCCGCTCGTGCAAGTACTCCGGCTGGCTGGAGATCATGGGCGCCGGGATGGTCGACCCCGCCGTGTACAGCTTCGTCGACTACGACCCGGAGAAGGTCAGCGGCTTCGCCTTCGGCATGGGTGTGGAGCGCATGGCGATGCTCAAGCACGGCATCCCCGACCTGCGCCTGTTCTACGACAACGACGTCCGCTTCCTGCGGCAGTTCTGAGGAGGCGGTCACGATGAGAGTCCCATTCAGCTGGATCAAGGAGTACGTCGCCTGGCGACGGCACGGTGGAGGAGCTCGCGGAGGTCCTCACCATGTCCGGCACCGAGGTCGAGGGCATCGACTGGGTCGGTGCGCCGCGCGACCCGGAGAACCTCAGCCGCTTCGTGGTGGGCAAGGTGCTCACCAAGGAGCAGCACCCCAACGCCGACAAGCTCAGCCTCTGCACCGTCGAGGTGGGGGAGGCCAACGGCGGCGTGCGGCAGATCGTCTGCGGCGCCAGCAACTTCCAGGCCGGAGACACGGTCGCGGTGTCGCTCAGCGGCGCCGTGCTCGAGAACGGCCTCAAGCTCAAGAAGGCCAACCTGCGCGGCGTCGAGAGCGACGGCATGATGATGAGCGAGCAGGAGCTCGGCTACGAGGACAAGAGCCCCGGCATCGCCGTCCTGCCGGACGCGTGGATCATCGGCGCGCCGCTGCAGGACTACCTGCCGGTCAGCGAGGCCGTGCTCGAGCTCGAGCTGACCTCCAACCGGCCGGACTGCTTCAGCATCTACGGCATCGCCCGCGAGGTCGCCGCCGCGGCCCGGCTGGAGCTGGCGCCGCCGCCCATCGCCGCCCCGGCGGCGTTCGGCGGCGCTCCGGCGGCCGAGTCGATCGCGGTCGAGATCGCCGACCCCGACCTCTGCCCGCGGTACGTGGCCACGGTCATCCGCGGCGTCACCATCGGCGAGTCGCCGGCGTGGCTCAAGGCGCGCCTCACGCACGCCGGCATGCGCCCCATCAACAACGTCGTCGACGTCACCAACTACGTGATGCTCGGCTGGGGCCAGCCGCTGCACGCGTTCGACGCCGGCAAGATCGGCGGCGGCAAGCTCATCGCCCGCCGCGCGAAGGCCGGCGAGAAGATCGTCACGCTCGACGGCGTCGAACGCACGCTCGACGACCAGATGCTCGTCATCGCCGACGTCGAGCGTGCGCTCGTCATCGCCGGCGTGTTCGGCAGCGTCGACGCCGAGATCGACGAGCACACCACCGACATCGTGCTCGAGGCGGCCAACTTCGCCGGGCCGAGCATCCTGCGCACCGAGCTGCACACCGGCATCCGCAGCGAGGCCAGCAACCGCTTCGAGAAGGGCATCGACCCCAATCTGGCGCCGGGCGGGCTCGACTTCGCCGACCGGCTGTTCGTCGAGCTGTGCGGCGGCACCGTCGCGCCGGGCATGGTCGACGCCGGCGGCGTCCCGCCGGCTCCGGCGGCGCTGTCGTACCGGCCGGCCAGGACGGAGGCCCTGCTCGGCTACGCCGTGCCTGCCCCCGAGCAGGCCGGCATCCTGCGTCGGCTGGAGTGCGAGGTCGAGGAGGCCGGCGACGCCTGGTCCGTCCTGCCGCCCACGTTCCGGCCGGACCTGATCCGTGAGGTCGACCTCGTCGAGGAGGTGGGGCGCATCGCCGGCTACGGCCTCGCGCCCGAGACGCTGCCGCGCCACACCACCGCCGGACAGCTGACCCAGGTGCAGAAGGTCAGGCGCGCCGTCCGGCGCGCCCTGGCCGGCTGCGGCCTGGACGAGGCGATCACCTACACGTTCATCGCCCCGGACGCCCTCGCTCTGCTCGGGCTCCCGGACGGCGACCCGCGCCTGGAGCCGGTGCGGATCTCCAACCCGATGAGCGTCGAGCAGTCGGTGATGCGCACCATGCTGCTGCCGGGCCTGCTCGGCGCAGTGCGCGACAACCTCGACCGGCTCAACGAGCCGCCGAACCTCTTCGAGATCGGCAAGGTGTACCTGTGGGACGAGCCGGTCGCCGGCGCCCGCGCACGCCGCCGAACCCGGCGCGATGCTGCCGCATGAGCCGGAAGCGCTCGGCATCGTGCTCTCCGGGCCGCTCGAGCCGGAGAACTGGACCGGCGCGGGCCGGGCGACCGACTTCTACACGCTCAAGGGCGCCGTGGACACGGCGCTGGCTGCCGTGGGCCTGCACGCCGAGTACGCGCCGCTCGGCGACGCCGCGGCTCACTTCTCGTTCCTGCACCCCGGCAAGGCCGCGCTCGTGACCGCGCCCGGCGCCGGCGGGGTGGGCGCGCTCGGGCAGCTCCGCCCGGACGTGGCTGCCGCCTTCGGCATCGACGACCAGGCCGTGTACTTCGCGTCGCTCAACCTGGACCGCATCGCTCCGGCAGCCCTCAAGACGGCGGCGTTCGAGGACCTCGGCACGTATCCGCCGGCCTCGCAGGACCTCGCCGTCGTGGTCGGCCGGGACGTGCCGGCGGAGGCGATCGTGGAACAGGCCCGCCGCGCCGGCGGCAAGCTCGTCCGCAGCGTGCGCGTCTTCGACGTGTACGAGGGCGACCAGGTGCCGGAGGACAAGCGCTCGCTGGCCCTGCGCGTCGTCATGCGCTCGCCCGAGCGCACGCTGAACGAGAAGGACATCGCCGGCGTGCGCGCCAAGATCCTCAAGGCGCTCGAGCGGGAGTTCCAGGCCGACCTGCGCTGACGAGCGGCTTCCCGGGCCGGCCGCTGGGCCGGCTCGAGCTGAGGTCGCGACTGCACGACCGCGGGGCGGGCGGCCCGTCCGAGCCGCCCGCCCCGGACGCGACGTCAGCCGGCGCCCGCCCCGCGGGCGTCGGCGGCCAGCGGCGGTTGCCCGCCGGCGCCGAGGCCGCGAGGATGGGGGCATGCTCCCGGGTCTGCTCACGCCGACGCACGTGCTGGTCATCGTCGCCATCCTGGCCGTCACGTTCGGCCTCAGGAAGGTGACGACGCCCGTGCGCGGGCGTCCCGTCCGGCTCGCGCGCCAGGGGCCCGGCGCCTCCGGAGCCTGCGTCTGCGGAGGCCGACGCGGGGACAGGCTCACATCGCATGGCTGCTGGTCAGTGCGCTGGTCGCCTTCGCTGTTCACGCGGGCCGTCGCCCTGCCGCTGTTCCTGCTCGTGTTCCTCGCCCTGTGGATCTGCGGGTACGGCGTGCTCTCCCGTCTGTACCGCTGACGGCCGGCGTCGCTCTCGGGCGGGCTCTATGGCTTGCGTGCATAGTTTGCACCACTCTGGCCTGCCCATTTGCATGTTGTGCATCAGTCCTGTAGAGTCTCGCGACGATGAGCAGCGCCACGACCATCCGGTTCGCCACCAACGCCCGCGCCACCGCGGGCCTCCGGCGCTGCGCCGCCCTCCGAGCCCGACGTGCACGACGCGCGCCGGACGGTGGGCGTCTCGGTCTGCTCTAGCTCCCGCAGCTAGACCGCTCTCGCAGACACACCTCACGCCCTCCGCCGGCGACCATTCGCGCCTTGCCCGCGTCCACCGACGTGCACCCGGAGTGCCTGATGACATCTGCGACCTGTCTGCAAATCCCACGACCATCACGACCGAAGCCCCGTTCGCCGCGGGCGACCCCTGCGTGGCCAGCGCCGCCATCGTCGGCGGCAGCGGCTACACCGGCGCGCTCCTGGCGGAACTGCTGCTCAAGCACCCGGCGGTGAAGCTCGCCGCGATCAGTTCCGAGACGCTGGCCGGCGACCCGGTGCGGCAGCACCTGCCGCGGCTGCGCAGCGACCTCGCGTTCTGCAGCCAGGCGGACCTCGGCGGCGTGGACATCGCCTTCCTCTGCACGCCGCACGGCGACGCGGCGCCGATCGCCAAGCAGCTGCTCGACGACGGCGTCAAGGTCATCGACCTGAGCGCCGACTTCCGGCTGGACGCGGCGACCTACGCGGCGTGGTACGGCGAGCACCCGCATCCGGAGCTGCTGCCGGGCGTGTACGGCCTCACGGAACTGCATCGCGACGGAGGTGGCCGGGGCGGACCTCGTGGCCAACCCCGGCTGCTACCCGACGGCGGCGCTGCTGGCGCTCACGCCGCTCAAGCAGCTCGGGCTCGTCGACGTCGTCATCGACGCCAAGTCGGGGGTGAGCGGCGCCGGCAAGACGCCCAAGCGAACACCCACTTCTGCAGCGTCGACTCCGACCTCGTCGCCTACGGCGTGCAGTCGCACCGGCACTACCCGGAGATCGCGGCCGGGCTGGCCGAGGGCGCGGGCAAGAAGGGCCCCGCCGCGGCGCCGAGCGCCTTCGGCGCGGCGCCGGGCGCAGGTCCGGCGCCGTCGCTCACCTTCGTCCCGCACCTGATCCCCGTGCAGCGGGGCATCAGCGAGACGATCTACGTCAAGACGGGGACGTTGCCGCTGCCCTCGGCGGCCGAGGTCGCGGCGCTCTACGACGGACTTCTACGCCGGCGAGCCGTTCGTCGAGGTCTGCGACGCGCCGCCGCAGCTCAAGGACGTCGCCGGCACCAACTACTGCCGGATCTTCCCGCACGTCGACACCCGGGCCGGGCCGGATCGTCGTCGATCAGCGTCATCGACAACCTGATGAAGGGCGCCTCCGGCCAGGCCGTGCAGAACATGAACGTCATGCTCGGCCTGCCCGAGCACGAAGGGCTGGTCTGACATGCTGCCGATCAGCCGGTTCGCTCCGCTGCCCGACCACGCCAAGTCCATCGGCGGCGGCCTGACCGCCCCGAAGGGGTTCCTGGCCGCCGGCGTCGCCAGCGGCGTCAAGAAGCGGGGCAAGCTCGACCTCGGCCTGGTGCTCAGCGAGCAGCCGGCGGTCTCGGCGGCGACGTTCACCAGCAACGCCGCCGCCGCCGCGCCGGTCCGGCTCACGCGGGAGACCAGCGACTGCGGCCACCTGCGGGCCATCGTCGTCAACGCCGGGAACGCCAACGCCTGCACCGGCAAGCAGGGGCTCGCCGACGCCGCGCGCATGCGGCTGCTCACCGCCAACCACCTGCGGCTCCCCGTGGAGCAGGTGGCGGTGTGCTCCACCGGGCTCATCGGGGTCCACCTGCCGATGGACAAGATCGAGCCCGGCATCGCCGCCGCCGCGGCCGCGCTGCCCGGCGGCGGCGACGCCAAGGCTGCCGAGCACTTCTCGGCCGCCATCCGCACCACGGACAAGCACGCCAAGAAGGGCGCGCTCGAGGTCGTCACGCCGCGAGGGCAAGGTCAAGCTCGGGTTCGCCGCCAAGGGCTGCGGCATGATCAGCCCCAACATGGCGACGATGCTCTGCTTCGTCACCTGCGACGCGGCGGTGGACGGCGCCGAGTGGACGCGAGTTGCTGCACGGCGCCGTCGACAGGTCCTTCAACCGCATCACCGTGGACGGGCAGGAGTCGACCAACGACACCGTGCTCGGCCTCTGCAACGGCGCCTCGGGCGTGAAGCCCGGGGAAGAGGGGCTGGCGCGGCTCGGCCGGGCGCTCGACGCCGCGCTTCTCGCGCTTGCCCTGTCGATCGTCGCCGACGGCGAGGGCTCGACGCGGACGATGAAGCTCACCGTCACGGGCGCGCAGGACGAGGGGCGGGCGGAGGCCGTCGCCCGCGCCGTCGCCAACTCGCCGCTCGTCAAGACGGCGTTCTTCGGCCGCGACCCCAACTGGGGCCGCATCATGCAGGCCATCGGCCAGGCGCTCGGCCGCGACGGCCACGACCACCTGCCGGCGCGGCATCTGCCTACGAGGACGTCGTGATCGTCGAGAAGGGGCAGCCGGCGGCCCTGGGCGAAGCCCAGCAGGGCCGGCTCGCCGAGATCATGCACCAGCCCGAGATCGACCTGACCGTGGCGCTCAACGGCCCGGGTGCGGAGGCCACCGTCTACTTCAGCGACCTCACGCACGACTACGTCACCCTGAACGCGGAGTACTCGACATGACCGTACGGCACCAGAAGACCGTCAAGACCCTCCTCGAGGCGATGCCGTACATCCGTCGTTTCTGGGGGGCCACCGTGGTCCTCAAGTACGGCGGGGCGGCGATGACCTCGCCGCGGCTGCAGGAGCAGTTCGCCGAGGACGTCGTGCTGCTGCGCCTCGTCGGCATGAAGCCGATCGTGGTGCACGGCGGCGGCCCGGCGATCAGCCGCCACATGAAGAAGCTCGGCATGGTGCCCGAGTTCGTCGACGGCCACCGGGTGACCGACGAGGCGACCATGGAGGTCGCCAAGATGGTCCTTGTCGGCAAGGTCAACAAGGAGATCGTCGGCCTCATCAGCCGGCACGGCGGCACGGCCGTCGGCATCTCCGGCGAGGACGGCCGCCTCCTGCGCGTCTCGCCCAAGAAGCACACCGACGCCGCCGGCAACGACGTGGACCTGGGCTTCGTCGGCGAGGTCGACGAGGTCAACACCGAGGTCCTCGACCTGCTCGCCGAGGCCAACATCCCCGTCGTCGCGAGCGTCGGCGCCGACGGCACCGGCGAGGCCTACAACGTCAACGCCGACACCGTCGCCGGCGAGATCGCCGCCGCCATGCACGCCGAGAAGATCATCTTCCTGACGGACGTCGACGGTATCTACGAGGACCAGGGCGCCGACACCAGCCCCGTCTCCGAGTGCGACCTCGGCTATCTGGGCGCCCTGCAGGCCGCCGGCCGCATCGGCGGCGGGATGGTGCCCAAGGTCGCCGCCGTGCGCAAGGCGCTGGAGGCCGGGGTGGCGAGCGCTCACATCATCGACGGCCGGGTCGAGCACGCCGTGCTGCTCGAGATCATGACCGATGCCGGCTGCGGCACCAAGGTGACCGCGTGAGCGCGGCCATGGCCTGCGCCGCTCAGCCGGCTTGCATAGTCGGCGCACCTTCGATGTATTCTATGCACGCCTCAACTGAGGTGGGTGCGCCGTCCGGCATACGGCTGGTGGTGCCTGGTCAGAGGAGATGCGGAGGGGTATGAACGCGCGTGCGCCGATGAGCAAGGCCGAACGGCAGCGGCTCATCCAGACAGTCGTCCAGCAGCGCGAGATCGCCACCCAGCGGGAACTGGTGAGCGCACTCAGCGCCTTAGGATGCGAGGTGACGCAAGCGACCGTGTCGCGCGACATCCGCGAACTGGACCTGCAGAAGGTGCGCACGCATCTCGGCCGCGCCAAGTACGTCCTGAGCTCCAGGGAGCGGCCCAAAGATCCCGAGCAGGCCGCCCGCCACGTGCTCCGCGACTTCGCGCGGTCGACCTCGGTCTCGCAACAGTTGCTGGTCGTGCGCTGCGAGATCGGCACCGCGTCCACCGTCGCCCGGCAGATCGACAATCTCAATCACACGGATATCGTCGGCACCCTCGCAGGAGACGACACCTTCGTCGTGATCCTGGACACGGCCGACAAGGCGCAAGAGATGAAGCGCTACGTCGACCGTCTCCGAGAGGCCTAGCGCGCGAGGCAAGATCTCCGCGCGCACTTCATTCTCGTCCTCGAGAGCCGGCGGGCGGCTGCGCCGCGCCGGCCCCGGTACACCTCACCCCAAGGAGCATCCACGTGACCACCTGCAAGCGCCTCCAGTTCCGCGCCCAACGGCACCGTCGTCCTCGCTTACTCACGCGGCCTCGACACCTCGGCCCTCGTTCCGTGGCTGAAGGAGAAGTACGGCTACGACGTCGTGTGCTGCCTCGTCGACATCGGCCGGGTCAAGGACGTGCCCGAGATCATGGCACCGGCCGAGGCTGCCGGCGCCATCGCCGCCGTGGCCATCGACGCCAAGGAGGAGTTCGCCGAGCATCACTGCCTGCCGGCGCTGATGGCGAACGCCCTCTACGAAGGCAAGTACCCGTTGAGCACCGCCATCGACCGGCCGCTCATCGCCAAGAAACTGGTCGAGACGGCGCACAAGTACGGCGCCACCGCCGTCGCTCACGGTTGCACCGGCAAGGGCAACGACCAGGTCCGCATGGACATCGGCGTCCGTGCCCTGGACCCGTCGCTCGAGATCATCGCGCCGGCCCGGGCCGCCGACTGGCCGAGCCGCGAGGAACTGCTCGACTACGTGGCCGCGCACGACATCCCGGTGAACCTCACCAAGAAGAGCCCGTACTCGATCGACGAGAACATGTGGGGCCGCAGCAACGAGTGCGGCGTGCTCGAGGACCCGTGGGTCGCCCCGCCGGAGGACGCGTTCCAGTTCGTGAAGTCCGTCGACGAGGCCCCCGACGAGCCGCAGACCGTGGTCGTGAGCTTCGAGAAGGGCAAGCCGGTCGCGCTCGACGGTGTGCAGATGGGCATGGTCGAGCTCATCGAGAAGATCGACGCATCGGCAACGCGCACGGCTTCGGCCGGTCGACTGGCCCGACGTGCACGACGCGCGCCGGACGGTGGGCGTCTCGGTCTGCTCTAGCTCCCGCAGCTAGACCGCTCTCGCAGACACACCTCACGCCCTCCGCCGGCGACCTTTCGCGCCTTGCCCGCGTCCACCGACGTGCACCGGAGTGCCTGATGACATCTGCGACCTGTCTGCAAACCACGACCATCACGACCGAAGCCCCGTTCGCCGCGGGCGACCCCTGCGTAGCCAGCGCCGCCATCGTCGGCGGCAGCGGCTACACGGGCGCGCTCCTGGCGGAACTGCTGCTGAAGCACCCGGCGGTGAAGCTCGCCGCCATCAGTTCCGAGACGCTGGCCGGCGACCCGGTGCGGCAGCACCTGCCGCGGCTGCGCAGCGACCTCGCGTTCTGCAGCCGGGCGGACCTCGGCGGCGTGGACATCGCCTTCCTCTGCACGCCGCACGGCGACGCGGCGCCGATC
The DNA here is from genome assembly GCA_963834905.1 of uncultured Thermoleophilia bacterium. Taxonomy (GTDB): domain Bacteria; phylum Actinomycetota; class Thermoleophilia; order UBA2241; family UBA2241; genus CAIXSE01. The sequence goes on along the minus strand of CAWIDR010000039.1, from coordinate 26,147 downwards.
GCCGAAGCAGCTGCTCGACGACGGGGTGAAGGTCATCGACCTCTCCGCCGACTTCCGCCTGGACGCGGCGACCTACGCGGAGTGGTACGGCGAGCACCCGCATCCGGAGCTGCTGCCGGGCGTGTACGGCCTCACGGAGCTGCATCGCGCGGAGGTGGCCGGGGCGGACCTCGTGGCCAACCCCGGCTGCTACCCGACGGCGGCGCTGCTGGCGCTCACCCCGCTCAAGCAGCTGGGGCTCGTCGACGTCGTCATCGACGCCAAGTCGGGGGTGAGCGGCGCCGGCAAGACGCCCAAGCCGAACACCCACTTCTGCAGCGTCGACTCCGACCTCGTCGCCTACGGCGTGCAGTCGCACCGGCACTACCCGGAGATCGCGGCCGGGCTGAACGGCGGGGGCGCGGGCACGAAGGGCCCCGCCGCGGCGCCGAGCGCCTTCGGCGCGGCGCCGGGCGCAGGTCCCGCGCCGTCGCTCACCTTCGTCCCGCACCTGATCCCCGTGCAGCGGGGCATCAGCGAGACGATCTACGTCAAGACGGGGACGTTCCCGCTGCCCTCGGCGGCCGAGGTCACGGACGCTGTACGACGACTTCTACGCCGGCGAGCCGTTCGTCGAGGTCTGCGACGCGCCGCCGCAGCTCAAGGACGTCGCCGGCACCAACTACTGCCGGATCTTCCCGCACGTCGACACCCGGGCCGGGCCGGATCGTCGTCATCAGCGTCATCGACAACCTGATGAAGGGCGCCTCCGGCCAGGCCGTGCAGAACATGAACGTCATGCTCGGCCTGCCCGAGCACGAAGGGCTGGTCTGACATGCTGCCGATCAGCCGGTTCGCTCCGCTGCCCGACCACGCCAGGTCCATCGGCGGCGGCCTGACCGCCCCCAAGGGGTTCCTGGCCGCCGGCGTCGCCAGCGGCGTCAAGAAGCGGGGCAAGCTCGACCTCGGCCTGGTGCTCAGCGAGCAGCCGGCGGTCTCGGCGGCGACGTTCACCAGCAACGCCGCCGCCGCCGCGCCGGTCCGGCTCACGCGGGAGACCAGCGACTGCGGCCACCTGCGGGCCATCGTCGTCAACGCCGGGAACGCCAACGCCTGCACCGGCAAGCAGGGGCTCGCCGACGCCGCGCGCATGCGGCTGCTCACCGCCAACCACCTGCGGCTCCCCGTGGAGCAGGTGGCGGTGTGCTCCACGGGGCTCATCGGGGTCCACCTGCCGATGGACAAGATCGAGCCCGGCATCGCCGCCGCCGCGGCCGCGCTGCCGGTCGGCGGCGACGCCAAGGCAGCCGAGCACTTCTCGGCCGCCATCCGCACCACGGACAAGCACGCCAAGAAGGGCGCGCTCGAGGTGGTCACGCCCGAGGGCAAGGTCAAGCTCGGGTTCGCCGCCAAGGGCTGCGGCATGATCAGCCCCAACATGGCGACGATGCTCTGCTTCGTCACCTGCGACGCGGAGGTGGACGGCGCCGTGTGGACGGGGCTGCTGCACGGCGCCGTCGACAGGTCCTTCAACCGCATCACCGTGGACGGACAGGAGTCGACCAACGACACCGTGCTCGGCCTGTGCAACGGCGCCTCGGGGATCAAGCCCGGGGAAGAGGGGCTGGCGCGGCTCGGCCGGGCGCTCGACGCCGCGCTGCTCGCGCTCGCCCTGTCGATCGTCGCCGACGGCGAGGGCTCGACGCGGACGATGAAGCTCACCGTCAGCGGCGCGAAGGACGAGGGACGGGCGGAGGCCGTGGCCCGCGCCGTCGCCAACTCGCCGCTCGTCAAGACGGCGTTCTTCGGCCGGGACCCCAATTGGGGCCGCATCATGCAGGCCATCGGCCAGGCCCTCGGGCGCGACGGCCACGACCACCTCCCGGCGCGGATCTCCTACGAGGACGTGGTGATCGTCGAGCGCGGCCAGCCGGCGCCCCTGGGCGAAGCCCAGCAGGGCCGGCTCGCCGAGATCATGCACCAGCCCGAGATCGACCTGACCGTGGCGCTCAACGGCCCGGGTGCGGAGGCCACGGTCTACTTCAGCGACCTCACGCACGACTACGTCACCCTGAACGCGGAGTACTCGACATGACCGTACGGCACCAGAAGACCGTCAAGACCCTCCTCGAGGCGATGCCGTACATCCGTCGTTTCTGGGGAGCCACCGTCGTCCTCAAGTACGGCGGCGCGGCGATGACCTCGCCGCGGCTGCAGGAGCAGTTCGCCGAGGACGTCGTGCTGCTGCGCCTCGTCGGCATGAAGCCCATCGTGGTGCACGGCGGCGGCCCGGCGATCAGCCGCCACATGAAGAAGCTGGGCATGGAGCCCGAGTTCGTCGACGGCCACCGGGTGACCGACGAGGCGACCATGGAAGTCGCCAAGATGGTCCTCGTCGGCAAGGTGAACAAGGAGATCGTCGGCCTCATCAGCCGGCACGGCGGGTCGGCCGTCGGCATCTCCGGCGAGGACGGCCGCCTGCTGCGCGTCTCGCCCAAGAAGCACACGGACGCGGCCGGCAACGACGTCGACCTGGGCTTCGTCGGCCAGGTCGAGGAGGTCAACACCGGCGTCCTCGACCTGCTCGCCGAGGCCAACATCCCCGTCGTGGCCAGCGTCGGCGCCGACGCGGTCGGCGAGGCGTACAACGTCAACGCCGACACCGTGGCCGGCGAGATCGCCGCCGCCATGCACGCCGAGAAGATCATCTTCCTCACCGACGTGGACGGCATCTACGAGGACCAGGGCGGCGACGTGACGCCGGTGTCGGAGTGCGACCTCGCGTACCTCGGCGCCCTTCAGGCCGCCGGACGCATCGGCGGCGGCATGGTGCCCAAGGTCGCGGCCGTGCGCAAGGCGCTCGAGGGCGGCGTGAGCAGCGCCCACATCATCGACGGTCGCGTGGAGCACGCGGTGCTGCTCGAGATCATGACCGACGCCGGCTGCGGCACCAAGGTGACCGCGTGAGCCCGGTCGGCGCCGTCGCGGCCGGCCCGGCTTGCATAGTCGCGGCCACTTCGATGTATTCTATGCACGCCTCAGGAGCAACGGGTGCGCCGGCCGTCACTCGGCTCGCCACCCTGGTCAGGGGAGATGCAGAGGGCATGAACACGCGTGCGCCGATGAGCAAGACCGAGCGTCAGCGGCTCATCCAGACGGTCGTCCAGCAGCGCGAGATCGCGACCCAGCGGGAGCTCGTGAGCGCGCTCAGCGCCCTGGGATGCGAGGTCACGCAGGCGACGGTGTCGCGCGACATCCGCGAACTGGACCTCCAGAAGGTGCGCACGCACCTCGGCCGCGCCAAGTACCTCCTCAGCTCCAGGGAGCGGCCCAAGGACCCGGAGCAGGCCGCGCGCCACGTCCTGCGCGACTTCGCGCGGTCCACCTCGGTCTCCCAGCAGTTGCTCGTCGTCCGCTGCGAGATCGGCACCGCGTCGACCGTGGCCCGGCAGATCGACAACCTCAACCACACGGACATCGTCGGCACCCTCGCCGGGGATGACACGTTCGTGGTGATCCTGGACACGGCCGACAAGGCGCGGGAGATGAAGCGCTACGTCGATCGTCTCCGAGAGGCCTAGCGCGCAGGCACCTTCTCGGCGCGCACTCCGATCCTCGTCCTCGAGAGCCGGCGAGCGGCTGCGCCGCGCCGGCCCCGGTACACCTCACCCCAAGGAGCAGATCCAGTGACCACCCCCAGCTCAGGAGCGCCCAACGGCACCATCGTCCTCGCGTACTCGGGCGGCCTCGACACCTCCGCCCTCGTGCCGTGGCTCAAGGAGAAGTACGGCTATGACGTCGTGTGCTGCCTCGTCGACATCGGCCGCGTCAAGGACGTGCCCGGGATCATGGCGCGGGCGGAGGCGGCCGGCGCCATCGCCGCGGTGGCGATCGACGCCAAGGAGGAGTTCGCCGAGCATCACTGCCTGCCGGCGCTGATGGCGAACGCCCTCTACGAGGACAAGTATCCGCTGAGCACGGCGATCGGCCGGCCGCTCATCGCCAAGAAGCTGGTCGAGACGGCGCACAAGTACGGCGCCACCGCCGTCGCCCACGGGTGCACCGGCAAGGGCAACGACCAGGTGCGCATCGACATCGGCGTGCGGGCCCTCGACCCCACGCTCGAGATCATCGCGCCCGCTCGCGCCGCCGACTGGCCGAGCCGCGAGGAGCTCCTCGACTACGTGGCCGCACACGACATCCCGGTCAACCTCACCAAGAAGAGCCCGTACTCGATCGACGAGAACATGTGGGGCCGCAGCAACGAGTGCGGCGTGCTCGAGGACCCCTGGGTCGCGCCGCCGGAGGACGCGTTCCAATTCGTGAAGTCCGTCGCCGAGGCGCCCGACGAGCCGCAGACCGTGGTCGTGAGCTTCCTCAAGGGCAAGCCCGTCGCGCTCGACGGCGTGGAGATGGGCATGGTCGAGCTCATCGAGAAGATCGACGCCATCGGCAACCGGCACGGCTTCGGCCGGGTCGACATGATCGAGAACCGGCTCGTCGGCATCAAGAGCCGCGAGGTCTACGAGGTCGCGGGCTCGCTGGCGCTCATCACGGCGCACCAGGCCATGGAAGACCTCGTGCTCACGCGCGACCTGCTCCACTTCAAGAAGACCATCGAGAGCAAGCTCGCCGACATGATCTACGAGGGCCAGTGGTTCGACCCGCTCACCGAGGCCTGCCAGGCGTTCCTCTTCCAGAGCCAGGAGCGGGTCACCGGCGACGTGCGGCTCAAGTTCCACAAGGGGAGCTGCGTGGCCGACGGGCGCAGGAGCGACTTCAGCCTCTACAGCTACAAGCTCGCGACCTACACGACCGAGGACGAGTTCTCGCACACCGCGGCCGCGGGCTTCATCGAGCTGTGGGGCCTGCCGATAGAGGTGTGGGCGCGGGTCGGCAAGGAGCACCACATGATGAAGGAACTCGAGATGGACGAGGAGTTCGAGACCGCCTGACGGCGGCCCGAGCCGAAGGACACGGGGAGGAGCGGGCGGCCGCCGGAAGGGCCGCCGCCTACCGGCGCTCGCGGCCTCACGGCCGCCCGCCGGGGGAGGTCGCCGCAGTGCGGCCGCCCGCTCCGCACCCGTTCGGAGCGCGTATGATGCCGGGCATGACGAGCACGCAGAGCAGACGGATGGCCGCACGGGCCGGCGCCGCGACCGAGGGGACGGCGGCGTGACCGTCGCGCGCTCGGGCCGCTTCGCCGGCGAGCGCGCGCCGGCGTTCGTGGCGCTGAACAGCTCGCTGGCGCTCGACTGGCGCCTCTGGCCCGAGGACATCGAGGGCTCGGTGGCGCATGCGCGGGCGCTGCGCGGCGCCGGCATCCTGAGCGCGGCCGAGCTCGAGGCGGTGGAGAACGGCCTCGCCGCCGTCGGTCGCGAGATCGAGTCCGGCGCCTTCGTCCCGGCCGACGCCGACGAGGACGTGCACATGGCGGTCGAACGCCGGCTCACGGAGCTCATCGGCGACGCCGGCGCGAGACTCCACACCGGCCGCAGCCGCAACGACCAGGTGGTCACGGACGTGCGGCTGCACCTGCGCCGCGTGGCCGAACGCCAGGACGCGGCGCTCGCCGCCCTGCAGGAGGTGCTGCTCGCGCGTGCGGCCGACCACGTCGAGACCGTGCTGCCTGCGTACACGCACCTGCAGCGCGCGCAGGTCACGTCGCTGGCGCAGCACCTGCTCGCGTACTTCTGGATGCTCGACCGCGACCGCACGCGCCTCGAGGCCGCCCGCCAGGCCTGCCTCGAGCTGCCGCTCGGCGCCGGCGCCGCTGTCGGTCTCGACTTCGACCTCGACCGCGAGGCCGAGGCGGCGGACCTCGGCTTCGAGCGCGTCGCCGAGAACTCGCTGGATGCCGTCGCCAACCGCGACTTCGTCGTCGACTACCTCGCCGCGGCGGCCCAGCTCGGCGCGCACGTCTCCCGGCTCGGCGCCGAGCTCGTCCTGTGGGCGACCGCGGAGTTCGGCTTCGTGCGCCTGCCCGACGCCTACGCCGGCGGCTCGAGCATCATGCCGCAGAAGAAGAACCCGGACGCCGCCGAGCTGATGCGGGCCGCCGCTCCGCGGCTGACCGCCGACCTCGGCGGCCTCCTCGGCGTGCTCCACGGCCTGCCGCTCGCCTACAACACCGACCTGCGCGAGGACAAGCGCTACCTCTTCGACGCCGTCGACTGCCTCGACCAGCTGCTGCCGGTCGTGCACGGCATGCTCGAGGAGATCACGTTCGACGAGGCGCGCATGGCGGCGGCCTGCGACCCCTTCCTGGCCGCCACCGACGTCGCCGACTACCTGGTGGAGAAGGGCGTGCCCTTCCGCGAGGCGCACCACCTCACCGGCGGGCTGGTGCGCCGCTGCCTGGAGAAGGGCGAAAGCCTCGCGGAGGTCCCGCTCGACGACCTGCGGTCCCTCTCGCCGGCGTTCGACGACGGCTACTACGCGCTCCACGAGCCCGCCGCGCAGCTGGCGCGCAAGCGCTCCCGCGGCGGGTCCGCGCCCGTACGCGTGCGCGAACAGCTCGAGCGGGCGCGCGCCACGCTCGCCGCGCGCCCCTGCTGCTGACGCGGAGCGCCCGCGCGCTCGATCGCCGGGCGGCGCTTCTCCGACTGGGTGCAGGCTTCCGCAGGTCGCGACACTGGTGGCGTCACTGCATGATGTCTTCGGTGGCATCACCCATGATGTCTTCCGTGGCGTCACCCACGATGTCCTCGCTGGCGTCACCCATGACGCCATGCATGTCACCATTGGTCGAGACACGTATCGCGTTGCCCGGTGGCGCCGTCATCCCAGGCTGCCTCAGCACCGCGTCCGCTACACTCCGGCCATGACCGCCGGACCCGCTGCCCCAGTCCTTCTTCGCGCGCTCCGCGCTCGAGGTCGCGCGCGAGCTCATCGGTTGCACGTTCCTGTTCGGCGGCGCCGGCGGCCGCATCGTCGAGACCGAGGCGTACCGGCAGGACGACCCCTGCTGTCACGGCTACCGCGGCAAGACCGAGCGCAACGCGGTCCTGTTCGGGCCGCCCGGTCACCTCTACGTCTACTTCACCTACGGGATGCACTTCTGCGCCAATGTCGTCTGCGAGGAGGAGGGGGTGGCGGCGGGCGTGCTGCTCCGCGCCCTCGAGCCCGAGCGCGGCGTCGAGGGCATGATCGCCCGCCGCGGCGTGCTCGAGCCGCGCCTCCTGGCCTCCGGCCCGGCGCGGCTCGCCCAGGCCCTCGGCATCGGCCGCGCCCAGAACGGCCTGCCGGTCTGGGAGCCGCCGCTGGCCGTCCTTCCTCGCGACCTCGCCGCGCCCGCGCCTCGCGTGGTGACGACGGCGCGCATCGGCCTCCGCGGCGGCGACCAGAAGCCCTGGCGCTTCGTCGACGCCGACAGCCGCTTCCTCTCGCGACCGCTCTCGCGGACGCCCATCCTGCCCGCTGGGTAAGATAGGGACGTTCCACCAGCACTTCACGCAGCGCGGCGCCTGCTCACGCTTGCTCCACTCGCGGCGCGCGCCTGAGCAGAAAGGACCACTGTGAAGCTCCGCGAGATCTACGAGACCGCCGTGCGGATGGGCATCGAGGCCGACCCGCGCGGCAAGGACGGCGTCGACGAGTTCCTGGCGCGGACCAAGAAGCGCTACGACGCCCTTCCCGACCACCTCAAGACCCTGGCCGACACGGAAGACCTCACCAACCCCTTCAACGACACGCGCATCTACGTCGGCGACCCCGACCTCGAGGTCAAGACCCTCCTCGGCGGCATCGACATGAACACGGGCGAGGTGCTCCTCGCCGACCGCCTGCGCGAGAAGGGCGTGCCTATCGACGCCATCTACACGCACCATCCCGAGGCCTGGGGCCTCACCAAGCTCGACAGCGTGATGGAGGTCCAGGCGGACATCTGGGCGACGCTCGGCGTGCCCATCCAGGCCGGCGAGAAGCTCATCGCCGAGCGCATGGACGAGGTCAAACGGCGGCTCATGCCCATCAACTACGACCAGGCCATCGACGCCGCCCGCCTGCTCGAGGTGCCGTTCTTCTCGGCGCACACGCCCACCGACAACCTCGTGGTCGACTACCTGAACAAGTGGTTCGCCAAGAAGAAGCCGAGCACCATCGAGGACGTGCAGAAGGCGCTGCTCGAGATCCCCGAGTACCGCATCGCCGCGCAGAAGGGCGCCGGCCCGTACACGGGCAAGAGCGGCGGCGGATCGCGGGCCGGCAAGATCTGGGTCGACATGACCGGCGGCACCGAGGGCCCCAAGACGGTCGTCGAGAAGCTCGCCGCCGCCGGCGTGGGCACCATCGTCGGCATGCACATGGGCCAGGAGCTCCGCGACGAGGCCGACAAGCACAGCATCCACGTCGTCATCGCCGGCCACATGAGCAGCGACTCGCTCGGCATCAACCTGTTCCTCGACGAGCTCGAGCGAGGCGGGGTCAAGACGATCGCCACCAGCGGCCTCATCCGCGTGCACCGCGACAAGCGCGGCAAGGTGACCGGCGAAGAGCCCGGCGCGCTGCCGCTGCGCTGACGCCGGGAGGCGCCCGCCTCATGACAAGACCCGAGCTGCTCGCGCCGGCGGGGGAGCCGCGCGCTCTGCGCGCGGCCCTCTCCGCCGGCGCGGACGCCGTCTACTTCGGCCTCGCGCGCTGGAGCGCGCGCGCCTTCGCCGGCAACTTCGGCGGCGAGGCGGTCCCCGAGGCCGTCGAGACGGCCCACCTGTACGACGCGCGCGCGTATCTGGCGCTGAACACGCTCCTCAAGGACGACGAGGTGGAGCCGGCGCTCGCGGCGCTGGAAGCGCCGTACCGCGCCGGCCTCGACGCCCTCATCGTCGCCGACCTGGGCTTCGCCGCGCGCGTGCGCGAGGAGTACCCGGAGCTGCCGCTGCACGCCAGCACGCAGCTGAACACGCACAGCTCGGCGCAGCTGGCGGCGCTCGAGCGGCTCGGGTTCTCGCGCGCCATCCTGGCGCGCGAGCTCAGCCTCCCCGAGATCGCCGCCCTGGAGACGCACGGGCTGGAGCTCGAGGCGTTCGTCCACGGGGCGCTCTGCTACGGCTACTCCGGCGACTGCCTGCTCAGCAGCATGGTGGGCGGCCGCAGCGGCAACCGCGGCCGGTGCAGCCAGTCCTGCCGGCTGCGCTACGCCCTCAAGGCTCCCGGCCTGCCGGCGCTGGAGTCGTCGCGGATCATGTCGACCAGCGACCTCGCGGCGATCGGCGTGCTGCCGGACCTGCTGGCCGCCGGCGTCACGAGCATCAAGGTCGAGGGCCGCATGAAGGACGCCGCCTACGTCGGCGTGACGACCTCCGTCTACCGTGAGGCGCTCGACGCCGCCGTCGCCGACCCGGAGGGTTTCGCCGTCCGGCCCGAGTGGACCGAGCGTCTCGAGCAGAGCTTCTCGCGCTCGTTCACGACGGCCCACCTCGCGGGCCGCCACGACGATGTGCGCAGCGGCGGCCGCGGCGGCCACCGCGGCGTGCTCGTCGGCCGGGTGAGCGGATTCAACGAGTCCACGGGCGCGGTCGAGGTCAAGCTCAACCAGCCGGTCGCCGAGGGCGACGTCGTCTACCTGTACACGCCGTGGGGCCAGACGGAGCCGCGGCGCCTCGAGGCGGGAGGCGACGCGGCCATCACGCTGCACGTGCGTGAGCGCGTCGCCGTCAAGGACCGCGCTGTTCCGGCTGGCCGCGGCCGACGTCGGCGAGCTCGGCCGCGATCTGGTCAACGGGCGCGTGGCGCTGCGGCCGATCGAGCTGGCCATGCGTCTGAGCGGGGGAGAAGGGGTGCCCGGGGAGCTCGCCGTGACCGACCTGCGCGCGCAACGAGACGGTCTCGGTCTCGACGCCGGAGCCGCTGCCCGCTGCGAGGACGGCCGCCCTGAGCGCGGAGCGCGCCCGGGACGCCCTCGGCGCGTTGGGCGGCACGCCGTACAGGCTCGCCGACCTCGAGTACGCGGTCGCCGACGGGGCGTTCCTGGCCGTCGGCGGTCTCAAGGACCTGCGGCGGCGGGCGGTGGCGGCGCTCGGCGAGCGCCGCGTGGCCGCCCGCCGCCGTTCCGGCGGCCGACAGGCCCGCCCGGCGCCGCGGGCGCAGGCCGGTCGGCCGGACCGTCGCCCGGGTGTGCCACCGCCCGTCGTCCTGCGGCTGCGCCCGGGCGAGGCGCCGCTCCCGCTTCCGCGCGGCGGCGCGTACTGCCTGGATGTGCTCACGGGGGACGCGCCCGAGGCCGTCGCGCGCGCGCTCGACCGGCTGCGCGCCTCTGGTTGCGCCGGTGCGCGTCCGCCTGCCCGAAGTGCTCTTCGACGCCGACGCGGCCTGGCTGGCGGAGGTCCTCGCGCTCGCCTGGGACGCCGCCGTCGTCCGCGACCCCGGCACGCTGCAACGCGCTGCGCTCCGGCTTCGTCATGGAGTACCCGCTGCAAGGCCTCAACGGCCTCGCCGCCGGCGTGGCCGCCGGACTGGCCGGCGCCTGGCCGGTGGCGGTCACGGTGTCTCCCGAGGCGGCGCTGGAAGAGATCGCCGCGCTCGCGGGCACACTGGCGGACGCCGCGCCCGACGGTCCTCCGGCGCTCGAGATCCTCGCGTTCGGCCGGCAGCAGGTCCTGCACACGCGCGACCTGCTGGGCCGGGCGGAAGGCCTCTACGAGGCGCCCGGCCCCGACGAGCACGTCTCGCTGCTCCTCGAGGACGCCAAGGGCTACGAGTTCCCGGCTGAGGCGGACGCGGGCGGCACGCGGATCTTCAACGCCCGCGTCACCAACCTGGCTCCGAATCTGGACGAGCTGCGCGCGGCCGGCGTCGCCACCTTCGTCGTCGAGCAGGCGGCGATGGACGAGGCCGAGCGCGCCGCCTTCGCGTCCGGAGGCCTCGAGGCGCTCGCGCCGCTGGCGTCGCGCGAGCGCTCCACCACCGGCCACCTCTTCCGCGGCGTGGCCTGAGCCGGACGGCCCGCGGGCCGTCCGGCGCCCCGCCGCCGCGGGCCCCTGTGCTATCATCCACGGCGGCCGCGCCGCCCGGCGCTGGGCTCCTCGCCGGAGCCTCCGGCCGGCCCGTCCGACCTGCCGTACCCGCGCGAAAGGACCAGCCGTGGCCGACCGCCGCCTCATCGACGACCTCATGATCGGCGCCGTCGACGTGCTCCCGGAGGGCGCGCTCGAGGCCAAGCTCGACCTCGC
>CAWIDR010000039.1:0-10000 GCA_963834905.1 uncultured Thermoleophilia bacterium | reverse complement strand
CCACCAGCTTACTGAAGTCAGACAAACTCCGAATACCACGATTCCAGAGCATGGGAGTCAGACTGCGGGGGATAAGCTCCGTAGTCGAGAGGGAAACAGCCCAGACCACCAGCTAAGGTCCCTAATTGCTAGCTAAGTGGCAAAGGATGTGGGAGTGCACGGACAACCAGGATGTTGGCTTAGAAGCAGCCATCATTTAAAGAAAGCGTAACAGCTCACTGGTCAAGTGTTCCTGCGCCGATAATGTAACGGGGCTCAAGCTAGCAACCGAAGCTGTGGACTTCAGCGCAAGCTGGAGTGGTAGGAGAGCATTCCCAGGCCGCGGAAGCGGCGGCGACAAGCCAGCCGTGGAGGCCTGGGAAGAGAGAATGCCGGTATGAGTAACGAAAGTGACGCGAGAAACGTCACCGCCGAATGCCCAAGGGTTCCTGGGTAAAGCTAATCTTCCCAGGGTTAGTCGGGACCTAAGCCGAGGCCGACAGGCGTAGGCGATGGACAACGGGTTGATATTCCCGTACCACCCACGTGCGTTAACACCGATGGGGGGACGCGGTAGGTAAAGCGGACCATGGCGTTGGTTGACCATGGACAAGCGCGTAGGACGGAGTGTAGGAAAATCCGCACTCCACATAGTCTGAGACGTGATGTCAGCTGGCGTAAGCCGGCGAGCCGCTGGTTCCTTGCCGCCTAGAAAAGCCTCTAGGGAGTGCGTGTGGTGCCCGTACCAAAACCGCCACAGGTGGGCAAGTAGAGAATACTAAGGCGATCGAGAGAACCCTCGTTAAGGAACTCGGCAAAATGGCCCCGTAACTTCGGGAGAAGGGGCGCCTTGCCAGGTTAGGTTGCATGCCAACCAAAGCGCGGCGAGGCCGCAGAGAATTGGCCCAAGCGACTGTTTACCAAAAACACAGGTCTCTGCTAAGTCGAAAGACGATGTATAGGGGCTGACGCCTGCCCGGTGCCGGAAGGTTAAGAGGAGATGTTAGCTGATCGCAAGAGAGGCGAGGCATTGAATTGAAGCCCCGGTAAACGGCGGCCGTAACTATAACGGTCCTAAGGTAGCGAAATTCCTTGTCGGGTAAGTTCCGACCTGCACGAATGGCGTAACGACTTGGGCGCTGTCTCAACGAGGGACTCGGTGAAATTGTAGTATCGGTGAAGATGCCGATTACCCGCAGAAAGACGGAAAGACCCCGTGAACCTTTACTGCAGCTTGATATTGGAGTCTGGTGCACGTCGTCCAGAATAGGTGGGAGGCTTTGAAGCCGGGACGCCAGTCTCGGTGGAGCCACCTTTGGGATACCACCCTTCGTGTTCTGGGCTTCTAACGCGTGGCCGTAATCCGGCACGCAGACAGTGTCAGGTGGGCAGTTTGACTGGGGCGGTCGCCTCCTAAAATGTAACGGAGGCGCCCAAAGGTTCCCTCAGTACGATTGGAAACCGTACGTAGAGTGTAAAGGCATAAGGGAGCTTGACTGCGAGACTGACAAGTCGAGCAGGGACGAAAGTCGGGCTTAGTGATCCGGCCGTGGAGAGTGGAATCGCGGTCGCTCAACGGATAAAAGGTACTCCGGGGATAACAGGCTTATCCTCCCCAAGAGTCCACATCGACGGGAGGGTTTGGCACCTCGATGTCGGCTCATCGCATCCTGGGGCTGAAGTAGGTCCCAAGGGTTGGGCTGTTCGCCCATTAAAGCGGTACGTGAGCTGGGTTCAGAACGTCGTGAGACAGTTCGGTCCCTATCTTCTGTGGGCGTTGGAGATTTGAGAGGGGTTGCCCCTAGTACGAGAGGACCGGGGTGAACAGACCTCTGGTGTATCAGTTGTCGTGCCAACGGCACTGCTGACTAGCTACGTCTGGAAGGGATAACCGCTGAAAGCATCTAAGCGGGAAGCCCGCCTCGAGATGAGATCTCCCACCATCTAGAATGGGTAAGGGCCCAGGTAGACCACCTGGTTGATAGGCTGGATGTGTAAGCACAGCAATGTGTTCAGCAGACCAGTACTAATTGCCCGAGGGCTTGACTTTGAATTCAATTGCCGCTCTGCAGTTTTCAGGTCCGTGTCTGCGTGCCGGCACGCCAGTTTGTGCGCCAGTGTGACGGCGCCAGGTTTTCGGCGGCCATAGCGGAGGGGTCACACCTCTTCCCATTCCGAACAGAGAAGTTAAGCCTTCCAGCGCCGATGGTACTTCAGGGGCAACCCTGCGGGAGAGTAGGACGCCGCCGGATTATTCGAACGAAAGGCCCGGATCGAAGATTCCCGGGCCTTTGTCGTTATAGAGGAGTTGTGGATGAGGATGCGTTCGGGCAGAGCCAGGCTCGGGCTGCGGGTCCGGGAGCCGTACAGGTTCCCGGGCCTTCGTCGTTTAACGCGGCGGGGGATCGCCGGCGGCGGCCGCGAGAGGGCCTTCGGCGCTGCGGAGTTCGCAATCCTCGCTGTGCGGGCGCACGGATTCTGCTGCAAACCTCGCACGGGGGCTTGCGATTTCCGGGGGTTCTCGGAGAGGCTGTGGTAGCCTGTCCCGTACCCAAGGAGGACGCGTCGTGGCCAGGGCCCGCATCACTTACCTCTCCGACACGGAGAAGGAGTTCGTCCACGAGAAGGCGCTCGAGGTGCTCGAGAAGGTCGGCGTGGCGTACAACACGCCGAAGGCGATCGAGCTGCTCGAGGCTGCCGGGGCGCGCGTGGACCGCGAAGCGCTGACCGCGCGCCTCACGTGGGACGTCATCGAGCCGGCGCTCAAGACCGTCCCGCGGACGGTCCTGCCTCGCCGGCCGCGACCCGTCCGCAGACTGCCTGCTCGGCGGCGATCGCCTCATCACGACGAGCGACGGCATGACGACCTACATGCTCGACGACGTGACCGGCGAACGCCGCGACGGCACCACCGCCGACCTCGCGGACATCACCCGGCTGTGCGACGCCCTCGGCGAGATCGACACCCTGTGGCCGTCACCGAACCCCGGGGACGCTCCCGCCGACGTGCTGCCGCTCGTCACGCAGGCCGTCATGGTGCGCAACACCACCAAGCACGTGCAGGACGAGGTGCGCGTGCCGGAGATGGTCGAGCCGATCCTGGAGATCTACGAGGCGGCGTGCGGCGCCTCGCTCACCGAGCGGCCGTGCTTCTCTGTGACGAACTGCACCATCGCGCCGCTGCAACACGACCGCGACATGACCGAGGCCGGCCTCAAGATGGTCCACCGCGGCGTGCCGATCTTCGTGCTGCCCATGCCTCAGGCCGGCACCACCGGCCCGATGACGCTGCTCGGCACGTGCATCCTCAACATGGCGGAGCTCCTCTCCGGCATCGTGCTCTACCAGCTCGCGCATCCCGGCTGTGCGACCATCTCCGGGGTGGGGTCCGCGGTGGCCGACATGCGCTCGGGAGGCTACATCGCCTCGAGCCCGGAGATCGGGCTCATCAACGTGATCTGCCTCGAGATGAGCCGTTTCTACGGGCTGCCGACGCAGGCGACCGGCATGTCGGCGGACGCCAAAGCGGCGAACTTCCAGGCGGGCTCCGAGGGCGGCATGACGGCGCTCACCGCCGCCCTCGCCGGCGCCGACTCGCTGATCTCCGCCGGCGGGCTCGACGGCGTGCAGGTCTCGAGCCTGGCGAAGTACGTCCTCGACAACGACCAGATCGGCGCGCTGCGCCGCTACCTGCGCGAGGACACCATCGACGACACCACCGCGCTGATGGACGACATCCTCGAGGTCGGCATCGGCGGGCACTTCCTCGGCCGCAAGAGCACGCGCGCCTTCTCGCGCAGCGAGATCTGGCGCCCGCAGGTGTTCCAGCGCGGGACGTTCGAGGAGTTCGCCGGGCGGCCGCTCGCAGAAGAGGCCGCCGCTCGTGCGCGTGAGATCCTCGCGACGCACGAGGTCCCTCCGCTGCCCGCGGACGCGGACCGGCACATCGACGAGGTCATCAGCGGCTGGGCCGCACGCAAGGGTCTGAGCGCGTGACGGCAGCGTCTCGAACGGCGGGGGAGCTGTGGCGCGGCCGCGCCTGACCTACCTGTCGGAGGAAGACCGCGCGTTCGTCCACGAGCAGGCCGTGCGCGTTCTCGCGGAGATCGGCATCGGCTACAACACGCCCGAGGCGATCGAGCTCCTCGCCGAGGCCGGGGCTCAGGTCGACAGGACGGCGCTGACGGCCAGGCTGCCCTGGGACCTCGTGGAGCGCTGCCTCGAGACCTGCCCGTCCGAGGTGCGGCTGGCCGCCCGCGACCCGCGGCACGACGTGGTCGTCGGGGACGGGTCGCTCACCTTCTGCGCCGACGGCACGGCGACCTACCTGCTCGACGAGCTGACCGGCCGCCGGGAAGAGGGTTCGGCCGAGTGGCTGCGGCGGACCATGCGCCTGTACGACGCCCTGCCGGAGGTCGACTACGCCTGGCCGACCATCTCGGCCCGCGATCTCGATCCCCTGACCGCGGGCCTCGAGATCGAGGCCATCTCGCTCGCGAACCTCAGCAAGCACGTGCAGGACGAGGTGCGCGACCCCGCCCACGCGGCGCCGCTCGTCGAGATCTTCGAGGCGGTGGCCGGCGGCTCCCTCTGGGACCGGCCCATCTTCTCGACCGTCGACTGCACCGTGGCGCCGCTCCAGCACGAGCGCGAGATGACGGAGGCGACCATGGCCATGGTCCGCGCCGGTGTGCCCGTGCTCGTGCTGCCCATGCCGCTGAGCGGGACCACGGGCCCGATGACGGTGCTCGGCACCATGATCGTCAACGTCGCGGAACTGCTCAGCGCGGTCGTGCTCTTCCAGCTCGCGCAGCCCGGCTGCGGGATCATCTCCGGGATGGGCGCCGGCGTGGCCGACATGCGCAGCGGCCTCTATCTCTGCGGCACCCCGGAGTGCGCGCTGATGAACGTCATCGGCATCGAGATGAGCCGGTTCTACGGCCTGCCCTGCACCGGGAGCGCCATCACGTGCGACGCCAAGGCCAGCAACCTGCAGGCCGGCGCCGAGGGCATGCTCACCGGCGAGGCGTGCGCGCTGGCCGGCGCCGACACGATCCTCGCCTTCGGCTGCTCCGACGGTGCGCAGTCGCTCAGCTTCGCCAAGGTGGTGCTGGACTGCGACTCGGTCGGCGCCCTGCGGCGTCTCGTGCGCGACGACCCCATCGACGCGACCAGGGCGCTCATCGACGACATCGCCGCCGTCGGCATCGGCGGCCACTACCTGGGGCGCAAGAGCACGCGGCGGTTCCACCGCGCCGGAGAGGTCTGGCAGCCGGCGCTGTGGCAGCGGGGACCCTTTGAGCAGTACGAAGGGCGGCCGCTCGTCGAGGAGGCCGCCGCCCGCGCGGACGAGCTCCTGCGCACGCACGAGGTGGAACCACTGGCGGAGGACGTCGCCGCCGAGATCGACGCGGTGATCGGGCGCTACGCGCGCAGCGTCGACGCGCCCGCGGGGCGCGTGGGCTGGCGGGGCGCCTCGTGAGCGTGGTCGTCGGGCCCGCCGCGGCGCTCTACGCCGCGCTGGATCGCGAAGCGCTCCTCGGCGGTCGTCTCGACTGTCCCCAGCATCGCCACGGGTGCGAACCCCAGGCGCTGACCAAACGACTCGATGAGGCGGGCGACCACTGCCCGTGACCGTGGAGGGAACAACGTGCGACCCAGGTTCGAGTATCTGAGCGAGGCGGAGAAGCAGTTCGTCCACGAGCAGACCGTCCGCCTGCTCGCGGAGGTCGGGGTGGCCTACAACACGCCGACGCTGACGACGCTGCTCAAGGAGGCGGGAGCGACCGTCGACGAAGCGCGGCTGCGGGCGAAGCTGCCTTGGGACCTCGTGGAGCGGTGCCTGCGGCAGGTGCCGCGGGACATCCTGCTCGCCGGCCGCGATCCGGCCTACGACTGCCGCATCGGCGACGGCGGCGGCATGCTGTACACGAGCGACGGCGCCGCCACCTACATGCTCGACGACCTGACGGGCGAGCGGCACGAGGGCACCGAGGCCGACCTCGCCGCCATGATGTGTCTGTACGACGCCGTCCCCGAGATCGACTTCACGTGGGCGACGATCACGCCGGGAGACGTCGACTCGCGCGTCGGCAACCTGGAGATGGCGCGCATCGCGTTCGAGCACTCGCGCAAGCACCTGCAGGACGAGGTGCGCACGCCGGACCAGGCGCCGGTGATGATCGAGCTCCTGGAGGCGATCGCCGGCGCCCCGCTCAGCGAGCGGCCGATCTGGTCGGCGACCAACTGCACCATCGCGCCGCTCCAGCACGACGCCGAGATGACGGAGGCGCACATCCTCATGGCCAGGGCCGGCTGCCCCATCTTCGTGCTGCCCATGCCGCAGATGGGCACGACCGGCCCGATGAGCGTCCTCGGCACCAGCATCCTCAACATGGCCGAACTGCTCAGCGCGGTCGTGCTGTTCCAGCTCGCCGCGCCGGGGTGCGCGATGGTGTCGGCCGTCGGCTCGGCCGTGGCGGAGATGCGCAGCGGACTGTACCTCTCGGGCGCGCCCGAGGACGGCCTGATCAACGTGGTCTGCATCGAGATGAGCCGGTTCTACGGCCTGCGCACGCAGGGGAGCGCCGTGAGCTGCGACGCCAAGGCCTGCGACCTGCAGGCCGGCGCCGAGGGCATGCTGACCGGTATGGCCAGCGCGCTCGCCGGCGCCGACGTCATGCTCGCCTTCGGGCTCATGGACAGCGCCCAGACGGCCAGCCTCGCGAAGACGGTCCTGGACGCGGACACCGTGAACGCGATCGAGCGCTTCATGCGCGAGGACCCGGTGGACGAGGCGAGAGCGCTCATCGACGACCTGGTGGAGGTCGGCATCGGCGGGCACTTCCTGGCGCGCAGGAGCACGCGGGTGCTGTACCGCGCCGGTGAGCTCTGGCAGCCGCACCTGTGGCACCGCGGGACCTTCGACCAGTACGTCGGGACGCCGCTGGTCAAGGACGCGTGGGACAGGGCGCAGACGCTGATCGCGGAGAACGACGTGCCGCCGCTGCCGGAGGATGTGCGGCGGCACGTGCGCGAGGTCATCGACGCCTACGCCAGGGGCAGGGACTGACCGCCGGCCGCTGCGGCGGTCCGGAGCGGGGCGGGCGGGGTCGCGGGGGGACCGCCCGCCCCCTTTGCATCCGGCGTGCAGGTCGCACCGTTCGGGCTGCTCGCCTAGGATTCCGCGCATGAGCTTCAGTCAGGAGATCGAACGCACCGAGGGCCTCAGCGGGGAACTGGTGCTGCGCCGCGGCCCCGCGGGACTCGAGATCGTCGCCGGCGGCGTGTTCCTGGTGTCCGCCGCCAACGCCGCCAGCAGCAGGGCGCTGGTCGGCGCCGCCTGGGAGTACGCCCGGGGCGGCGCCCTCGACGTCCTCATCGGCGGCCTCGGGATCGGCGACGCGCTCGACGAGGCGCTTGCCTGCGAGCGCGTCGCCTCCGTCACCGTGGCCGAGCTCGAGCCGGTGGTCGTGCGCTGGTTCCGCGAGCACGGGGGAGGGCCGGCGCGGCGCGCCGAGGCCGCGGAGCGCGCCGGCCGCGCGCGGATCGTCACCGCGGACGTGGCCGACCTTCTTGCCCGATCCGAGGAGAGCTGGGACGTCGTCGCGCTCGACACCGACAACGGCCCCGAGTGGCTGGTGCGCGGCGAGAACGCCCGGCTGTACGCGTCGTCCGGCCTGTGCCGGGTGCGCGCCGCGCTGCGGCCCGGCGGGGTCGCCGTCTTCTGGTCGCCGGAGCGCTATCCCGCGTTCGAGGGTGACCTCAGGGACGTCTTCGACGACGTTGCTGCGGTGGCGGCCGTCGATGTGATCGACGGACGGCCGCTCGAGTACACGATGTATGTGGCTCGCCGCGGCGAGGGCGACTGAAGCGGCGCCCGGAGTAGACTGACGAGGTCCGCCGGCTGAGGCGGCAACGCGATCCTGGAGGCGTGGTATGGACGATGCTGACGACCGGCTGCTCGGGCTGTTCCCGCTCGGCATCGTGCTGCTGCCCGGAGAGGTCGTCCCCCTGCACATCTTCGAGGAACGCTACAAGAAGCTGATCGGGGAGTGCCTGGAAGGAGGCGAGTTCGGCATCGTGCTGGCGGAAGAGGACACGGTGCGCGAGTGCGGCACGACCGCGCGCGTGGCTCAGCTCATCGAAGAGCTCGACGACGGCCGCCTGAACGTCCTCGTGCAGGGCGAGCGGCGGTTCCGCATCATCGAGGTGCACGATCCGGCGGACCACGAGGCCGACTACCTCACCGCGGAGGTGGACTTCTACCGCGATTCCCAGCCCGAGGCGACGGAACCCCTGCGCGAGGGCGTCCTCGCGGTGTTCGAGAAGATGCTCGCCCTCATGGACGTGGACAGCCCCGAGGAGCCACCCGGCGAGGGGCCGCTCTCGTTCCGGGTCGCGGCGGCCGTGGACTTCGGCGCGTCGCTCAAGCAGGAACTGCTCGAGTCGCTGAGCGAGGAGCAGCGCCTCGAGACTCTGCTGACGGTGATGACCACGCTGCTGCCGCGGCTGGAACTGCGCAAGGAGCGCGAAGAGGCCATCCGCGGCAACGGCAAGGGGAACTAGGGAAGCAGCACGATCTTGCCGAGGTGGTCCTCCGCGAGCAGCTCGTGCGCGCGGCGGGCCTCCGCGAGCGGCAGTTCCGCGCCGATCACCGGCTTCACCTTGCCGGCGGCCGCCATGGCCGCGATCTCCGCCGCGATGGCGGCGACCCCAGCCCTGCCCGCGTTGGCCAGGTTCATGAAGAGGACGGAGACGTCCTTGCCGAGCGCCTCGCCGATCGGGGCGGTCGCGTCCGGCCCCGGCCCCTGGCCGGTGCCCACGATACGGCCGCCCTTCGCCACGAGCTTGACGTCGGCCGGCAGGTTCACGCTCAGCACCAGCTCGTGGACCAGGTCCACGCCCTTGCCGCCGGTGAGCTCGAGGACGCGGGCCGGCACGTCTTCGGTGCGGAAGTCGATGACCGCCTCCGCGCCGAGGCCGAGGACGAGCTCGGCGGCGCCCGGCCCGCTCGCCGTGGCGAGCACGCGGGCGCCCAGCGCCCTGCGCCAGCTGCACCGACGCGGAACCGACTCCGCCGGAGGCGCCCTGCACGAGGACGGTCTCGCCCTCGCGGAGCGCTCCCCGCGTCACGAGGGCGTAGTACGCGGCGGGGAACGTCATGCCGATGGCCGCCGCGTCGGTGAACGACAGGCCGTCCGGCATGTGCACGACCTGGGTCTCGGCGATGAGGGCGTACTCGGCGTAGCTGCCCTCGCTGCCGATGCCGAGCCCGCTGAAGGCGACGCGGTCGCCCGGTTTGACGGACGTGACGTCGGCGCCGGCCTGCTCGACCACGCCGGCGCCGTCCGACCCGAGGGTCTTGGGCGGCTGCTTGGGCGTCGGGAACCGGTCCTCGCGTACCGAGACGTCGATGGGGTTCACGGTCGCCGCGGCGACCTTGACGAGGATCTGCGCCGGTCCGGGCTCGGGCGTCGGGACGTCCTCGTACACCAGGACCTCGGGGCCGCCATACTTATGGATACGTACCGCTTTCACCGCTGCCTCCTCGGGCGGGGTTCATTCTGAGTCTGGGAGGACCATACCCGGCGAGTAACCTGAGCTCACGGGAACGCATGAGCCCCGGCCGCCGCCGTGGCGGGCCGGGGCTCAGGCGTCACCGGCCTTGCGGCCGGCGGGTCTGCGGCGGAGGTCAGGCCGGCAGGGACGGCTGCGCCGTCTGCCGCCGGCTCCGCCGCACCCGCCGCACGACGTACCACGCGACCAGGCCGATGGCGCCGAAGACGACGATGAAGGGCAGCAGAGCCGTCAGCACGAGCGCCGTCACGCGGGCGCCGTGGCCGAGCAGGTCGATGGAGTTCCCGAACGTGCCGCCGAAGGTGTTGCCGGCGTGGATGGCCGCCGGCGTGCGGTCCTTCTCCGACACGAAGACCGACAGCGTGCCGTAGGTGGTGGTCTCGCGCAGCGACTTGAGCTGGGCGGTGAGCTCCTCGATGGTGAGCTGGACGTCGTCGATGCG
>CAWIDR010000038.1:0-35715 GCA_963834905.1 uncultured Thermoleophilia bacterium | reverse complement strand
CGACGACGTGCGCCCCGCCTGGCGGTGGACGCGCGAACTGCTGGTTCGGCTCGGGCGCCGGGAGGCGCGCGGCTGGAAGGCGCCCGACGACGTGCTGGCCGCGCTCGAGATGGAGCTGCCGCAGTTCGCCGGCGTCCGCGCCGCCGCTCCGGCGGCCGCCGGCCGGCGCGACGGCCGCAAGGTCGCCCGCCAGCCGCTGCGCTGGAGCGGCCGCACCGCCATGGACGCGGACCGCACGGTCTTCGAGCCGGGCCCGGAGCCCGACCCGGATTCGCCGCTCGCCTTCTCGCTCGAGGGCCTGCAGCCGCCAGAGTCGCCGAACGAGCTCCGGCCCCGCACCTGGTGGCCCGGATGGAACTCGGGCAACGGCCTGCACAAGTTCGGCGAGGAGCTCGAGGCGCTCGGCCCGGCCGAGTCCTCCGGCGTCCGCCTGCTGGACGACGGCTCGCCGGGCGCCGAGCTGCCGCCGGCCGGCGCCCCGGCACGCTTCGCGCCGCAGGCCGGCGACGTCGTGCTCGTCGCCATGCACCTGATCTACGGCTCCGAGCCGCTCAGCATGTACACGCCCGGCATCGCGGAGCGCGCGCCGGCGCCGTTCATCGGCCTCAGCGAAGAGGACGCCGAGCGGCTCGAGGTCGGCGAGGGCGAGTGGGTGCAGCTCTGGCTGCCGTGGATGGACGCGCGCCTGCGCTGCGTGCTCGTCCCGTCGCTCGTGACCGGCACCGCCGGGGTGCCCGTGGGCCTCCCCGGCGTCCCGTTCATCTCGCTGCCCGCCCGCGCCCGCCTGGCGCGCGCGGAGGGACCGTCGTGAACGCCGCGCTCGCCACCGGCCCGCTCGTCGCCGCCAGCGCCTCCGCCTGGTACTGGGAGCTGCTGACGGTCCTGCTCGTCCTCATCGTCGTGCTCACCATCGCCGCCGGCCTGATCTGGTACGAGCGGCGGCTCCTCAGCCTCGTGCAGGACCGCTACGGCCCCAACCGCGTCGGACCGGCCGGCCTGCTGCAGGTCCTCGCGGACACGTTCAAGATCCTCTTCAAGGAGGACTGGACGCCGCCGTTCTCCGACCGGCGGGTGTTCGTGGTGGCGCCGTCCCTGGTGCTGATCACGGCGCTCCTCTCCTTCATGGTCGTGCCGGTGGCCGCAGGCTGGGTCGTCATCGACCTCAACATCGGGCTCCTCTTCTTCCTCGCCATGTCGTCGGTCGCCGTGTACAGCGTCGTGCTCGCCGGCTGGTCGTCGCGCAGCAAGTACTCCCTGGTCGGCGGGCTGCGCGCCGCGGCGCAGATGGTGAGCTACGAGGTCTTCATGGGCCTCTCGCTCATCGGTGTGGTGACGATGGCCGGCTCCTTCAACCTCTCCGACATCGTCGAGGCGCAGCAGCGCAGCCTCTACTACGTCTTCCCGCAGTTCATCGGCTTCGTCGTCTTCCTGGTCGCCGGGTTCGCCGAGACGCGCCGCATCCCGTTCGACCTCACCGAAGCCGAGAGCGAGCTCGTCGCCGGCTACCACACCGAGTACTCGGGCATGAAGTTCGGCCTGTTCATGGTCGGCGAGTACGTGGCCGTGACGCTGATCTCCGCGTTCATCGTCACCTTGTTCTTCGGCGGCTGGCTGGGACCGTGGCTGCCCGGCGTCGTGTGGTTCCTCATCAAGACCTTCATCTTCATCTCACTGTTCATCCTCGTGCGCGGCACGTTCCCGCGGCCGCGCTACGACCAGCTGATGGCGCTCGGCTGGAAGGCCATGCTGCCGCTCAGCCTGCTGAACCTGCTGATCACCGGCGCCATCGTCGTGGCGAGGGCGGGGTGATGGCATGAACGACCAACGACATCGGGCTGACGAGCGAGGCGCCGAAGTCACCTCGCTCAGGCCCGACCGCCCGCAGGAGTTCCGCCCGGCGCAGCCGGCCGAGACGCACCCGCCGCTCACGACCGACGTGATCGTCACCGGGCACCTCGCACGGCGCGGCCAGTCGCTGGTGCCGCGCATCGGTCGCACCGTGTGGTCCACGCTGGTCGGCATCGGCGTCGTGATCAGCCACGCGTGGCGCAGCCGCGACACCGTCCAGTACCCCGAGGAGATGGTCTACCTCCCGCCGCGCTACCGCGGGCGCATCATCCTGTCCCGCGACCCGGAGGGCGAGGAGCGCTGCGTCGCCTGCTACCTCTGCTCCGCCGCCTGCCCCGTGGACTGCATCGCCCTGCAGGCGACGACCGATGAGCACGGGCGGCGGTACCCGGAGTGGTTCCGCATCAACTTCTCGCGCTGCATCTTCTGCGGCTTCTGCGAGGACGCTTGCCCCACCTACGCCATCCAGCTCACGCCGGATGTGGAGATGAGCGAGTACGAGCGGCCCAACATGGTCTACGAGAAGGAGGACCTGCTGATCGCGGGTCCGGGCAAGTACCACGACCACGACTTCTACCGGGTGGCCGGCCTCGCCATCGGCGGCAAGGGCAAGGGCGAGGCCGAGAACGAGGCGCCGCCCGCCGACGTCAGGGACCTCCTGCCGTGAATAGGGCGCGCACATGACCGCGATGTTCTACATCGCCGCGGCGGTGGCCGTGCTGAGCACCCTGATGGTCGTGACGCGGACCAACCTGGTGCACGCGCTGCTCTACCTGGTGATCTCGCTGTTCGCGGTGGCGGTCGTCTTCTACACGCTCGGCGCGCCGTTCGTGGCGGCGCTCGAGGTGATCGTCTATGCCGGCGCGATCATGATGCTGTTCCTCTTCGCCGTGATGCTGCTCAACGTGAGCGCCGACTCGCCGGTGCGCGTGCCCAAGCTGGCGTGGCTCGGGCCGGCGATCCTCGTCGCGATCCTGCTCGCCGAGGTCATCTACGGCCTCACCCGGCAGTCGCAGGCGCTGGCCGGCGCCGAGATCGGGCCGCAGGCGGTGAGCGAGGCGCTCTACGGGCCTTACGTACTCGGCGTGGAACTGGCGTCGATGCTGCTCCTCGCCGCGCTCATCGGCGCGCGGCACGTGGCCGCGCGCGCCGGCGACGAGCAGGAGGCGGCGGAGTCCATGGAGCGCGCCCGCGCGAAGGCCGAGGGCCGCGCAGCGCGACCCGGACAGGGCCTCGTCGCCGAGCCGGACCTGATCGCCGAGCCGGATGTCGTCTCCGAGGACGAGGACGCCTGATGGCCTCCGTCTCCCTCGACAACGCCCTGGTGCTCGCGGCGATCCTCTTCGCCATCGGCTTCGCCGGGCTGCTCACGCGCCGCAACCTCATCGTCGTGCTGGCCTGCATCGAGATCATGCTGAACGCCGGCGGGCTGGCCTTCGTCGCCGCCGGCGCGCGCTGGGGACAGGCCGACGGCCAGGTGATGTTCCTCTTCGTGCTGGCCATGGCTGCCGCCGAGGTCGCCGTCGGCCTCGCCATCGCCATCCGCTTCCGCCAGTCGCTGAAGAGTCTCGACATCGACGACGCCGACGAGATGAAGGGCTGACGATGCTCGGGCTGCTCTGGCTCATCCCCGCGCTCCCCGCCGCCGGCTTCGTGGCGCTCGTGCTGCTGAACCGGCGGCTCGACCGCAGCGCCGCGGCGTGGATCGGCGCCGGGTCCGTCGGCCTCTCGGCGCTCGTCGCGCTGCTCGTCTGCGGCAGCTTCATCGTCTCGCCGCCGGCCGGCGACGCGTACCACCAGGTCCTCTGGACCTGGATGGACGTCGGCGGCTTCGCCCCCAACATCGGCTTCTACCTCGACGCGGTCAGCGTCCTCTGGGTGCTGGTCATCACCTTCGTCGGCTTCCTCATCCACCTGTTCTCCACCGAGCACATGGAGCACGACGAGGGCTTCACGCGCTTCTTCATGTACCTGAACCTCTTCGTCGCCTCGATGCTCGTGCTGGTGCTGGCCGACAACCTGCTGCTCCTCTACCTCGGCTGGGAAGGCGTCGGCCTCTGCAGCTACCTGCTCATCTCGTTCTGGCAGAAGGACCCGCAGAATGTGTACAGCGGTCGCAAGGCCTTCATCGTCACCCGCGTCGGCGACACGGCGCTGATCGCCGGGCTGTTCCTGCTGTTCACGCAGCTGCACACACTGGAGATCCAGCCGATGCTGGCGGCGGCGCAGCACAGCTTCGTGCCCGGTTCGGCCGTCGCCGTCGCCGCCGCCCTGCTCATCCTCGGCGGCGCCGTCGGCAAGTCGGCGCAGGTGCCGCTGCAGACGTGGCTCCCCGACGCGATGGCCGGCCCGTCGCCGGTCAGCGCGCTCATCCACGCGGCCACCATGGTCACCGCCGGCGTCTACCTCATCGCGCGCACCAACGTGCTGTTCACGCTGGCGCCGGACGCCCGGCTCGATCGTCGCCATCGTCGGCACGGTGACGCTGCTCCTGGCGGGCTTCAGCGCGCTGGTGCAGCACGACCTCAAGCGCGCGCTGGCCTACTCGACGATCAGCCAGATCGGCTACATGTTCCTGGCGCTCGGCGTCTCCGGCTGGGAGGCCGGCGTGTTCCACTTCATGACGCACGCCTTCTTCAAGGCCCTGCTCTTCCTCGCCGCCGGCGTGATCATCGAGGCGCTGGCCGACGAGCACGACATCTTCAAGATGGGCGGGCTCGTGCGCCAGCTGCCCGCCGTGTTCTGGACGTTCACCATCGGCGCCGCCGCCCTTGCCGCGCTCCCGTTCGTCACCGACGGCTTCTACAGCAAGGACCTCATCATCGCCACGAGCCTCGGCTCGGTCGACGGCAGCCTGTGGTTCTACGTCGGCTCGCTGGTCGGCGCGTTCGTGACCGCGCTGTACTCGTTCCGGCTCGTCTTCCTCGTCTTCTTCGGCGAGCGCCACACCGAGGTCACGCGGCGGCCGCGCTGGCGCCAGCTGGTGCCGCTCTACGTGCTCGCGACCCTCTCGATCGTCGGCGGCCTGGTGTGGATGCCGGGCTGGGTGAGCGGGTTCCACCCGCTCGAGGACTTCCTCGACACGGCGCTGCCGCCGCTCGAGCTGACGGGCCGGTACGCGGCCTTCGCCGACGGCACCGGCGGGGCGTTCGTGACCATCCTCATCGTCGCCGTCGGCATCGGCATCGCCTGGGCGCTCTGGATCCCGTGGCGCAAGAGCACGCACGCCTTCTCCGAGTCGCCGGCCATCCGGCCGCTGGCCGCGTACTGGCTCGGCGGCTGGGGCTTCGACTGGGTCTACGAGCGGGTGTTCGTGATCCCGGTCAAGTGGTTCGCGCGCGTGGCCCGCAACGACCTGGTCGACTACGTGGTCGGCGGCATCGCCTGGCTCAACGTCGCCGGCTGGCGCACGCTCAGCGCCGGCCAGACCGGGCGCCTGCGCGCCTACGTGGCCGTCGCCGGGTTCGGCATCGCCCTCGTCCTCGCCGTCGTGGTGCTGAGGTGACGCCGTGATCCTGCTGCTGTACATCCTGATCCCGGCGGTGGCCGCCCCGGTGGCGTGGCTGCTCGGGCGGTCGAGGCCGGCGCTCGCGCGCTGGACGGCGGTGGCCGGGACGACCGTGCCGCTCGTCATCCTGGCCGGGCAGTGGATCGCCAAGGCGAGCGCCCTGCAGGCGACCTTCGCCGCCAGAGGGCCCGGCCCGTCAGGCCTGGTGGCCGGGTCCTGGATCGCCGACGTCAAGGCCACCTGGATCGGCTCGCTCGGCATCAGCTTCTTCCTCGCCGCCGACGGCCTGACGATCATCATGCTGCTGCTCACGTTCGCGCTCGGCCTGCTGGCCGTGCTCGCCTCCTGGCGCGGCATCACCGAAGAACGTCGGCGTCTTCCACTTCATGGTCCTCTGGACCGTGGCGGGGCTGGCCGGCGTGTTCCTCTCGCTCGACCTGTTCCTCTTCTACTTCTTCTTCGAGATGATGCTCATCCCGATGTACTTCCTGATCGCCGTCTGGGGCCACGAGAAGCGCGTGTACGCGGCGATCAAGTTCTTCATCTTCACCCAGGTGAGCGGCCTGCTGATGCTGGTCGCGATCGTCGCGCTGGTCGTCATCCACGAGCGCGCGACCGGCGTGTACACCTTCGACTTCACGCAGTTGCTGGGCACGCAGATGGCGGCGAGCACGGCGTTCATCCTCATGCTCGGGTTCTTCTTCGCCTTCGCCGTCAAGCTGCCGGTGTGGCCGCTGCACACCTGGCTCCCGGACGCGCACACCGAGGCGCCGACCGCCGGCTCCGTGCTGCTGGCCGGCGTGCTCATCAAGATCGGCGCCTACGGCATGCTGCGCTTCATGGTGCCGCTCTTCCCCGACGCCGTGCGCGACTTCCGCACCGTGGCGCTCATCCTCGCCGTGATCGGCATCATCTACGGCGCGGTCATGGCCTACGGCCAGAAGGACATGAAGCGGCTGGTCGCCTACACGAGCGTCAGCCACATGGGCTTCGTCCTCCTGGGGGTCTTCGCCTGGAACACGCTCGCGCTGCAGGGCGTGATCCTGCAGCTCGTCTGTCACGCCCTCTCCACGGGCGCCCTCTTCATCATGGTCGGGGGGCTGCAGGACCGCATCCACACCCGCGACATGGACAGGATGGGCGGCCTCTGGCAGGTGGCGCCCCGGATGGGCGGCACGGCCATGTTCTTCGCCATGGCCTCGCTCGGCCTGCCGGGGCTCGGCAACTTCGTCGCCGAGTTCCTCATCCTGGTCGGCGTCTGGCAGGTGAGCCACTGGGCCGCCGTGCTCGGCGCCGTCGGCCTGGTGTTCGCCACGGTCTACGCCCTGTGGATGATGCAGCGCGCCTTCCAGGGCGAGGAGACCCACAGCTGGTCGTTCGCCGACCTCACCAGGCGCGAGGTCGGCATGTTCGGCGCCATGATCGCCGCGCTCGTGCTGCTGGGCTTCTGGCCGCAGCCGCTGATCACCACGGCACGGCAGACGGTGACGGGGCTGCAGCAGATGACCGCGCAGAGCACGCTCGCCCAGCCGCAGCCGAGCGCCGAGAAGGGCGGCCCGGCCGCAGGCGAGGCCGCCCTGCCGGTCTCCGGCACCGCCGCAGGCGAGGCCGCCCTCGCCGACGACGGAGGCGCGCGGCAGTGAAGGCCGGCGACCTCCTCACCATCTCGCCGCTGATCGCGCTCACGCTGGCGCCGGTGGTCGTCATGCTGGCCGCCGCCTTCTGGCGCTCGCACGGCCTCGCGCTCGGGCTGACGCTCGCCGGGCTGGCGACCACGTTCGGCCTGCTGTTCGTCTCCGCCTCGCGCACGGCGCGCGTCGTCACGCCGCTCGTCACCATGGACGCCTACGCGCTCTTCTTCATCGGCCTGCTCACGGTGGCCACCGCTATCGTGGCCATCCTCTCGTGGAGCTACCTCAAGCGGCTGCACGTGCGCCCCGAGGAGTACTACGTGCTGCTGCTCACGGCCACGCTCGGCGGAGCCACCCTCGTGGCCAGCACCCACTTCGCCTCGTTCTTCCTCGGGCTGGAGATCCTGAGCGTCTCGCTCTACGCGCTCATCGTCTACCCCGTGCACCGGGAGGACGCCGTCGAGGCGGCCGTCAAGTACCTGGTGCTCGCCGGCGCCACCTCGGCGTTCCTCGTCTTCGGCATGGCGCTGGTCTACGCCGAGGCGGGGACGATGTCGGCCGAGGGCGTGGCCGCGCTGGTCTCCGCCGGCCTCGGCGCACAGCAGGTGATCGTCACCGTCGGCATCGTCATGCTGCTCGTCGGCGTCGGCTTCAAGCTCGCCGTCGTGCCGTTCCACATGTGGACGCCGGACGTGTACGAGGGCGCGCCGGCGCCCGTCACCGCCTACGTGGCGACGGTCTCCAAGGGCGCCGTCTTCGCCCTTCTCCTGCGCTACCTGCTGCCGGTGAGCTCCGACACCGGCTCGACGCTGTTCCTCGCGCTCGCCGCCGTCGCCATCGCCTCGATGCTCGCCGGCAACCTGCTGGCGCTGCGCCAGGACAACGTCAAGCGCATCCTGGCGTACTCCTCCATCGCCCACCTCGGCTACCTGCTGGTCGCGTTCCTCGCGAGCGGCGAGCGCGCCGGGGTGGCGGCCGGCTTCTACCTCGTCGCGTACTTCGCGACCACGCTGGCGGCCTTCGGCGTGGTCACCGTGCTCTCACCGCCGGATCGCGACGCCGACCTCCTGCTCGACTACCGGGGACTCGGGGCGCGGCGGCCGGTCCTGGCGGCCATCTTCGCCGTGGCCTTGTTGTCGCTCGCGGGCATGCCGCTCACGATGGGCTTCATCGGCAAGTTCGTGATCGTGTCGGCCGGCGCGGGAGCGGGGCTGTGGGCGCTGATCGTCGTGCTCGTCGTGACCAGCACGATCGGCCTGTACTACTACACGCGCCTGATCGTGGTGATGTACGTGCGCCGGCCCGAGAGTCTGGAGCTGGCCGGCGCGGGCGCCGGCGCGCGGGTCGCGGCCGCCGGAGGAGCGGCGGGCGTCGTCGTCCTCGCCTCGCTCACCGCGTTCATCCTCGTGTTCGGCGTGTACCCGACGCCGCTGCTGCGGCTCGTGGAGCACGCCGTCTCCACGCTGCCCTGGCCGTAGACGGCTCGACCGGGGCGGGCAGGTGGTGCGCCGGACCATGGCGTCACTGGTGACGCCACCATGACGCCATGCGTGACGCCACCCATGACGCCATGCGTGACGCCACGAACGTGGACACTCCGGGAGGGACATGCCCGGAGGCCCTGGCGACAGGGTCAGGCGAGTTCGACCCGGGCGGTCGCGCCGGTCAGAACCGTGGCGACGCAGCGGGCCGGGCGGCGCGAGACTCTCGTCGTCCACGCGCCGCCGCTCCCCTCGGGGACCACGCTCGGAAAATACCCCGGTGGGGTACCATTGCCTCACCCGAACGAGCACCTGTGTCAGGAGGACCGATGGCTTCTGCCGAGATCGAGAGCGGCATCTGCGGATTCTGCACCACTGTGACGACGACGACCGAGGGCCGCAAGGTACGCGTCGAGTTCGAGACCGACTGCGGCTACGTGGAGCAGCTCGCCGAGGCGCTCACCGAGGTCGACCCGTACAGGGAGATCAGCTACCGCGGCGAGGGCCCGGTCACCCTGAGACTCGCCGCCGACCACCTCGTCCACCCCGCCTGCCCGGTACCCAGCGGCATCATCAAGGCGATCGAGGTGGAGGCCGGTCTGGCCCTGCCCAAGGACGCGAGCATCAAGCCGAAGAAGGGCTGAGCAGGCCGGCGCCCCGCTAGTTCGCTGAGGCGGAAGCGCCAGACGGCGAGCACGAAGAACCCTGCGGCCCACGCGACCGCGACGCCGAACGCGGGCACGCACGTCGGCGACGTCGAACCCGCGCACCACGATCCCGCGCAGCCCGTCGAGGATCCAGGCGGTGGGCAGCAGGTGGCCGACGGTCTGGAACGCCGGCCCGGTGATCTCCAGCGGGAACCAGGCGCCGGACAGGGCCGCGACGGCCATCGAGACGAGCACGGTGGTGGCGATGAGCGCCTGCTCGCTCTTCATCACCGAGGCGAGCAGCAGACCCAGCGTGCTCGCCACCAGTGAGAGCGAGACCATCATCAGCAGCAGCGCGGCCGGGTCGCGCAGGTAGTCCACCCCGAAGAAGAGCTGCGCGACGCCCAGCAGCAGGATCTGCTGCGCGAAGGTGAGACAGAACATGCCGGCCGCCTTGCCGCCGATGAGCTCCCAGCGGCGAAGCCGCGTGGTCATGAGGCGCTGCAGCGTGCCGTTCTGGCGCTCGACGATGAGCGCGATGCCCGCGGTCATGAGGCTGAACAGGATGAAGTTCACCACCATGCCGGGGGAGCTGAGGAGGAAGCCGCTCGGGATCTGGCCGGCTGCGGCGCCGGCCTCGACGACCTTTGTGCTGGCGGCCGGCGATGCGAGCGCCGCGGCGACGATGGGCCTCGCCTGCGCGGCGGTGTCCGGGATCCCGGAGACCTCCGCCCCGGCCGGGTAGGTCCGAAGCGCCCACACGGCCTCCGCGGCAGCACGGGACGCCAGCTCCACCGTCACCTGCTCGCCGGCGAGCGAGCGAATCTCGCTGGCCACCGTCGCCGCCCCGCCGGACCCCTGCGTCGAGACGATCGTGAGCTGCGCCCGCTTGCCGTCCGCCACCGCCTGGCTGTAGCCGGCCGGGATCACGCAGGCCGGCGGCGGCCTTGTCGTCGGCGATCTGCTGCTCGAGGTCGGCGCCGTTCACGGCGACCGTGCGCACCACGGCGGACTTGCCCAGGTCGGCGACCAACTGCTTCGCCGCAGCGCCGCCGTCCGCGTCCCACACCGCCACCGGCAGCTTCTGGGTACTGCTGTTGGCGCCGAAGAGGATGCCGAAGAACAGGGTGAACGCCAGCGGCATGACCAGGATGAACACGAACGACAGCCGGTCCCGCACGGTCTCCACCAGGTCCTTGCGCGCGAGGAGCGCGGCGAGCCTCATGCGAACCGCCTCCTCATCTTCATCACGGCGAAGAAGAAGAACGCCACGGCGAAGCCGAGCGGGACGAGCACCTGCCAGCGGATGTCCGCCACGCCGCCGCCGCGCATGGCCGTGTCCCAGCCATGGAGCAGCCAGCCGTTGGGCGTGAACTGCTGGATGAACGCGTAGGTGGTGCCGGTCTGGGCGGTGCCCGTGAAGTTGCCGCCGAGCAGCGCGAGGACGAGGTAGACGCCGGAGCCGATGGCGCCCGCCTGCGCGGGCGTCTTGGCGAACGAGATGACGAGCAGCGCGAGGCCGCCGGCCACGCCGGCGGCCACGACGGTGAGCAGGATCACCGCGTCGATGCGGCCCCAGTGGATGCTGAAGATGAGCCGCCCGGCGATCAGCAGCACGATGGCCTGCACGAGGACGGTCAGGACCACCGCCACGAACTTGCCGGCGATGATCGTGCCGTGCCGCGTCGGGGTGGTGAACAGGCGCGGCATCGTGCCGTCGCGGTCCTCGGTGAGGATCGTCCGCGCGACGTTGGCGGCGCCGAAGAACATGAAGAAGATCATCATGCCGGAGAGGATCGAGCCGGTGACGCTGACGTCCGTGCCGGACTTGCCGACCTTCGGCGAGCGCTGGGCGACCTGCAGGCCGGCCGAGACGCCGCCCGCGTGGGTGAACGTCTCGGCCGCGCGGGCGGCCACCACGGACGCGGAGGGACCGCCGTTGTCCCGCAGGGCGACGGCGGCGGCGGCGGCCGCGCGGGCGCCGTTGAAGTCGGCCAGCACCTGCCCGACCACGCCCTCGACGATGGAGCCGCCGATCTCACGGGTCGGGTTCTCGTACAGCTCGACCTGGCTCGTGGCGGCGGGATCGCTCCCGTAGACGACGGAGGTGAAGTCCGCGGGGATGATGACGGCCACCGCGGCGTCGCCGTCGTCGACGGCTTTGCGCGCGGCGTCCGCGGACGTCGCGGTCTTCGTGGCGAGGACGTCCGAGAGGTCCTTGCTGGTGAGGATCTTCTGGATGGCGGCGCCGGCGTTCTGGCCGGCTTCGGCGCCGCCCTTGTCCAGGTTCGCCACCACGACCTTGGTCGCGGCGATGTCGAACCCGCCGCTCCCACCGAAGGCGAAGCCGAGCAGGGCGGCCAGCCCCAGCGGCGCGACCAGCATCATGACCAGCGCCGGGCGGTTGCGCAGCGTGCTGCGCAGGTCCTTCCAGGCGATGGCGAGGATCTTCCTCATCGCGGCGCGTTCGTCATTCTCTGAGCGCCCGGCCGGTCAGGTGCAGGAACACCATCTCGAGGTTCGGCTCGGTGACGTTGATCTCGGTGATGCGGGACCCGGCCGCGGCCGCGGCCTCGAACAGCCGCGGCAGCACCTCGTTGGGGTCCTCCGTGAGCAGCACGGCCTCGTCTTCCTCGACGTCGACCTTGTCGACGCCCTTGACCTCGCGCCAGCGCTCGGCCATGCCCTCGAGGGAGTGGTCCACGCGGGCGGTGACGCGGGCGCCCTCGCCGACGATCTTCACGAGCTCCTCGTGCGTCCCGATGGCGATCATCTTGCCGTGGTCGACGATGCCGATGCGGTCGCTGAGCTCCTGCGCCTCGGCCATGTAGTGCGTGGTGTAGAGGATCGTCATCCCCTGGTCGCGGAGCGCGAGGATGCCGTCGAGGATCGACCGCCGGCTCTGCGGGTCGATCCCCACCGTCGGCTCGTCGAGGTACAGCACCTTGGGTCTGTGCAGCAGCGCCACGCCGATGTTGACGCGCCGCTTCATGCCGCCGCTGAACTTGTCGACGCGGTCCTTCTGGCGATCGACGAGGGTGATGAGCTCGAGGACCTCGTCGACCCGCTGCTTGAGCGCGTCGCCGGAAAGGCCGTACATCTTGCCCCAGAAGATGAGGTTCTCCCGGGCGCTCATGTCCGGGTACAGGGCGATGTCCTGCGGGACGACGCCGATGGTCTCCTTGACCGCCTGGGATGCGCCGACGACGGAGTGACCGGCGATCGTGGCGTCGCCACCGGTCGGCTTCAGCAGGCAGCTCAGCATGGAGATGGTGGTGCTCTTGCCGGCGCCGTTGGGGCCGAGGAGGCTGAAGATCTCGCCTTCGGCGATGTCGAAGCTCACGCCGTCGACGGCCAGCACGCCCTTGGGCGGGTCGTACTGCTTGCGCAGCTCGTTGACCTCGACGATGCTCACCGGCCGACCCTCCTCGTGCGCTGCCTCCGCCGAGCCTCGTTATACACCGCGGGGCGGGCGGCGGTCACGTGCCTGTGTCCGCCGCCCGCCCCGCGGGCAAGGTCTCGGCTCAGAAGCGCATGGCGGCGAGGAACGCCGGCGCCAGGCTGCCCTCCGGCCAGGTCGCGAAGTCACGGCACGCGGCGCCTCCGGCCGCGACCGGCTTCCATCTCAGGTCCGCCGCAGCGCAGGCGCACCAGCCACCCGGTCTCGTGGCGTGCGGTACGTGGTACGCGCACTCGTCGCACACCGCAGCCTGCGCTTCGACCGGGCGCATGACCACGGGGCCTGCCGTCTCTCTGTCCACCTGCCTCGTCATGGTCGCCATCGGAGATCCTCCCTCTGCCGTCTCCCGGCGGCATCGGCCTCACATCCGGCGCCGCCCCTCGCGCGCAGACTAGAGGGAGGGGTGGGTGGCGGTCCTCCCCCAAAAGGGGTGAACGACCGCGCGCGCTGACGAACGTGGGACCCTCAGTCGAGGGAGGGCGCTGGGCGGCGTGCTGGCTGCGCACCGCTCGTTCTTGACTGACCAGCGGCGGGCAGAGGCCCGAGCGGGCGCAGGACGCAGACCGGCGTCTGCTCGTGCCCCTGCCCCAGCGGGTTGTCGCGCATGAGGCGCTTGGCGAGGGCGCGGTCGGCGCCCGGCGAAGCGCCGAGCACGGCCGCGGTGAGGTCGTTGGCGTCGATGACGACGAACTCGACGCGGCCGCCGGCGGCGTCGCTCAGGACGTCCGCGAGGTGGGCCGCGACGCCGTCCGGGTCCGCCGGACCCAGCTTGGCGTGCGTGTTGTGCGGCGGCAGCGTGTTCCAGGTGGGGCCGTCGATGGCTTCGACGTCGGCGCCGGCGACCTTGTAGAAGAGGCCTCGCTTGCCGACCACCTTGCCGGCCGCCGAGACGGCCGCGGCGGCGACGATGCGCGGCGCGCCGGCCTCGTCGATGGCGAGCTGCATGGTCTCGGGGATGCCGAGACCGATGCCGTGCGGCGTCCTGGTCACGGCCTTGCTGAGGACCTTGGCCAGCCTGGTCGGGTGGATCTCGTCCAGCGCGTAGCTGCGGCCCTGGCTGGCGGCGATGGGCTTCTCGGCCATGACGACGAGGTCGCCGGGGCGGATGTGCTCCGCGATCTGGCGGCGCATGAGCTCGTCCAGGTCGTCGCCGCGGCCGACGAGGTCGGTGCGCAGGGGCAGGCGGGCGAAGACGGTGCGGGCGGCGACGCCGAACAGGTGCTTCTCCTCGTTCGGCGCGTACCCGGCCAGGAGGCGCTCGGCCTCGGCGGCCGCAGCGCTGCCGCCTGCAGCCCCGAGCAGCGCCGGCA
Source organism: uncultured Thermoleophilia bacterium (assembly GCA_963834905.1). Taxonomy (GTDB): domain Bacteria; phylum Actinomycetota; class Thermoleophilia; order UBA2241; family UBA2241; genus CAIXSE01. The sequence continues at coordinate 21,830 of CAWIDR010000038.1, read as the reverse complement.
CCTGCGCGTCGCCGGCTTCGGCGATGCTGCCGCGGTGCACGGGGCCGACGGGCACCGGCGCGCTGAGCGCCGCCTCCACGTCGGCGTCCACGAGCACCACGCTCCCGTCGACGAACTCGCGCAGCCACAACTCGACGTTGGCGGCGCGCCAGAAGAACATGCTCTCCTCGACCTCGCCGCGGCAGCAGGCGCGGAACGCGCTCACCACGGCGTCGCCGTCCCAGTACGGGCGCGCCTGGAACGTCGGCGACTGGTAGAGGCTGGTGAACGCCGCGCGGCGCGCCTTGATCCAGCGCATCTCCGGCGTCGTGAACCCGACCTTCCAGCGGCGCAGGCGGATCTTCTCGGGCAGCGTGCCCTTGAGCGCCGCGCGCAGGATCCAGCGGCTCCAGCCGTGACGCACGATCGCGTCCTCCGGCAGGCTGAGGATGTGGTCGACGAACTCCTGGTCGAGATACGGCACCCGGCTCTCGATACTGAACGCCATGGAGTTGCGGTCCTCGTAGCGGAGCAGGCACGGCAGGCTGTACGTGAGCAGGTCCTGGAGGAGGCGCTCCTTGAGCTCCGACTGGGAGCGCCCGTACCCGGGGTCGGTGGTCCGGGAGAGGAAGTCCTGCCGGAGGAGCTTGCTCGTGGGCAGCTGCTTGCGCCGCTGCTTGATGCGCCGTTTGGCCAGCGGCCAGAGCACGTCGCGCGCGGCGGTGGCCTCCTCGCGCAACTGGGCATAGTCGCCCTGCTTGCGCAGCTGGCGCAGGTAGACGAGCTGGTACGGCACGTAGCCGGCGATCAGCTCGTCGCCGCCCTGTCCGTCGAGCAGCACGGTGACCTGCTCGCGCGCGGAGCGCATCACGCACCACTGCGCGTAGGGGCCGGTGCTGACGATGGGCTCTTCCTGGTGCCAGACGAAGTCGCGGAGCTCGCCGATGAACTCGTGCGACGTCGGGTTGGTGTACGTGGTGTCGGCGCCGGTGCTCTCGACGGCGATCTCGATGTACTCGCGCTCGTCGATGGGGTCGCCGTCGAACACGGCGCTGAAGGTCTTGAGCTGGCCGCGCAGCGACGTCGCGTCGGGCGCGTCCTCCTTGAGCAGCTCGCTCATGAAGCTGATGATCGTCGTCGAGTCGAGGCCGCCGGAGAGGCAGGAGCCGACCGGGACCTCGGAGACGAGGCGCCGCTCGACGCTCTCGCGGAAGCGGCGCCGGAAGTCGGCCGGGTCGTCGCCGCCGTCCGTCGTCAGCCGCGGCGTCCAGTAGGCGGTGCTGTCGAGCGCGGCGGCGAGCATGCCGGCCGCGGCGGTCTCGCCCAGCGGCAGCTCGATCCAGGTCGCCGCCGGCACGTGGTAGACGCCCTTGAAGAACGTCTCCGCGCGGTGGTCGTGGAAGCCGTGCTGCAGATACTCGAAGATCATCTGCTCGTCCGGCTCGGCGACCAGCTCGGGATCCTGGAGCAGCGCCTTGATCTCGCTGGCGAACAGCAGGCGGCCGGTCCGCGGCGAACGCGCGTAGTACAGAGGCTTGATGCCGAAGTGGTCGCGGTTCAGCACCAGCTTGCCGCCGCGCCCGTCCTCATCGGCGCCGCGCAGGTCGGCGATGGCGAACGCCCACATGCCGTTGAAGCGCGCGGCGCAGGCGGCGCCCCACTCCTCGTAGGCGTGGACGATGACCTCGGAGTCGCAGTGCGTGCGAAAGGTGTGGCCGGCGGCCTCGAGCTCGACGCGCAGCTCGCGGTAGTTGTAGACCTCGCCGTTGTAGACGAGCCAGACGGTCTCGTCCTCGTTGGCGACCGGCTGGTGCCCGCCCTCGCGGTCGATGATGCTCAGGCGGCGGTGACCGAGGCTGACGGACGGCGTCTCGAAGGCGCCGGCGTCATCGGGGCCGCGGTGCACGATGGCGGCGGCCATACGCCCGAGAAGCTGCCGGTCGGGCGAGCCGGCGAAGCCGAAGATGCCGCACATGAGCGCAAGCTCTCCTGGGAGTCGGGGCCGTTGACGGCGCGGCGGCTCTGCCGGGCTCCGCGCCGCACAACCTTACCACAGGCCATCTGACGGTCCGGACCGGAGCGTCAGCCCCGGACACGCCGGCGCCCGGACGTGGCAGGCCGCGCCCCCGCAGGCGGACCGTGCCACGTCCGGGCGCCGATGCCCGGTGCGTCACATCAGCCTGGAGCGATTCCCGGGATGCGACATGCAGTAGTCGTCCAGCGTGACCAGCGGGAACGCGCCGACCACCGGGAACGCGCCGAAGGGCAGCTCGCGCGTCGAGCCGCGGAAGAAGGACTCGGCCTGCAGGGGGACCGGCGGAGCGGCGCGGCACTGACCCGCGTTGCCGCCGCCCGCGAGCTTGTCGAACGCCGGGCAGGTGCGGCAGCGCTGCATGTCCTCCTGGTCCATCTCTCCTCCAGTACAGTGGTTCGGGCCTTCATGTTCACGCCCGGAGGCCGAGCTCCTTCCTGCGGCGCCGGTCGCCGGGCCGCAAGGACCGCGACTGACTCGCGACGCCCGTTGCCGCCCCGAGCGGCCGTCCGGTACACTCGGGCCCTTCCCGCAGCCGACGTGGAGGTCGAGATGCCCGAGCGCGACGAGGTCCTTCGCGAGGTCCGCCAGCTGGAGTACGTCTGGATCCCCCTCAGGGACGGGACGAAGCTCGCGGCGCGCGTCTGGCTGCCCGCCGACGCCGACGAGGACCCGGTGCCGGCCATCCTCGAGGCACTGCCCTACCGCCTGAGCGACGGGATGGTCACGCGCGACGTGCTCATCCACCCGTATTGGGCCGCGCGCGGCTACGCCTGCGTGCGCGTCGACCTCCGCGGCAGCGGCGAGTCCGACGGCGTCCTGGAGGACGAGTACCACCCCCAGGAGCAGGAAGACCTGCTCGAGGTCATCGCCTGGATCGCCGCCCAGCCATGGTGCGCCGGCGGCGTCGGCATGACCGGCATCTCGTGGGGCGGCTTCAACAGCCTCCAGCTGGCCGCCCGCCGTCCGCCGGCGCTCAAGGCGATCATCACGCTCATGAGCACCGACGACCGCTACGCCGACGACGTGCACTACAAGGGCGGCTGTGTGCTGGCCACCGACCTGCTGCACTGGAGCACCTGCATGCTCCACTGGCAGTGCCAGCCGCCGCACGAGGCCGCCGTCGGCGAACGCTGGCGCGAGCTCTGGGAGCAGCGCCTCGAGACCAACCAGCCCTGGGTCAAGACCTGGCTCGCGCACCAGCGGCGGGACGCCTACTGGAAGCACGGCTCGGTCTGCGAGGACTACGCGGCGATCGAGATCCCCGTCTACGCCATCGGCGGCTGGACCGACGGCTACACCAACAGCGTCATGCGCCTGCTGGAGGGCCTGCCCGGTCCGCGCAAGGGGCTGATCGGCCCGTGGCCGCACGCGTTCCCGCACTACGTGACCCCGGGGCCGGCGATCGGCTTCTTGCAGGAGGCGCTGCGCTGGTGGGACCACTGGCTCAAGGACGAGGACACCGGCGTCATGGACGAGCCGATGCTGCGCGTCTGGATGCAGGAGTCCGTCCCGCCCGCGCCCTGGATGGACGAGGTGCCGGGGCGCTGGGTCGCCGAGGACGCGTGGCCGTCGCCGCGCGTCGAGCCCCGGCGCCTGCGACTCGACGGCGACGGCGTACTGCGCTCCGCCGCAGACGCCGCGGCTCCGGATGCCGAGGCGGCCGCCGCACACGGCGCGGACGGCGGCCGCCTCAGCATCCGCGGCGCACAGCTCTGCGGAGCCGACGCCGGCGCGTGGTGCGCCGAGAGCCAGCCGAGCGACTTCGCCCCCGACCAGCGCGCGGCGGAGGGCCAGTCGCTCTGCTTCACCTCGGCGCCGCTGGCGGAGCCTCTGGAGATCCTCGGCCACCCGCGGCTGACGTTCCGCTTCGCGAGCGACCGGCCGCTGGCGCTGGTCGCCGCCCGGCTGGACGACGTGGCGCCGGGCGGCGTCTCCAGGCTGGTCACGACGCAGGTCTACAACCTGACCCACCTGACCAGCCACGAGACGCCGGAGCGACTCGAGCCCGGCCGGGAGTACGAGGCGTCGATCGCGCTGGACGCGATCGCCCAGTCCTTCCCGGCCGGCCACCGGCTGCGCCTCGCCCTCTCCCCGACCTACTGGCCGTGGGCGTGGCCTTCGCCCGAGGCCGTCACGCTCTCGGTGGTGGCCGGTGAGAGCTTCCTCGAGCTTCCGGTGCGGCCGGAGCGGCCTGCGGACGCGGACCTCCGGCCGTTCGACCCGCCGGTCGTCCCCGACGGCCTCGGCGAGAAGACCGTCGGCGGCGGCCGCGGCGGCCGCACCTACACCCGCGACCTGGCCGCCGACGACATCACCTGGACCTTCCGCTACGTCGACGGCGGCAACGTCGTCCTCCCCAACGGCTGGGAGAGCGAGGAGTGGAACCAGGTGAGCTACGGTCTGCGCGAGGGCGACCCGCTGTCGGCCAGGGTGGAGGTCGAGGTGGAGTCGGTCCTCCTGCGCGGAGCCCAAGGCCGGTTTCACATCGTGACGCACGGGGAGATGACGTGCGACGCGGACACGTTCTACGTCGCCGACGAGGTCCGGGTCTACGAGGGCGAGGAAGGCGACGAACGCGAGGTCTTCACGAGGTCGTGGTGGCACCAGGCGCCGCGAGACCTCGTCTGAGAAGGAGGGTCACGGGATGTATTTCGGCGCGCACGTGAAGTCGTCGGGCGGCGTATGGCACGCCATAGAGAACGGCGTGGCGATCGGCGCCGAGGCGGTGCAGTTCTTCGCCGGCAGCCCGCGCACCTGGGCGCCGACCGTCTACAAGGAGAAGGACGCGGCGCAGTTCCGCGAGGCCCGCGCCGCGTCGCCCATCCGCTTCGTGCTCATCCACACCATCTACCTGATCAACCTCGCCAGTGAGAAGGAGGACTTCTACGAGAAGTCGGTCACGTCGCTGACCGGCGCTCTGGCGGCGGCCGACCAGCTGGGCGCCGACGCCATCGTCACCCACATCGGCTCGCACATGGGCTCAGGCTTCGCGGCCGGCCTCGAGCGCGTGCAGGCCGGCCTGCGGCGCGCGCTCGCCGAGAGCGAGGGCTCGCAGGTGCGCCTGCTGCTCGAGAACACGGCCGGCGCCGGCGGCACCATGGGCGTCGACTTCCTCGAGCTCGGCCAGATCATCGACGCCGCCGGCGGCGACCCGCGCCTCGGCGTGTGCCTCGACACGGCGCACATCTTCGAGTCCGGTGTCGACCTGCGCACGCCCGCGGGCATGGCGGAGGCGCTCGAGCGCATCGACGCCGGCTGCGGCCGCGAGCGCCTCGTCGCGCTGCACCTCAACGATTCCAAGACGCCCCTCGGGTCCAACCGCGACCGCCACGAGAACGTGGGCGAGGGCGACCTCGGCATGGACGGCTTCCGCACCATCGTCAACGAGCCGGCGTTCGCCGACCTGCCCGGCATCCTCGAGGTGCCCGGGTTCGACGGCCAGGGCCCGGACGAGGAGAACCTCGCCCGCCTGCGCGCGCTGGCCGGCGACGGCGCCTGACGACCCACCGGGGAGGCGCCGTCCGCCTCTGGGTATACTCGGGCTGCGCCGTGCACAGGGCGCGAGATCCGGACTGACTCCCGAAGGCGGGTCAGCTGGCGGTGCGCCGAAGGTACACCGACTACTGCGAGGTGACGCGATGCGACTCGTGAGCGTGACCACCGTCGGTGATGCGGGCCTTGCCAACATCGTCGTGGGAGTGCTCGAACAGGCCGGGGTGGAGGCCGTCGTCGGCGGCCCCGGCGCCCCGGACGTGTACCCCATGCCGTCGGTCCACCCGTTCCACATCCTGGTGAACGAGGTCGATCTGGCGCGGGCGCGCGACGTACTGGCCCAGTACGACACCATGCCCGACGACGCGGATGAGGACGCCTGACGCGGGGGCCGGCGCTCCCGCCGTCTGCTATCATGTGCCTTCTTGCAGCGTTTTTTCGGCCCTGCGGGGCGTTCCAGACACGGGAGTGACAGATGTTCGGACGCATCTTCGGCCGCGGTAAGGACGATCAGGACCAGGCCGTCTGCGCACAGTGCGGCCGCACCCTCCTCGCCGGCGAATGGACCCAGACGGTCGTCGACGAACACGGCGATGAGCGGCTCATCTGTTCCTTGTGCGGACAGGCGTACGTGGGCCAGAACGAGCCCGTCGCCGCCGCACCGGCCCCGGCCAACAACGGGCGCATGCGCGAGACGCGCAGCGAGGCCCGATACGAGGAGCAGTCGGAGCCGGCGCCCGTCGCCGAGCCGCCGGCGCGCGACACACACGCTGAGAGCGATGCCTTCTGGCAGGCTCTCAAAGAGAAGGACGCCCAGATCGAGGGCCTGAAGGCCGAGCTGGCGCGCGCGGAGGCCGAGCGGCAGGAGCTTGCCGGCCGGTTCGCGCGCCTCGGCACGGCCGGCGCAGAGGAGCCGGAGCCGGGCTCGCTCACGGGCGACTCGTCCGAGCCGGGCGAGCGCACCTGGGGCGAGACGCCGGCCGAGTTCGCCGCCGAGATGGCGGCGCTGCGCGAGGCCGAAGCCGCTCCCGCCGGGCAGCAGGCCGTCTGGCCGGTGCCGGCGGAGGCCCAGGTCTCCGACGCCCCAGCCGCCGCCGAGGCAGAAGTGGCCGAAGAGGTCGCCGAGGAGCCCGCCACCGAAGCAGCCGTCGGCAGCCGCCGCGCTCGTGGTCGGGCCGAGGCCGAAGCGGACGCTCCCGCGGCCGGCGCGCCTCCCGCGGTCTCGCCGACGGTGTTCGAGGACACGCAGCCCATCGACGTCGTCACCGACGACATGGTCGAGCGCGAAGAGGAAGAAGGAGAGCGAGAGGACCAGAGCACCGGCGAGATCGCCGCGGCCGATGCCGCGGCGGCCGTGGCCGCCGGCGGCGGGGCGCTGCCCGGCGAGCCGCCGGCCGAAGAGCCCGCCGTGCCGTCCGCCGCCGACGCCGAGGCCGCGGCGGCATCGCTCACGCTCCTGCAGCGCGGCGTCGACCTGCTCAACGTCAGCCGCGTGCCGCGCAAGATCGCCGAGACCAACGAGGAGCTGGGCCTGCCGCACGTGCACGTCGGCTTCGACGGAGGGACCGTCGCCGCGACGTTCATGTGGACCATGGGCTGGTATCGCTTCCACGTCGACATCGACAGCGGCGACGTCGGTATGGACGACCGCGGCTACGAAGAACTCACGCTGCAGCCCAACGCCGGCGTGCGCGCCGACGGCACGGTGCAGCTGGCGCCGGCGCAGATCAGCCGCGCCGCCGCCCAGCGTGCGCAGGTGGCGCCCGAGACGGCCCCGCCGGCCGCTCCGACGCCGGCCGCCGCGCCGGCCGGCCCTGCCGCCGAGCGCGAGACCCCGCGCGAGGCGGCGCAGAAGCCGCCGGAGTTCCTCAGCAAGTCCTTGCTCGGCCAGCGCAGCGACGACGAGAGCGCGTCCTGGGAGAAGACCCAGGCACGCGACTTCGACTGGGACCGCTGAGCGCCTGACGAGCGGGCGGCCGCAGGCCGCCGGATGCGAAAAGGGCCGGGGCCGCCTCGAGGCGGCCCCGGCCCTTTTCGTTCCCGGCCCGGCGGCGCGTCCCGCGCCGCCTTCGCGGCTCAGCTCAGAGCGTCAGCCCGCTGCTGCCGCCCAGCATGCCGCCGAACAGCTGGTTCATGAAGTCCTTGAACGATTTCGCGCCCGCCGGCGCCGTCACGTCGACCGGCTCGTCGAACTTGGACATGGTCACCGCGCCCTTCAGGGTCATGCCGGTGACGCCCTGCATGTCCTTCTGCGCCGAGGTGTCCATGGAGGCGCCGAACTGCGCCTTGTACATGAGCTGGTCGTCGACGCCGATCCAGTACTCCACAGTAGCGTCCTTGAGGCTCTTGCTGAGCTCCTGGGCCTGCTTCTTGTTCTGCGTGAGCTCCGAACCGAGCTGGCCGAGCTGGCTGCTCGAGCCGCCGAGCTGCTTCTGGAGGTCGGGGCTCTCGGCGGCCTTCATCAGCGAGTCCGCCAGCTTCTGCGGGTCGGCCGTCGCCTTGATGTGGTAGACCTGCACGCCGTTCAGATCCGTCGGTGCCGACCATCTCGTAGGTCGCGCCCCACGTCGACGGGTCGACGCCCATGCTCTTGAGCTGTTCGGTGGGCGCGGCGCCGGTCTGGGCCTGCTTGTCGAGCGTCTTGGCGTTCGCGGCGTCGAGGGCGTACCAGGTGCCCTGATACTCGAGCCACGACTTCTTGCCCTGGCTCTTCATGCCGAACTCGAGGTTCTGCCCGGCGATCCCCAGGCTCATGGTCATGTCCACGGCGGTGGGGTCGTTGGCGCTGGCGCCCTCGGCGTGGAAGGTGACGCCCTGCGAGAGCAGCGCCTTGGCCGTCGGGTCGGTCATCTTCGCGGTGTCGCCCTGGATCTGCAGCCCGAAGTCCGCGGTGAACGCGGCGCTGTTCACGGTCGCCATCTTCGTCTCGCTGTCCTTGACGACCTGGGCGGCGTCGACGCCGGAGACCGTCGTCGTGGCCGCCGAGGTGCCGCTCGACGCCTTGTCGCTGCCTCCGCAGCCGGCCACGGCGACGAGCGCCAGCGCAAGGATGAGAAGCAGTGCGGCTCCACGTCCGCGGTTCAAGGCACGCATGGGATCCCTCCTGTCGTCTTCTTGGCGCGCTGACCGCGCTCGCTCATCTTCTCGGCCAAGCGGGGCGCCTCCTTTACAGCGAGGCGCCCGGCAGGCTCAGACCGACGGCTGTTTGGGAGAGACGACGACGGCGCGGAATGGTTCGTTGCCCTCGGAGACCGTCTCCACGCGAGGGTGATCCTTGAGGTGCAGGTGGATCACCTTGCGCTCCGCGGCCGTCATGGGCTTGAGGGCGACGCTCACCGACTCACGCGCGACCTTCTGCGCCGTGCGGTCGGCGAGCGCCGTCAGCGCGGCGGCGCGGCGGTCGCGATACCCCTCCGCGTCGACGATCACCTGGCGCCGCTCGCGGCGGTCGCCGTTGACGACGATCGCGGCGATGTACTGCAGGGCGTCGATGGTGGCTCCGTGGCGCCCGATGAGGAGCCCGAGGTCGTCGCCGCTGATCTCGGCGCGCACCCACTCGGGCGTCTCGCTGGCGCCCACGTGGGCCTCGACGCCCATGAGGTCGACGGTGGTCTGGATGAACTCGCGCAGCGTCTCGGCGCCCTCGGGCAGGTCGGCCTCGACGCGCTCCTCGGACGGGCACAGGCGCGCCTCGACCTGCGCCAGCATCTTGCCGCGGCCGAACAGGCCGCCCTTGCTGCCCTCCTCGACGACGACGTAGTCGACGTCGGCGGGGTTGATGTAGGGCACGATCTTGCGCAGCTGTTCCAGCGCCGTGCGCTTGGCCTCCTCGACGGTGGCCCCGCCGGCGATGGTGGCGAACTCGGTCTCTTCTTCGTCTTCGTCGATCGGCTGGAGGTCGTCCGGCTCTTCCATCGATCCTGCTCCCTGGTCGGGGGGGAAAGGCGTGGGCGGCCCAGGCGGCGTCACTCGCCCGCCGGAACGTCCGCGCTCGTGGTCGTTCCTCCGTCGCCGCCCTGGCCGGGCGCTCCGTCCGCCGGCTTGTCGGCCGGCCGCGTCTTCTTGGGCTGCTGGCCGGCCGGCCGTGCCTTGCCGGGCTGGCCGGCGCCGCTCTTGGGCTTGGCGCCGGCAGACTGGCCGGGTTTGCCCCCGGTGGCCTGCTTGCGCTTGACGGCCTTGCCGGGCGGCGGCTTCTTGGCGCCGGACGCGGGCTTCTTGGCGCCGGCCGCGACCGAACCCTGCTTGGCCGTGCTCGTGCCGTCGCCCTTCTTGCCCATCTTCTCTTCGCGCTGCTTCATGGCCTCGCCCTGTGAGGCCATCATGACCTCCATGAAGCGGCTGCGCTTCTTGGGCTTGGCCTGGGCCTGCCGCACGAGCTCTTCGGGTTTGGGCATGGTCTTCTTGATGATCAGCTGCTGGCCGATCGTCCACACGTTCGTCGTGACCCAGTACACGAACAGACCCGCGGGGAAGTTGAACAGGAAGAGCACGAACATGATCGGCATCGCGCGCATGATCCACTTCTGCGTGCTGTCGCTCTGCGTCGCCACCATGAGCTCCGTCGAGATCATCTGCGTGACCACGTAGAGGACGAGGAGGACGTAGTACGGATCCGGAAATCCCAGGTGCGGGATCCAGAGGAAGGGCGCCTGGTTCAGCGCCTGCACAGATGCCTGGTACGCAGGCGCGCTCAGCGGACCGAGGCCCTTGATCGCCGCGTACAGGCTGATGAACACCGGCAGCTGCAGGATCAGCGGGAGGCACGACGCGAACGGGTTCACGCGGTGCTCCGAGTAGAGCTTCATCGTCTCTTCCTGAAGCTTGCCGCGGTCGCTCTTGTACTTCTTCTGCAGTTCCTTGATCTGCGGCTGGATCATCTGCATCTGCTGCGCCGACTTGTACTGCTTCCAGGTGAGCGGGAAGAGGATGAGGCGCACGATGATGGTGAGGCCGATGATGGCGAGGCCCCAGGTCCAGCTGTAGGCCAGCCCGAGGCCGGCCAGGAAGTCGTTGATCGTGACGAGGACCCAGTGCAGCAGCAGGATCAGCTGCGAGAAGATCGGCAAGTTATACACGTCGCGCTCACATCCGCGTGGGCATGTCGTGCCCGCAGTCGTGGTGCCGCGGCGGCACGGGATCGTAGCCGCCGTTGCTGAATGGGTTGCAGCGCAGAAGCCGCCAGCTCGCGAGGCCGATCCCCTTGATGGGGCCGTGCTCGCGGAGCGCGCCGATGGCGTAGTTGGAGCAGGACGGGTAGTACTTGCAGCGCTGCCCGAGCATGGGCGAGAGCGTGTACTGGTAGACCCTGATGAGCCCGATGAAGACGGCGTTCAGGCCGGTGTTGACGGCCGCGACGATGCGGTTCATGCCTGTCCTGAGGTGATGAGGCCGGAGCGGTCCAGCAGTTCCTGCACGGCGCCGGCCACGAGACCCTTCTCGCCCTCGCCCTCGCGGGTGACGAGCTCGCTGAGTTGCGGGCGCGCGATCACGACCAGATCGTACTCCTCGGCAAGCCGCCCCGCGTTGGCCTGGAAGGCCTCGCGCAGCAGCCGTTTGATGCGGTTACGGACGACGGCTCCGCCCAGCTTCTTCGACACCGAGAGGCCGAGACGCGGCCCCTCGTCACCCGGCTCGGCCGGGCGCTTGAACCAATACAGCACCAGGAAGCGAGAGGCCGTCGAGCTCCCCTGCCGATAGATGCGCCGGAAGTCGGAGGAGCGAGAAAGGCGGGAACGTTTGGCGGCCATCAGGGCCCGCGGCTATGCGGAGAGGCGCTTGCGCCCCTTCTGCCTGCGGTTCTTGATCACCGACTGACCCGCGCGCGTGCTCATGCGCTTGCGAAAGCCATGCGTCTTGCTGCGCTTGCGGGTGTTGGGCTGGTAGGTCCTCTTCACTGCTTCCTCGCACGATTGCCGATAGTCAGAACGCAGAGTATAGCGGCGCGGCGGAGGCCCGGTCAATTTGGCCCGTGGGGCCAGGCCCGGGTCGCCGCCACGCTCAGGATTCCCCGGACGTTGCCGATATGGGCTACTGTGACCGACTATCGGTGCGAGGATCGACCATGCTGCTCGAAGGATCCATCCACAGGTTCAACCTCGCCGGCGTTCTGCAGTTCCTCGCGCAGGGCGCCGCCACCGGCGTGCTCGAGGTCCGTGATTTCGAGGAGTACGGCTTCATCTACCTCGTGAGAGGGCAGGTCGAGGCCATCTCCCTGCCGATCACCGACGAGAAGCTCGGGACGCGGCTGGTCAAGGCCGGCTTCCTCAGCGAGCAGCAGCTCGCCGAGGCCCTCATGGAAGACTCCGGCCTCTCCCACGACCAGAAGAAGCTCAAGCCACTCGGCCAGCGCCTCATGGAGAAGGGCTACACGACGCGCGAGGAGATCCGGCGCATCATGGAGCGGCAGACGCTGGACCAGGTCTTCGAGCTCGCGCACTGGACGACCGGCGTCTTCCTCTACGAAGAGCCGGAGCAGATGCCGCGCTTCCAGGTGGCGATCGAGGGTGACGTCCAGGGCCTCCTGCTCGACGCGTACCGGCGCATCGACGAGGGCGAACGGGCACGCAAGACGCGCAACGTGATCGAGAACGAGGTCTGCTACGCCTGCCCCCTCAGTGAAGAGTGCGGCGCCGTGATCAAGACGAAGTACCTGAAGAAGGACGTGTGCCTCTGGCGGGAGATGGCCGCGGTGCTCGATGAGAGCAGCGACCACCTGCGCGACGCGCGCCAGCTCTACCGCTCCCGCGAGACGGATACGAAGCAGGAGCTCGACGCCTCCCTCGATTCCGAATAGTGGACGAAGGCGCCGCCCTCCGAGCTTGAGCGACTCCCCCACCGGGTACTGAGTCCGCGTGGCCGATGACCAGGGCATAGACGGAGCGTTCAGACACATCCTCGACGCGATCAGCGACGGCGTCTACGTCACGGATCCCGACCGCACCATCGTCTACTGGAGCGCCGGCGCCGAGCGCATCACCGGCTACACCGCCGATGACGTGGTCGGCCACCGCTGCGATGAGGAGATCCTCGTCCACACAGACCTGGGGGGCTCCCGGCTGTGCGTCTCCGGCTGCCCCCTTCAGGACTGCATCGACACCGGCGAGGAGCACTCGATCAACGAGGTGTTCCTCAAGCGCAAGGACGGCGAGCGCCTGGCGGTGTACGTCAAGACGGCGATGCTGGAGATCGACGGACGCAGGCACGGCGTGGAGATCTTCGGCGAGCTCGAGAGCGTCGCCGGCAAGGAGCTCGCCAGCCGCATCCAGGAGCTCTCCGACTCGGCCGTGTCCGACCCGCTCACGGGGCTCTTCAACCGGCGGTACCTCGACGCGGCGCTCGCCCAGCAGTTCGCCATGTTCAAGCGCCTCGCGCGCAAGTACGGCGTCATCAGCCTGGACATCGACACGCTCAAGGAGGTCAACGACCGGCTCGGACACGCGGTGGGCGACGAGGCGATCCGCTTCGTGGCCGGCGTGCTCTCGCACAACGCGCGGGAGATGGACGTCACCGCGCGCTCCGGCGGTGACGAGTTCGTGATCATCTGCAGCCTGGCCACCGAGACCGACCTGACCGCGTACGGCAGGCGGCTGGTGCGGCTCATCCACGACTCCCGGCTCGCCCTGATGGAGAACGCCGGCCTGCGCGTGACGGTCTCGGCCGGCGGCAGCCTCGTGGCCGTCGACGACCCGGACGACCGCGCCGTTCTCGCACGCGCGGACGCGGCCATGTACACGGCCAAGCACCGCGGCCGCGACGAGTTCGAGACGAGCCACGGCGGGAAGAGCCCGTGACGTCCGGCGGCGGCGAACTGCGCCGCAACCCGGCCAGTGGCAAGCTCTCCATCGTCGCGCCGGCCCGGGCGTCGCGGCCGGCCGCCGCGGCAGGGCGAGACGCGGCGGCTGCTCCGCCCTGTCCCTTCTGCGCCGGCAACGAGGCGCTGACGCCGCCCGAGGTCGACGCGCTGCGTCCTCCCGGGAGTACAGCCGGACGGCCCCGGCTGGCGCGTGCGCGTCGTGCCCAACAAGTACCCCGCCCTCGTGGGGCGCCACGAGGTGATCGTGCACTCGCCCGTCCACGAGGCCGAGCTCGAGGACCTCGGAGACGCCGCGCTCGCCGAGGTCCTCGGCATGTGGCAGCGCCGCGTCGCGGCGCAGCTCGAGGGGGGCGCCGCCGCCGTGACGCTCATCGGCAACATCGGCGCCGGCTCGGGCGCCTCGCTCGAGCACCCGCACGAGCAGCTGTTCGCGACGCCGGTCGTGCCGCCCCTGCTGTTCGACGAGCTCCTCGAGGCGGAGCGCTACCGCAACCGCTACGGCGCCTGCGTCGTGTGCGACGCTCTGGAGCGCGCCGGCGAGCGGCGGGTGCTGGACGGCCCGGTCGGAGCCTGGGTGCCCGAGGCCAGCCGCTTCAACGGGGAGTTGTGGCTGGCCCCCGCGGCGCACGAGGCCGACTTCCGCGCCGCCGACCCCGCCGCCGTGGCGCCGGCGCTGCGCCGCGCGCTGACGGCGGTCAAGTCGGCGATCCGCGGAGCGCCGCTCAACTTCTGGCTGCACACGGCGCCGGCGGACCTGCGCGGCTCGTTCCACTGGCACCTGGAGTTCGCGCCGCGCACGGCGGCTCTGGCCGGGTTCGAGCTCGGCACCGACATCGCTCTCGTGACCAAGGATCCGGAGGCCGCGGCGGCGGAGTACCGCGCGGCCCTTCCGCCCGGCTGACCCGCCGCGGACCGCGGCGGCGCGCCCGGGACCGCCGTCAGGCGCCCTCGTGGCGCAGCGCGAGCTGCCCGCAGGCGGCCTCGATGTCCCCGCCGGGTGAGTTGCGCACCGTGACGCTCACGCCGGTCTGCTCCAGACGGTCGCGCATCGCCTCGATCTCGCCGGCCGCCGGCCGCGTGAACTCACCGCCGGTCTCGTTGTACGCGATCAGGTTGAGGTGGTAGAGCGGGTGGCGCAGACGCTGCCCCAGCGCGCTGATCTGCGCCGGCGTGTCGTTGACCCCGCGCAGGACCACGTACTCGAAGAGCAGCTTGCGCCGCGTCGCCTTCACGTACCGGTCGCACGCGGCGAACACCTCGTCCAGCGGATAGGTGCGGTTCAGCGGCACCAGCCGTTCGCGCAGGTCGTCGGTGGCCGCGTGCAGGCTCACCGCCAGGTTGAGTTGCAGCGGCTCGGCGGCGAACCGGTCGATGCCCGGAACGACGCCGACGGTGGACACGGAGATGTGGCGCGCGGCGAGGCCGAAGCCGTCGGGGTCGTTGAGCAGGCGGCAGGCGCGAAGCGTCTCGTCGTAGGTGTGGAACGGCTCGCCCATGCCCATGAAGACGACGTTGGTGACCTTCCGTCCGCCGTCGTCGCGCAGCAGGCGGGCGAAGTGCAGGACCTGATCGACGATCTCCTCGGCGGTCAGGTCCCGGCGCAGCCCCAGCCTCCCCGACGCGCAGAACGCGCATCCCACGGCGCAGCCGATCTGGGTGGAGACGCAGACCGTGGCCCGGTTCGAGACCAGCATGAGCACCGCCTCCACGGGGTGGCCGTCGGCGGTCGTGAACAGCGTCTTGCGCGCCGAGCCTCTCGGCGCGACGCGCGTCTCCACCTCGGTGAGAGACACCGGGGAGAGCCGCCCGGACAGCGCCTGCCGCAGGGCCAGCGGCAAGGTCGTCACCTCCGCGAAGTCGGTGACGAGCCCGTGCGTCAGCGCCTGGTACACCTGGCGGGCGCGATAGGCGGGCTCGCCCAGCTCTGCCAGGGTGGCCGCGATGACGTCGGGAGCAAGCACCCGGCCATTGTACGCCGGGGAGGGAAAGATGGCGGCAAACGCGAAGAGGTAGCCGCCAGGCACGAACGACCGGGGACCCCTTCCATGACGACCGTCCAGATCATCGGGATAGCTGTCGCATCCCTTGCGGTGCTGCTGCTCATCGTCGCGCTCGTCGTCACTCGACGGCGCGACGACGCCCCTGCCGACGACGCACGGCCGGCCGGCAGCTCATTCCTTGACGAAGCCCCTCAGGACACCTTCTCGGTGCTCGGCAAGGCGGAGCAGCCCGTCGAGGACATCACCCTCGATCCCGCGGTGGAGCGGGCCAAAGCCGCGGAGCGCGCGGCCGCCGCAGCCGCCTCGGCCGAGGGGGTGCCGGAGCGCACGCCCCAGCCCGGAGGCCTCGGGCTCGACTGGGGCCCGGACCTCAGCATACAGACGACGGGCCCGAGCGACGAGTGGGAACCTGCGCCGCACTTCGACGACGAGGCGGAGATCACCGGCGAGCTGCGACTGGATGAGACGGTGTCGCCCCCTGCAGCGGACACTCCCCTGCCCGCCGCAGCGGAGGGCGATGACCAGACGGCCACCACCCAGCCGGTGGCGCCCTCCGGGGACGAGCCCGCCGACGGTGACGTGGCGGCGGAGGGACCCGGCTCGGGCAGTCGCATGGTGCCGCTCTCGGACATCATCGTCACGACGAGCAGCAAGATGGTCGACCTGGCCGACCTCGACGTGCGGCGCATGCTCACCGAGCTCGTGACGTTCGAGATCGACCAGGCGTCCGAGTTCCGCCGCAAGGGTCAGTCCATCGACGCCGTGCTGCAGCTCACGGAGGCCGAGAAGGTCTCGCGGGCGCTCGGCATGACCGAGTCGGCGCAGCGGATCCGCACGATGATGGAAGAGATCCGCACCGGGGACTAGCGGGGCCGGACTGATCGACGCAGTCCTGGTGAGCCGCGCCTCTAGTTCGTGAGGCTCTGGAGAGGCGCGGGAATGCGGCCGCCCCTGCGCACGAACGCGCTGTTGCCGGCGGTGCTGACCTTCATGACCGGTCCCTCGCCGAACAGCCCGCCGAGCGTCGCCCACTCCCCGACCTTCTTGCCGGCCGCCGGGATGAGGCGGGCGCCGGTGGTCTTGGAGTTGATCATGCCGATGGCCATGACGTCGGCGATGGTGCCGGCGAGCGCGTCGCGCGAGATGTCGCCGGGGACGACGATCATGTCGAGCCCCAGCGAGCAGACCGCCGTCATCGCCTCGAGCTTCTCGATGGGCAGGTTGCCGTCGGCGGCGGCCCTGGCCATGGCCTTGTCCTCACTCACGGGGATGAAGGCCCCGGAGAGGCCGCCCGTCGACGAAGTCGCCATGGTGCCGCCCTTCTTGACGGCGTCGTTGAGCATGGCGAGGGCGGCGGTCGTGCCGGGAGCGCCGACCGCCTCGAGCCCCATGCACTCGAGGATCTCGGCGATGGAGTCGCCCACGGCGGGCGTGGGCGCCAGCGAAAGGTCGATGATGCCGAGCTCGGCGCCCAGCATCTGCGACGCCTCCTGGGCGATCAGCTCGCCGACGCGGGTGATCTTGAAGGTCGTGCGCTTGATGAGGTCGGCGAGCTCGATGAACGAGGCGTCCGGGTGGGCGGCGACGACGTTGCGCACGACGCCCGGCCCGGAGATGGCGACGTTGATGCTGCACTCGGCCTCGCCGCTGCCGTGCATCGCGCCGGCCATGAAGGGGTTGTCCTCCGGCGCGTTGCAGAAGATCACGATCTTGGCGCAGCCGATGGAGTCGTGCTCCGCGGTGCGCTTGCTCACGGCGAGGAGCACCTCGGCCATGCGCAGCACCGCGTCCATGTTGATGCCGGCGCGCGTGGAGGCGACGTTGACGGAGGAGCACACCCGCTCGGTGCTGCTGATGGCGTCGGGGATGGCCTCGATGAGGGCGGTGTCGGCGCGCGTGAAGCCCTTCTGGACGAGCGCGCTGAAGCCGCCGAGGAAGTCGATCCCGACCTCGGCGGCGGCCGCGTCGAGCGCGTGCGCCACCTCGAGGTAGGCCTCGGGGTCGTCGCTGCCGACGACGTCGGCGATCGGCGTCACCGAGACACGCCGGTTCACGATCGGCACGCCGTACTTCTCCTGCAGCTCGGCGGCGACCTCGACGAGGCGGCCGGCGCGGCGCACGATCTTGGCGTGGATGCGCTCCGCGGTGCGCCGCGTCTCGCCGGCGGCGCAGTCGGAGAGGGAGATGCCCATGGTGACGGCCCGGACGTCGAGGTTCTCGGACCGGATCATGCTCACGGTCTCGAGGATCTCCTGGGCGGTGATGAAGACCACAGCCGCCGCCTGCTAGACGCGGTGCATGAACTTGAAGATGTTCTCGTGCTGCACGCTGATCTGCAGCCCGATCCGTGCGCCCGTCGCCTCCAGGGCTTCTTTGAGCTCGGCGATCGTCGTCTCGCCCTGGTCGAACGAGACGAACATGATCATCGTGAACATGCCGTTGGCGACCGTCTGACTCACGTCGTCGACGTTGGCGTTCTGCTCGGCGATGGTCGTGGCCACCTGGGCGAGGAGGCCGTGACTGTCCGGGCCGAGGGCGGTGACGATGACCGTTGTGCGCATGGCGGACGTTCCTGAGAGAGAGTGGGCGGGAACAGGCGACCAGTATACTAGACCCCGATTCTGATGCCCTCCGACCACGGTTCCACAGACGCCGCGCCGCCGCCCCTTCCCGGCCGCCTCGACAGCCTCGACCGCGCTCTGTCGCGCCGGGCCGCGATCGGCTGGCCGCATCCGCGCTGGTTCGTCCTGCCGCTCAGCGGCCTCTCGCTGTCGGCCAACTACGGCATCCTCTGGTACGCGCTCTGCCTGCTGCCGTGGCTGTTCGGCGCGCCGGAGCCGCTGTGGAAGGCCCTGTACGTCGCCGTGCCGGTCACACTGGTGGAGATGACCGGCTTCGTCATCAAGCACTTCGTCGGGCGCGCCCGGCCGCCGGTCGCCGACCCCACGCAGCCGGAGCAGATCCCGTTGCCGCTCAGCAAGTCGTTCCCGTCGTCCCACGCGAGCATGGCCGTGGTCGGGACGTTCACGCTCGGCACGCTCTACCCACAGTGGATCCCCGTGTTCGTCGCCCTGGTCCTGGTGCTGTGCTTCAGCCGCGTGTATCTCGGCGTGCACTACCTCGGCGATGTGCTCGGCGGCCTCGTCTACGGCTTGGCGTTCGCCGCCGCGTGGCTGCTCCTCGTCCCGGCGCCGGTGTGACGTGCAGGCCCTGAGCACGCGCGGCGGCCAGATCGCCGTCGTCACCGCCGCTATCCTGGTCCTCATCATCGGTCTCGCGGCCGGCGGCGCCTTCAACGGCTGCTCCGGCAAGACCGCGAAGGTGGGGCGGCCGTCCGCCGCCGTGTCCGCTTCTCTGCACGGCGGCGTCGCCTACGCGACGGCCAAGGTCCTGGCGCGCAGCGTCGGCAAGCGCCCGGCCGACAGCTGGGGCGAGATCCACGCGCGCGAGTTCATCACCGGCGCGTTCCAGCAGTACGGCTACTTCCCGCGTACCGACGAGTTCATCGCGACTGCCGGGGGCAGGCGCATCCACTCGGCGAACGTCGTCGCGGTCAAGGAAGGCGACTCCGCCAAGCAGCTCGTCGTCGGCGCCCACTACGACTCGGTGGCCGTCGGAGATGGTTACGTCGACAACGCGACCGGCGTCGGCCTGCTGCTCGAGGTCGCGGCGCGCATCAAGAACGTCCCGACGCCGTACACCGTCGTCTTCGTCGCGTTCGGGGCCGAGGAGAACGGCTCCCTCGGAGCCCGGTACTTCCTGAACGGCATGAGCGACGTCGAGCGACGCGCCACCATCGGCATGATCGACCTGGACGCGCCGGCCGGCGGTGACCAGCTCTCCGTCGCCAGCCGCCTCGGCGGCCCGACGTGGCTGCGCGACGACTCGCTGAGCGCCGCCGACTCGCTCGGCATCTCGCTGGTGACGAGCCCGGAGGCGCCGGGCCGGCCGGCCGGCACGGTCGCGGCGCCGGCCGACGATGTCCCCTTCGCCGACGCCGACATCGCCACGGCGATCTTCAGCGCCGTGTCGTGGAAGGCGAGCAAGGGACAGCACGTGGCCGAGACCGCCTCAGGGCCGCCGATCTGGCATACTCCCCGCGACACGGTCGCGTACGTCGACAAGAAGTATCCGGGGAGGGTCCGGGACCAGCTGCGCGACATGTCCCGCCTCCTCGAGACCCTGCTCACCAGCAAACTGGGAAGACGCCCATGAAGCTCGGCATCGTCGGTCTGCCCAACGTCGGCAAGACCACCCTGTTCAACGCGCTCACCCATGCGCAGGCGGCCGCGACCGCGTATGCGTTCACCTCGGCCGAATCCAACCTCGGCGTCGTGGCCGTACCGGACCCGCGGCTCGATCGCCTCGACGAGGTGCTCGAGACGCCCAAGAAGGTCAACGCGACTATCGACGTCGTCGACATCGCCGGGCTCGCCGAAGGCGCCAGCCGCGGCGAAGGGCTGGGCAACCGGTTCCTCGCCGACATCCGCGGCGTCGACGCGGTGGCACACGTGGTCCGCGTGTTCTCGAACCCCGAGGTCGCGCACGTGCGCCCCCGGCTGGACCCGGGCGCCGACGTCGACCTCGTGGAGTCGGAGCTCGTGCTCAGCGACGTCGAACTGGTGGAGCGCCGCCTCGACAAGACGCGCAAGACGGCGCGCAGCGGCGACAAGGCGGCCAGGCACGAGCTCGAGGTCCTCGAGGCGCTGAACGCCGAACTGCTCGACGGCAAGCTGGCGAAGCGCATCCAGCGTTCCGCCGACGACGTGCCGCTGTTCCGCGAACTCGCGCTCGTCAGCGACCGGCCCGTGCTGTTCGTACTGAACACCGACGACGACCAGAGCGCGGCCGGCGCGCTCGAGCAGTACGCGGACTTCGTGAAGTGGGCGCGCGACCGGGGCGACCAGGTGGTCGCCGTCGCCGCGCGCCTCGAGGCCGAGCTCGCCGACCTCGAACCCGAGGAGGCGGCCGAGTTCCGCGCCGAGCTCGGCGCCGACGAGGCCGGCACGCTCGACGTCGTCCTGCGCGCCGCCTACGAGGTGCTCGGCTACATCACCTTCTTCACCGGCGACTTCCGCAGCAGCGAGTCGCGCGCCTGGCAGCTGCCCCGCGGCTGGACCGCCAAGCAGGCCGCGGGCCGCATCCACAGCGACATCGAGCACGGGTTCGTGCGCGCCCAGGTGGTCAACATCGACGACCTGATCGAGCTCAAGTCGTTCCACGCCGCGCGTGAGAAGGCGCTGCTGCGCACCGAAGGCAAGGAGTACGTCGTCCAGGACGGCGACGTGATCAACTTCATGCACACGGGATGAGCCCGGCCCGGTAACAGCCTCGCGGCCCGAAGCCTCCCGGCCTTCAGTCGTACAGAAGGACCATCACCACGCCGGCGGTCGCCTGCACCGGGTAGGACTCGGCGACGGGCCCGCTGAACCAGACGCCGACCTGCTCGCCTTCGGCGAGGTCCGCGGCGTCCCCGCGAGTCCCCTGCGCCGTCCACACGACGGTGTCCTTGGTCACCCGCACCGACGCCCGGTCGACCGAGCTGGTCGACCCGGGGGCGGCGACCACGAGCAGCACCGGCTGTGAGTCGCCGGCCGTGCTGACGGAAAGGTCGTTGACGACGCCGGTGATGTCGGCGGGACCGGCCGGCGGAGAAGCGGACGGCCGGACGGAAGACGGCTGGGCGGAGGGCGACGGCGAAGCCGGCTGAGCTGCCGTCGCGCCCCCGCAGCCGACGACGACGGCTGCCCCCAGCACCGCGAGTACGGCCAGGGCCGCCAGCGCTCGACTCGTGTGTCTCATGAGCGCACCTCCTCGGCGCCGCGGGGCGACGCCGTCGTCTGCACGCGGAGACGCGCGGACGGCGTCG
This sequence comes from uncultured Thermoleophilia bacterium, assembly GCA_963834905.1. Lineage (GTDB taxonomy): Bacteria > Actinomycetota > Thermoleophilia > UBA2241 > UBA2241 > CAIXSE01. The sequence continues at coordinate 642 of CAWIDR010000038.1, read as the reverse complement.
CACGTTCGCGGCGAACGATACAATCGCGGCGCCACTTTCTGCTCATGGATCCCTCGTCCCGACACCCCTCTCCCCCGGCCGGCTACGTGCTGCGCAGGCCGACCCTCGCCGACGCGGAGGCGGTGACGGCGCTCAAGCGGTCGATCGACGTCAGCCGCTACGGTGCGTCGGAGACCACCGCCGGCCAGGTGCGCGACGAGTGGTCCCTCCCGGGCCTGTCGCTCCGCGACGACGTCTGGATCGTCGCCGACGCCGGCGGGTCCGTGGTCGCCTACGGACTCTGCTGGACGGAGGCGCCCGGCGAGGTGGCGGCCGAGCAGCTCGTCGCCCCCTCGCACCGCGGGCGCGGGCTGAACGAGCTGCTGCTCGGCCTGTGCGAAGAACGGGCGGCGCAACTGGCCCACGCCGGGGCCGCTGCAGAGGCCACGCTCGGCGTCTGGGCGCACGAGAGCGACGCGCGCCGGCTCCGCTTGCTCGAACGGCGCGGCTACCGGCGCGAGCGCGCGTTCCTGCGGCTTGAGCGCGACCTCGACGACAGCCTGGAGACCCCGGTGTGGCCGGCCGGGATCAGGGTCGCTACATTCCGGCCGGGAGTCGACGCGGCCGCGGTCCACGCCGCTCACGAGGAGGCGTTCGCCGACC
>CAWIDR010000037.1:0-184339 GCA_963834905.1 uncultured Thermoleophilia bacterium | reverse complement strand
CTTCTCGCCCTCTTCCAGTATCCGCCGGCTCAGAGCGGGTCGAGCAGCGTCGGGTCGCGCAGTTCCTTGACGCCGAGCTCCGTGGCCCGCCAAGGACCTTCGGGGAGCACGGCCGGGTCGGTGATGAGGATGGTCGACCCGTCCCTGGGGTCGGCGCGCAGCCCGTAGCCGAGGTGCCACAGGTACTCCACGCGGTCGTCGGAGATGCAGCGCGCCTCGAATCCACGAGCGGTCACTTCGCTGCGGTCAAAGCTGTCCAGTCGGTCTGTCATGCGTCGTTCACTCCCGGGTCGCGGGGCGAATGCCCCCAAGGTCTGGGCGCTCCTCCAGCCATGAATCGGCTTCAGGCGGGCTGAGCTTGAGAGGGGCAGTGGCCCAAGACGCAGGGTGACCAGCCCCGTCCGGACCGGCGCGGGCTCGGGGATGGGCCTCCGACCCGTGTGAGCCGGCCCGCTGCGGTCAGGCGGGGGCGGGCTGGCGAGCAGGCGTGCCGGCACCTTGGGACAGTGCTCCGGCACCAGCAGGCCGAACACCGGGTGCGGCGTCACGGGTACGTCATCGAGCGCCCCCTCGAGCGCTGCCTTGAGCAGGTTGCGCGTGAGTGAGATGCGCATGCGCTTGCCCAGTCCGTAGGGTCCGCCCGACCAGCCGGTGTTGACGAGCCAGCATCGTGCCGGCCCGCCGCGCAGCCTCTGGGCGAGCATCTCCGCGTAGACGACAGCGGCGCGCGGCATGAACGGCGCGCCGAAGCACGCGGAGAACGTCGGCTCCGGCGCATCGACGCCTTGCTCCGTGCCGGCGACCTTGGCGGTGAAGCCGGAGAGAAAATGGTAACTCGCCAGCTCCGGCGTCAGCCTGCTGATCGGCGGGAGCACTCCCTACGCGTCGCAGGCGAGAAAGTAGACGTTGCGCGGTATGCCGCCTTCGCCGGTCTCGACCGCGCCCGGGATGTGGCTCACCGGGTAGGTGGCCCGGGTGTTCTCGGTGATGGAGTCGTCGTCCCAGTGGACGGCGCGGCTCCGGTGTCCTGGCAGGAGTCTATCCGACCGTGGGCCGGTCCTCCCGCCCGCCGCGAGTTCCGGCCGCGCCGGATCTCCGCCGGGCCGATGAAGCGTGAAGGCGGCGGGACCGGGGGTCGGCCCGCCGCCTTCACGCTGGAACGCCAGCCGCGGTCAGCCGAGTGGGCCGACCTCGGCCTCGACCGCGTCCAGGATCTCGCCGGACTCGACGAGGGCGGCCATCGCGTTGTGGTCCGGGAACAGCGGCCGGTCGACGTCGAGATGCTCGACGTGCTTGCGGATCACGGCCTTGGCGGCGCGCACGCCCTTGCCCGGCGTGAAGTCGCGGAAGTCGAGCGCCTGCGCCGCAGCCATGAACTCGATGCCGAGCACGCCGAAGGCGTTCTCGAGGATCTGCCGGTTCTTGAGGGCGGTGTTCATGCCCATGGACACGAAGTCTTCCTGGTCCGCCGCGGCGGGGATGCTCATCGTGCTCGCCGGCGCCGAGAGGATGCGCTGCTCGGTGATGAGCATGTCGGCGGTGTACTGGCTGAGCATCAGGCCGCTGTAGAAGCCGGGGTTGGGCGTGAGGAAGTCGGGCAGGCCCTGGCTCGTGGCGGTGTTCTCCAGGCGGTTGAGCCGGCGCTCGCTGAGCACGCTGACCATGGTGATGGCCTGGCCGACCAGCTCCATGGGGAGGCTGACCGGCGTGCCCTGGAAGTTGGCGCCGGTCAGCGTCATGTTGTCCTCGGGCACGAAGATCGGGTTGTCGCCGACGCCGTTGAGCTCGATCTCCACCTGGCTCTTCGCCCACTTGAGGGCGTCGTGGGCGGCGCCGATGACCTGCGGCGTCGAGCGCATGGAGTAGGCGTCCTGCACCTTGGTCTTGATCTTGCCGGTGGCGAGGTCGCTCTCCTGGATGCAGGCGCGGATGGCGGCGGCGCTGCGCACGGCGCCGGAGAAGCCGCGGAGCTCGTGCAGCTTGCTGTTGTAGGGCTTGAGGTTGGCGAGCAGCGCCTCGAGGCTCATCGACGCGGCGATCTCGGCCTGGCGCAGCCAGCGGTCGGCGTCGTAGCAGAGCAGGGCGCTCATGCCGGTGAGGACGTTGGAGCCGTTGATGGTGGCGAGGCCGTCGCGCGCCTCCAGCCCGGGGATCGGGATGCCGGCGCGCTCGAGCGCCTCCCGGCTCGTCATGCGCTCGCCCTGGTAGAAGGAGTCGCCCTCGCCCATCATGACCAGCGCCATCTGGGCCATCGGGGCGAGGTCGCCGCAGGCGCCCACCGAGCCCTTGGAGCTCATGACCGGCGTCACGCCCGCGTTGAGCAGCGCGACGAGGGTCTGCGTGATCTCCGGCCGGTTGCCCGAGTTGCCGTGGGCGTGGACGTTGGCGCGCGCCGCCATGGCGGCGCGCACGACCTCGATCGGCGCGGGCTCGCCGATGCCGGCGGCGTGGTTGTAGACGAGGAAGCGCTGGAACTGCTGCACCTGGTCGTCGTCGAGCACGATCTCGCTGAACTCGCCGATGCCGGTGTTGGTGCCGTACATGATCTCGCGCGCCGTGATCTTCTCCTCGAGCATGGCGCGGCAGACCTTGATGCGCTCGAGGGCCGCCGGGTCGAGCTCGACCTGCTCGCCCTCGCGGGCGATGCGCACGAGCTTCTCGACGGTGAGCGACGAGCCGTCCAGGGTGATGGTCACGGGTGTGTCTCCTCTCGCGGGACTCAGACGCCGCGCGCTTGCGGCCCGAAGGGCCGCAGGCGGCGTCGCAACGTACTCTCGCGCGACTGTAGGCCAAGGCCAGGCGGATGCCCAGACGTGCGGGAGTTTGTCCGGGATTACGGACGCAAATGGCCGCGAGCCGCCTCCGGCGTCGCGCCTGCCGGAACGAGAGAGGAGCTTACACTCGCAGCCGCTGGGCGATCTCGCGTGAGACTGCCTCGACCATCTGCTGGGCGCGCAAGACGCCGAACTCCTCGATGCGCCAGCTCGGCGCGGTGATGCTCACGGCGGCGTCGTCGCCGGGGAGGTCGATGGCGCAGGCGATGGCGGTCACGCCGGCCTCGACCGCGTCCTTGGCGACGTGGGACGTGGTGCGGTCGTCGAACGCGGCGCCGGTGGCCGTGCCCGCCAGGGGCACGCGGCGACCGACCCAGCCGCTGTGTCGCAGCGCGTACGAGCTCTCGACCTGGTCCACGTAGATGGCGTGGTCGCCGTCGAGGATGATGAGGTTGGCCGTCTCGCCGGTAGCGTCGCGGAGCCGCACGAGGTGCGCCCGCGCGGCGATGCGCAGCCGGTCGACCCAGCCCACCCGCGAGGCGAGGCTCACGAGCTCCAGGCCCAGCGAGTAGGTGCCGTCGGGATCGGCGTGCAGCAGGTCGCTCTCCACGAGGTGCGGCAGGATGCGGGTGACGGCGACGCGCGACATGCCGGCGCCGGTCGCGATCTGCTGGACGGTGAGGCCGCGCGAAGAGGTCGCGAACGCGCGCAGCACCGCCAGTCCGTGCGCGAAGAGCGGTGCGTCGGCGCTGAGCTCGAACGCCGCCGAGCCGAGCGACCAGGCGCGCTCGTCGGCGCGGTAGGTGACGAAGCGCCGGTCCTTGAGCAGGTTGAGCAGGCCGTAAGTGCTCGAGCGGGGGATGTGGCACGACGCGGCGATGATGCTTGCCGGCGCAGGGCTGGTGCGCCGGCCCAGGAACTCGAGCACGTCGAGCACGCGGGCGGCCCCCCAGGTGGTGCCCTCCTCGTCTGGCCTGCGCTCTCTCGGCAACCCGATCACCTCCAAGGTAATCCAGCATAGCGGCCATGCAGGTGCACGACAACGAAAACGAGTTCAGAACTCTGGACAGCGGCGGCGGGGTCTTGAAGTGCGCGGAGGGCGCCGTCAGGGTGGAGCGCGCAAGACCTTCACAGGACCACAGAGGAGCCGACAGTGCCCACCCCAGCCTCACCCGAACGGCCGCGCCCCGGCCGTCTGACCTACCTCAGCGACGCCGACAAGACCGCCATCTACGAGGCCGCACTCGAGATCATCGGTTCCATCGGCATGCGCGTGCTGCACCCCGAGGCGCTCGAGCTGCTGCGCGCCGCCGGTTGCGAGATCACCGAGCCGAACCTCGTCAGGATCCCGCGGGAGCTCGTGGAGCAGGCGCGGAGCACGGCGCCGGCGATGATCGAGATCTACGACCGCGCCGGCGAGCCGGCGATGTCGCTTGGCCGGTCCAACAGCTACTTCGGGACCGGCTCCGATCTCATGAGCACCTACGACATCGAGACCGGCGAGCATCGCCCGAGCGCGCTTGCGGACGTGGCCCGCGCCGCCCGGCTCTGCGACGCGCTGCCCAACATCGATTTCGTCATGTCGTGCGCGCACCCCAACGACATCGAGCCGCAGCGGTCGTATCTGGAGAGCTTCAAGGCGATGGTCGCCAACACGACCAAGCCGATGGTCATGACCTCCGAGCACGGCGGCGACCTCGCGGTGATGTGCGCGATCGCCGAGGCGCTGCGCGGCGGGCCGGACGAGCTGGCCGCCAAGCCGTACTTCACCATGTACCTCGAGCCGGTGAGCCCGCTGAGCCACCCGGTCGAGAGCATCGACAAGCTCCTCTTCTGCGCCGACCACGGCATCCCGGCGATCTACTCGCCGGCGCCGCTGGCGGGCGGCACGGCGCCGATCACCGTCGCCGGCCACACCTGTCAGGGGGTGGCCGAGTCGCTGTTCGGGCTCGTCATCCACCAGCTGCGCAAGCCGGGCGCGCCGTTCCTCTTCGGCATCGGCCCGGCCGTCCTCGACATGGCGACGTCCCAGAGCTCCTACAACGCCCCCGAGTACCTGATGACGTTCCTCTGTCAGATCGAGATGGCGCGCTGGCTCGACCTGCCCAACTGGGGCTACGGCGGCACGTCGGACTCGCAGGTCGTGGACGCGCAGGCCGGCATGGAGATCGGCGAGCTGGCGTTCCTGTGCCTCGCCGCCGGCTCCAACCTCAACCACGACGTGGGCTACCTCGACTTCGGGCTCACGGCGTCGCTGGAACTCATCGTCATCGTCGACGAGTACGTCTCGCTCAACCGCAAGCTCTTCGCCGGCGTCGAGGTGACGCCGGAGACGCTGGCGGTCGACGTGATCCGCGACGTCGGACCCGGCGGCGACTTCCTCGCCCACCGCCACACCGCCAAGAACGTGCGCAAGGCGCAGTGGCGCCCGACGATCATCAACCGCCAGGGCCACGTGCGCTGGGCGGAGGAGGGCGGGCTCGACCTCAAGGAGAAGGCCCGCCTCAAGGCCCTCAAGCTGCTCGAGACGCACCAGCCCGCGCCGCTGCCGGCAGAGCTGGCGGCGCGCATCGACGCGCTGGTCGACGGGTTCACGCCGGGTGACGTCGCCTCGTCCGCGGCGGAGGGCTGAGACGTGGGCGCCCGCCTCTCGTACCTCACCGACGACGACAAGGCCGCGATCTACGAGGCCGCGCTCGAGATCATGGGCACCATCGGCCAGCGCGTCCATCATCCGGAGGCGCTCGAGCTGCTGCGCGCCGCCGGAGCCGAGATCGTCGAGCCCGACCTCGTCAAGGTGCCGCGCGCCCTCGTCGAGAAGGCGCGGCGCACGGCGCCGGCCGTCATCGAGGTCTACGACCGCGCCGCCGGGCACGCCATGTCGCTCGGCCGCTACAACACGTACTTCGGCAACGGCTCGGCGGTCACCAGCGTCTACGACGTGGAGACCGGCGAGCACCGGCCCACGGTCCTCTCCGACGGCGAGATGGCGGCGCGCCTCTGCGACGCCCTCCCGCACGTCGACTTCGTCATGGCTTACGCCCACCCGGGCGATATCGACCCGCATCTCGCGCTGCTCGCGAGCTTCCGCGCGATGGTGAAGAACACGACCAAGCCGCTGGTCGTCGTCGCCGAGAACGCCGGCGATCTCGCGGTGATGACGGACATCGCCGAGGCGGTGCGCGGCGGCGCCGTCGAGCTCGCCGCGAAGCCGTATTTCGTCCTCTACCTCGAGCCCACGAGCGCCCTGAGCCACCCGGTCGACAGCCTCGACAAGCTCCTCTTCTGCGCCGACCACGGCATCCCGGCGATCTACTCGCCGGCGCCGCTGGCGGGCGGCACGGCGCCGATCACCATCGCCGCGCAGATCTGCCAGGGCACGGCCGAGTCGCTGCTCGGGCTCGTCATCCACCAGCTGCGCAAGCCGGGCGCGCCGTTCCTCTTCGGCATCGGCCCGGCCGTCCTCGACATGGCGACGTCCCAGAGCTCCTACAACGCCCCCGAGTACCTGATGGGCTACGCCTGCGCCGTGGAGATGGCGCGCTGGCTCGACCTGCCCAACTGGGGCTACGCGGGCACCACCGACTCCCAGGTGATCGACGCGCAGGCGGGGATGGAGGCCGCGGAGCTCACGCTCCTCAGCCTGGCGACCGGGTCCAACCTGAACCACGACCTCGGCTACCTGGACTTCGGCATGACCGGCTCCCTGGAACTGGTCGTGCTGACCGACGAGTTCCTGGCGCTCAACCGCAAGCTCTTCGCCGGCGTCGAGGTGACGCCGGAGACGCTGGCGGTCGACGTGATCCGCGACGTCGGACCCGGCGGCGACTTCCTCGCCCACCGCCACACCGCCAAGAACGTGCGCAAGGCGCAGTGGCGCCCGACGATCATCAACCGCCAGGGCCACGTGCGCTGGGCGGAGGAGGGCGGGCTCGACCTCAAGGAGAAGGCCCGCCTCAAGGCCCTCAAGCTGCTCGAGACGCACCAGCCCGCGCCGCTGCCGGCAGAGCTGGCGGCGCGCATCGACGCGCTGGTCGACGGGTTCACGCCGGAGTCGTGACGATGAGCTTCGGCGCCGAGCTTCCCGGAGCGGCCTCGGTGGCCGCCGTCCACGAGAGCGCGCTGCGCGTGCTCGAGCGGACCGGCGTGATCGTGCAGGACGACGAGGCCGTCGAACTGCTCCGCGCCCACGGCGCGCGCTGCGACGGCCGCCGCGTCTTCCTGGACGAGGACCTTGTGCAGCGTGCGCTGGCGACCGCGCCGTCGTCGTTCGTGCTCGCCGGCCGTCGGCCCGAGCTCGGACTGCCGCTCGGCGGCGCCGACGGCCGGATCTTCGGCTCCGGCTCGGGCGCCGCCTACATGCTCGAGGGCCGCACCATGCGCCCCGGCACTCTCGCCGACCTGGCCGCCACGGCCAAGCTCGGTCACCAGCTGCCGGCCATCGACTTCAACAGCGACTGCATGGAGCCGCTGGACTTGCCCGAGAGCGTGCGCACCCGCCGCGGCACGCACGCGCGCCTGGTGGCGAGCGACAAGGCCATCGAGTGGATCGCTTCGGTGGACGCGGACGTCGACGAGGCCGAGCGCATCAACGAGATCCTCTTCGGCGCGGAGTGGCACGCGCGCCCGCGCGCCCTGATCGTCCTGAACACCACCGCGCCGCTGCTGGTCTCCGGCGAGACGGCGCGGATCCTGCTTCGCTGGGCCAGGCTGGGACAGCCCGTGTGCATGACGTCGTGCGTGATGGGCGGCACCACGGGCCCGGCCACCATCGCCGGGGTGCTCGCCGTGCAGCACGCCGAGGTGCTCGCCACGCTCGTGCTCGGGCAGGCCGCCCGGGAGGGCTCGCCGTTCGTCTACGGCGGCCTGCCCGTGATGGCGTCGCTTCGTACCGGCGCGGCCCTGTTCGGCGCGCCCGAGTTCTCGCGGCTCGCGGTCGCGACGGCTCAGCTGGCGCACCTGTGCGGCCTGCCGGTGCGCGCCGGCGCGGCCGCCACCGACGTGCATGCCGCGGACGGACGCGCGATGGCCGAATCCGCGGCGGGCCTCTCGGCGGCCGTGTTCGCCGGCGCCCACTTCCTCTTCCAGGCCGCCGGCATGCTGAGCTCGTTCAACGCGCTGTCGCTCGAGAAGTACGTCCTCGACGCCGACCTCATCGCGAGCCTGCGCGCGGCGGTCGACCCAGTCCGCGCCGGTGACGAGGACCTCGCCGAGGATGTCATCGACGCCGTCGGTCCCGGCGGCGGCTACCTCGGTCAGGCGCACACACGCCGCCACGCGCGCGATCATGAGCGCGCGGGCCAGCAGGCGCCCGATGCTTTCGAGCGCTGGGCTGCGGCGGGCGGCGAGGACGCCGTCACCGCCGCCGCCCGCCGCGTCCAGGAGCTTCTCGCCGCGCACCAGCCGCCTGAGGACCTCGACGCCGTGACCCGCCGCCAGCTCGACGCCTACTGCCTGCAGTAGGCCGCCAGAATCGTCGGGAGTCGCCCGGCGGCGTGGCCGCTCGTCGGCCCGGGGAGCGCGTCGAGGGGTGATTCAGGCTCGAAAGTCCAGTATCGTGGACTGTCGGGGCCGTGGCGCCTGCCCGCAGCGGCGACAACGCCCGTCGCCCTCGCAACCGCAGGCGGGAGTAGTCCCATATCAGGGACTTCTCGTATTCAATGTTGCAGGCATGGAAACCCGGGCGGATAGTGCCCTAGTCTAGTCAGAGGACGCGATCGCCTTTTCGGGCGCGCAAGACAGGTAAACAAGGGGGACTGCGGCATGCACGAGAACGAACTGCAGCGCGAACTCGGCCAGAACCTGGTCGAGGAGGTCAACAAGGGACGCATGACGCGCCGGGAGTTGCTGGTGCGCGGCACGGTCATCGGTCTCTCCATGACGACCATCGGCTCTCTGCTGGCGGCCTGCGGCGGCTCGTCGGGCTCCACGGCGACGGCGTCGGCGTCCGCCAGCGCAGCGCCGAAGATGGGCGGCACCATGCGCGTCGCCATGGTCCCGCCCACCGGCGCCGCTCGACCCGATCGTCATGTACGACGCCGGCGCCATCGCCACCGTGCAGCAGGTGTGCGAGTACCTGGCATGGGTCGAGAACGACCTCTCGCTCCGTCCGGTCCTCGCCGAGAGCTGGACGCCGGACGCCACGGCGAAGACGTGGACGTTCAAGCTGCGGCAGAACGTCATGTTCAACAACGGCCAGCCCATGACCGCCGACGACGTCGTCGCCACCTTCAAGCGCCTGGCCGATCCCAAGAGCGGCTCTTCGGCGCTGTCCAGCTTCCAGGGCATCCTGTCGTCCGGCGGGATCAGCGCGGTCGACGCGAACACGGTCCAGTTCGCGCTCGATCGGGCCTTCGTCGACTTCCCCTACCTCGTCTCGTCGACGAACTACAACTGCGTGATCCTGCCCCAGAACTACGACGGGAACTTCGAGAAGAACCCCGTGGGCACCGGGCCGTTCACCATGACCGCCTACACCGCCAAGCAGTCGGCGACGTTCAAGAAGAACCCCAGCTACTGGCAGCAGGGCCTGCCGTACCTCGATGGGGCGGTCTTCACCTATGCCGACGAGCAGGCCCAGACCCTGCAGCTGCAGGCGGGCAGCCAGGACATGCAGCTTTCGACGCCGTTCCAGGGCTCGCAGGCGCTGATCGCCGACCCGAACATCAAGGTGGTCTCGACGCCGTCCACGCAGATGCGCGAGGTCCAGATGCGCGTGGACAAGGCGCCGTTCGACAACAAGAGCGTGCGCCAGGCGATCGCCTACTGCCTCGATCGGCCCGGGATCCTGCAGGCCCTCTTCAACGGCAAGGGCCTGCTCGGCAACGACAACGTGTTCAGTTCGCTGTATCCCATCGGCGTCTCCATCGAGCAGCGCGCCCAGGACTACGCCAAGGCCAAGCAGCTGCTCTCCGACGCGGGCATGACCAGCCTCGACGTGCAGCTGGTCGCCGAGGAGTACCTCGAGGTCCCGCAGTACGCGCAGATCATCCAGCAGCAGTGCAAGCCGGCCGGGATCAACGTCAAGATCCAGCTCCAGAGCCAGGCGCAGTACTACGGCAAGGACGCGAGCGCGCCGTGGCTCACGGTGCCGTTCGGCATCACCGACTGGGCGGCGCGCGCGATCCCGTCGCAGTTCTTCCTCCCGATGCTCACGTCCAAGGGCGTCTGGAACAGCGCGCACTGGAAGAACTCGCAGTTCGACAGCCTCGCCACGAAGTACGATGCGACGCTCGACGAGGCGTCGCGCAGGGATATCGGCGTGCAGATGGCGACCATCCAGACCGACGAGACGCCGATCATCATCGCGTACTGGATCGAGGTGCTCCGCGCCACGACGAGCAAGGTCAGCGGGGTCGAGGCGAACGGCGCCGAGTTCCTCGACCTGACGCACGCGTCCCTGTCCTAGTCTGAAGCGCCCGGCCGGTCACCGGCCCGGCCGACGGAGAGCGAGTGAGGGCGCGCGTCCCGTCCGCCGCGACGAGCCGGCGGCGGACGGGACGCCGTCCGTCCGGCATCCGCCGTCGCGGACGGTCGCTCTGCTCCCCGACCAAGGAGATCGCATGCAGCTTGGCGTGCACACGTTCTGCTTCAACATGCACGGCATCGGCCAGGGCTGGGCAGGCTTCTCGCTGCCCTGGGGCCGCCAGCTCAGCACCTTCGAGCTCTTCGACAAGCTCGTGCGAGCTGGGCCTCGACGGCGTGCACCTCGACGACGCCGTCCTCGAGTCGCTCGACCCGGCCTATCTGCGCGAGGTGAAGGCCGCCGCGGACGAGCGCGGTCTCTACATCGAGTACAACCTCTCGATGGACTGGGACCACCGCGAGATCGGCATACAGCACGACATCGGCGACGGTGTCGAGATCGCGCACCATCTCGGCGCCGACGTGGTCAAGGTGGGCATGGACATGGTCCGGCCGCGGCCCATCTCCGGCAGCCGCTTCCACCCGCAGATCGTCGGCGCGGCTCGAGGAGATGACCGGACTGCTCAAGCGGCACGCTCCCGTGCGGCCGACTACGGCGTGCGCATCGCGGTGGAGAACCACACCGACCTCGTCTCCGACGAGCTCCTCTGGCTGCTCGACCAGGTGGACGAACCCAACGTCGGCGCCTGCATCGACACCGTCAACGCCTTCCACGTCATGGAGAACCCGATGGAGGCCATCGAGAAGCTGGCCCCGCGCGCCTTCACCAACCACTTCCGCGACGACCGCATCGAGTTCGAGATCTGGGGCTTCCGCCTGACCGGCTGCGCCGTCGGCGAGGGGGACATCGACGTCAAACGGGCCTACGAGCTGATCCGCGACACGTCCCAGTGCAAGCGGATCAACATCGAGACCGACCTCGACATCCCCATGGACGACGCCGGCGAGGCGATGCGCATCGAGGAGGACGCCCTGGTACGCAGCATCCGCTACTGCCGCGACGTGCTCGGCGTCGGCAGCGAGGAGGACGCATGAACGACAGGCCCCGCCTGACGGTGTGCGGCGCCGGCGCCGCCGGGCTGGCGATCGCCGCCGACAACGCGCTCAAGGGACTCGAGGTGACGCTCTTCGAGCTGCCGGCGCTCGCCGGCAAGCTCGCCGCGGCGCGTGCGGCCGGCGGCATCGAGGTCACCGCAGACTCGGAGACGACGGCCGGCAGGACCGGCTTCGCCGGGCTCGCCGGCGTCACCGACGACCCGGCGGAGGCGGTGGCCGGCGCCGACGTCGTCATGGTCACGGTGCCGGCGATGTACCACGACGCGTTCATGGACGCTCTCGCGCCGCACCTCAGCGCCGGCCAGATCGTCCTCTTCAACACCGGGTACTGGGGGTCGCTGCGACAGGCGCGGCGGCTCGCCGGCGTCCTCCCCGACGTCACGCTGGCAGAGTCCAACATCATGCCGTACATCTGCCAGCCGCGCGGCGACGCCATCAACATCGGCCGCTTCAAGCGGCACTTCTGCGTCGCCGCGTTCCCCGGCGAGCGCAGCCCGGACGTCTACGACGTCATGCAGCGCATCTACACCCAGTACGACCCGGCGGCGACCGTCCTCGACACCAACATCGCCGCCGCGGGCAATCCCGCCGATCCACGTGACGCTCACCATCCCCATCGCCGGCTTCTACTTCGACCGCTACATGGGCGGCAAGTTCTACCAGGACGCGACCATCCCCGGCGCGAAGCTCGTGGACGCGTTCGACGCCGAGCGCGAGCGACTCTCGACGCACTTCGGGTCGGAGAACTTCGAGACGGAGTTCGACTTCGACAAGCGCTCGTATCTGTACGACGGCCGCGACATCGGCGAGGCGCTGCGCTCGTCGCCGCACGCCGACTGGTTCGCCACCGCGGCGTACCTGGAGCAGGTCTGCAGCGAGGACATCATCTACTCGTTCGTGCCCATGGTCCGCCTGGGCGAGGCGCTGGGCGTCGAGCTCCCGGTCACCCGGGCCATGGTCGAGATCATGGGCGTGATGCTGCAGCGCGACTACTGGGCCGAGGGGCTGCGGCTCGAGGACATCGGGCTGGACGGTCTGGACCTCGACGGGGTGCGGCGCTTCGTCATGTCCGGGGAGCGCTGAGGGTAGAGTCCCATCATGGTGACGCTGACCGGCAAGGACCTGACGCTGGACGGGCTCGTGGCCGTCGCTCGTCACGACGAGCCCGTCCAGATCGGCGAGCCCGCGTTCGAGGCGATGACCGAGGCGAGCTCGCTCGCCGAGCACATCTTCGAGCGCGGCCTGCCGACGTACGGGCTCACCACCGGCCTCGGCGCGCAGAAGCGCACGTCGCTGCGCCGCGACGACGACTCGTTCAGCTGGCGGCAGATCGCCGAGAGCCACGTCGGCCAAGGGCCGGACGCGCCGCGCGAGGTGGTCCGCGCCGCCATGCTGGTGCTGCTCAACCAGTTCTGCGGCGGGTCGACCTGCATGCGGCCCGTCATCGCCGAGCGGTTCGCGGAGGCGCTGAACGGAGGCGAGACCCCACCCGTCAAGTCGCTCGGCTCACTGGGCGCCTCCGACCTGGCCCCGATGGCGGACATCGCGCGCGGCGTGCTCGCCGGCATGAGCCTCGCCCCCGGCGAAGGGCTCGCCCTCATCAACTCGAGCGCCTACGGCACGGGTCTCGCGGCGCTGGCGCTGGCCGACACCGTGCGGCTGCTCGATGCCGCGGACGTCGCCGGCGCCCTGGCGCTGGAGGGGTTCGCCGCCAACGTGGCCGTGCTCGACGCGGCGATCGCCGCGCGTGCGCCCCGACCCGGCCCTCGTCCGCACGCTCGCCCGGTTCCACGACCTCCTCGCCGGCAGCTTCCTGTGGCAGGAGGGCGCAGCGCGCAACCTGCAGGACCCGCTGACGTTCCGCAGCACGGCCGCCATCCAGGCCGTCGCTCGCGCGGCGGTGCAGCACGCCCTGGAGCGCCTCGACCTGGAGCTCAACGCCGCCCAGGGCAATCCGGTCGTGCTGTCCGCGGACGGCCGCATCCTGTCCGCGGCCGCCTACGAGGTCCTGGGTCTTGCGGCGGTGCTGGACTACGTCCGCGTCGTCCTCGCGTCGGTCTTCAGTTCCGCCTGCGAGCGCACGGTGAAGCTCCTGGACACGCCCTGGTCCGGGCTGCCCACCGGCCTGCTGCCGCTCGGCGGTCCCGACCTGGGGCTCAGCATCCACGCCATCGCCGCACAGTCGCTGGCGGCGGAGGCCAGCCTGCTGGCCCAGCCGGTCTCGTTCACCGTCGTGAGCTCGGCCGGCGCCGAGGGCATCGAGGACCGCGCGACGCTGCTGCCGCTCTCCGCGCGCCGGCTGGCCGAGATGGTCGGCCTGGGCGAGGGCATCATGGCGATCGAGCTTCTGGTCGCGGCGCAGGCCGTCGACGTGCGCGGGTCGGCGCCGCTGGGCGAGGGCACCGGGGCGGCGCACGACCGCATCCGCAGTCTCATCCCGACCATGGCGGCCGGCGAGGCGCCGCCGGTGGACGTCGGGCCGATCCGGGACCTGATCCGGGCAGGAGTCATCACCTGATGAGAGTCGTCGGCGGAGACCACCCCATCGCCGACGCCGCGCTCAAGGTCACGGGAGGGCTGGTCTACGCCACCGACCTGGAGCTCCCGGGGATGCTCCACGCCAAGCTCGTCCTGAGCCCGGTCGCGCATGCCCGGGTCGCCGGCATCGACGCCACCGAGGCGCTGGCCCTGCCGGGCGTGGTCGCGGTCTTCTCGCACGAGGACGCTCCGGCCACGCGGTACAGTCGCTACCGCATCATGCCGGGCCAGGAGACCGCCGACGATGAGACCCTCTTCGCCGCCACCGCCCGCTTCGCCGGCGACCGGGTGGCGGCCGTCGTCGCCGAGGACGCGCGCACGGCCGAGGCGGCTGCGCGGCTCGTCCGCGTCGAGTACGAGGAACTGCCCGCGCTGCTGACGGCGGAGGCGGCGCTGCGCGACGGCGCGCCGCCGGTCCACCCGGGCGGCAACCTGGTGCACGAGTTCGACGTGGTCGCCGGGGACGAGGTCCCGGCGCAGCAGGACGGACCTCGTCCTCACGGCCACCGTCTCGACGCCGCGCATCCACCACGCCGCCCTCGAGCCTCACGCCTGCATCGCCGACTACGACGCGACCGGCAAGCTGACCATCTGGAGCGCGACGCAGAGCGTGTTCGGCGCGCGGATGGTCGTCGCCGACCTGCTCGGGCTCGCCGTACAACCGCGTGCGCGTCGTCAAGGTGCCGATGGGCGGCTCCTTCGGCGGCAAGCAGGAGTTCATCCTCGAGCCGGTCGCTGCGTTTCTCGCCCTGCGGCTGGGGCGCCCGGTCCGCCTGGCGTTCGACCGGCAGGAGAGCATCTACGCCACCATGATCCGCGGGCGCCACCGTCCACTCGCCTGACGCTGACCGCAGGAGCCGACGGGACGCTGCGGCGGCGTCGACGCGGACACGCTGTTCGACGCCGGCGGGTACGCGAGCAGTTCGCCGGACTACGCCGAGATGATGGCGCACAAGCTGCTGCGGCTCTACCGCGTGCCGCGATACCGCCACCGCGGCCGCGTCGCCTACACGACCACGCCGGTCGCCGGCGGCGCCAGGGCTTACGGCGCCCCCGAGATCTGCGCGGCCATGGAGATCGCGCTCGACCTCCTGGCGCGCGAGCTGGGAGCGGACCCCGTCGACCTGCGGCTGCGCAATCTGGTCCAGCCGCACGACGTGGACCCGCTCTCCGGACTGTCGCTCGGCGACGCGCGGGTGCGCGAGTGCCTCACGCGCGGCGCCGAGGCGTTCGGCTGGCGCGAGCGCGTGACCGTGCCGCCGGGGCGCGGTCGCTATCGCACCGCCGTGGGCGTCGCCTGCGGCGCCCACAAGAACGGCATCCTCTCGGAGGGCTTCCCCGACTTCAGCACGATGACGCTGAAGATGAACGAGGACGGGACCGTCGTGCTCGGCGCCAGTCTGCACGAGGTGGGCTGCGGCTCGCTCACGGTGATGCGACTGATCGTGGCGGAGGAGCTCGGCATCGACCCCGAGGAGGTCTCGGTCACGGAGGCCGACAGCGAGCTGACGCCGTACGACTTCGGCTGCCTGGGGAGCCGCGTCACCTACGTCTGCGGCGCGGCCGCGCGGCACGCGGCGATCGCGCTGAAGCAGCGGCTGGTGGAGGCCGCCGCCGAGGTGCTGGAGCGGCGGCCCGAGGACCTCCGCGCCGGCGACGGCATCGTCGAGGCGCGCTCCGGGCTCGGCGGAGTCGGGACGTCGGCGGGCCAGCCCGCCTGCCGCGCGCGGCTCTCCTACGGCGCCGTCGTCAGGGCCGCGAAGACGCGGCTCGGCGAAGACGTCATGGTCCAGTACACCCATCGCGCCACGACCAACCCCGGAGCCTACTCGGTGCAGTTCGCCGAGGTCCGCGTCGACCGCTGGACGGGGCTGACGGCGGTCACGGACTTCCTTGCCGTGGGCGACGTGGGCAGGGCGATCAACCGCAAGATGGTCGAGGGGCAGTTCCAGGGCGCGGTGCAGATGGGCATCGGGTTCGCCCTGTACGAAGAGGTCGGGATCGACGGAGCCGGCCTGCCGGCGCCGGCGGGCTTCAAGAACTACCACCTGGTGAACGCGCCGGACATGCCCGACGTGAAGGTGCTCCTGGTGGAGCACCCGGGTGACGACGGGCCCTACGGCGCCAAGAGCGTCGGCGAGATCGCCACCGTGCCGGCGGCTCCGGCCGTCGTCAACGCCGTGAACCGCGCCCTGGGCACGGCGCTCACCGACCTTCCGCTCACGCCGGACAAGGTGCTCGCGGCGCTCGCGTGAGCGCCGCGAATGCTCAGGCCCCGGCCGTGCGGGCGCGCTCGACGAGCGCGTCGAGCTCGCGCAGCGCGTCCGGCGCCGGCGCGTAGGCCCGCTCGCTCTCGCGCAGCTCGCGCGTGCGCTCGGCGGCGCGGTCGAGCAGCGAGCTGCTGCCGGCGGCCGCCCAGCCGTCGTACTGGTCCTGGGAGATCAGGTCCGCCTGCAGGTAGTCGCGCACGTGCCGGCGCGTGTACTTGCGCCCCAGGTGCGTGCCGCCCGGGCCGACCTCGGCGAGTTCCGCCGCGGCCAGGGTCACCTCGTCGACGGTCACGCCCTCGAGGTACGCCTTCACCCAGCGCACGAGCTCGTCCATGATCACGACGGACTCGTAGCTCGAGCCGGTGCCGGAGGCGACGTAGCCGAGGTCGTGCAGCAGAGTGACTCCGGAGACGGCCGCCGTGAGCAGGGTCATGCCGGCTTCGAACGCCCACTGGTCGTCGAGCATGAGGGAATCCGAGCAGCCGCCGTAGCCGAACGTCGGCAGGTCGTAGTACCGCGCGAGGTCGGCGGAGGCCTGCTGGTTGGCCATCGCCTCGGGCGCGCAGTAGAGCACGTGGGCGGTGCGCGCGTTCATCGCGCCCTGCGTCACGCCGTACACGTAGGGCGCGCCGGACCTGGCGAGCTGGGCGATGACGAGCCCGCTCAGCATCTCGGCGTTGGTGAGCAGCAGGCAGCCGGCGCGCGACGAGGGCGCCGTGGCGCCCTGCAGGTACGCGCCGGCGTAGACCATCGGCACGTCGAGCTCGGCGCAGCGGACCAGCCGCTCGCCCGAGTGATGGCCGTGCACCAGCGGCGGCGTGGGCATCGCGTACACGGCCCAGCTCTCGGCGCCGCCGCAGACGGTGGCCATCTCCTTGAACAGCGCGACGTCGGTGCCGGCCTCCGGGACCATGATCAGCGGCTTGGACGTGCCGCGCAGCATGGCGGCGAACTGGGCGACGGGGGCGAACGCGGCGTCGAGCTCATGCGGATGCGCCATCGACATGACGAAGTCGATGGCCGGCAGCTTCTCCTGGAGCGCCGCCATGTCCTCGACGTCGGCGAGGCTGACCGGGCGGCGCTCACGGGCGCCCGGCCCGTGGATGTACAGGCAGTCCGAGCCGGTGCCGTAGTAGACAGGCCCGCTCTCGAGCGTGATGCCGGGCGCGTCCGAGCGCGACGCGAGCGGGATACTGTGCGGCGCGCTGAAGAGCGCGTCGTCGACGAGCGCCGCCGGCATCCTGACGCGCGTGCCGTCGACGCGGGCGCCGGCCTTCTTGAGCAGCGCCAGCGCCTCGTCGTGCTGGACCTCGACGCCGGTGTGCTCGAGGAGGTCGATGGTCGCGGCGTGCACCGCGGCGCAGCCTTCTTCGTCCAGTGCGGCGGCGCGCAGCGGGTAGTCGGTCATGTGGGTCCTCCCGAGGTTCGATCGAGACCGGCACAGTCTACTCGATGCAGAGCTCAGGCTCGCGATGCTGTCTTCCTATCCATGTCCCGAGACTTGCGTCGCAGCGGCTTGCACCCTGGTGCGCGCCCTGCGTATCGTGGGCCGGCTACTCCACACTGGCGGAGGACCCTGATGGACACCCACTTGATGCTCGGCAACGAAGCGGTCGCCCGGGGCGCATGGGAGGCCGGCGTGCAGGTCGCCGCGGCATATCCCGGAACGCCCAGCACGGAGATCGTCACCAATCTGGCCCGCTACGACGGCGTGTACGCCGAGTGGTCCACCAACGAGAAGGTCGCCTACGAGGTGGCGTTCGGGGCCGCGATGGGCGGCGTCCGCGCCCTGACGGCGATGAAGAGCGCGGGCGGCAGCGTCGCGGCCGACCCGCTGATCAGCTCGGTCTACACCGGCGTCAACGGCGGGCTCGTCGTGTGCCTCGCCGGCGACCCCGGCATGGCCAGCGGCATGACCGAGCAGGACGACCGCTACTTCGGCCGCATCAGCAGCATGCCGATGCTCGAGCCGGCGGACAGCCAGGAGTGCTACGAGTACGCCAAGCGCGCGTTCGCGATGAGCGAGGAGTTCGACGTGCCGGTGATGGTGCGCCTGAGCATCCAGACGGCGCACCAGAAGAGCATCGTCCGCTTCGACGGCGAGGTCGCGGCCGGCGATGGCGACGGCCCGGCCGGCCTGACGCGGCCGGCGCCCGAGCGCCGGCCCCCGGACCGCAAGACCGAGAAGTACTGCCTGCTGCCCAAGTTCTCGCGGCCGCTGCACCGTAGCCTCCTCGAGCGCGTGGAGCGGCTGCGGGTGTTCGCCGAGGCCAGCGCGGCATCGGGCGACCTGGCGCAGGTCGTGCCCGCGGGCGGCCCGGTGCCGCTGCGGGGCGGCGGCTCCGCCAGGATCGGCGTCGTCTCCGCGGGGGCGGCGTACCTCAGCGCCCGGGAGGCGCTGCCCGGCGCCGCCTTCCTCAAGCTCGGCATGATCCACCCGCTGCCCGTCGACGCCATCCGCGCGTTCGCGCAGACCGTCGACCGGTTGTTCGTCGTCGAGGAGCTCGAGCCGTATCTGGAGGAGCAGATCCTCGCCGCCGGCATCGCCTGCGAGGGCAAGCAGTGGTTCCCGCAGTGGGGCGAGCTGACCGCGGTGCGCGTCGGCCGGGGCTTCTACGCCGCCGGCCTCGACCTGCCGCGCTGGGCGGAGGAGAAGGCCGCGGAAGACGGCACCGTCATTCCGCGGCCCCCCGTGCTCTGCACCGGCTGCCCGCATCGCGGCATGGCCACGGCGATGAAGAAGCTCAATCTGGACGTGCACGGCGACATCGGCTGCTACGACCTCACGACCCTGCCGCCCGTCAGCCACATGCACTCCGCCGTCGAGATGGGCGCCAGCATCCCGATGGAGCAGGGGTTCATGCGCGCCGGCGGCAGCGACACCGGCTCGCTCGCCGTCATCGGTGACTCCACCTTCCTGCACTCCGGCCTCACCGGCCTGCTCAACGCCGTCCACCAGCGCACCAACATGACGCTGCTCATCCAGGACAACAGCATCACGGCGATGACCGGCGGCCAGACCAACCCCGGCAACGAGCGCACGCTGGCCGGCGCCGAGACCAAGCCGGTCGACATCGCCGGCATCTGCAGGGCGCTCGGTGTGGAGCAGATCGAGGTGGTCGACCCGTACGACTACGAGGCGTGTCTCACGGCGCTCAAGGCCGGGCTGGCCTACGACGGCCCGGCCGTCATCATCACCAACCGCCCGTGCATGCTCTTCCCGCGCAAGGTCGGCGGCGAGGCGTTCACGGTGGACGAGGACGTGTGCAACGCCTGCCAGCAGTGCATGAAGCTCGGCTGCCCGTCGCTCTCGCATACGGAGGCCGAGCACAAGGGCCGCCACAAGGTGACGATCGACGAGGAGACCTGCACCGGCTGCTCGCTGTGCGAGCAGCTCTGCAAGCCGGGGGCCATCTCGAAGGCGAAGGCAGGTGTGGCATGAGCGCGCAGACCAAGGCGGGCGCTGAGGACGCCGCCGCCCGGCACTACCACGGCGGCGTCGTCGACGACATCATGGTCGTCGGCGTCGGCGGCCAGGGCGTGATCGTGGCCGCCGCGGTCATCGCCGACACGGCGATGCTGCACGGCGGCCTCGACGTGAAGCTCTCGGAGACGCGCGGCATGAGCCAGCGCGGCGGCAGCGTGAGCTCGCACATCCGCATCGGCGAGACCGTCACCGCGCCGAGCATCAGCCCCGGCGAGGTGGACTACCTGCTGGCGTTCGAGTCGGCCGAAGGGCTGCGCGCCGCCCCGTCCGTCGTCCCGGGCGGCGTCGCCATCGTCAACACGCAGCAGATCGTGCCGCCGCTCGCCTCGCAGGGGGACATGAGCTACCCGTTCGACGCGGCCGAGCGCATGGCCCACGGCGACCGGCGCGTGATCGTCGTCGACGGCAACGGCATCGCCCTTCAGGTCGGCGACCTCAAGGTGGCCGGCATCGTGCTGGTCGGCGCGCTCTCCACGCACCTGCCGTTCGACGTGGAGACCTGGCAGGCGGCGATCGTGCGCAACGTGCCGCCCAAGTGGAAGGACCTCAACTTCGCCGCCTTCGCGGCCGGACGTGAGGTGGGAGGAGTGAGCACGACCTGCCCGGGCGGCGCGGCCGCCGGCTCGCACGCCGTCGCCGATGAAGAGCGCGAGTACTTCGATCCCATCAACGAGACGCTGGAGCCCGAGGACCTGCAAGACCTCCAGCTCGAGCGCCTCAAGGTGGTCCTCGCCCACTCTTACGAGAACAGCGCCGCCTACCGCGACCTCTGTGCGGCCGCCGGCGTGGAGCCCGCGGACGTCCGGTCCCTGGACGACATCCGCCGGCTCCCGCTCATCGACAAGACCACGCTTCGCGATCACTACCCGGACCAGCTGCGCACCTGCGGTCTGGACAACATCATCGAGGTCCACAGCACCTCCGGCACCACAGGCAAGCCCACGCCGATCTGGGCGTCGCGCCACGATATGGATCTCTGGTTCGAGCGCAACGCGCGCACCATGTGGATGATCGGCCTGCGCCCCGGCGACCTGCTGCAGAACATGTTCGGCTACGGCCTGCCGACGAGTATCGGCCTGCAGTACGGGGCGCAGCACGCCGGCATCGGCGTCGTGCCCGCCGGCATCGGCCGCCAGGAGTTGCTCATCGACCTGATAGTCGACCTCGGAGTGACCGCCATCTGCACGACGCCGTCCTACGGCCTGTACCTTGCGGAGAAGGCGCTCGAGCGCGGCATCGACCTCAGCAAGGACACCAAGCTTCGCATCGGCCTGTTCGGCGCGGAGCCGTGGCCGGAGACCGGCCGCGAACGGCTCGCCGCGGCCATGGGCGTCGACGTCTTCAACGAGTACGGGATGGGCGAGTTCCTCGGGCCCGGCATGGCCGCCGAGTGCCCCGTCAAGCAGGGCATGCACGTGTGGTCGGACCACATCTACGTGGAGTGCATCGACCCGCTGACGCTCGAGCCGGTCGGCCGACGGCGCCCCCGGCGAGCTCGTCTGGACCTCGCTCACCAGCGACTCCACGGCGATGATCCGCTATCGCAGTCACGACATCAGCTCGCTCACGTACGAGCCGTGCGCCTGCGGCCGCAGCCACCCGCGCATCGGCCGCATCACCGGGCGCAGCGACGACGCGGTGTCCGTCGGCGGCCTCGTCGTCTTCCCCAGCCAGATCGAGGAGGTGCTGCTGAAGTCTGACGAGTTCGGCAGCAACTTCTGCATGGTCATCGAGAACGTCAGCAACCTCGACCGTCTGACGCTGCAGGTCGAGGTCTGCGGGCTCGACGAGATGAGCGCTGAGGCGCAGGCGCGGCTGTCCAAGGCGATCGCGACCGGGGTCAAGACGACCGTCGGCGTGTCGCCCAAGATCGAGCTGCACGCGCCCTACGCGCTGCCGCGCGACACCGCCGGCCAGGGCAAGACGGCCTGTCACCGCGTGGACGACCGGAGGGTCTGCTGACGACGCCCTCGCCCACATCGCTTGTCGGCTTCCTCGAGGACGCCGGCGTCGCCCAGTGGGGCGTGGCGGCGTGCCCGGACGAACCTTGGCCGTACGCGCCGCCTCTGCCCCGCGCGGTGTCCATCGGCATCGCGCTGACGCCGGCGATCATCGGCGCGGTGGAGCACGGTCCGACGGCGGCGTACTTCGCCGAGTACAAGCGCGTGAACGCCGCGCTTGCAGCTGCCGCGCAGGGCCTGGCGGCGCTGCTGCGGGATCACGGCGCGACGGCCGAGCCGCTCCAGCCGACTGTCGGCTCCAAGTCTGACAGGGACATGACCGCGGCGGGTCTTTTCGCCCACAAGACGGCGGCGACGCAGGCCGGGCTCGGCTGGATCGGCAAGACGGCGATCTTCGTATCGCCTCGACTGGGGCCGTGGGTCCGCCTGACGACCGTGTTCACCGACGCCGATCTGCCGGTCGGTGAGCCGATCACGGAGGGCGGATGCGGCGGCTGCCGGCGCTGCGTCGACGCCTGTCCGGCCGGCGCGGGCCGCGACGTGCGCTGGCAGGCGGGCATGCCCCGCGACGAGCTTCTCGACGTCGTCGCGTGCATGCACGAGAACGAGGCGCACGACGGCGAGGCCGGAGGGCTGTGCGGCGTATGTGTCGCCGTCTGCCCGTTCGGCCGGCGGCTGCTGCGAGACTGAGCCGCAGGGTGGCCGGGGCGCGCCAGGCCCAGCCCCGCCGCCGCCGCGATTCCAGCATCGCGGCCCTTTCCCGTATTCGGGAATGAAATCGCGTCCAGTCGTCTGGACAGACGGCAGCCCCGTCTTGAAGCGATTCCCGCACGAGCGCAGTGTGAAGTCAGAAAGCGCGGGCGACCGCGCGCCCTGACAACCCATCGCGAAGCGAGGCGGCATCGTGAACACACAGACCACGGCGGGACCGCGACTGGTGCGCGCGCCCCGCGGCACCGAGATCAGCTGCAAGGGCTGGCAGCAGGAAGCCGCGATGCGCATGCTGATGAACAACCTCGATCCGGAGGTCGCCGAGGATCCGGACAAGCTCATCGTCTACGGCGGCGCCGGCAAGGCCGCCCGCGACTGGAACAGCTTCGACGCCATCGTCCGCACGTTGCGCCGCCTCAAGGACGACGAGACGCTGCTGGTCCAGAGCGGCAAACCCGTCGGCGTGTTCGAGACCCACGAGATGGCGCCGCGCGTGCTCATCGCCAACGCCAACCTGGTCGGCGACTGGGCCAACTGGGACGAGTTCCGCCGGCTGGATGCGCTGGGGCTCACCATGTACGGCCAGATGACCGCCGGCTCATGGATCTACATCGGCACCCAGGGCATCCTGCAGGGCACCTACCAGACGTTCGCCGCCGCGGGGCAGAAGCACTACGGCGCCGACCTGGCCGGCAGGCTGGTCCTGACGGCCGGCCTCGGCGGCATGGGTGGCGCACAGCCGCTCGCCGTCACCATGGCCGGCGGCGTCGCGCTCTGCGTCGAGGTCGACCCGAACCGCATCCAGCGCCGCCTCGAGACCGCCTATGTCGATGTCGCCGCTGAGACTCTCGACGAGGCGCTCAAGCTCGCGGACGAGGCGATGGCGGCGCGCAAGCCGCTCTCCATCGCCCTCCTCGGCAACGCCGCCGACGTCTACCCGGAGCTCGTCCGCCGCGGCGTCACGCCCGACCTCGTCACCGACCAGACGTCGGCGCACGACGTGCTCAACGGCTACGTGCCCAACGGCATGACGCTCGACGAGGCGCTCGTGCTGCGGCGCGAGGACCCGGACGACTACGTGCGCCGAGCCATCGCCAGCATCGTCGTCCACGTCGAGGCGATGGTCGCGCTGCAGAACGCGGGCGCCCACACCTTCGACTACGGCAACAACATCCGCGGCGTGGCGAAGGAGGCCGGCTACGCCGACGCCTTCGCCTTCCCCGGCTTCGTCCCCGCCTACATCCGGCCGCTCTTCTGCCGCGGCAACGGCCCGTTCCGCTGGGCGGCGCTCAGCGGCGACCCGCAGGACATCGCCGTCACCGACGCCGCCCTCCTCGAGGCCTTCCCGGACAACGAGATGGTCACCCGCTGGATCAAGATGGCCGGCGAGAAGGTGCAGTTCCAGGGCCTGCCCTGCCGCATCTGCTGGCTGGAGTACGGCGAGCGCGCCAAGGCCGGCGAGATCTTCAACGATCTGGTGCGCAGCGGCAAGGTCAAAGCGCCGCTCGTCATCGGCCGCGACCACCTCGACTCGGGTTCGGTCGCGAGCCCGTACCGCGAGACCGAGAGCATGATGGACGGCAGCGACGCGATCGCCGACTGGCCGATCCTCAACGCTTTGCTCAACACGGCCGCCGGCGCCAGCTGGGTGAGCTTCCACCACGGCGGCGGCGTGGGCATCGGCAAGAGCCTGCACGCCGGCATGGTCGTCGTCGCCGACGGCACCGACATGATGGGCGAGCGCCTGCGCCGCGTCCTCACCACCGACCCGGGCACCGGCGTCATGCGCCACGCCGACGCCGGCTACCCGGAGGCGATCGAGAAGGCAAAAGAAGCCGGCATCGACCTGCCGATGGTGGGGACCGACTGATGGATGCGCTACCAGTCCGGCTGGACCTCGACCTCTGCAAGGCCTGCGGGATCTGCATCGAGCTCTGCCCTGACAAGGTCTTCGACCGCGACAAGCTCGGCAACCCCGTCCTGGCGCGACCAGAGGACTGCAGCCAGTGCCTGCTGTGTGAGCTGCACTGCCCGGACTTCGCCATCGAGGTCCGGCGGCGGGAGCGGAAGGCCACAGGCAAGCCGGCCGCCGGAAGCGCGCCGGCCGGACAAGCGCCGGCGCTCACGCAGGACGACCTCATCGCCGCGACGAGCGGCGCGCCCGGGGATGCCTGCGACCACCACGATGAGGAGGGCTGAGATGGCCACCACTGCCGCCCAGCCGCGCGCCGTGCTGCTGCAGGGCAACGAGGCGGTCGCCGAAGGCGCCATCGCCGCCGGAGCCCGCTTCTTTGCCGGCTACCCGATCACCCCGTCGACCGAGATCGCCGAGGTGCTGAGCCGCCGGCTTCCCGAGGTCGGCGGCACGTTCATCCAGATGGAGGACGAGATCGCCAGCATCGCCGCCGTCTGCGGCGCTTCCCTGGCGGGGACCAAGGCGCTCACCGCCACCTCCGGCCCGGGGTTCAGCCTCATGCAGGAGATGATCGGCTTCGCCACCATGGCGCAGATCCCGTGCGTGGTGGTCGACGTCATGCGCGGCGGGCCGAGCACGGGCCTGCCGACAGAGCCCGCCCAGGGCGACGTCATGCAGGCTCGCTGGGGCACGCACGGCGAGCACTCGGTGATCGCGCTCGTGCCGAGCAGCGTCGAGGAGTGCTACACGCTCACCGTGGAGGCGTTCAACCTCTCCGAGCAGTACCGCACGCCGGTGATCGTCCTCTCCGACGCGCTGATCGGACACATGCGCGAGGCCGTCGTCCTGCCCGAGCCCGGCGCGATGCGCATCGCCGAGCGCGGCACTCCCGACTGCGAGCCGGACGAGTACGACACGATCTCGAGCACCCTGGACAACATCCTGCCGCGCCCTTCGCTCGGCTCGCCCTTCAAAGTGCACGTGACGGGGCTCGTGTACAACCGCCGCAGCGGCATGCCCGACACCGCCGACCCTGCCGCCGCCGCCGACCTCGGCCGCTACCTGCGCGAGAAGATCTATCACCATCGCGACGCGATCGTCCGCGTGGAGGAGATCGAGATGGACGGCGCCGAGGTCGCGATCTTCGCCTACGGCTCCGTCGCCCGCTCGGCGCTGGCCGTGGTGCGCAAGGCTCGCGCCATGGGCGTGCGCGTCGGCATGATCCGGCCCATCACCCTCTGGCCGTTCCCGACCCAGGCGGTGGAGCGCATGGCCGAGCAGGTGCGCACGGTGATCGTGCCCGAGATGAACATCAGACAGATGAGCTGGGAGGTCCAGGCGGCGGTCGCCGGGCGCGCCAAGGTCGTGGACTACGGGCGTGTGGACGGCAAGCTCATCACGCCCGACGAGATCTTCGAGCTCATCAAGCCCGAGTTCCACTACCACCGCTGGGAGGACGCATGAGCGCCCTGGTCGACGAGCAACGGCTCGAGGCGGCCCCGACCGGCGACTACAAGCTGCCGCGCATCAAGCCGCACCTCACGTCGGAGATCAAGCAGCATCTGCGCACGGCCAAGACGCTCTGGTGCCCGGGCTGCTCCAACGGCACGATCACCCGGGCGCTCGTCGACGCCGTGCTCGGCCTGGAACTTGATCCCGAGAAGGTCGTCGTCGTCGCCGGCATCGGCTGCAGCGGCCGCATCAGCGCCTATCTGGACTACTCGACGGTGCACACGGCGCACGGTCGTGCTCTGGCGGTGGCGACGGGCGTCAAGGCTGCCGACCCGTCGCTGCACGTGATCGTCGCCATGGGCGACGGCGACAGTTCCGCCATCGGCGGCAACCACTTCATCCACGCGGCGCGGCGCAACATCGACCTCACCGCGCTGGTCTTCAACAACTCGATCTACGGCATGACCGGCGGCCAGATGAGCCCGACGACGCACATGGGCGACAAGTCGACGACGAGCGTCTACGGCAACGTCGAGGCAGCGTTCGATCTCTGCGAGCTGGCGCATGCCGCGGGGGCTACCTACGTCGCCCGCGGCACCTCCTGGGGCTACCAGCAGCTCGTCAACGTCCTCGCCGGCGGCATCGCCCACAAGGGCTTCGCCATGGTCGAGGCGATGTCGATCTGCCCCGTCTACTACGGGCGCTTCAACCTCTCGTCCGACCCGGCGGAGTTCCTGAGGGCGCAGAAGGAGCACGCCGTCCAGGCCGACAAGTTCGAGGAGGATGTACGCAGCCACGACAAGTACCCTGTCGGGCTGCTGCATCACACCGAGCGCGAGGAGTTCGTCACCGCGCTGGGCAAGGTCAAGGAGCGCGCGAAGGAGGCCGGCAATGGCTGAGGCCTCCAGGCCCCCCCGCGTCGAGATCCGCTGCTCGGGCTCCGGGGGCCAGGGCATCCTGCTGGCCGCGGCGATCATCGCGGAAGCTGCCGCGGCCCTCGGCCGGCATGTGGTGCAGACGCAGAGCTACGGGCCCGAGGCCCGCGGCGGGGCCTCCAAGGCCGAGGTCATCGTCGCCGGCGAGCCCATCGACTACCCGGAGGTCAGGCTTGCGGACGTGAGCCTCGTGCTCTCGCAGGCCGCGTACGTGAAATACGCCGCGGACACGCGGCCCGGAGGGCTGTTGATCTACGACTCCGGGCTGGTCGAGCCCGACCCCGACGATGAGTCCGTCGTCCGTGTCGGCCTGCCGTTCACACAGGTCGCCTCCGACGATCTGGGCAAGAAGGTCGTCACCAACATCGTCGCGGTCGGCGCCTTGGCGCGGATCAGCGAGGTGCTGCCTGTCGACGCCGTCCGCGACGCCGTGCTGAGCCGCGTTCCGGAGCGCTTCAGGGACCTCAACGAGCAGGCGTATGACCTCGGGCTGCAGCTCGGCGAGGAGGCCGTCGCCATGCTGGCGACCTCCTCCTCCAGCCGGACCTCGTAGACTGGACATCGACATGGACCTGCTCGAACACCAGGGAAAGACGCTCTTCGGTGAGGCCGGCCTGCCTGTGCTGCCCTCGGTCGTCGCCAGGACGCCCGGTGAGGCGCGGCGGGCCGCCGGGCAGCTCGGGCCGCGGGTCTGCGTCAAGGCGCAGACCAAGACCGGCGGCCGCGGCAAAGCCGGCGGCATCCGCGTGTGCGGCTCCGCCGCCGAGGTCGAGGCTGCGGCTGTCGACATCCTCGCCATGTCCATCCACGGCCACCCCGTCGAGGCGCTGCTCGTCGAGCGGGCCGTCGACATCGCGCGCGAGCTCTACCTCGCGATCACCGTCTCGCGCGAGGTCCGCGGACCCATGCTGATCTTCGCGCGCGAGGGCGGAGTGGACATCGAGGAGCTCGCAAGCGAGCGCCGGACGCCATCGTGCGCCGCCCCATCGACCCGCTGCTCGGCCTGCTCGAGTACCAGGTGCGCGATGTGGTCGAGGCGGCCGCGTTCGGCCCCGAAGAACCGGGCGGTACCGGGGCCGGCAAGGCGCTGGCCGCGGTCTGCCGGGCGCTGTGGAGGCTGTATCGCGACCGTGATGCCACGCTGGCCGAGGTCAACCCGCTCGTCCTCACCAGCGGCGGCGAGCTCGTGTGCCTCGACAGCAAGGTCACGGTCGACGAGAACGCGTTCTACCGGCACCCCGACATGGTGGCTCCGGCGCCCGAGGACGTGCGCGAGGCCAAGGCCCGCGCCGCGGGCCTTGCGTTCGTCCCGCTGGACGGCGACATAGGCGTCATCGGCAACGGCGCCGGGCTCGTGATGAGCACGATCGACCAGATCGCGGTAGCGGGCGGCAAGGCCGCGGACTTCTGCGACATCGGCGGCGGCGCACGCTCCGAGGTCGCGCAGGCGGCCCTCGAGGCCGTGTTCGCCGGACCGCCGGTCGCCGCCGTGCTCGTCAACATCTTCGGCGGCATCACCCGCTGCGAGGACGTCGCCAAGGGACTCGTCGAGGCGATCAAGGCGGCGGGCGTGGACGCCCCCGTCGTGGTGCGCCTCGACGGTAACGCCGCCGAGGAGGGCCACGCCGTGCTCGAGGCCGCCGCCCTCCCCAACGTCACGCTGGCGCTGGACCCGGATGAGGCGGTGCAGCTCGTGGTCGACATCGCGCGCAAGCGCGAGACCGGAGTGGGAACGGCTGAGGTCGCCCTCGCTGCGGCGGTCGAAGTCGCAGCGGCCATGGAGACCGCGGCTGCCGATGCCGCCGCGACCGACGCGCCGGGAGGAGAAGCCTGATGGCGATCCTCATCGACAACGCCACCCGCGTGCTCGTACAGGGCGTCACCGGCCGCGAGGGTGCGTTCCATACGGGCCGCATGCTCGCCTCCGGGACCAACGTCGTCGCCGGCGTGACGCCGGGACACAGCGGTGAGACGGTGGACGGCGTCCCCGTCTTCGACAGCGTCCATGAGGCCGTCGCTCACATCCGCGCCGACGTCTCCGTCATCTTCGTGCCGGCGCCGCGCACCCGCGACGCGCTGTTCGAGGCGGCCGACGCGGGCATCAAGCTCATCGTCTGCATCACCGAGGGCATCCCGGTGCGCGACATGGCGGAGGTCATGGCGCACCTGCCGCGGCGCGGCGCCAGGCTCATCGGTCCCAACTGCCCCGGGCTCATCACGCCCGCCCGCTGCAGCGCCGGCATCATGCCGTCGGAGATCTTCATGCCCGGCGCCGCCGGCGTGGTCTCGCGCTCGGGCACGCTGACCTACGAGGTCGTGCACGAGCTCACGCAGGCCGGTATCGGTCAGTCCACCGCCGTCGGCATGGGCGGCGACGCCGTCCACGGCATCGGCTTCATCGAGTGTCTGGAGCTCTTTGAGGCCGACCGCGAGACCGAGGGCGTCGCGCTCATCGGCGAGATCGGCGGCGACGACGAGGAGCGGGCGGCGCTGCACATCCGCGACCACATGAGCAAGCCGGTCGTCGCCTACGTGGCCGGCCACAGTGCGCCGCCGGGCCGCCGGATGGGCCACGCCGGGGCCATCGTGGAGGGTACGTCAGGCACGGCCGCGACCAAGGCCGCCGCTCTCGAGGCGGCCGGCATCCCGGTGGCGGCTTCCCCGTCCGAGCTCGCGCGCCTGCTCGGAGAGGCGATCAAGAGGAGAAGGACGACATGACGCAGCTCGTCATCGGCGACGCGCCGCTCACCATCGATGAGGTCATCGCCGTCGCACGCGGCGGGGCCGAGGTGTCCATCGGCGCGGCCGCGCGCGAGCGCATCAACGCCGCCTACGACGTGGTCGCCGGTGTGATCGCGCGCGAGCAGGTCGCTTACGGCGTGACCACCGGCTTCGGCCTGCTGGCGACGACACACATCCCGGTAGACAAGGTGCAGGAGCTGCAGCAGAACCTGGTGCGCAGCCACGCCGTCGGGCTCGGAGCGCCGCTCTCGCGCGAGGTCGTGCGCGGGGCGATGACGATCCGCCTGAACACGATGGCGCGCGGCCACTCGGGCGTGAGGCTCTCGGTGGCCGAACACCTTGCCGCGTGCATCAACGCCGACATCGTGCCGTGGGTGCCGTCGCGGGGCTCGCTGGGCGCCTCCGGCGACCTCGCCCCTTCCGCACACCTCGTGCTCGCCATGATGGGCGAGGGTGAGCTGCTGACGGAGGACGGGCGGCGCGAGCCGAGCGGGCCTGCCCTGCAGGCCGCCGGGCTCGCGCCCCTCTCGCTCGAGGCCAAAGAGGGCCTCAGCCTCCTCAACGGCACCCAGTTCATGGCCGCCATCGGCTGCATGCTCGTCGCCGACGGCGAGGCGCTCCTCGACTCGGCCGATCTGATCGGCGCGATGAGTCTCGAGGGCCTGCGCGCCTCCGTCGGCCCCTTCGAGGAGCGCATCCAGGCGCTGCGGCCCATCCCCGGCCAGCTCGTGACGGCGGCCAATGTGCGGCACGCCACCGCCGGCAGCGCGATCATGCTCAGCCACCTCAACTGCGACAAGGTGCAGGACGCGTACTCGCTGCGCTGCATCCCGCAGGTGCACGGCGCCTGCCGCGACGGGCTCGCCTGGCTGCGCCGCGTCGTCGGCGTCGAGGTCGACTCCGTCACGGACAACCCGCTCATCTTCCCGGACTCGGGCGAGATCATCTCGGCCGGCAACTTCCACGGTGAGCCGCTCGCGCTGGCGCTGGACCTCGCGGCGATGAGCCTGGCGGAGATCGCCTCCATCAGCGAGCGGCGCACGTTCCGCATGCTGACCAGCTCGCTCAGCGAGTTGCCGCCGTTCCTCACCACCGACAGCGGCCTGAACAACGGCTACATGATCGCCCAGTACACCGCGGCGGCGCTGGTGAGCGAGAACAAGGTGCTGTGTCATCCGGCGAGCGTGGACTCGATCCCCAGTTCCGGGGACCAGGAGGACCACGTGAGCATGGGCATGACCGCGGCGCTCAAGGCGCTCGACGTGCTCGGCAATGCGCAGAAGGTGCTGGGCATCGAGGCCGTCTGCGCCGCCCAGGCGATCGACCTGCTGGCGCCGCTGGAGCCCGGCCCCGGTACCGGCGCCGGGCGGGCCGTGATCCGCGCGTTCGCGCCCACGCTCGGGCGCGACCGGTACCTGGCGCCCGAGCTCGAGGCGGCGGCGGAGGCCGTCGCCGCCGGACGGTTCGCGGCTATCGTGCGCGAAGGAGCCTGACGATGGACACCGGAGGAGCGCGGCCCCGCGTCCGCTGCGACCTGCTCGTGCGCGGCGCGAGCGAGGTCGTGACCATGGCCGCCGGCGCCGGGCAGGCCGCGCCCGCCGGCCCCGGCGCCTCCGTCGACCTCGGCGTGGTCCCGCGCGGCGCCGTCGCCTCGCGCGACGGCCGCGTCGTCTGGACCGGTCCGGAGTCCGCGGTCGCCGCCGCCCTGGAGGTCCCGGACGACGCGCTCGTCGTCGACGTGGAGGGCGCCGCCGTGGTGCCCGGCTTCGTCGACGCCCACACGCACCTGACGTGGGCGGGCGAACGGGCGGCGGAGTACGGCGCCCGACTGGGCGGCGCCACGTACCTGGAGATCCAGGAGGCCGGCGGCGGCATCAACAGCACGGTGCGCGCGACGCGGGCGGCGACGGAGCAGCAGCTCGCCGCCCTGGCAGCGCGCCGCCTCGACTCCTTCTTGCGGCACGGCACCACGACGCTCGAGGCCAAGACCGGCTACGGCCTGACGCTCGCGGACGAGCGCAAGCAGCTGCGCGCCGCCAAGGTCCCGCATCCGGTGCACCGCGTTCACACCGTGCTCGCCGCGCACCTGACGCCCGAGGAGTACGCCGGCCGGGACGACGAGTACCTCGATCTCGTGATCGGCGAGATCCTGCCGGCGCTCGCCGGCGGGGCCGAGTTCGTCGACGTCTTCTGCGACGAGGGCGCTTTCACCGTCGCGCAGGCGCGGCGCGTGCTCGAGGCAGGCCGCGCCCTCGGCTACCGGCTCAAGATCCACGCCGAGGAGCTGGCGCACACCGGGGGGACGGCGCTGGCCGCTTCGCTCGGCGCCGTCTCCGCCGACCATCTCATCCACATCACCGGCGAGGACATCGCCGCCCTCAAGGAATCGGGCACCGTCGCCGTGCTTCTGCCGGGTACGAGCTACACGCTGCACACGACGTACGCGCCGGCGAAGGAACTGCTCGCCGCCGGCGTCACCATCGCGCTCGCCACCGACTTCAACCCGGGCAGCTGCTACAGCGAGAACCTGCAGATGGCCATCTCGCTCGCCTGCCAGGAGGACCGGCTGACGCCGGCCGAGGCCCTCCGCGCCGCCACGATCGGCGGCGCGGCAGCGCTCGGCCTCCAGCACGAGGTCGGCAGCCTCGAGCCGGGCAAGCGCTGCGACCTGCTCGTCCTCGACTCGGGGACCCATCAGGAACTGCCCTATCACTGGGGCGTCAATCTCGTGACCGGGGTCATCGCCGGCGGCGAGGTGGTCGTCCGCGACCGTCAGCTCGTCCGCCCCTCCCCTGCGTCCGCCACCTCACCAGCAGACGGAGGCCCCGCGTGACCCTCATCGAGTGCATCCCCAACTTCAGCGAAGGTCGCCGGCCCGAGGTGATCGAGCAGATCGCCGCTGCCGTGCGCAGCGTCGAGGGCGTGAGCCTGCTCGACGTGCAGAGCGACCCGACGCACAACCGCTCGCGTCGTTACCTTCGTCGGCCACGAGGGACCGATCGCCGAGGCGGCGTTCCGCGCCGTCAAGAAGGCAGCCGAGCTCATCGACCTCAACCAGCACGAGGGCGCACACCCGCGCTTCGGAGCCACCGACGTGCTGCCGTTCGTCCCGCTGCGCCCGGAGGACGCGCCGGCCTGCCTCGAGACGGCGCAGCTGCTTGCGAAGCGGGTCGCCGCCGAGCTCCAGATCCCCGTGTTCCTCTACGAGGACGCGGCCCGCATCCCCGAGCACAAGAACCTCGCCGCCTTCCGCGGCAAGGGCTTCGAGGAGATGCGCGAGGTCATCGGCAGCGAGCCTCTGAAGACTCCGGACGAGGGCGAGGCGCGCGTCCACCCGACGGCGGGAGCCATCGCCATCGGCGCGCGCTTCCCGCTCATCGCCTTCAACGTGAATCTGGACTCCGACGACCTCGACCTTGCGAAGAGCATCGCCGTCGCGATCCGCGAGCGCGACGGCGGCATGAAGTGCGTCAAGGCCATGGGCCTGCTCCTCGAGGACGGCACCGTGCAGGTCTCGATGAACCTCACCGACTACCGCGTGACGTCCATGGCGGACGTCGTCGCCGCCATCGGCGAACGGGCCACCGCAGCCGGAGTCCCGATCCGTGAGAGTGAGGTCGTCGGCCTTGCTGCCGCAGGACGCCCTGGTGCGGCTGGCGCGGTCGGTGCTCTACGCGACGAGCTTCAGTCGCGACCAGGTCCTCGAGGCCCAGGTGCTGGACACGCTGCTGTGAATCCCCGCGCCGGTCGCATCCTCATCACGGGCGTCCGTCTGACTCCCCTCTTCCTGACGTTCAAGGAGCCGTACCACTGGGCCGGACGCGTGGACCAAGGTTCGCCGGTGGTGCTCGTGGAGATCGAGACCGACGCCGGCATCACCGGCGTGGGCGAGTCGGTCTCTTCGCTCGCCGCCGAGGGGACCGTCGCGGCGCTCCGCTGCGTCGAGCCGCTCTTCGTCGGACAGCCCATCCACGACGTGGCGCGGCTGGTGCACGAGGCGCGCCACCTCGGCAGTTTCAATCACCTGCCGTGGTACGCCGACTTCGTC
This sequence comes from uncultured Thermoleophilia bacterium, assembly GCA_963834905.1. Classification (GTDB taxonomy): domain Bacteria; phylum Actinomycetota; class Thermoleophilia; order UBA2241; family UBA2241; genus CAIXSE01. The sequence goes on along the minus strand of CAWIDR010000037.1, from coordinate 151,025 downwards.
CTGGCCGGCGTCGAGATGGCGCTCTGGGACGCGATCGGCAAGGCCGCCGGCCAGCCGGTGTACCGGCTCCTCGGCGGCGCCGTCCGCGACGAGGTCGACTACTTCGGCTTCGTCCAGGGCGACACCACGGACGAGCTGGTGGAGGACGCCGGCGAGCTCGCCGCGGCGGGCTACGGCGTCATCTACCTCAAAGTCGGCCGCGGCGACGAGGCCGACCTGCGGAACACGGCGGCCGTGCGCGAAGCCATCGGCGGCCGCCGCCTGCGTGTGGACCCCAACTGCGCCTGGAGCGTCCCCGACGCCATTCGCATGATCCACGCGCTCGAGCCGTACGGCATCGACTGGGTCGAGCAGCCGACGACGCTGCTCAGCGTCACGGCGATGCGCCAGGTCCGCGAGGCGGTCCAGGTGCCCATCGCCGCCGACCAGGCCGTTCTGACGCCGGCGGACGTGTACGACTTCGTCCGCCAGCGCGCGGCCGACGCCATCGTCCTCTCGCCGCACGAGGCCGGCGGCCTGCTCGCCTTCCGCAAGGCCGCCGCCATCGCCGAGGCCGGCGGCGTCCCGGTCTGCCTGCACGGACAGAGCGTGTCCGGCATCACCGACGCCGCCCAGCATCACCTCGGCCTCAGCACGCCGAACCTGACGGACGGCAACCAGATCATGCACCAGCTGCTCGTCGAGGACCTGGTGAGCTCGCCGGACCTCACGCCGCGACGGGGCAAGCTCGGCTTGTTCGACGCGCCGGGGCTCGGCGTCGAGCTCGACCGCGACGCGGTCGCCCGCGCCGCCGAGCGCTACCAGAAGGGGGAGTTCTCGTGACCGTCGCGCCCTACCCCGAGTTCTTCAACGACGTCTTCGGGCCGGTGATGCAGCCCGGCTCCAGCTCGCACACCGCCGGGCCGTGCCGTCTCGGCTATCTCGCCGGCTGCCTGCTCGGGGAGCCGGTCGCCCGGATGCGCGTCGAGCTCGACCCGAACGGCTCCTTCGCCGGCACCTTCGGCATCATGGCCGAGGACCGGGCGATGGTCGCCGGCGTCCTCGGCTACCTGCCCGACGATCCCCGGCTGTTCCGCAGCTTCGAACTCGCGGAGGAGGCCGGGGTCGCCGTCGAGTTCGCCTTCACCGAGATCACCGAGAGCAAGCATCCCAACGCCATCAAGTTCGTCCTGACCGGCAAGAGCGGCCTGATGGTCGACCTGGTCGGCGACTCCACCGGCGGCGGCATGGTCGAGACGGTGACGATCGACGGGTTCCCGTACAAGACCTTGGGCGACGCCTTCGTGCTGCTGGTGCAGGATCCGCAGGAGGCCCTGAGCGACGAGAAGCTCGAGCGGCTCAGGGCCGAGCTCCTCGACGTGGTCGACGCGCAGACCGTGCCCGTCGACGGCCGCGGGGTCCTCTACGCCTTCGCGGTGCCTGTCGAGCCGGATCTCCCGGCGCTGCGCGAGGTGCTCGACGGCGACGTTCCTGTGCTCCGGCTGGCGCTGCTGCGGCCGCTCCTGCCGGTCGTCAGCCAGCCGGACCGCAAGCCCCAGCTCTTCGACACCATGACGCGCTGGCGCGAGCTCGCGGCCGAGAACGACCTCCCGCTCTGGGAGGTCGCCGTCCAGTACGAGATGGACGCCTCAGGCTGGCCCTTCAGCTGGGTCGTCGACCGCATGCGTGAGCTGTCGCTGGTCATGCGCCGGCAGACCCGCGCCGTCTACGAAGAGGACGTCGCCGTCATCGACACCGAGTTCAAGCCGGACTTCGCCGGCCGCTGGATGAGGCACGCGGAGACGCCGGCCCGCGTCAGCGACGGCGTCACGGCGCAGACGATCAAGTACGCCTACGGCGCCGGCGCCGGCGTGCCCGGCGTCGAGAACGTACCGGGGCCGATGGGCGGCGGGGCAGGCTACATCTACGCCGCCCTCAGCGCCGTCTGCGAGGCCCGCGGGCTGAGCGATGACGACCTGCTCCGCGGGCTCTTCGTCGCCGCCGGCATCGGCGCCATCGCCTACACCCGCACCGAACCCACCGGCGAAGTGCTAGGCTGTACGGGCGAATCCGGTGTCTGCGGCGCGATGGCCGCGGCCGCGATCGTGGAGATGGTCGGCGGGTCCCCCGAAGCTGTCGAGAACGCGGCTTCGCTCGCCCTTCAGGCGTTCATGGGCCTTCCGTGCGACCCGATGCCCGGCGGACTCAGCCAGCCGTGCCGCAGCCGCATCATGGCGGCGACCTGCATGGCCCACGTGTTCGCCGACCTGTCGCTCGCAGGCCACCAGGCGGTGCTGCCGCTGCACGAGGCGATCGACGTCGCCGACCGCATCGGCCGCGCCCTGCCGCCCGAGTTGCTGTGCACCTCGGAGGGCGGATGTTGCCTGGCGCCGGCGGCACAGGCCTGCAAGGCCGAGTACCGGCGCTGGTTCGACGAGAGCCGCCCGGAGGACAGACCTCCGGGCAACCTGATCTGACCGCCAGAGAAGACGACCGAGAGGAGAACGGCAGCTTGACCGAGGACCTGCAGTACGTCGGGGGCAGCTACCCCGTCCACGACGTGGCCCAGAAGGTGACGGGGGAGCTCGTCTACGGCAGCGACTTCAGCATGCCGGGCATGCTCCACGCCAAACTCATTCTCAGCACCATCCCGCACGGCATGGTCAAACGGGTCGATGCCTCTCGCGCTGAGGCCATGCCCGGCGTCGTCAAGGTCTTCTCGCACGAGAACTCCCCGATGACCCGGTTCTGCCGGGCGCGCATCCATCCCGGCCAGGACCTCGCGCCGCACGACGAGACGCTCTTCAGCGAGCACGTGCGCTTCGTCGGCGACCGCGTCGCCGCGGTCGTGGCGACGAGCAAGGCCACCGCCGAGGCGGCCGCGGCGCTCGTCGAGATCGAGTACGAGGAGCTTCCCCCGCTGCTCACCGTCGACGAGGCGCTGGCCAGCACCGACGTCCTCGTCCACTCCACCGGCAACGTCGCGTACGAGAGCGAGATCGACAAGGGCCAGCGCCCCGACCTCGAGGGCGCGGTCGTCGTCTCGTCGTCGACCAGCACCCCGCGCGTCCACCACGCCGCGCTGGAGCCGCACGTCTGCATCGCTCAGGGCCACAGCACCGGCGGCATGACCGTCTGGACCACCAGCCAGGGCGTCTATGCGGCGCGTACCGTGATCGCGGAGCTCCTCGACATGGAGTACCACCGCGTGCGTGTCATCAAGGTCCCGATGGGCGGCTCGTTCGGCGGCAAGACCGAGTACATCATCGAGCCGGTCTGCGCCTTCCTCGCGCATGCCACCCGTCGGCCCGTCAAGCTCCTCCTCGACCGCGAGGAGTGCATGATCGCGACGATGGTCCGCCCTGCGACCTGGACGACGATCCGCACCGCCTGCACGCCGGACGGCATGCTGCTCGACTTCGAGGCCGCCTCCACTCTGGACTCAGGCGCCTACGCCTCGAGCACGCCCGACTACTCGATCCACATGTGCAAGAAGGTCACCAAGTTGTACCGCACGCCGCACTACCGGCACATGAGTCGCGCCGTGCTGACCAACACGCCGGTCGGGGGCGCCGCCCGCGGCTGGGGCGCCCCGGAGATCGCCGCGGCCACCGAGATCCACATGGACCGGGTGGCGGCCGCGTTGCGGCTCGACCCGGTCGAGCTCCGCCTCAAGAACATGGTCGAGCCCTTCGACACCGACCTCGTGACCGGCCTGCCGCTCGGCGACGCGCGCGTGCGCGAGTGCCTCGAGCGCGGCGCCGTGGCCTTCGACTGGGCCGCGCGCAGGGCCCGCCCCGCGGGGCGGGGCCGCCTGCGGCGCGGCGTCGGCGTCGCCGCCGGCGCCCACAAGAACGGCATGTTCGGCGCGTTCCCCGAGGCGAGCAACATGTCGCTCAAGATGAACGAGGACGGCACGTTCGAGCTCAACGCCAGCCTGCACGATCCCGGCTGTGGCGTCGTGACCACGATGAAGATCATCGTCGCCGAGGTCCTCGGCGTACACCCCGACCGCATCGCCGCCGGAGAGGCGGACACGGCGACCACGCCGTTCGACTACGGCACCTACGGCAGCCGCGTGACCTACGTCGTCGGCCAGTGCGCCCGAGTGACCGCCGAGAAGGTCAAGGGGCGGCTCCTCCAGGCAGCCGCCGAATTGCTCAAGGAGCCGGTCGTTCACCTGTACACCCGCGACGCCGCAGTCCGCGTCAAGCACGACCCGGAGCGCGCGATCGCCTACCGTGACATCGCGCGCCTCAGCGAGATGCGCCACGTGCCGTCCATCGCCGCGTCGACGACCTACTACGCGGTCTCCAATCCCGCCTCGTACTCGGTGCAGTTCGCCGAGGTCGAAGTCGACACCGCGACCGGCCTGGTCGCGGTCAACGACTTCCTCGCCGTCGCCGACGTGGGACGGGCGATCAACCGTGGCATGGTCGAAGCCCAGTACCAGGGCGCCGTGCAGATGGGCATCGGCTACGCGCTGTACGAGCACCTCGACGTCGATGAGCAGGGCCGCAGCGGCATCGACGGGTTCAAGAACTACCACATGGTGAATGCGCCGGACATGCCCGACATCCAGGTGCTTCTCGTTGAGCACGAAGGGGACGACGGGCCGTTCAGCGCCAAGAGTGTCGGCGAGATCGCCACGGTGCCCACCGCGCCCGGCGATCGTCAATGCCGTCAACAACGCACTGGGCACGGAGCTCTCCGATCTGCCGCTCGTGCCCGAGCGCATCATCGGCGCTCTTCACGCGCCCGAGGAGGTGCCCGCATGCAGCTCCTGCTGACCGTCAATGGCATGCAGTACGAGGTGGAGGCGCGCCCTACGGCGCGGCTGCTCGACGTCCTTCGCGACCAGCTCGGTCTGACCGGCACCAAAGAGGGCTGCGCCGAGGGAGAGTGCGGCGCCTGCACCGTCATCGTCGACGGCAAGGCAGTCAACTCGTGCGTGATGCTCGCCGTGCAGGCGCGCGGCAAGGACGTGCTGACGGTCGAGGGCCTCGCCGAAGGCGGCGAGCTCGACCTCCTGCAGCAGAAGTTCGTCGAGTACGGCGCGGTGCAGTGCGGCTACTGCACGCCGGGCATGCTGATGTCCGCCAAGGCGCTGCTCATGGCCAACCCGGTGCCGTCCGAACAGGACATCCGCATCGCCCTTGCCGGCAACCTCTGTCGCTGCACCGGCTACGCGGCGATCGTCGCCGCCGTGAAGGCGGCCGGCGGCCATGACGCGACGCCGGCGATGGTGCTGCCCGGCGAGGCCGAAGAGCTCGCCGCAGAGGTCAGCACCGACCCGGAGACCCTGGCCGTCGTCAAGGAGGTCGTCGAGGCGGCCGCGGCCGAGCTGACGGAGGCCGCGGCCCCGGCCCCCGAGGCCTTCCCGTCGCCTGACGCGCCCGCCGTACCGCCGGGAGCCCCGGCTTCATCGACCGGCGCCCCCGTCACCCCGCCCGCCGCTCCGGCCGACCCCGAAGGAGATGAGTGACGTGCCCGTGACTGACGTCGTGACGCCGGCCGGCATCGACGAGCTGGTCGCCGCGCTCAAGGCGGCTACGCCGCGGACGAGGCTGCTCGCCGGCGGCACCGACCTGGTACGCGCCATCCGGCTGCCCGGCAGCGAGCCGGACGTGATCATCGACCTGACGGGGCTCGGGCAGCTCTCCTACGTCCGCCTGGACGGCGGCACGCTCCATGTCGGCGCGACGACGGCGTTCAGCGAGCTGCAGAGGGACCCGCTCGTGCGCGAGCACGCACTGTGCCTCGGCCTCGCCGCTGCCCAGGTGGGCTCCGTGCAGATCCGTAACGCCGGCACGATCGGCGGCAACATCGCCAACGCGTCGCCCTGCGCCGACGGCGCGACGGCGCTCACGGCCCTCGGCGCCGACGTGACGACCATCGACGGCGCCGGGAGTATCCACGACCCGGCCGCTGGGCGAGGTCCTCCTCGGCCCCAGCCGGACGAGCCTCGGCATGACGAGGCGATCACCGAGTTCTCGTTCCCGGCGCTCGGACCGGAGCATCGCTCGGCCTTCGCCAAGATCGGCTCGCGCACTGCGGTGAGCGTCGCCCGGCTGAGCGCCGCGCTCGTCGTGCGCTTCGACGCGGCCGCCGGCACGCTCGCCGAGGTGCGTGTGGCGCTCGGCGCGGTGGGCGGAGCCGCCTTCCGCGCCTCGGGCCTCGAGCAGTCGCTTGCCGGGCTGCCCGCAGACGAGGAGACCGCCCGGCTGTTCGCAGAGGGATGCGTGGCGGCCGTGCAGGAGTCCATCCCCGGCCGCTACTCCCTGCCGTACAAGCAGCACGCGGCGGTGGGGCTTGCGTACGATGCCTGGAACATGCTCGCGCTGAGCCCGCCCTGCGAGCCCGCCTGGGCCTAGGGAGGGGCGCCCGCGAAGCCGCGTCAGCGGGAACCGGACGCCGCGCGGGTCGCCGTCAGAGAGTAGACTCCGGCTCCGGCTCGCTGGCCCGCTGCAGCCGGCGCAGCTCGTCCGGCGGGATGTGGCACGTGTAGGTGTGCCCGTTCCCGGCGTCCATGGCCGGAGGCTCCTGCTCCACGCAGATGTCGCCGAGGAACCGGTGGCAACGCGTGTGGAAGCGGCAGCCCGTGGGTGGGTCGGTGAGGCTCGGCATCGACCCTCGCAGCGGGATGCGGTCCTGCTGCTTCTCGAAGTCCAGCCTCGGGATCGAGCTCAGCAGCGCCTCCGTGTAGGGGTGATGCGGCGGGTCGAACACGTCCGCCGCCGCCCCCACCTCGATGAGCTCGGCGAGGTACATGACGCCGATGCGGTCGGAGATGTAGCGCACCACGGCGAGATCGTGGCTGATGAACACGTACGACGCCTGCTCCTTGGTCTGCAGCTCCACGAGCAGGTTGAGGATGCTGGCCTGCACGGAGACGTCGAGAGCCGAGGCCGGCTCGTCGCAGATCACCAGCGTCGGGTCGCCGGCGAACGCGCGTGCGATGGCGATGCGTTGCTTCTGACCACCGGAGAGCTCGGTCGGCTTCTGGAAGAGAAAGCGCGGCTCGACGCGTACGTCCGCCGACAGCTTGTCGACCTTGCCGCGCACGGAGCCGCCCTTGCCGCCGCTCAGTTTGCGCACTGCGCGAGTGAGGATGGCACGCGTGCTCCAGGCGGGGTTGAGCGTGGAGTCCGGGTTCTGGAAGACCATCTGGATGGCGCGTAGTGCGTCCTGGGGACGCTTGCCGGCGGTGGACTTGAGCACATTGCCCTCGAAGGTGATGGTGCCCGAGTCCGCCGGGATGAGCCCGGTGACGCACTTGGCCAGCGTCGTCTTGCCGCTGCCCGACTCGCCGACCAGACCGAAGGTCTCGCCCTTGCGCAGGCTGAGGGAGACGTCGGCCACGGCAGTCAGTTGCCGGCGACCGTCCTTGAAGGTGCGCACCACGCTGTCGATGTCGAGCACGTCGCCCACGTCGCCGCCCCGCTCCTCAAGGCTCTTCGCGAGGACCGGCACCATCTGCGGCATCTCCTCGACCACGGCCGAGAAGTAGCAGCGTGCGTGGCGGTCGGCGATGCCGACGGGGTTCGCGTGGTGGGGCGAGTAGGCGGCCGGGTCCGGCGGCCCGGCCTCGGCCTCGGCCCGGCCCACGGCCCCGGCGTCGCCGGGCCACGCGTAGAGGTCGGGCTCGCGGCGTCTGCAGACCGGCTGCGCCATCGGACAGCGCGCGGAGTAGGCACATCCTTCGAGCGGTTCGCCGAGGGCGGGCAGCGTGCCGGGGATCGTCTGCAGCGCGGCGTCGGTCTTGTTCATGCCGAAGCGTGGAACGCAGCGCAGCAGTCCCATCGTGTAGGGGTGCCGCGGATCGGTGAAGATCTGCGCGCGCCGGGCCTTCTTCGACCAGCCGCCCGGCGTACAGCACGCCGACGCGCTCGCAAAGGCGGGCGACGAGGCCCAGGTTGTGCGTGATGAGCAGGATCGCCGCGTTGATGCGCCCGCGCAGCTCTTCGATGAGATCGAGGATCTCGGCCTCGACCGTCGCGTCGAGGCCCGTCGTGGGCTCGTCGAGGATGAGCAGCTGCGGGTTCACGGCCAGCGCCATGGCGATGACGACGCGCTGCTGCTGGCCGCCGGAGAGCTCGAACGGGTAGCGGCGCAGGGTCGAGTCGGGGTCCGGCATCGCGACGGCGCGCAGGCTCTCGCGAGCTCGCTCGAGTGCCTCCTTCTTCTCCAGCCCCTCGTGGTAGTGGAAGACCTCCGCGAGCTGGTCGCCGATGCGCATGGCAGGGCTCAGCGCCTGGGTCGGGTCCTGGTACACCATGGCGACCTTGCCGCCGCGCCACTTGCGCAAGGCCTCCTCGCTCAGGGTGCTGACGTCCTGGCCGTCGACCAGCACGCGCCCGTTGTCGAGCGTGCCGTTCGCCGCAAGGTAGCGCATGGCGGCCATCGCCAGGGTCGTCTTGCCGCACCCGGATTCGCCGACCAGTCCGTAGGCCTGTCCGCGCTCGATGCGCAGGGTGATGCCCTTGAGGACCGGCAGCCTGCGGCCGCGGTGGTGGAAGGTGACCTCCAGGTCGCTGACCTCGAGGGCGGGGGCGTTGCCCGCTTCCACGTGTTCCTCCGTGCTGCTCATTCGGAGAAGGTCCTCCCCAATCCGTCGGTGATGAGGTTGACGGCCACCACGAGGGACGCCAGGGCGGCGGCCGGGAAGAGCACCGTCCACGGCGCGATCTGCAGGAAGATCCTCTCGGTGGCGATGGTCAGGCCCCAGTCGGGGGACGGCGGCTCGAGGCCGAAGCCGAGGAACGACAGGGTGGCGGCGGTGAACACCGCGTAGCCCAGCCGCACGGTGCCCTCCACGATGATCGGCTGGGTGATGTTGGGCAGGATCTCGCGCGCCATGACGAACGCCGAGCGCTCGCCGCGGAGGCGCGCCGCCATGACGTACTCGCGCTCGCGCTCGCCGATGACGGCGGAGCGCACCGTTCGGCTGACGACCGGCGTGAACAGGGCGCCGATGGTGATGATGATGATGGCCGTGCCCTTGCCGAGCAGCGACAGGATCAAGATCGACGTGATGATGATCGGCAGCGCCAGCAGAACGTCGACGAGGCGCATCATGATCTCGTCGGTGAGGCCGCGCCAGAAGCCGGCGATGAGGCCGATGATGCCGCCCCACACGAGCGCCAGGATCGTGGCCAGCGGCGCGATGATGAGCACCGTGCGCGCGCCGGCCATGGTGCGGGCGAACACGTCGCGTCCGAGGTCATCGGTGCCGAACCAGTGCGCCGGGCTGGGCGACTTGAGGGACTGCAGGGCGTCCTGGGCGAACGGGTCCTGGGTGACGAAGGTCGAGAAGAGCGCCATGAAGACCCAGAAGAGCACGATGATGAGGCCGATCATGAACGTGGGGCTGCGGAGCAGCGCCCGGACCAGGTAGCGCCGCTGCCGCTTCTGCTCCGCCGCGGCTGCGGCGTCGGCCTCGAGTTCCTTCTCCTGCCGAGCGCTGGTGTCGGGCAGCTCGGCCTCTCTGCCCGCCGCAGCGGCGTCGGCGCGGAACTCGATCATCTCCGGGTCGTCGCCCGGCTGGCCGACGCGGTCCTCGAGATCGGGATCCGGACCGAACGGGGTCTCGCGCTCGCCCACGTCAGCCACCCTTCCGGATGCGCGGGTTGAGCAGGGCCACGATGATGTCGGCGACGAGGTTGGCGAACATGTAGATGACGGCCACCATGAGGACCGACGCCTCCAGCATGGGGATGTCGTGGGTCTGGGCGGCGTCGACCATGAGTTTGCCGATGCCCGGGTAGACGAACAGCGTCTCGATGACGACGAGGCCGCCGATGAGCCAGCCGACCTGGCTGCCGATGACCGTGACCGTGGGCACCATCGCGTTGCGCAGCACGTGCCCGAAGATGACGCGCCGCCGCGGAAGACCCTTGAGGACGGCGGTGCGGATGTACGGCATCGCCAACACCTGGACGGTGCCGACGCGGGCCATGCGGGCGATGTAGCCGAGCTCGAGGAACATGAGCGGGATGGCGGGCAGGATGAGGTAGTACAGCCGCTCGTAGAACGGCGAACCCTCCGGTGGCAGGGCAGTGACAGGCAGCCACCTGAGCCAGACGGCGAAGACGTACAGCAGCACGACGCCGCTCACGAACTCGGGGATCACGGTCATCGACAGGCTCGTGATCGTGATGGTCCGGTCGATGAGGCTGTCTCGTCGAAGGCCGGCGAAGACGCCCAATAAGATCGAGGTGGGCACGATGATGACCAGGGCGAACCCGGCGAGCACGAGCGAGTTGCCGAGCGCCTTCATCACCGTAGGGAAGACAGGGATCCTCAGGAGCGGGGACTCGCCCCAGTCGCCGGTGACGAAGTTGCCGGCCCAGCTGAGATAGCGCTCGTAGAGGGGCCGGTCGGAGCCGAGTTGGTGGTTGAGGATGGCGACCTGTTCCTGAGTGGCGTAGGGCCCCAGGATGGAGCGTCCCACGTCGCCGGGCAGCACCTCCGCGAGTGCGAAGATCAGCATCGACGCGAGAATCAGCGTCGGCACCATGAGGAGCAACCGGCGTCCTATGAGGCGCAGCATCCCGGGACCCTACGTCAGTCCACTCAAAGCAGTCAAGGACCGGATCAGGACAGTCCAGCTGACGGGCAAGAACCTGTCACTACGCGGCCATGAAGGCTTCGGACATGATGCAGTAGAAGTTGCCGGGGCCCTGGATGCCGTACACGTTCTTCTTCTGCGTGCGCAGCTGCGTGATGTAGAAGGGCACCATGATCGGCGTATCGTCCTGCTGGATCTGCGACAGCTTCGTCGCGTACTCGGTGCGCTTGGTCTCGTCCGCGGTCGCCATGTAGCTGTTGAACGTGGTGGCGAACTCCTGGTTGTCCCAGTGCGAGGAGCTCCAAGGGACGCCCGGCATGAGCATGGCCTGGGCGAAGACGCCCGGCGTGGGCCGGCTGCCCCACTCGACGATGACCATCGGCGCGTTGAGCCACGGCGTGGTGGTCTCGGTGCCCGCGTAGAAGGCGTCGTAGCTGATCTGGTTGATGTTGACCGTGATGTTGGCCGGCTTGCACTGCTCCTGGATGAGCTGGGCGAGCTGCGGGTTCTCGAGGTACTTGGCGACGGTCAGCTCGATCGTCGTGCCGCCCTCGAAGCCGGCGGTCGTGAGCAGCTGCTTGGCCTTGGCGTAGTCCTGCGCGCGCTCAGGCGGCGTGGGGCTGCCCGGGAACACCGTCGGCTCCCAGAAGGTGTCGTAGCCGAGGTTGCTGCGGCTGTCGTAGAGCGCCGTGTTGATCGCCGGCCGGTCGAGGCAGTAGGCGACGGCCTGACGAAGTTCCTTGGGGGCCGTCTTCCACGGGTCCTTCTGGAGGTTGAAGGCGACCTCGCGGATGCCGGAGCCGGGATAGATGTCCACGCGGAGGTTCGGGTCGGCGAACAGGGCCTGCGACCCCTGGAACACGGTCTGCGGCTGGAAGTCGACGGCGCCGGACTGCAGCTGCAGGTTGGCGGCCGACTCGTCCTGGACCATGACCCAGGTGACCTGATCGAGGTACGGGAGCTGATTGCCCTGAGCGTCCTTGCCCCAGTAGGTGGGGTTCTTGACCATGACGGCCTTACTGCTTTGCGTTGTACGACTTGAGCATGAAGGGGCCGGTGCCGACCGGGTTCTTCACGAAGTCGCCGTTGTAGTTGCGCGGCAGGATGACCGTGTTGTACGAGGACTGGCAGACCAGGTACGGGAAGTCGGCGAACGGCTTGTCCAGCGAGCACTCGACCGTGTAGGTGTCGACGGCCTTGGTGCCGCCGGGCGAAAGGATGCCCTGGAGGGCGGCGAGGGCGCCGGACCCGCTCTTGGGGTCGACGACGCGCTCGAGGCTGGCGACGACGTCGGCGGCCTCCATCGGGCTGCCGTCGTTGAACGTGACGCCCTGGCGCAGCGTGAAGGTCCACACCGAGGCGTCGTTGTTGGGCTCCCACTTCTCGGCCAGGCTCGGCTTGAGGCCGTTGGTGTTGTCGAGCGCGATGAGGTACTCGCAGACCTGCTGGACGAGGACGATGCCGCCCTGGTCGTAGATCGTGACCGGGTCCACGTCGGTGATCGACGGCGGGATGATGCCGGTGAGCGTTCCGCCCATGACCGGCGCCGGCATGGAGCTGCCACTGGCGGCCGGCGAGCTCGTGGAGCTGCTGGTGCCGCCGCAGGCCGCGAGCAGGCTGCCGGCGGCCGTCATCGAGAAGCCGAAGACCGACGCGCGGACCAGAAGCTGACGCCTGGTCATCTGCCCCTTGAGGACCTGATCGACCAGATGCTGGCCGTACTCTCTCTTGAACTCATCGGTTGCCATTCGCAATCCCCCTGACGCGATTTCTTGTGGAACACACGGATTCTGGCGATGGCCCGGCTGATGGGCCGCCCCCGACACATCCGGGTCACCATACACACGCTTGGCGCCGATGGCAAGACGGAATTGACCGGTCAGTTAGTCGCTGCCCCCCCTGTGACAGTGCAGATATTCGCCATGATGGCCGCTTGACGGCATTCCATGCTGCCCCAGCACGTTCTGCCGACAGATATGCGTTGACGCTCCCGTGAGAAGCGACCGGCGCGCGGCTGGCCGCTCTCTGGTATGTACCACGCGGCCCTATGGTAACCTTGGCGGCACCGGACGGCAACGCTCTGCCGGCCGTTCGGCAGGCCGGGACTCGACCTACCAGCCAGGGGGTGACGGTGGCGAACGCGCGGCGCACGCCGGAGCGCACGAGCCCGCTGTATCTGTGGCTCGCGGCGCTCCTGCGCGACCAGATAGAGGCCGGGCATCTGAGCGCTCACGGACCGGTCCCCTCCGAGCGCGTCCTCAGCGAGCGCTACGAGGTCAGCCGCATGACCGCCCGGCATGCCCTCGAGACGCTGACCCTGGAGGGCTATCTCTACCGGCATCCCCGGCGCGGCACCTTCGTCGCGGAGCCGCGCCTGCGCTTCAGCGTCGGCAGCTTCACGCGCAATATGACCGAGGCCGACCGCACGCCGGGCACCGAGGTGCTCTCGGCGGCCACCGTCGACCCCGACGCCGTGACCGCCGGCCTGCTCGGCGTGCCGTCCGGCGGCCGGGTGCACGCGCTGCAGCGCCTGCGCACGGCCGGGGGAGAGCCGATCGCGATCGAGATCATCCAGCTCTCGGAGGCGAGGTTCCCGGACCTGCTCGACCACGACCTCGCCGGCTCGCTCTGGGAGCTCCTGCGCGCGCGCTACGACGTGTTCCCCGCGCGCGCGGACGCGCGCTTCGTGGCCGTGACCCTCGACCGCTTCGAGGCGGAGGCGCTCGGCGTCAAGGCCGGCAGCCCCGCGATCGTCCTCACGCGCACCGTGTACGACACGCGAGGGGGGCGTCGTGGAGCTCGCGCGCGACGTCTACCGCGCCGACCGCACGGAGTTCGAGGTCAGCGCTCCCGTGGAGGGCGTGGAGCCCTAGAAGCGGGGCCGGCCGGCGCAGCCTCGCCGGCCGTCAGTCCAGCCGCGCACCCTGGCGCCGCAGCTCCGCCTGCACCTTCGCGACGTCCACCTCGGCCGTGGTGCGGCCGTCCCTGAGCGAGACGGCGGCCGCCGCGCCGGCGGCCTGCCCCGTCACCGCACAGCACATCTGGTTGCGCGTCGCCGCGTGCGAGATCTTGTCGCCGGCCACACAGCGCCCGGCGACCAGAAGGTCGTCCACCTGCTGCGGGACGAGGATGCCGTAGGGCAGCTGGAAGTAGCGGCCCGTCGTCGGGATGACCAGCACGCCGTAGCCGTCCAGGAACTCGGGGAAGATGCCGATCGAGTCGTCGAACCGCGCCTCGCCGCGCACGTCGTCGCCGGTCAGCTCGTAGCGGCCGATGATCTTGCGCGAGTCGCGGGTCCCCAGCGTGGACCCGAACGCGCGCAGACGCGCGTTCTCGAAGCCCGGGGTATAGCGGCGCAGCGCCTCGATGGCGAGCAGCGCCTGGCGGCGCCCCTCGATCTCCGCGCGCGTGAGATCGCGCACGTCCGTGCAGTCGTAGCCGGCCATCACGACCATGTTCAGCGACATCGCCTCGCCGGCGTCGGTGATGCGTCCCCACGTCCCACCGATGCTGCGGATCTCCTCCGGGATGAGACCATCGCGGCGCGCCCGGTCGAACGGCTCCTGCAGGTAGGGGCTGAAGAGGTGGTCCTCCTTGCCCTCCGTCTTGACGCTCCAGCACTTGCCCCAGTCGCCGTAGGTGGGAGCGCTCTCCGCGACGTGGTCGAGAAAGCGCGCCTTGTCGACGCCCGAGCAGGAGAACATGACGGTGACGCCCATCACCGAGCCGCGCGGGTGGGTGTGGCAGGGCGCCCCCGCCCGGAAGGCGACGTCCGCGTCGCCGGTGGCGTCCACGACGCGCTGCGCCCGGATCGCCCGGCGGCCCGACTTGCTCTCGGTGACGACTCCCTTCACCAGGCCGCCCTCGACGATGGGCTCGGTGACGAGGCAGTGGAGGAGCGGCTCGACGCCGGCTTCCTCGACCAGCCGGTCGGCGACGACCTTGAAGAGCTCGGAGTCCAGCGCCTGGCTGCGGGACTGGACGTCCGGCGCCGTGCCGCCCATCTCTTCGGCGCGGCGCTCGAACTCGATGCCGATGCCCTCCAGGTCCACGGTCGCTTCGTGCCGGTACCAGGCGATGGTGTCGACCCCGACCTGCGTGATGACGCCGCCGAAGCAGCCGTAGCGGTCGACGAGGGTGGTCTGGGCGCCGGCCCTGGCGGCGGCGAGGGCGGCGGCGAGGCCGCCGGGTCCGCCGCCCACCACGAGCACTTCCGTCTCGTGCATGACCGGCGTGGTCTTCGCCGCCTCAGCGATGTGGCTCATCGAGTTCTCCCATGGCGCGAGGCGCCGTCGTGCCATCCGTCTTGACAGAGTATGGCACAGCGGTCATGGTACATACCAGACGGACTGGTATGTACCAAAGACGAGGCGAGGAGCGACTGATGGCCAAGCGACAGGTGGGCGGACTCAGCTGCCGTTCTCCGTGGGACGCCCGTGGCCGCCAGCTCGAGCGGCTCGGCGCCGAGCTCTTCGACGTACTGGTCATCGGCGGAGGCGTCACCGGCTGCGGTGTCGCGCTCGACGCCGCGAGCCGCGGTCTCTCGGTCGCGCTGATCGAGAAGCGTGACTTCGCCGCAGGGACGTCCAGCCGGTCCAGCAAGCTCATCCACGGCGGCCTGCGCTATCTGGAGCGCTTCGACCTCGGCCTGGTCCGCGAAGCGCTGCACGAGCGGCGCCTGCTCGCCGAACGCCTGGCGCCGCACCTCGTGCATCCGACGCCCTTCCTGCTGCCTCTGGAGCACGGGCTGAAGGACCGCGCCTACATGGGCGCCGGCCTGCTGCTCTACGATTCCCTGGCCGGCCTCCATCCCGCCATGCCGCGGCATCGGCACCTCTCGCACGCTGCTTGCCTGCGCGCGGTGCCCTCCCTCAGGGCGGACGCGGTCACCGGCGGCATCCGTTACTACGACGCGCAGGTGGACGACGCGCGCTTCGCCGTCACCCTGGCCGGGACGGCCTCGGCCCAGGGGGCCTGCTGCGTCCCGGCCGTCGAGGTGACGGGCTTCCTCCACGACGGCGCCGCCGTCGCCGGCGTGCACGCGCGCGATCTCGAGGGCGACGCAGAGTTCGACGTGCGCGCGCGCGTGACCGTCAACGCCACCGGCATCTGGACCACCGAGATGGAGCGTCTCGCCGGCATCGCGTCTCCGCTGCCGGTGAGTCCCTCCAAGGGCGTCCACATCGTCGTGCCGCGGGACCGCATCGACTCGGATCTGGCGCTGATCCTGCCCACCGAGAAGAGCGTCCTGTTCGTCCTGCCGTGGGGGACGCACTGGATCATCGGTACCACGGACACGCCGTGGGAGTTCGGTCTCGATCACCCCTCCGCAAGCCGCGCCGACATCGACTACCTCCTCGGGCACGCCAACACCGTCCTGCGCACGCCGCTGACGATCGAGGACATCACCGGCGTGTACGTCGGGCTGCGCCCGCTCGTCGCCGAGGGGTCGGCCGACACGGCGACCATCTCTCGCGAGCACGTCGTGCGGCGCAGCGCGCCGGGGCTCGTGAGCATCGCCGGCGGCAAGTACACGACCTACCGCATCATGGCGCGCGACGCCGTTGACGTCGCCGCGCGCGATCTGCCCTTCCCGATCCCGGCGAGCCACACCGAGGATCTGCCGCTGCTCGGCGCCGTCGGGTCGGCTGAAGCCGGACGGCGGGCACGCCTCCATCCAGGCGCCGCCGGCCTCTCGCAGCTGCAGCTGGACCACCTCGCGGGGCGGTACGGGACGATGGCTCTGCGGGTGCTGGACCTGATCGTCGAGGACCAGGCGCTCTCTGCCGCTCTGGACGGCGCGGACACCTACCTGGCCGCCGAGGTCCAGTACGCGGTGCTGCACGAGGCGGCGCTGCACGTGGACGACGTCCTCACGCGCCGCACGCACATCGCCTTCGAGGAGCAGGACCGCGGCCGCCGCGCCGTCGACGACGTCGCGCGGCTCATGGCGCTGGTGCTGGAGTGGGACGAGGCGACGATCGACCACGAGATCCAGCACTACCGCTCGCGACTCGACGCCGAGAGCGCGGCGCAGGCGATGCTGGACGACGCCGCGGCGGACGCGGCGCGGTCGCCGGTGCGCGATGTACGGCTCGAGCACGAGCGCGGCGCGGGCGGTCTGACGGCCTGACCGCCGCCGCGGTGCGCGCCGGGCGCGGCCTGCCGGCGCTAGTCGGCCGGCGGCACGAGCGCGTAGCTGCCTACGTGCCGCTTCTCCAGGAACTGCGTCTGCGCTTCCGCGATGCGCGCGAGCGGGAACGTCGCGGCCACGGGCGGCCGCAGCTCGTCGCGCTCGAGCCGGTCCAGCAGGGCCGGGAAGACCGGTTCGTCCCACGCGGTGCAGCCGAGCAGCGTGAGGTCGCGCAGGTAGAAGGTGCGCTTGTCGAAGCCGACCTCGGGGCCGGCGACGGCGCCGGACGATGCGTACACGCCGCCGCGGCGCAGCAGCGCGAGCAGGCGACCGAGTCCCGGACCGCAGACGTTGTCGACGACGACGTCCGCGATCTGCTCGCCCAGCACGGCGACCAGGTCGTCGTCGCGATCCACGACGCGCGCGGCCCCCAGCGCGAGCACCTGAGCCGCCTTGCCGGCGCCGGCCACCGCGGTGACCTCGGCGCCGCGCAGCCTCGCGAGTTGCACGGTCGCCGACCCCACGCCGCCCGACGCGCCGGTGACGACGACGTGCTGCCCGCTGCGCACTCGGGCGCGGGCAAGCATGTTCTCGGCAGTCCCGAACGAGCACGGGACGATGCCCAGCTCGGCGTCGCTGAGGTCGCTCTCCACCGCGAACACCTCGGAGGCCGGCGCCAGCATGTAGTGGGCGAAGGCGCCGTCGAAGTCCGAGCCCAGCCACACCGTCTCCGGCGAGCCGAATCCGTGCGGCCGCATGCACGGCCGGACGAGCACGCGCCGCCCTCCGAGAGCCTCGTCGGCCCCGGGCCCGGTCTCGGCGACGAGGCCGCAACAGTCGGTGCCCTGGATGAGGGGGAACGGCGACGGCGCGTTCCAGCCGCCGTCCTCGTACCAGCCGACCCTGGTGTTGACGTCGGTGGCGTTGACGCCGGCGGCCAGGACGCGGACCAGCACTTCGCCGGCGCCGGGCCGCGGCCGCCGGACCTCACGGTAGTCGAGCCGGTCGAGGCCGCCGTTGCCGGTGGTCACCACGGCGAGCATCGTCTCGTCGCCGGGCGCCGGGTCGAGCCGGCGCGGACCCAGCGCCGTCTGCCGGCTGATCACCTCGTCCACGGACGTCACGGCGCCCCCCTCTTGCGCTGCTCGCCGGCCGGCCGGGCCGCGGCCCCTAGAGCCGGACGTCCAGCGAGAGCTTCGCCAGCGTCTCCTCGGTGGGCACGCCGTCGGCGTCCCACCCGCGCACCCGATAATACTCGTCCAGCGCCACGCGGAACTCGTCCTCGCTCACCGTCTTGCCGGCCGCCGCGCCGTCGGGATGCGGCACGGAGAGGATCGCCGGCAAGCGGTCCTGCGCACGTGAGAAGCCCTCGCGCAGGTTGAGCAGACGTCCCAGGTTCCAGATCCGTGCGCCGAGCGCCATGAGCTCTTCGTGCGATGTCTCGCGGCCCCAGAGGTGCCGGAAGTGCACGCCGAGGAAGTCCGTGTCGACGTACATGTTGGCGCACCAGACGCCGGTCCAGGCGAGGGCGCTGAAGTCCTGCTGCTCGACCGTGAGCGCCGGCTTGCCCTCGAGAGAATCGGCCGGCGCCTCGCCGCCGAGGATGTCGTCGGCGGCGGTGAAGGCGCGCATGTGGCAGGCGCCGCGGTCAGACGTGGCGTAGCCGAGGCCCATGCCGAAGGTGCCGCGCGGGTCGTAGGAAGGCAATTCGAGCCCCTTGATGTGCGGAGCCAGTTCGGGCCGGCCCTTGAGCGCGGCGAGGTCGCGGGCGCCGAGCGCCAGCTCGGCGCCCCAGCCCTCTCGCCGCGCGATGAGCCCCGGCGCCGCCAGGTAGCCGGACGCGTCGCCGAAGGCGAGGCCGTAGTCGGCGGCGCCTCTCTCGCAGAGGTCCATCGCGAGCGCCACGACGGCGCCGGTGGACATGGTGTCGAGGCCCAGCTCGTCGCAGGAGCGGTTGAACGCGGCGATCGTGGCGAGGTCGCCGACGCCGCAGTTGGCGCCGCAGAGCCCGAGCGTCTCGAACTCCGGCCCCTCGCAGACGTGGTCGCCGAACCGGTGGACCTGCCGGCAGGCGAGCGGGCACTGCGTAGCAGGCGCGGATCTTGGTGCGCACCTCGAGGAGTTGCGCCGAGTCGATGCGGTCCGCGCCCTCGAACTGGCCCGAGCGCCAGTTGCGCGTCGGCAGCGCCCCGGCCGCGTTGACGAGGTCGACGAGGTACGGCGTGCCCTCCTCGTAGGTCCACGCGTTGTCGGCGGTGAGGATGCGGCTGCTCTGCAGCTCCAGCAGGTCGTGCGTGAACGCTGCCGCGTCGCCGACGGTGACGGCGCCGGTCCCGCGCACGACGACTGCCTTGAGGTTCTTGCTGCCCATCACGGCCCCCGCGCCGCCGCGGCCGGCCTTGTGGTACTGGTCGGTGGAGAGACAGGCGAAGGGGACGAGCTGCTCGCCGGCCGGGCCCGTGGAGAGGACCTTGTGCCACGGGCCCATCTCCTCGCGCACGAGTTGTTCGAGGGCCGCCGTCTCGAGGCCCCAGAAGCGGCCCTCCGCCGGCAGGAAGTCCACCCGGTCGTCCTCGACGAGCACGAGGACCGGGTGCGGCGCCCTGCCGGTCACGACGACGACGTCGTAGCCGGCGAACTTGAGCTCCGGCGCGAACGAGCCGCCGACGTAGGAGTCGAGCAGCGTCCCGGTCGCCGGGCTCTTGCAGCCGACGGCGAGTCGCGAACAGGTGGCCACGGCGGTGCCGGCGAACGGCCCGGTCGCGAGGATCAAGCGGGTTCTCCGGCGCGAGCGCGTCCGTGCCCGGCGCGAGCTCGGCGAAGAGGTAGCGGAGCAGGAGGCCCTTGCCGCCGACGTACAGCCGGGCCCAGTCTTCGTCGAGCGGCTCGACCGTCGCCGTCAGGGCGGTCATGTCGAGCCGCAGTACGCGTCCGGTGTAGAAGTCCACGAGTCTCCTCACTGTGGGGCAGGCACTCCCGGTCCATGGTCCTCCCACGGGGGCCGGTGCTACAATGTCGCCCACTAATCGGCCGGTCAATTAGTGGCTCCATTGCACAGTGGCCGGAGGGGGTTGTCAAACCCGTTCCCGGACGGCGAGCCAAGGGGGAGGCGAGCGGTCCGATGGCGCCTGGAGGCTGGAGTACCGGCAGGGACGGACTCACCCGGTCTGACCGACCATCTGCACTTCACCTTCGAAGACCCGCTCTCGTCGCTTCCGGAGACGGCGCAGAACCTGCTCATCGCGGCCAAGGAGATCATCGCCGAAGAGGGATTCGAGGCGCTCACGCTCAAGACCGTCAGCGAGCGCGCCGGCGAGAACAAGGCGATGGTCTCCTACTACTTCGACAACAAGGCCGGACTCGTCGCCGCCGTCCTCGACTCCGTGATCCACGACGAGTACCTGGACTCGCTGGACCGCATGAAGGATGTCGCCCCGGGCGAGCGCATCCCGCGCCTGGTCGAGGAGATGCAGCGCATGGCTGCCTCGGTCGAGGACTTCCAGGTCTTCTACGAACTGCTGCCGCACGTGGTGCGCGACGAGGTGCTGCGCCGCCGGATGGCCATGCTCTTCCGCTGGTACTGGAAATGAAGCTCGAGTGGCTCGGCGTGAAGGACGGCGCGGCCGGTCTGGCCGATCCGGACCTGCTGGGCGTGGCCCAGCTCCTCAGCGCCGTCATCGACGGGCTCGCCATCCAGGCCGCCGTCGACCCCGACGTGGACCTCTCGAACCCCTACCGGATGCTCGCGCGGATGCTCGAGTCTCTCGACGTAGAGGTCTAGCCGAGGCAGTACGCGTCGAGCTGCCGCCGGACCACGGGGTCCAGGTCGTCCGGCGGCTCGTACGACTCCAGCAGCTCCGTGACGCGAGCCGCTGCGGCGGCCGCGAGGTCCCGGCCGCCCTGCGAGCGCCACGTCTCGTACGGCGCGCGGTTCATGATCGTCCGCCGGACGCCGTCGCGCGCGTGCCTGCGCGTGTGCGCGTGACCGAGCACTGTCCCGCCGGGTCCGGCGGCCTTGACCACGTCGAGGGCGAGGGTCTCGTCGTCGACCTCGATGGGCCGCCGCGCGACGCGCAGGCCGCTGAGCACCTCGTCGTCGATGACGAACTTCTCCGGCGAGAAGCAGTTGAACGAGGAGAGGATGCCGGCGGCGTGCAGCACGTACTGCGCGCCGGTGCGCAGGACGGTGTCCATGGCCAGCGCGGACTCGATGCCGGCCTGCGCGTCGGGGATGTGCGCGTCGGTGACGGAGCCGCCGGCGCGCACCGGGACGCCCAGCCAGTGGCCGAGCCGGACGGTGGCCTCCATCAGCGACCAGTACGCCGGCGCGCCGATCATGAGCGCGCCGCTCTGCATCGACGACAGGGACGAGGTGCCGCCGTACAGGAACGGCGTACCGGGGTTGGCGAGCTGCGTGAGCACCAGGCCGACGAGCAGCTCCGCGTGCTGGACGGCGAGGAGGCCGGCCAGCGTGATCGGCGCCGTCGTCCCGCCCATGGCGCAGACGGCGATGAGGACCGGCTGGCCGAGGCGCGCAAGACGCATGGCGACCTGCGCGCCGTCCGCCGAGAACTGCAGCGGCGACGTGGTGTTGATGACCGACCAGAGGCGCGGCTGAGCGTGCCAGTCCGCGCCGTGCAGGATCTCGAGCACGTCCGTGGCGACCTCGAGCTCGGCCAGGGACGTCACCGTGTAGCGGCAGTTCTTGTCGCTCGAGGTGGCGTGCAGGTGGGCGACCACCTTGGGCCGCCGCTCCTCCGGCACGTCGTTGGGCTCGATGCTGTAGCCGAGCACATCGATGTTCGGCGAGAGGTGCGCGAGCCGCACGGCCGTCGTGAGGTCGGCGAGCGTGCCGCTGCGATACTCGCCGCCGCTGAGGACGAAGGGCGGGCCGGAGGCGCTGGCCAGGACGGCGGGCTCGCCGAGCCCGACGTGCAGGTCGAGCTCCGGCCGCCGGCCGGCCACCGTGTAGCGCGCCGGGGCGGTGGAGCGCGCCCGCTCGACGAGTGCTTCGCCGAAGCGGGCGCGCTCTCCGTCCACCCGCGCGCCGTTCGCCTTGAGGAGCGCGAGCGCCTCAGGATCGAGGATGGCGCAGCCGACCTCCTCGAGGAGCGAGAGGGCTGCCTCATGGATCTTCTGGCAGCCCCGCTCGTCGAGGACGGCTCGGGCAGCTCCGTTCACGCCGGCTCCTTCGTGCGGACCGCGCTACTTGCCGGCCGCGACGTACGCGTCGACCAGCTCGTCCATCGTCTTCTTCTGCTCGGGGCCGAGCGGCTCCGGCTTGTGGTTCGTCATGATGTCCACGAGCTTCAGGTGGGCCTTCTCGGTCGCGTCGAGCGCGCCGGCGGCCTCCCAGTTCTTCTGCGTGCTGCGGTTGAGGATCGTCGGCCGCCACTGCAGGTCCCGCACGTGACGCTTGGTGTGCTTCTGGCCCAGGAAGTCGCCGCCCCGGCCCACCGCGGCGATGGTGTCGAGCGCGAGGGTCTCCTCGCTGACCTCGATGCCCTCGAGCGTGCGCCGGTTCATCGAGATGACCTCGTCGGTGAGCACGACGAGCTCGCCGGCGCCGGTGAGGCCGAAGTCGAGGTAGCCGATGTCGTGGTTGAGGTTGGAGCCGGCCTGCATGGAGAGCAGCGTGAGCTCGGTGATGTCGATGCCGGCGTTGGCGTCGACGCACTGCGAGTCGCTGGTGCCGGCGTAGCCCCAGTTGGGGATGTCCATCCACTTGGCCATCTCGGTGATGCCGAGGTAGGTGGTGTAGTACTCGGCCGAGTTGTAGAGCGCCTGGACGGTGTTCATGTCGAGCTTGACCGGGCCCATGCCGGTGAGCAGCGGGGAGCCCGGACGGCGCAGCTGGTGGATGACGGCGCCGAAGAGCGACTCGGCGACGGCCTGCACGATGTGGCCGGCGTGGGTGATCGGCGCCGTGGCGCCGGCGATCGGCGCCGGGGAGTAGATGAGCGGGATGCCCCAGTCGGCGCAGAAGAGCAGCTTGTCGAGCACCTCGGCGGCGTGCTGCAGCGGGCTGACGGGCTCGCCGTACTGGATGAAGTACGGCTTCTCGCGCAGCTGCTCGGCGCCGCCGCGGAAGGCCGAGGCGATCTTCCACATGACCTCGAGGTCCTCGACGCCGGCGGCGGTCATGACCATCGGCTTGGTGGTGTTGGTGACCATGACGCGGAAGCATTCGAGGTACGAGGCGTAGGCGTCGATGTCGTGCGGGTGCGCGGCCGACATGATGAAGTCGATGTTCGGCAGGCCGTCGCAGAGGTGGGCCATCTTCGCGGTGTCCTCGAGCACGCTGAGGCGGCGCTTCTGCGTGTCGAAGTCGTAGATGCTCATGAGGTCCGAGCCCGTACCGAAGTACGAGTTGGTGCCGCCGAGCTGCATGGCCAGCTCGCCGCCCCGGTCGTACACGTGGATCATCTCGGGGATGGTGTCGCGCGCGGCCGCCACGGCGTCGCGCGGGATCTTGACGAGGTCGTCGCCTTCGACGGTGGCGCCGGCGCCCTTGACGAGGATCTCACGCGCCTCGGCGTGGGGCACGGTCATGCCCATCTCCGAGATGATCGTGAGGGCGGCGTCGTAGATCATCTGGCACTTCTCGTCGGAGAGCATGCGGAGGCGGCTCTCGAGGACGGAGGTGGGCAGCTCTTTCATCGCGGTGTCTCCTTGGGGGGTCAGGACTCTGAGGGCTCTGTCGATTCGATGAAGGCCTTGAACGCGCCGAGGCCCTCCTCGATCTGTGCTGTGGTGACGCCTGAGTAGGCGAGACGTAGATGGTATCCGGTCTCGCCCGGTACTGCCTTCCCGAAGTGCTGGCGGGTGCAGAACGAGACGCCGGTCTTGTCGAGGAGGAGGCGCCGGAAGTCCTCGTGGCCGGCGCAGCCGGTCAGGCGGACGGCGCCGGTCACGTCCGGATACAGGTAGAACGTGGACTCCGGCGTGTGGCAGCGCACGCCCGGCGTCTCGCCCAGGATCGCGCAGCGCGGCGTCGCGCCTGCCCTTGAGCCGGGCCATCATCTCGCGGGGCCCGGCCTGATCGCCGGTGAGGGCCTCGAGGGCGCCGTACTGGGCGAAGTGGTTGGGGCACGACTCCATGTTCACGTTCATCTGCGTGATGATGTCGATGATGGCTTTGGGCCCGATGGCGGCGCCCAGGCGCCAGCCCGTCATCGCGTACTTCTTGCTGAACGTGTACAGGATGACCGTGCGCTCGAGCATGCCGGGGCGCGAGACGATCGACTGGCTCGCGCCCTCGAAGCGCACGTCGAAGTACGCCTCGTCGCTGAGCACGAGCAGGTCGTGCCGGATCGCGATCTCGGCGAGGCGGTCCAGCTCCTCAGGCGTACATTCGGCGGCCGTCGGGTTGTGCAGGTCGTTCAGGATGAGCAGGCGCGTGCGCGGCGTGATGCGCCGCTCGATCGCGTCGATGTCGATGGTGTAGCGGTCGCCGTCGTCCACGAACCCGTAGGGCACGGCCACCCCGCCCACGAACTCGATGAACGAGGCGTAGATCGGGAAGCCGGGGTTGGGGTAGAGGACCTCGTCGCCCATGTTCATGGCGGCCATGAGGAACTTGCCGATGACAGGCTTGCCGCCCGGCTGCACGGACACGTTGTCGGCGGTGTAGGTGACCCCGCGCGCGGCGGCCACGTCGGCGGCCAGGGCCTCGCGCAACGGCATGACGCCGGCGTTGGCGCAGTAGGTCGTCTTCCCGTCGCGGATGGCCTGGTTCATCGCCGCGACGATGGGCTCGGCGGTGGGGATGTTGAGGTCGCCGAGGTGGAACGGGTAGATCGTCCGTCCCTGCGCGGCGAGCGCGGCCGCCTCGGCCGAGACGGCGAAGACCGTCTCGGTCCCGAGCCGCGAGACCCGGTCGGCCGGCACGAAGCCGGGGCCGGGCGGGGTGAGGTCTTCAGCGAGCGAGTGCATCACAGGTCCCTTCGCAGTCCTCGCCTCAGCTCTTGGCCCAGGCCGTGAACTTGTCCTGCTCGCCCTCGAGCATGCGGTAGCAGTGCTGCTCCTCCGGGAACGCGCTGCCGCGCACGTCCTTGACGTACTCGGTGAGCGCGGCCGTGGAGACGCCGGCGAGGTCGGCGTACTTCTTGACGAACTTGGGCGTGAACGCCTGGAACGTGCCGAGCACGTCGCTGACGATCAGCAGCTGGCCGTCGACGTCCTCGCCGGCGCCGATGCCGAGCACCGGGATCGGCAGCTCGTTGCGGATGAAGCCGGCCACCTCCGGCGGCACGGCCTCGACGAGGAGGAGCTGGACGCCCGCCTCGTAGAGGGCACGGGCGTCCTCGACCACCAGTTTGGCGGACTCGAGGGTGCGGCCCTGCGCCTTGTGGCCGCCGAGCTGGCCGGAGCTCTGCGGCGTGAGGCCGATGTGGCCGCAGACGGCGACGCCGGCGTCGAGGATCGCCCTGACGCGGCTCACGGTGCGCACGCCGCCCTCGAGCTTGATGGCGTCGACGTTCGCCTCCTTGAGGAAGCGGATGGCGTTGCGCACCGCGTCCTCGTCACTGGCCTGGTAGCTGCCCAGCGGCATGTCGCCGACGACGAACGTGTTGGGGGCGCCGCGGCGCACGGCCTCGCTGTGCACGATGCACTGGTCCATCGTGACCGGCACGGTGCCCGGATAGCCGTACACGCACATGCCGAGCGAGTCGCCGACGAGGATCATGTCGATCCCGGCCGCCTCTTCGAACGTCGCCGTCGGGTAGTCGTAGGCGGTGAGCCAGGCGATCTTCTCGCCGGCGCGCTTCATCTCGTGCAGGTCGAAGAGACCTTTCTTTGACATGGGGGTGGACCTCCTGTGTGGAACCGGATGGCGCAGCGGCGCGGACGCCGCGCTCTTACTCTTCGCTGACGATGGGCCAGCCTTCGTCCTCGACGGACTCCGCCAGGACGAGCATGGTCTCGAGGTTCATGACGCCCGGGATGCGGGCGATGTCGACGCGGATGAGCTGGCCGAGGTGGTCGAGGTCGCGCAGCGCGAGCTCCACCACCATGTCGAACTGGCCGGTGACGTGGTAGCAGGCGCGCACGCCCGGGACTTCCTTGATGCCCTTCTCGAACTCCCGGATGGAGTCCTCGCTGTGCTCGCGCAGGCGGGCGACGACGAGGGCGCGCACGGTGATGCCCAGCGCGGCGGGATCGATGATCGCGCGGTAGCCGCGGATGGCGCCGCTGCGTTCGAGGCGCCGGACGCGACCCAGCATCGCGGACGGGGACAGACCGAGCTTGCGCGCGAGCGCGAGGTTGGACATGCGTCCGTCCTCCTGCAGAGCCAGAAGGACTTCACGGTCTAGTGCATCCACGCCTTCCCCCTCCGGGAGCCGTTGGTCGTCCCCCCGAGTATTCAGTCTGATGTTCGCTCAGTCAAGCGCACAAGTGAACAATCTTCCGCCTGAGGCTGACGAACCGTTCGGATTGTCCGTGCGAGGGGTGGAGCCGGGGAGCGAGCCCGGCCGCTCCCTGCGGGCTCGCACCCATGTACGCCGTGGCGTGACGCCACCGGTGACGCCATCCGTGACGCCACCCGTGACGCCATGGATGACATCGCCCATGGCGTCAGTGCCCGGAGCGAAGGGTCCGGCTGGTTCAGGCTTCACGCTCGCGGCGACGATGTCGGCGAGCGCCTCGACGACCGCCACGGCGTCGTCCACGATGGCGGCGTCGGACTCGGCGACGATCGCCGCGTGCGTCGTCGATGTCGACGGCGGCGATGAAGCCGGCGCGCTCGACGCCCCAGAGGAAGGCCGGCGCGCCCGACGCTCCCGCGACGACGCAGACCGCGGGGGCCGCGCGCGTGCCGGAGACGCCGATCTGCCGGTCGGGCGCGGCCCAGGCGTTCATGGCGACGGGCCGCGTGACGCCGAAGGATGCGCCCATGCGTGCGGCGGCGGCCGCGAGGCGCTCCACGCCGGCGCGGCTTCCCGCACCGCGGCCGGCGACGACGAGGAACTTCGCCGCCTCCAGATCGCCGGTGGCGGGCGGCTCGAGCGGTTCGACGTGGCTGAGCGGCGGCGTGATGGACGAGTCGCCGGCCGTCAGTTCCACGTCCGCGCGCACGGAGTGCTCCGCCGGGGGTTCGACGCGCGCGTCGTACCAGTCCGGATGGAGCGTGATGCACCAGGGGGGGCGGCGCAGCTGGAACCGGCCGGTGAGGTGGTTGGAGTAGACGGCGCGGCGGCAGAGCAGGCCCGCGGGACCGACGGCCGCGCTGAGGACGTCGGTGAGGACCCCGCCGCCGGCGCGGGCGGCGAGGCGCGCCGCCAGTTCGGCGCCGAGCGGCCCGCCCGGGAAGGCGAAGAGCTCGGCGCCGCCGCCCGCCTCGAAGGCGGTGAGCGCGGCGGCCATGAGGTCCGGCCGGAACGCGGGCGTGCGGACCAGACGGACGTCGCCCGTGGGCGCGAGCTCGACGAGGCGGTCCCGGGCGGCGTCATCGGCGTAGAAGGCGAGCGTGACCGCCTCTGCGGCGGCCACGGTCGTGTCTCCGGCGAGCCGCAGCCCGTCGCGCAGGAACCCGCCGAGCGCCCGCGCCCGCCGCTCGGCGCCCGGAGTGGTGCCGTCCAGCACGGCCACCACGCGAGGAGTCGTGGCCGCGCTCACAGGCGCTCCAGGCGCGCGCGCAGGTGCGTCTCGTACAACGCGCGCGCCTTGTCCGCCGGCGTCGCCCCGGCGACGACGGCGCCGGCGCGCCTGCGGTCGATCGTCTCGAGCCCCGTGAGCGCGGTCGGCTCTCCGGCGAGCACGCCGGCGAGGTCCACGCCGAGTTCCGCGGCGGAGAGCTCGGCGATGAGCTCGTCCTTCACCGCCAGCCGGTCCTTGAGCGTCGGCACGCGGAGCATCGAGACGAGGGCGTTGCCGACGGCGAGGACGCAGGGCGGCGCGAGCGTCGCCCGGACGGGGCCGCCGTCCGCCGCGAACGTGACGCGGAGGCGGCCGTCGCCCGTGGGCTGCAGCTCGGTGACCTGCGTCAGGCAGGGACGGCCGAGGGTCTCCGCGACCAGGAACGGGACCACGCCGCTGTCGCCGGGGCCGCTGCTGGAGCCGAGGAGCAGGACGTCGCCACCGAGCCGCTCCGCGCAGGCGGCGACCAGCGTGGCCGTCGCGGAGGGAGCGAAGTCGAGGTCCGCGTCGGGGTCGACGCGGGCGGCGCGCTCGAAGCCGAGCGCCTGCAGGGTCTTGAGGAAGGGGTCGGCTTCGCGGCCGGCGATGGAGAAGGCCGCGAGGCTCGTCTCGAGGCCGCGCTCCGCGCGCGCGTCGCGCAGGCGCAGCGCGAGCTCCAGTGCGGCCTCGTCGAAGACGCCCAAGACGCGGCGGACGTAGCGGGTCTCGGGCCTGCCGCCCTCCGCCGCCGCCCGCGCCCAGTCGGACGCGCGCAGCGCCTCATAGTCCGGCGTGACCTTGAAGCCGACGACGATCCGCAGCTGGTCCACGCGGAGCCGCCTCCTATGCGCTCAGAGCGGGATGATCGTCCCCGGGTTCATGATGCCGTCGGGGTCGAACGACCGCTTGAGCGTCTCGAGGATGTAGTAGGACGAACCGTACTCGTCCTTGACCCACGGCGCACGGGCCTTGCCCATGCCGTGGTGGTGGACGATCGAACCCCCGCGCTTGAGCGTCTCCTCGCAGATGATGCCGATGATCGGCAGGTAGTACTTCTCGGTCTCCTCCTCCGGGCCCGACGCCGACCACGTTGAAGAAGTAGTTGAAGTACATGTTGGTGCCGTTGATGTAGCTGTGCGAAGAGTGGCCGCCCATCATCGTGATGTCGGGGATCTCGGCGATGATGCGCGCCTTGGCCGTCTGGTAGATGTCGTTGATCGAGCTCCAGTCGGCGGAGATCTCGGTCGTGCGGTTCACGTTGCGCGTCTGGCGGATGCGCTCGTCCTCCGCGGTGATCTTGCTCGCGTCCCAGCAGAGGTCGTTGAACCAGGTCTCGATGTACTCGCTCGGCACCTGGGTGCACTCGGGGTGCTTGTCGACGATCTCCTGGATGCCGTCGGCGGTCGCCTTGGCGATGCCGGCCGCGCCCTCGGCCATGAACAGCAGCACGCAGTCGTCCTCGGCGGCGAAGTGCGAGAAGTGGATGCCGGCGTCGCCCGGGTCGTAGACCCGCGCCACCGACGGCTTGTAGCCGTTGACCATCACCTCGCGCAGCACGGCGAAGCCCGTCGCCATGTCCTTGAGCGTCCAGCCGAGGAACCTGTTGTTCTCGGGGAAGTACGGGAACAGCTTGACGGTCACTTCGCTGATGAAGCAGAGCGCGCCTTCGTTGCCGATGACCACATGGCGGATGTCGGGGCCGGCGGCGCGGCGCGGCACGTTCTTGATGCGCGCGATCTCGCCGTTGGGGAACACGGCCTCGAGGCCGACGACCATGTCCTCGATGCCGCCGTACAGCGTCGAGAACTGGCCGATGCTGCGCGTGGCGACGAGGCCGCCCATGTGGGCCACCGGCTTGGACTGCGGCGAGTGGCCCGTGGTCAGCCCGTGCTCGCGCGCGCGGTCCTCGAGCGCCTGCAGGGGCACGCCGCACTGGCAGGTGGCCTGCATGTTGTACGGGTCGACGTCGATGATCTTGTTCATCATCGACCCGTCGATGATCACGGAGTCGGGCACGGCGCTCTCGAGCCCGCCCTCGGTCGCCGTGCCGCCCGTCCGCGGGATGACGCTGACGCCGTTGTCGCTCGCGAAGCGCAGGAGCTCGGCGACCTGGGCGGCGTCGGCCGGCAGCGCTACGGCCGCCGGCACCGGCATCGTGTGCACGTCGAAGATGTTCTGCAGCTTGCGGAAGTTGTCGACGCTGCTCTCGACGAGGATCTTCTCATCGGTGACCACGGCCTCCGGCCCCACGATGCGCTTCAGGCCCTCGACGATGGCTTCTCTGCTCAGTGACATGTCGCGTTCCTTTGCGTATCGATGGGCGGTCTCGTCGTCATTGGAAGATGGAGAACGACTGCTCGAGGATGGGGTCGGTGGCGTCGCGGATGGTGCGATAGACGTTGACGTTCATGAGCCGGTAGACGTCGTGATTCGCGGCGTCGGGAGCGAACGACTCGCGGTCACGCTTCATCGCCGCCGCGGCGGTCGCGAAGTCGGGATACGCGCCGGTGGCCACGGCGGCGCAGATGGCTGACCCCAGACTGGCGCCGCGCCTCCCGTCGTTGCGCGACGCGGGGATGCCGAACACGTCGGCGAAGATCTGCATGAAGAGCGGGCTGTTGGCGCCGCCGCCGGAGATGACGATCTCGCGCAGGTCGATGCCGAGCTCGGCGCACATCGCGTCCGCATTCTGCTTCATGGTCAGCGCGATCGCCTCGAGGATCGAGCGGTAGACGTGGCCCCTGGTGTGGCGCACGTCGAAGCCGATGATCTCGCCCTTGCGGAAGGGCTTGTCGGTGGGGGCGAGCCAGTCCAGCACCGTCATGAGGCCGCAGCTCCCGGCGGGGACTTCCACGGCCTCGCGCTCGAGGTACTCCTCGCGTGAGACCTCCTGCGCCGCCGCGGACGCGGCGAGTTCCGGCCCCAGCAGGTCGAGGAACCAGGTGAGCGTCCACATCCCGCGGCGCACGCCGCCGCTCTCGTAGAGGTACGTGTTCGGGACGCAGGCGAAGTTGGTCCAGAAGTCCGCAGGGGCCTTGCAGTTCTCGTGCCCGTGCACCATGGAGGCGATGTACGTGCCCAGCGAGACGAGCGCGGTGCGCTCGTCGAGCGAGCCGGAGCCGAGCGCCTCGACCGCCTTGTCGTTCGCCGTGGTCACGACCGGCAGACCCTCCGGGATGCCGGTCGCCGCGGCCGCGTCGGCGGTCACATAGCCGGCGATGTCGCCCGGCATCTGCAGCTCCACGAGCAGCTCCGGGCGCAGGTTGAACTGCGAGAACAGCGCCGGGTCCCACTGCCACGTGTCGGTGTCGATGGGCCACTGCAGGATGATGTTGTTGGCGGCGCTGTCGCGGAACTGCCCGGTGAACCGGTGGGTCATGTAGCCGGACGAGGTCGTCGCCCAGGCGAGCTCGGGGTCGTCGGGGATCCAGGGTTGGTAGGCGCGCGTGTCCATCCAGCTCATGACGGGCTCGAGCAGCGTGCCGTCGGCCTTGAGGAAGGCCTTGCAGCAGCGGATGGTGCACAGGCCGACGCCGAGGATGTCCGCCGGGTCGCCGGGGAACTGCGTCATCGCCTCGCGGCTCGCCGCGACGATCGACTCCCAGAGGTCGTCGTTGGGATGCACCGCGTACCCGGGCCTGGGGTGCTCCATGGGGAGCAGCGTGCGCTTGCCCTCGCAGACGACGTCTCCCTTGAGGTCGAAGATGACGACCTTGGCGCTCTGGGTGCCGTTGTCGATGCCGATCAGGTACTTGCCAGCCATCGCTCTGTTCCTCCCGCCCTAGCGGACGAGGTAGCCGCCGTCGACCACCAGCACGTGGCCGCTGACGTAGTCCGAGGCGCGGCCGGCGAGGAAGACGGTGGCGCCCATGAGGTCGGCCGGGTCGCCCCAGCGCGCGGCCGGGATGTGGTCCAGAACGCGCTGGTTGGTCACCGGGTCGCTGCGGGTCGCCGTCGTGATCTCGGTGGCGTAGTAGCCCGGGGCGATGCCGTTGACCTGGATGTCGTACTCGGCGAGTTCGTCACAGTACGCCTTGGTGAACCCGGCGAGGCCGTGCTTGGTGGCCGCATAGGCGGACGACCAGCGGCCGCCGAGGAACGAGAACAGCGAGCAGATGTTGATGATCTTGCCGGAGCGCTGCGGGATCATGACCTTGGCGGCCTCGTAGGCCATCTCGAAGGCGGCCGTGAGGTTCACGGCCACGGTGGCGTCCCACTGCTCGCGGCCGAAGTCGAGCACGCCGGCCAGCGGGCAGATGCCGGCGCTGTTCACGAGGATGTCGAGCGAGCCGAGGCGGTCGACGCAGGCGGCGACGATCTCGGCCGGCGCGCCCGGCTTGGTGATGTCCGCCTTCATGAACTCGTAGCGGCCGCCGCGCTCCTCGACGAGCGGGCCGGTGGCGCCGTCGTCCTCGACGATGCTGGGCACGAAGACGCTGGCGCCGGCCGTCGCGAGCGCCAGCGTGAAAGCCTGCCCGAGACCCGTGTTGCCGCCGGTGACGATGGCGTTTCTTCCCCTTGAGGGAGAAGTAGTCCATCGTGAAGTCGCTGATGTCGGTCACGGGCCTCTCCTTTGGTGCCGGTCCGCGGGCTCTCGGGCCCGGAGTATTCGACCGGATGTTCGTCAAGTCAAGCCGCCCGGAGAACATCGTGCCGCCGGATGGCGGGAAGACAACATTTCTCTCTATTCGTGTCGCGATCTTCCTGCGGCGATCACGGTGCAGGGCACCGGAGCGAAGACTCTCCTGCGTCGGTCACTGTCGGGCGCTCACTTCGTTGCGCCCGCACGGTGAATCTGCCTTCGGCGTTCACTCGGGTTCGAGCTCGGCCGGGAAGCCGGGAGCGCGCAGGTCGGTGCCCACGACGTCCTCGAGCATCTTCACGACCATCGGCGACTGCGCGCCGCCGCCGTACATGGCCCGGGCGCGCGCGAAGATCTGCTCGGTCAGGCCGGCCAGCTCGAGCGGCACGCCGAACTCGCGGCCCATCTGGTGGGCGAAGTAGAGGTCCTTGCGGGCCAGGTCCATGGTGAAGTTGATGTTGTAGCTGCCGTTCAGGATCAGCTGGCCCTCGGTCTCGTGCACGAAGCTGTTGCCGGAGCTCGCCTTGATCACGTCCCAGGCCAGCTTGAGGTCGACCCCGCCCTTCTTGGCGAGCATGAGCGCCTCGCCGTCGGCGACGAGGTGGATGAAGGCCAGCATGTTGGTGATCACCTTGATCACCGAGGCCTGGCCGAGCTCGCCGATGTAGAACACCCGCCCGCCCATGGCGTCGAAGGCCGGGCGGTGCTTCTCGTAGACCTCGGGCTTGCCGCCGACGAGGACGGTGATCATGCCGGCCTCGGCGCGGTGCACGCCGCCGGTGACCGGCGCCTCGAGCGTCTCGATGCCTCTGGCCGCGGCAAGCCGAGAGAGGCGCTGCAGCTCGTGGGCGTCGTTGGTGCTCATGTCGATCCAGGTGCCGCCGGGGGCGAGCGCCTCGAGGACGCCGCCCTCCTCGGCGACCACGGAGGCGACGGCCTCGGGCGACGGCAGGCACGTGATGATCGTGTCGGAGGCGCGGGCGGTCTCCGCGATCGACTCCGGCGCAGGTGGCGCCCGCCTTGCCGAGCTCGACGGAGCAGCTCGCGTCCACGTCGTACACGGTGAGCGGGAAGCCCGCGTTCAGCAGGCTGCCGGCGAGGTGCCTGCCGAGGGCGCCGAGCCCGATGTAGCCGATCTTGAGCGTCATTGGTCCTCCGATCCGGGTGCTTCGTCTGGGGGGAGCGCCGCGCCGCTACTCGCGGCGGGCGCGGCGCATCGACTCGTCGCCGACGTGGCAGATCGCGGCGAGCTCGTCCAGCTGCGCGCCGTCGATGTACGGGGCCTTGCCGGCGTGCGCCGCGAGGAGCGCGTCGACCTGCTCGTTGGCCACGTCGTTCGTGGTCGTGCCCTCCTCCAGCCACTTCTCGTAGGAGAGGCGGTTGGAGAGCGTGGGCATGTAGTGCTCGCCGGCGCGGATGCGCCGTGCGGTGTCCTTCTGGCCGAGGAAGCTGCCGCCGGGGCCGACCGCGGCGATGGAGTCGCCGGCGAGCGTCGCGTCCGAGACCTCGACCGGCTGGTGAAGGCGGCGCAGCATCGCCGCCATCTCGTTGTCGATGACCGACTGCGGCAGCGACATCGTGTTGTGCGAGTCGATGAGCCCCCAGCCCGAGATCATGTCGGGGACGGCGCCGCAGACGGTGGCCGCCTTCATCGCCTTCTCGTAGCCCGCCTGCACGCCCGCGTCCTTGGCGTCGGTCGAGAACCCGGGGTTGAGCGTCGGCACGCCGAGGTAGTGGCCGACCTCGGAGGCCATGGCGCCCATCAGCCCGCTCTCGAGCGAGCCGAGCGCGAAGGTGGTGCGAAGCATGTCGAGCACGCCGGAGCCGAAGCAGAAGATGGGGCGGGCGCCCGGAGCCGCGACCTGCAGGGCGGTGGCGATGCCGAGAAACTCGGCCAGGCCCTGGGTGACGGTCCCGGTGAGCGTGACCGGCGACGTGGCCCCGGCGATGGTCATCGAGTACACCTCGATGGGCACGCCGTGCTTGGCCAGGGCGACATGGATGTCGAGGGCGCCGCCGTCGACCTGGAGGGGCGACGCGGCGGTCACCACGGTCGAGATGCGCGGGCGCGCGCGGAAGCGGTCGAGGTCGCCGGAGAGCGTCTCGCAGATGCGGAGCACAGCGTCGACCTCGCCGGGGCAGTCGACGAAGGTGACGTGCTTGCGCGTCTCGGTGAGCATCGTGAAGTACTCCTCGAGCTCACGCTGCTCGAGCGACACGTCCGACGCGCTCACCTGGGTCCACATGATGTCGAGCTGCGGCAGTTCGTCCATGAGCGCCGTGCACTCGCGCAGGTCCTGGAGCGTGCTGGCGCGGCGCTCGCCGGTGCGGAAGTCCAGCGTCTTGGCGACGCAGCCGCTGGGCACGAAGTGGAAGGGCTCGCCCTCATCAAGCAGGACGTCGTCGGCCTCGGTGAGGCCGGCCATCAGGACGCGGCGGGGGCACTGGCCGGCCGCCCACTCCACGAGCTCGCGCGGAAGCTTGACGATGCCGGTGGCCTCGTCCACGGCTGCGCCGCGCTCGGCCAGCAGCGGCAGGACCCTGGAGCCCGCGAACCGCATGCCGACGCGGCCGAGCAGTTCCACCGCCTCGTCGACGATCCTGCTCTTCTCCGCCTCGCTCAGCCATGTCGTGTGCGCTCGCATCGCCCGCCTTCTTCCGTCTTCGTCACTCCGCGTCACGCCGCGGCGCCGCGATGATACCTGTCCGGACCATCGGCGGCCCGTCTTGACATCACCGGTCCGCTGGGGTGGACTGTATCACGCTAATTGACCGGTTGATTAGTGCGGCCGCGAAGCGCGGGTCGCGGCCTTTTCTCAGGGGGAGGAAACGTATGACGCACGAAGCCAGGGTGCCGACCCGCATGGGCGACGGCACCTTCACGCAGATGACGCGCAGCGAGATCCGGGCTGATCTCATCGCAGGGTCCGAGATGGCGGCCAAGCGCGCCAAGGTGCCGCTGCTCACCGACGACGAGATCGACCACCTGCTCGAGATCTACGCTTCGCCGCTGCGCTTCATCGGGGTCGACGTGGGCGAGGAGATCGTCCTCAGCTGCGACGGCACCGGCATGAAGACCCACGCGACGCGCATCCAGGACCTCCAGTCCTACGAGCAGTGGATGGGCGCCGACCTCCTGGAGCTCTGCGTCGGCGACTACTCCCTCAAGGTCGTGCGCACGATCCTGGCGTACGAGGCCCAGTACATGCACGACGCGCAGCTGTGCACCATCGCCCCGCTGCAGTACGGCGTCATGCCCAACCTGGGCCTCTACTCCAAGCCGGACGGCCCGTGCGAGAACTGGAACGAGCTGCTGCCGCTGGGCAAGATCCCGGAGGCGCGCGCCGCCGCCGAAGAGGCGGTCGAGATGGCCGTCCAGGACATGGTCAAGCTGGCCGACTCGCAGTGGGAGGCCGGGGCGGACGCGATCGACTGGGACACGACCGGCGCCTCCGGCGATCCCGAGTTCCTCGCGGCGCTGCGCGCCACGAAGATCATCCGCGAGAAGTACCCCGACATGGGCGTGCAGCTGGGCATGGCCGGCGAGTTCGTGCTCGGCATGCACGGCCAGCTCGAGTGGGACGGCGTGCGGCTGGCCGGCCTCTGGCCGCGCGAGCAGCTCCTGCTCGCGCAGAAGGCCGGCGCCACGATGTTCGGCCCCGTCGTCAACATCAACACCGGCAAGTCGCTCGCCTGGAACATGGCGCGCGCCATCGCCCTGATCAAGCCGTGCATGGAGGTCGCCGAGATCCCGGTGCACCCCAACGCCGGCATGGGCGTCGGCGGCGTGCCGATGTTCGTCCACCTGCCCTCCGACGCGGTCTGCCGGGCGGCCAAGTCCTTCGTCGAGCTGCTGCACGTGGACGGGTTGTAGGTGGGTTCGGGCGATCCCCATGGGATGCACAACGCCCACGCGCAAGCCGCGAGCATCGGCGGTATTCGGGCAGGCGGAGACCTGGTTGCCCGTATGCAGATGACTCGGGGCATGCGCCTCAAGGAAGCCAAGCAGTACGTCGCCGACAAGCTCGGCGTGACACCGTTCGACCTCTCGGACCCGGTCGCCATGACCGACGTCCGCAACGAGTTCGGCTTCGGCCGCGTCCACAGCTACGCGATCAGCCAGCCGGGGCAGGCCAACCAGATCGAGGCGAAGTTCAACATCGCCCGGGTGCTCGACGTGCCCATCAACAGCGTCGAGAAGTTCAAGGAACGCACGGCGGGAGGCTGACATGATCAGAAACCCGCGCGCGGGAGCGCGCAAGAGCGGCGGCTTCAGGCTCGAGGTGTTCACCGACGACGAGCTGCGCGAGATCCACGGCGCGACGCTCGAAGTGCTGTCGCGCACGGGCGTCTTCGTCGAGGACGACGAAGCCCGGCAGATCTTCGCGGCGGCGGGCGCCGACGTCGACCGCGGCCACGAACGTGGTGCGCCTGCCGGCGCACCTCGTCGAGGACGCGGTCCGCTCGGCGCCCTCCACCGTCGTCATGTGCGGCCGCGACCCGGCCCGGGACGTCGTGCTCGAGGACGGCCGGGTCGGCTTCACCAACTTCGGCGAGGGCATCCAGGTCGTCGACCCGTACACCGGCGAGCTGCACGAGAGCCGCAAGCAGGACGTCGCCGACTGCACGAAGATCATCGACGCGTTGCCGGAGATCGACGTCGTCGAGCGGCCGCTCGGCGCCCACGACGTGCCGCCGGACACGGCGGCGCTGCACAACGCCGAGGCGATCTTCAGCAACACCACCAAGCACGCCACCATCGGGCCTCTCTCGGGCTTCTGCGCCCGCAAGATGATCGACATGGCGGCGGCGATCGCCGGCGGGGCGGAGGCATTGCGCCGCCGCCCCATCCTGTCGTTCCTGACCTGCCCCGTGAGCCCGCTCAAGCTGGTCAAGGACGCCTGCGAGATCATCATCACCGGCGCCCGCGCCGGCATCCCGGTCAACGTGCTCTCCATGGCGATGGCCGGCGGCTCCTCGCCCGTGTCGCTCGCCGGCACGCTCGTCACCCACAACGCCGAGGTGCTCAGCGGCATCACGCTGGCGCAGCTCACGCAGAGGGGCGCGCCGGTCATCTACGGCTCGTCCACCACCGCCATGGACCTCCGCTTCGCCAGCGCCTCGGTGGGCAGCCCCGAGTGCGGCATGATCGGCGCCGGCGTCGCCTGCCTCGCGCGCTTCTACCTGCTGCCCAGCTGGGTGGCCGGTGCGTAGGGCGACTCCAAAGTGGCGGACGCCCAATCCGGTCACGAGAAGACGATCACCAGCCTGCTGCCGGCGTTGGCAGGGGCCAACCTGATCTACGGGCTGGGGATGCTGGAGTCGGGCGTCACCATCGATTACGCGCAACTGGTCATGGATGCGGAGTTCGCGCGCATGGTCAAGTTCTGCGTGCCGGGGATCCCGGTGACGGACGCGACGCTGTCCGTCGACGTCATCGACGAGGTCGGGCCGTTCAAGGACTTCCTCTCGCACGAGGACACCTACAAGGGCATGCGCGGGCAGTCGAACTCGAAGCTCATCGACCGGCGGGTCCGCGAGGAGTGGACCGCCGCCGGCGCGACGACGCTGTACGACCGCTCGCTCGCCGAGGCCCGGCGCATCCTCGAGACGCACCAGCCGGAACCACTGTCCGACGAGGTGGCCGCAGAACTTCGTTCGATAATCGAGGGCGCGGAACGCGAACTCGGCGTGAAGTAGGCCCGCAGACGGTGTAGTGTTCGGCGAGGCGGCTGCCCGACGTGGTGGCCGCCTCGCCCGCAACGCCGTCCAGGAGTGACCATGGCACAGAGCAGCAAGGAGATCGGCGCCGGCCGCGTCAGCTTCCTCCGCGAAGAGCAGAAGCAGCGCATCTACGAGACGGCCCTCGGCATCCTCGCCGACATCGGCATGGTCGTGCTCCACGAAGAGGGCGAGCAGGTCATGCTCGACGGCGGCTGCACCAGGGACGAGGCCGGCCTCGTCCACGTTCCGGCCGCCCTCGTCGAGCAGGCGCGCGAGTCCGTGCCCAGGAGCTTCGTCGTCTACGACCGCGCCGGCGAGCCGGCCATGGACCTCGGCGGCCTCCGCTCCTACTTCGGCAACGGCTCCGACGTCATGCACCTGCACGATCTGGAGACCGGGGAGCGCCGCCTCGGCAGACTGGAAGACGTCGGCGAGGCGGCTCGCCTCTGCGACGCGCTGCCCGACCTCGACTTCGTCATGTCGGGCGCCTACCCGGACGGCATGGAGGCCCAGGAGGCGTACCCGCGGCAGTTCCGCGCGATGATCGCCGCCACGACCAAGCCGCTGGTGATGACCGCCGGCGGCGTCGAGACGGTCGAGCCCATGTGGCGCATGGCCTGCGAGGTCCGCGGCGGCGAGGCGGCACTGCGCGAGAAGCCGTACTTCGTCATGTACAACCAGCCGGTCACGCCGCTCAAGCACCCGTTCGAGACGGTGGACAAGCTGCTCTTCTGCGCCGACAAGGGCGTCCCGTCCACCTACTGCCCCTCGCCGGTGGCCGGCGGCACCGCTCCCATCACCACCGCCGGCCAGATCACGCTCGGCCTCGCGGAGGCGCTCTTCGGGCTGGTCATGCACCAGCTTCGCGCCCCGGGCGCTCCGTTCGTCATCGGCCAGGGCCCCAACACCCTCGACATGGGTACGTCGCAGTCGTCGTACAACTCTCCTGAGTTCATCCGCGCGTACGCGTGTGAGGTCGAGATGGCCAAGTGGCTGGACATCCCCAACTGGGGCTTCAGCGGCCACACCGACGCGCAGGTCGTGGACGCCCAGGCGGGCATGGAGGCGGACGAGATCACCAAGCTCTCCATGCAGCTCGGCGCCAACCTGAACCACGACGTCGGCTACATGGACTTCGGCCTCTCCGGCTCGCTCGCGGAGGTCGTGCTGGTGGCCGAGTTCATCGCCCGCGACCGGCGGCTGCTCGCCGAGCTCGAGGTCTCCGACGAGACGCTGGCCGTGGACGTGATCAAGGCGGTCGGCGCCGGCGGCGACTTCCTCGGGCAGCGGCACACGCGCCGCAACCTGCGCAGCAACCAGTGGCGCGCCCAGATCCTCAACCGGGCGAGCTACGACCGCTGGGCAGAGGGCGGCGCGCTCGACGCCACCGAGAAGGCGCGCCAGAAGGCGCGCGAGCTGCTGGCGACGCACGAAGTCGCGCCGCTGCCCGGCGGCCTCGCTGAGCGGCTGGACGCGGTGGTTCCCGCCGGATGAAGGCCTACCAGCTGGTCGCCTGGCAGCAGCCGCCGGAGCCGCGCGACGTGCCGATTCCCGAGCCGGGGATCGGCGAGGTCCTCCTCAAGATGGGGGGCGCCTGCGCGTGCCACACCGACCTGCGCATGATGGACTGGCCCGAGGGTACTCACGACTACGAGCTGCCGTTCACGCTCGGACACGAGAACGCCGGCTGGATCGAGGCGCTTGGACCGGGCGTCGACGGGTGGCAGATCGGCGAACCCGTCATCGCATACGGTCCTTGGGGCTGCGGTCGTTGCGCGGC
Organism: uncultured Thermoleophilia bacterium; assembly: GCA_963834905.1. Classification (GTDB taxonomy): domain Bacteria; phylum Actinomycetota; class Thermoleophilia; order UBA2241; family UBA2241; genus CAIXSE01. Next base: position 111,637 of record CAWIDR010000037.1, on the reverse strand, counting down.
CTGTCGCGCGGGACGCGAGACGCTCTGCGAGCTGGCCATGACCGAGGACGTGCCCGTCGGCGGCTTTGGCCTCGACGGCGGCATGGCCGAGTACATGCTGGTCCCCAGCGCGCGTCTGCTCGTGTCCCTCGGTGACCTCGACCCTGGCACCGCGGCGCCGCTCTCCGACGCCGCCCTGACGCCGTACCACGCCATCCGCTCGGTGCTGCCGCTGCTCACGCCGGGCGCCTGGGCGCTGGTGATCGGCATCGGCGGCCTCGGACACATGGCGGTGCAACTGCTGCGCGCGGTCTCGGCCGCCCGGGTGATCGCCGTCGACGTCGACGGCGCGAAGCTCGAGCTGGCGCACGAGGTCGGCGCCGAGGAGACGGTCGCCGCCGGCGAGACGGCGGCAGCGCGGATCCGTGAGCTCACGCGCGGGCTCGGCCCGATCGCCGTGCTGGACTGCGTCGGCTCCGATGCGACGATGGCGCTGGCGGCGACGGTGGTCCGTCCCGGCGGGGCCATCCAGGCCATCGGGCTCGCCGGCGGTCGGATCCCGGTCGGCTACGGAGCGCTGCCGTTCGACGTGAGCGTGACCGTCCCCTACTGGGGCAGCTACGGGGAACTGGTCGAGGTCGTGGAGCTTGCGCACGCCGGGAAGATCCACGCGCACACCGAGTCGTTCCCGCTCGAACGCGCTGCGGATGCCTACGAACGCCTGCGCGCCGGCACCGTTCTGGGGCGCGCCGTGATCACCCCGCACGGCTGATCGCCGGGCTCGGCGACGGGGAGGCTCAGTTCGCCGGGACGGTGCGGTCTCCGGCCCACTGGCGCAGGAAGGCGATCCTCTCGCGCGCGATCGAGGCTATCGGCGGCATCCGGCGCAGCTCGTCGAGCAGCAGTTCGGTGCTCAGCTGAACCTTCGCCGAGAAGGCGGTGTAGAGCGCGGAGACGACGACCTGCTCGAGCTCGGCGCCGCTGTGGCCCTCGCTCTCGCGCGCCAGCAGCGCCAGGTCGAAGTCGCTGGGCTTCTGCTTGCGCTTGCGCAGGTGGATGTCCAGGATCGCGACGCGCGTGGCCTCGTCGGGAAGGTCCACGAAGAACGTCTCGTCAAAGCGGCCCTTGCGCAGCAGTTCGGCGGGCAGTCGCTGGACATCGTTGGCCGTGGCCACTACGAAGACATCGCCGCGGCGCTCCTGCAGCCAGGAGAGGAACGTGCCGAGCACGCGTTGCGACGTTCCGCCGTCCTCATCGCCGCCGCCTGCGGCGAAGGCCTTCTCGATCTCGTCGATCCACAGCACCAGCGGCGCCAGCCTGTCGGCCGCGGTCACAGCCTTGCGGAAGTTCTGCTCGGTCTCCCCGATGTACTTGTCGTAGAGCGCGCCGGGGTCGAGTCGCACCAGCGGCAGTCCCCACGCCGCGGCGACGGCCTTGGCGCAGAGGCTCTTGCCGCAACCGGGGACGCCGACGAGCAGGATCCCGCGCGGGAACTCGAGGCCGAAGTCGGCGGCGCGTCGTGGGTCTTCCATGAACAGGCGCCGCTTCCCGAGCCATTCCTTGAGCTGCACGAGGTCGGCGATCTCTTCCAGTGACTGTGTGGTCGGCTGATACTCGAGCAGACCATCCCGTTCGATCAGCTCCCGCTTGGCTTCGGCGACCCGCGTGATGTCGTCCGCGTCGAGGCGGCCGTCCTCGACGATCAGCCGCGTCAGCAGCTTCTCGGACTCGGCGAGCGTGAGCCCCTGGAGGTTGGCGAGGAGGCGGTCCTGGTCGGCCGGCGTCAGCGACACCTGGACACCCATGCGCGCCGAGAGCTCCTGCACGACGCGGCGCTGCAGGTCCTCGTACTCTTCGCGGGTGGGCGCCGGCAGGTGCACCTGGCCGACGACCGTACGCAGCGACTCCGGGAGCCTGACGTCCCCCCCGGTCAGGACCACGGCGCCGGAGTGGCCGCCGAGCCGCTCCGCGGCCTCGCGCAAGAGGTCGGCCACCTCAGGCTTGTCGAGCTCGGGCCCGAGGCCGTGGAACACGTACAGGGCCGGAAGCTGCGAGTTGATGACGTGGCCGAGTGCCGCGCGCGGGTCCTCGCTGCCGTAGACGCCGCTGGGCGCGCCCGCCCGGCGCAGCCCGGTGGCGCGCCGCCACACGAACAGCGGGAGCTGCAGTTGCCAGGCCGCCCGCTCCACGAGAGCTGCGGCGCGGTCTTCCTCGGCCGTCTCGATCTGCAGCGCGCCGTACCTGGACCGGATCAGGAGTTCGAAGTCGTGAAGGGGGTCGTTGTCCATCGCGCCGTAAGGTATCTGCTTTGCCGGGCGGGCGCCATCCGCAGCGGCAGCGGATGCCAGATCTACGTTCGCCTGTCGCGCCACCGGGGAATGCGCACGGCATGACCGTCCTCCTGACAGGCCGGGACCTGACCGTCGACGAAGTCGTGGCGGTGGCGCGCCGCGGCGAACGCGTAGCGCTCGACGCCGCGGCGCGCGAGCGGATGGCCGCCGCGCACTCCCTGGCGCAGCGCGTGTTCGAGAGCGGCGTGCCCACCTATGGCCTGACCACCGGCTACGGCGCCCAGAAGCGAGTGACCGTCACCCGTGAGGACGTCAGCCGCTTCAATCGCAGCCAGATCCAGGACCACCGCGCCGGACAGGGGCCGCCGGCGACGGACGACGTCGTGCGGGCGGCCATGCTCAGTCGTCGCCAACCTCTTCGCCGGCGGGACGACGGTCGTCCGGCCGGAGCTGGCCGACGCTCTGCTCGCGGCGCTCAACACCGACCGTCATCCCATCGTCCGGCTGCACGGATCCATCGGCGTCTCCGATCTCTCGGCGATGGCCGACCTCGCGCACGGCGTGATCGGAGACATGGAGTTGCGCGCAGGGGAAGGCCTCGCGCTGCTCAACAACAGCGCGTTCGGCACCGCGTCGGCAGCGCTGGCGCTCCACGACGCGGAGAGATTGCTCGACGCGGCGGATGTCGCGGGCGCGCTCGCGCTGGAGGGCTTCGGCGCGAACCTCTCCGTGCTGCATCCCGGCGTCGAGGACGTGCGCCCTCACGCGAGCTTCGCGGCCACCCTCGCGCGCACCCGTGGGCTGCTCGAGGGCAGCTACCTCTGGCAGGATGGCGCCGCGCGGAACCTGCAGGACCCGCTGACGTTCCGCAGCACCGTCGCCGTGCAGGCGGTCGGCCGCGAGGCGCTCGAGCACGCGCTCGGCGTGCTCGGGGTCGAGCTGAACGCGGCCCAGGGCAACCCGCTCGTGGACGTCGCCGCCGGCGAGATCGTCTCCGTCTCCAGCTACGAGAGTCTGCCGCTCGCGGCCACCCTCGACTACGTCCGCATCGCGCTCGCCTCGGTGTTCACCGCGGCCAGCGAGCGCGCCGTCAAGCTCCTGGACACGCCCTGGTCGGGCCTGCCGACCGGCCTCAGCCTGGACCGCGACCGGCCCGACATGGGCCTCAGCATCCATGCCATCACGGCGCAGTCGCTGACCGCGGAGGCGACCCTGCTGGCGCAGCCGGTGTCGTTCACCGTCGTCAGCACGTCGGGCGCCGAGGGCATCGAGGACCGCGCCACCTTGCTACCGCTGAGCGCGCGGCGCCTCGCGGCCATGGTCGACCTCGGAGAGGGCGTCATCGCGATCGAGGCGCTCGTCGCCGTGCAGGCCATCGACCTGCGCGGACGCGGGCCGCTTGGCGGAGGGACGAGCGCGGCGCGTGGACTGATCCGCGACAAGATCCCGCCGAAGGCCGGGAGCCGCGGCGTGCCTGCCGATCCCGGACTGCTGCGCGGGCTCATCCGGACCGGTGCGCTGGGCCATCCGGAGGCGTGAGGCGACTCGCTGCCGGCCGCATGTCTGGCTCGCCGGCGCAACAGAAGCGCGGCGCGCGCGAGCCGCGGCACGGGTAGACTCGAGCGATGGACTCCCTCATCGCCGACCTTGCGCAGTACGGCTTCATCGTCAGCTTCGTCATCGCCTTCTTGGTCTGGCTGCGTCTGCCGCGCCAGCAGAAGCTCGAGTTACTGGTCGCCGGCGTCGTCGGTGGCATCGTCTGCCTCGCGCTCATCAAGGTCGGCGGCGCTCTGTACTACGACACGCGGCCGTTCGTGACCTCAGGCGTGGCGCCGCTCTTCCCGCACGCGGCGGACAACGGGTTCCCTTCGGACCACACGGCCGTCACCATGTTCGTCGCGCTGTGCGTCCTCGTCGTGTCGCGTCCCTGGGGGCTGGTGCTGGTCGCCGTCTCGCTGGCCGCCGGCGTGGCTCGCGTCCTCGCCCATGTGCACTCGCCGATCGACATCGTCGCAGCGGTCGCGATGGCGGCCGTCGCGGCGGCCGTGGGTTGGCTTGTCGCGCGCTGGGTCTTCGAGCGTCGCCGAGCCGCCCCCTCGTGAGGCTCGGCGCTCGGGCGGGCGCGTGGATGGTCCTGCCCCGGGAGGGCCTGGCTAGCCGGCCAGCGGCCGCAACTCGATGGCGTCGGCGCTGCAGCCGGTCGCGCAGAGGCCGCAGCCGCGGCAGCGGGCCGGGTCGTACTCCGGGCGTCCGTCCGGCCGGCAGACGATGGCCTCGAAGGGGCAGCGCAGGCCGCAGCGTCCACAGGACGTGCAGAGGTCCATGTCGATGCTGGCGACGTGCCGGCGCACCGGCCACACGTCGCTCACCTCCAGCCGCTCTGAGGCGAGGTGCGGGTAGCAGCAGTCGGTGCAGCAGTTGCAGATCGAGGAGGTGTCGGCGATGTCGTCCTGCAGGTCGGCCGTGTGCATGAGGCCGGCTTTGTCGGTGGCGCGGAGGATCTCGACGGCGCGCTCCCTCGAGATCTCCCAGCCGAGGCCGCGGTCGTTGTTGAAGCGCAGGCACACGTCCTTCGGCTTGCGGCACTTGCCGACGAGGAGCGGCAGTCGCACGGCCACAGGTAGATGTGGTCCTGGGCGGCGACGATCGCCTCCGCCTCGTGCAGGAGGACGTAGCTGTACCGGGCCTCGTAGGAGTCGCCGGGGTGGCCGTCGCGGACCGCCTCGACATCGGCGCGGATCGTCTCCGCGTAGTGAGTCGACGTCCCAGTCGGCGAGCTGCCGGTGGACGGCGAGCGGGACGTCCTTCCAGCCCTCGAACATGGCCCAGATCTCGAGGCGCTCGTGGAAGTCCGCGGGGGTGAAGGCGCCGGCCTCGTCGACGTCGAGGATGGCGCGGCGGACGGCGCGCTCGAGCCGCGCCGGATCGAAGCCGGCGAGGGCGCCTGCGGCGTTCGCCGGCCTGCTCGGCCGGCGCCTCAGCCGACTTCGCGGCCGCGAGGAGCAGTTCCGCGTCGTCCTCGTCGTAGAAGCGGTCCAGCCACGGCAGGATGAAGTCGGGCGCGCCGACCACGGCGCCGACGGCGCGCATCGTCGGGGACACAGTCTGCGGTGCCGGATCGATCTCGCTCACGTCGCCTCCGCTCCTGCCTGACGGTCGTCCACGATGGTACGACATCAGCTCGCGGCCTGCGCTACGATGGGGCTCGTGGACGGGACGCGTGAGCTCATGCGGCACGACCTGGATGCTGTGGCCCCGCGAGGCCGGCGCCGTCTGGCGTTCGGAGGCCGGCATCACCCGGCGCGGTTTCCTGGTCGGGGCCGGATTCGCTGCCGCTGTGGCGGTCGCCGGCGGTATCGCCTGGCGCGTCGCGCCGTGGCGTGACTGGCTCGGCGCCGCCGGCGACAAGCTCGGCGTGGACATCCCCGGCGCCTCGGGCGCAGTGCACGATTACACGCTCGACTCTCGCTACGTCGATGAGCCGGTCGGCTACCGCATCGCTTGGCCGCCGGGGACCGAGCCGGGCGATCCGCTTCCCGTCTGCTTCGCCCTGCCGGGTCGCGGCGGCGGTCCGCCGATGGGGTTCGCCGACTACGTGGCGGCGGCGGTCCGCAAGGATGAGTCGCCGCCCTACGCCGTGGTCGGTGTCGAAGGCGGTGTCACCTACTGGCATCCGCGCACCTCTGGCGAGGACCGTCTGAGCATGCTGCTCCACGAGCTGATCCCGGCGTGCGCCCGCCGCTTCAAGCTCGGCGGCGGAGGGCGCAAGCGCGCGATCATCGGCTGGTCGATGGGGGCCTACGGCGCGCTGGTCGCCGGGGAGACCGATCCGGACCTCTTCGCCGCGGTGGTCGCCGTCAGCCCCGCGGTCTGGACCAGCTACGACGCGATGATGCTGGGGCCGCGCGATGCGTTCGATGACGCGGCCGACTTTGCGAAGTACGACGTGATCGCCCACGCCGACCGGCTTGCCGGGGTCGACCTGCGCATCGACTGCGGCAAGCAGGACCCGTTCTACGGCTACGTCACCTACCTGACGGCCGCCCTCACGAGACCCGCCGCGGGCGGGTTCAGCAAGGGCGGGCACGACCACGAGTACGCGAGCAAGGTGGCGCCCGCCGAGGCGAGGTTCATCGGGCGGGCGCTCAGGTAGGCGCGGCTGCTCCCGAGCCGGCCCGACCAGCGGACGTCATCTGAGTACCCGGAAGCGCAGGGTCGTCACGGCTCCCGCGCGGGAGGCGCCAGCAGTTCGAGTTCCACGGGGGCCTTGTCGAGCCGGCTGACCAAACGGATGCCGTCGCCGAGCAGGATCGGCGCGACGAACACGACGATCTCGTCGTTCAGCCCCGCCGCCAGACACTGACGGGCGACGTCGGCGCCGATGACGCTCAGGTCCTTGCCCTTGGCCGCCACGAGCGCGATCGTCCTGCGCCGCGGGCGCAGCTAGAACCACGTCCGGGCGCGATACGCCGCGTACTCGGCGCCGAACGCCTTCTCGAGGACTCTGCTCCTCGCGCTGGGCGCGACGGATCTGGATCACGATCACGATGACCCAGACGATCAGCGCCTGCCATCCCTGCAGGGCGAGGAGGCTGAAGAGAATCGCCAGTGTCCCGAAGACGTAGATGGGATGGCGGAGCCGGGAGTACAGGCCGTGCGTCACGAGTCCTCGGGCTTCCGGTCCGACCGAGAACGATCGCCCCAGCTGCCACCTGGCGACGAACCACGCCACGGCACACACGGCGGAGAAGAAGAGTCCGACATACCAGAGTGCGGTGCGCTCGCCGTACACGACGGCGAGCGCCGTAAGGACCAGGTAGGCCAGATACGAGACGGCATCGATCCAGCCGAGCCTCTTGTTCACCCTCGACCTCCCATCCCGTCAGCCGGCCGGCGCGTGCTCTTGCCGTCCTTTCAGAAGGTCGTCCGCCAGGACGCCGTCGGCGATCCTCCCCACAGGGCCCATCATGGTCAGTTCGTAGCCCTCGCCCACGCCGATCTCGAGACTGCCGCCGGGCATGATCACGGTCACGTCGCCGCGGCAGCGGCCGAGGCGGACCGAGGCCGCGGCGGCTGCGCAGCTGCTGGTGCCGGACGCCAGGGTGTAGCCGGCGCCTCGTTCCCAGATCTCGATGGCGATGCGATGCGCATCGATGACCTGGGCGAACTGCACGTTGGTGCGGTCGGGGAACGCGGTGTGGGTCTCGAGCTGAGGACCCAGACGCCGGGCGAGCTCTGCCGAGACCTCGTCGACGTGGACGACGCAGTGCGGATTGCCGACGGTGACGCCGGTGAAGCGCAGGCGCTCGCCGCCGACGTCGATCTCCTCGTCCACGACGTCGCGACGACGTCCCGCGACCGGTATCGCCGCACTGTCGAAGCTCGCTGTGCCCATCTCGACGAAGACCGTCCGCCCGGAGTCGAGGACCCGGCACCGCACGGTGCCGCCCTTGGTGACGACGAAGAAGGCCCCGTCCCCGACGCGGCCCTGATCCCAGAGGTAGCGAGCGAAGATGCGCAAGCCGTTGCCGCTCTTCTCGGCCTCGGACCCGTCCGGGTTGAAGATGCGCAGGGCGAACGGGTCCTCGGGTCCGGCGGCCTCCATCAGGATGCCGTCGGACCCGACGCCCAGGTGGCGGTCGCAGATCCTCCGGACCATCTCCGGCGTGGGGCAGTCGCCGTCGACTCGCTCGAGGACGATGTAGTCGTTACCGAGGCCTTGGTACTTGTGGAATCTCATCGACGAAGCGAGCATACCGCCAGGATGTTCTGCCGTCACCGCGGATGCGGCCCCGGTACGGCGCGCGGCTCCCCGCCGACTGCTAGGCCCAAAGGTCCTTCGCGGCCGCCGGGCTGGCGACGCCGGTCGCCGCTCCCGGCTCAGAACTCCGGCGGGAGCTGCTTCATCTGGGCGGCGGTGAAGACGGGCCCGTCCTTGCAGACGTACACGGGCCCGATGTTGCAGCGGCCGCACTTGCCGAGCCCGCACTTCATGCGGTTCTCGAGCGTGGTGAAGACGGCGTCGTCGGCGAAGCCGAGCTGCTCCAGTACCGGCAGCGTGAGCTTGACCACGATGGGCGGGCCGCAGACGACGGCGATGGCGTTGTCCGCCTTGGGCGCCGTCTTCTCGACGACTGGCGTGACGTAGCCGACCTCGCCGGTCCAGTCGGGCGTGTCGCCGCCGGGGTCGACGGTGGTCACCATCTTGACGTCGGAGCGCGAGCCCCACTCTTCCAGCTCGCGCTTGTACACCAGGTCCTCGACCGAGCGGGCGCCGTAGACGATGGTCACGTCGCCGAACTCGTCGCGCCGGTCCAGGACGTTCCAGATGACGCAGCGGACCGGCGCGAGGCCGATGCCGCCGGCGACGAAGACGATGTCCTTGCCCTTCCAGTCGTCGACCGGGAACCAGTTGCCGTAGGGGCCGCGGAAGCCGACGGTGTCGCCGACGTTCACTTCGCGCAGCTCGGTCGTCACCTTGCCGATCGCCTTGAAGCTGCACTCGATGTAGCCCTCGCGGGTCGGCGAGCTGGCGATGCAGAAGGTGCTCTCGCCGGCGCCGAACACGCTGTACTCGCCGAACTGGCCGGCCTTGAAGGCGAAGTCCTTGCGCACGGCCTCGTCCTGGAACTCCAGGCGCAGGGTCCGCGTGTCGGCGGTCTCGTCGACCACCTCGGTGACCGTGGTGAGCAGCGGCTGGTAGATGTTCACGACGCCGCCTCCTCGGGCTCGGCGGAGTCGCCCGGGCGGCGGGCGGCGATGTCGATCGCCTGCAGGATCTCGACGAGGTCCTGGCCGGCGTGGCAGACGCGCGTGCAGCGGCCGCAGCCGGTGCAGAGCACCTCGCCGAACTTGAGCGGGTAGATGGCGAACTTGTGGTTGATGCGCTGGCGATAGCGAACGTGCTGGTCGTCGCGCGGGTTGTGGCCGCTGGCGTGCAGCGTGAACGTCGGCGCCTGGCATGTGTCCCAGCAGCGGCGCCGGGTCCCGCGGCCGACCCCCTCCTGCTCGTCGACGATGTCGAAGCAGTGGCAGGTGGGGCAGACGCTCGTACAGGCGCCGCAGCCGTTGCAGCGCATGGCCAGCTGCGAGAGCAGCGGGTCCTCGAAGTGCGTGTCGATCCAGTCGCGCACGCTCTCCGCGTCGATCTCGAGGTTGGCGGCGACGCGTTGGCGTGAGGCCGCGCGCTCGTCGTCGGCCTCGCGGCCCAGCGTGTCGGCCTCGACGTCGCCGGAGAAGCGCGCCTTGTTGGCCTCGGCCAGGGCGCGCCCCTTGTCGGTCGCCGGCTCGTACACGTAGCCGCCGGCGACCGGCGTGAGCAGGCCGTCGGCGCCCTTGACGTCGTCCGGCGCCGTGCCGACGGCGGTGCAGAAGCAGCTGTCGTCGATCATCGGGCAGGTGAGATTGACGATAGTGGTCGCCTCGCGGCGGCCGTTCCAGAGCTCGTCCTTGTAGTCCCAGTTCATGACCTTGTCGACGACCTCGAGGGCGGCGGCGTCGCAGGGCTTGGCCGCCAGCACGACGCGCGGGGCGAACTCGGTCGGGACTTCCTCGACCTCGATGGTGGTGCCCTTCTGCTTCCAGCGGCAGAGCGCCTCGTGCTCGGGCAGGAAGTAGCCCTTGAGCGAGAGCTGCGGCAGGCCGCGGGAGAGGTCGAGCTCGTCCGCCGACGCGAGGGCGCGGTAGTCGATGTCGACCAGCGAGTGGTCGAGCGTGCACGCCGTGGCTGCGATGGCCGAGGGGGACTGGCAGATGTCGGTGGCGACGGGCGCGATCACTTCCGTGCCCGCGCCGAGCAGGTCCGCGGCGAGGCCGCGCAGGTCGCTGTCGGAGATGAAGTATCGGTCGCTCACTTGATGAACTCCTGCTGGTCGTCGAGGCGGTAGTCGCCGATCGGCGCCGCGTTCTCCGGGTCGTCGCTCACGGTGTAGTCGTAGCGCTCGTGCACGATGTGCTGCAGCTTGCGGTTGAGCAGGCTGAGCGGGATGCCCACGGGGCAGAAGCGCTCGCACTCGCCGCAGTCCACGCAGCGGCCGGCGAGGTGGATGGCGCGCGTGATGTTCCAGCTGAGATTGCCGCGCGGGTGCGCGGACGACTCGATCCACTGCGGACGGGTCTTCTCGACGATGCACTGCTCGCAGATGCAGAGCGGGCACACCTGGCGGCAGGCGTAGCAGCGCACGCACTTGCTGAACTGCTCCGTCCAGAACGCCCAGCGCTCCTCCATGGGCTGGTCGTCGAGCGCGGCGACGCGCTCGTCGATGGTCATCACCGGCCGCGGGGGCTCCGGCTGCGGCTCGCCGACGAGGTGGTCCGTCAGCGTCGGCTCGCGATTGTCGCAGCCGTAGCAGCGCGGCGCGACGTTCTCCGGCGTGAGGGCCAGGGCGGCGGGCAGCTCGTTCTCCTCGAGCACGCCGCCGCAGCGCACGCCGATCAGGACGACGTCGTCGCGGCTCAGCTGCGCCTCGCGCAGCAGGCCGGCGACGGCTTTGACGTCGCAGCCTTTGACGACCAGCGCGATCTTGCCGAGCTCCGCGACGTGGTCGCGGCGCGGGTTCAGGTAGGTCACGAGGTTGTGCACGCAGCGCGTGTCGAAGATGAGCTTGTCCGTGTCGGCCGGGTCGCTGATGAAGACCGGCCGGGCGCCCCTGCGGGCGTTCTCGTAGCCGATGATCACGCGCACGTCGCCGGCCTCGAGCAGCTCGCGGGCGATGCGGCGGAGGTCGTCGACGCCGGTGTACACGGGGGCGGTGGCCATGTCGGTCACGACGCCACCTCCTCGCCGGCGGGACCGGACTTCGCGGTCGGCCACGGCTCCACTGCCTCCGGCGCCAAGGCGCGGTACGCCTCGAAGGGGCCGAGCTCGCGCACGTTGCGCACGGCCTCGTCCACGACGTCCTTCCACTTGGCGCCTTCGCTGGCGGAGACCCAGCTGAAGGTCATACGCCGTGGGTCGACGCCGATGAACTCCATGATGTCGTGGAACACGGCGAACCGCCGGCGGGCGTGGTAGTTGCCCGACGTGTAGTGGCAGTCGGCCGGGTGGCAGCCGCTGACGATGACGCCGTCGGCGCCGCGTTCGAACGACTTGACGATGAACAGTGGGTCGATGCGCCCTGTGCAGGGCAGACGGATGAGACGCACGTTGCTCGCCATGTGCAGGCGGCTGGTGCCGGCAAGGTCGGCGCCGGTGTAGGTGCACCAGTTGCAGACGAAGGCGGTGATGCGCGGTTCGAAGTCGTCGCTCATGTCACTCCCACGCGCAGAGCGCGTTGATCTCGCTGAAGATCTGCTCGTCGGTGAACGTCTGGAGCTCGACGCTCTTGCTCAGGCACACGGCCTGGCAGGTGCCGCAGCCCTGGCAGACGCCCGGGTTCACGTAGGCTGTGTGGCCGCAGACGTGGCCGTCCACGGTGCAGACCTCGCGCTGCTCGATGGCCCCGTAGGGGCACACCAGCTCGCAGCGCATGCAGCCGATGCAGGTCTGCTCGTTGACCATCGGCCACGGCCGGCTCGCGCTCCAGCTCGTCCGAGCTGAAGAGGCCGAGCACCTTGGCGCCGGTGGCGCTCGCCATGGCGACCGCGTCCGGGATGTCCCGCGGCGACTGGCAGGCGCCGGCGACGAAGACGCCGGCGGTGTTGGTCTCGACGGGGCGCAGCTTGGGGTGCGCCTCGTTGATGAAGCCGTCGGCGTCGACGCTCACGCTGAGCTTCTGGGCCAGCTCCTTGACGCCGTCCTGCGGGCGCACGGCCGTGGCCAGCACCACCATGTCGGCGTCGATCACGACCTGCTCGCCGCTCAGCGTGTCGAAGCCCCAGACCTTGACCTTGTCGCCGTCGCGGAAGATGCGGCTGACGCGGCCGCGGATGTACTCCGCGTGGTCCTCTTCGATGGCCCGCCGGCTGAACTCGTCGTAGCCCTTGCCGGCGGCGCGGATGTCCATGTAGAAGACGATCGCGCGGCCGTCGTGCACCTTGTGCTTGTAGAGCATCGCGTGCTTGGCGTTGTACATGCAGCAGATCTTGCTGCAGTAGCTCATGCCCTTCTCGGGGTCGCGGGAGCCGACGCAGTGGACGAAGACCACCGTCTTCGGCTCCTTGCCGTCGGACGGCCTGCAGGATCGCGCCCGCGGTCGGCCCGCTGGCCGACGCCAGGCGCTCGAACTGCAGGCCGTCGATGACGTCCGCCACCTCGCCGTAGCCGTACTCGCCGTAGCCCTTGAGGCCCTCGGGCTGGTCGCGGCCGATGTCGTAGAGCTTGAAGCCGGTGGCGATCACGATCGCCCCGACCTCCTCGGTCACGAACTCGTCTTCGGTGTCGTAGTCGATCGCGCCCTTGAGGCACGCCTCCTTGCACTTGCCGCAGGCGTCCTTGGCGAGGCCCTTGCGCCGGCCCTTGAAGAGCGTGCAGTTCTCGCGGTCGAGGACCGGCTGGTTGGGCACCGCCTGCGGGAAGGGCACGTAGATGGCGGTGCGCTTGCCGAGGCCGGCCTCGAACTCGCTCGGGATCTTCTTGGAGGGGCAGACGCCGAAGCAGTCGCCGCAGCCGTTGCAGAGGTCCTGGTTCACGCTGCGCGCCTTCTTGCGGACCGTGACCTCGAAGTTGCCGATGTAGCCGTCGACCTTCTCCACCTCGCTCCAGGTGTGGAGCTTGATGTTGGGGTGCTGGTACGCCTCCACCATGCGCGGGCGTGAGGATGCACTGCGAGCAGTCGAGCGTGGGGAACGTCTCGCTCAGCTGGCTCATGTGGCCGCCGATGGACGCTTCCTTCTCGACGAGGATGACCTCGTGGCCGCCGTCGGCGATGTCGAGCGCCGCCTGGATGCCGGCGATGCCGCCGCCGATGACGAGTGCGCGCTTGGTCACGGGGATCTTGATGGTCTCGAGCGGCTGGTTGTGCTTGACCTTCTCGATGATCGTGCGGCCGATGTCGATGGCCTTGGCGGTCGCCTCGTCCTTGTCCTCGTGGATCCAGGAGCAGTGCTCGCGGATGTTGGCCATCTCGCACATGAACTTGTTGAGGCCGGCCTGGTCGGCGGCGCGGCGGAACGTCTTCTCGTGCATGTGCGGCGAGCAGGCGGCGATGACGACGCCGGTGAGGTCGTTCTCCTCGATCGCCTTCTTGACCAGGGCCTGGCCCGGGTCCGAGCACATGTACTTGTAGTCCTCGGCGACGGCGACGCCCGGATGGTCCCTGAGCGTCTCGGCGACCTGGGCGCAGTCGACGGTGCGGGCGATGTTCTCGCCGCAGTGGCAGACGAAGACGCCGATGCGGCTCATGCGTCACCTCCGGAGCCGGGCGCGGCGTCCGACGGTGCGGCCGGAGCGGCTGCGCCGCCGGCCTCCGCCGCCTTGGCGGCCTCGGCCTCGGCGCGCTTGGCGGCGCGGGCGGCGGCCTTGGCCTCCGCCTCCGCCTGCAGGCGCTTCTCCTCCTCCGCGCGCTTGGCGGCGCGGGCCACCAGTTCCTTGACGAAGGACTCGGTGGTCACGAAGTGCCGGCCCAGGCCGAGAGACTCGGCGGGCAGGCCGAGGGCGAGGCCCACGACCTCCGTGACGAAGAGGATGGGCAGCGGCTGCTCGCCGCGCGTCGCCATCGCCTTCTGGCGCAGGTCGAGGTTGCTGTGGCACAGCGGGCAGGCGACGACGATGGCCTCGGCGCCGTTGCGCCGCGCGTCCTCGATGATGGAGCGGCCGAGCCGCACGACGGAGCTGGTGCGGCTGACGCTGAAGGCGCCGCCGCAGCACTCGACCTTCATGTTCCAATCGACGGCCTCGCCGCCGCAGGCGCGGATGACGTCGTCCATCTGCGTGGGCTGCTCCGCGTCGTCGCCGCCACTGAGCTCGGGCGGACGAACCAGCAGGCAGCCGTAGTAGGCGGCGAGCTTGACGCCCTTGATGGGGTTGGCCTCGCTCGGCATCGCCGCCGTCTTCTCCTCGATGGTCGCCGCCGCATCGTGCAGCAGTTGCACCGCATTGAAGACCTCGACGCTGTTTGCGAAGGGGCGTCCGAGGATCTCGGGCATCCGCTCGGCGAGGCCCTCCTCGGTCGCGATGGCGAGATGCGCTCCGGCGAGGCGGTTGTAGCAGGCGGCGCAGGGGGCGAGCACGCGGTCGAAGCCCTGGGCTTCGGCGAGCGCCAGGTTACGGGCCGGCAGCGCCACGCCGAGCAGGTGGTCGGTCGTGTGGCCACTGCTGGCGCCGCAGCAGTTCCAGTCCGGGATCTCGGCGAGCCCGATGCCGAGGTGAGCGGCGACGGCACGCAGGCTCTGGTCGAACTCCGGAGAAGTGCCGTGCAGCGAGCAGCCGGGATAGTAGGCGACGCCGCGAGCAGTCTTGGCCCGCGCGGCGTCCTCCGCGGTCGTGGCGGCCGCGTCTTCTGTGACCGTGCTCATGGATTCACCCCGCACTGCTCGTTCTACCGTGCTCATCGCTTCACCCCGCACTCTCAAGATGCGCTTGATCTCGGCGACGCCGTCGATCTTGTCGGGGAGAACGTGGAGCTTGCCGCGCAGGAACATGCCGGGCGCGTTGGTGACGTCCTTCATGAGGTCGCCCGTCCTGAGCTTGTACTCCATGACCATGCCCATCTCGTGGAGGCGGCCGTTGGTGCGGATCTGCTGCAGGAACGCTTTGTGGAACGCTCCGATGCTGCGCGGCATTCGCGCCTGCCCAGACTCGAAGGCGATCTCGCGCACGGCGTCGATGACGCGTGCCGGGTCGCAGCCGTTGGGGCAGCGGGCGCTGCATGTCTCGCACGTGAGGCAGAGCCAGATCGACTCGTCCTGGAGAGCCCGCTCGCGTGAGCCGTACACGACTCGGCGCATGACCTGGTGCGGGCGGAGATCGGATTCGGAGGCCATCGGGCACCCCGCGGAGCACTTGCCGCACTGGTAGCACGTCGCGGGGTTGATGCCGGTGGCGTCCTCGATCTCGGCGGCGAGAGTGGGGGAGGTGCTGCTCGTCATCGTGGCGATGGGTCCTTCCGGCGAGGCCGGGCGATGGCGGCCTCTCAGCCGTCCGCCGGGTTGCGTGCTTGTGGATTGCAAACCTCCACGATCTAGTGTAAAGGCAGGACCGGGGCGGGCAACTCGAATGTCGGGCCGCGGACGGCGGTACGGTTCTGCAGCGCCCCAGTCCCCGTCGCTGCCGGCGGCTTGATACCGTGTCGCTTGAGTGTCAGGGCCACGATCGTGTGCGGGTCCAACTCCACGCAGTCTAACTGCACGGATCGCCGCGGAGCCGCGCGCCGGCTTCGCGCCGTCAGGGTCTTTCGATCGCGAGTCGCGGGCCGCGGTCAGGCTCGTGCGCAGGGAGCTGGTCGTTGCCAGGAGTTGCTCGATCTCGCCGAGCATCTCCTCGCAGAGCCGGGGCACGACGGCGCTCGAGTTCCGGGCTCAGACGCTCACCGAACGTCAGATTCTCGCGTACCTCGACGGCGAAGACGTGGATGTCCGCCTCGCGGGGACGTGCATCCCCATGCGCCGGCCCAGTTCCATCGCAGTCGCGAAGTTCGCGTCGTGGACGTTGCTGAGGTTCATCGTGTCGCGCAGGGCCGCGCCGTCGAAGCGGTACCAGTCGCCGGGCTCGCCGCCCTGTGGTCTTGATCGAGTCGAGGACGATCAGCCGGTCGAACCCGGCCACGAGATCGAGCAGATTGAGGCCGCCGACCGTGCACTCGGCCTCAACGACCAGGCCGCGCACGGCGGCCCAGGTGCGAGCCGATCAGCCGCGCCAGTTCGATGCCGATCGCGTCGTCGCACAGGATCGGGTTGCCCATCCCGAGCAGCAGGGTCCGGGGCGGCGCCGGTCGTGCTGGGAGCGGCGCCGGTCCCGGACTGCCACGGTCAGCAGCCGCGGCGGAACTCATGCGTCACCTCGCCGCCTCGGTGCACGCGCACGCGCAGCGGCATCTGCCCCGGCAGGCTGTGCGTCGCGCAGCTGTAGCAGGGATCGAACGCGCGGAAGGCCATCTCGATCATGTTGAGGATGCCCTGGTCGGGCTCGCTTCCGGGCTGGATCAAGGTCTGGGCGACCTTCTTCGTGACCATCTGGATGGGCGCGTTGTTGTTGGTCGTGCCCACGATCAGGTTCGCGCTGGTGCAGATCGCGTTCGCGTCGCAGGTGTAGTGATGGGTCAGCGTGCCACGCATGGCCTCGACGATGCCGAAACCCTCACCGGTCACATGCTGCGGGATCACCCTGTACGCGTCGCCGGTGATCTCCGGGTCGTCGCAGTACAGCTGCAGCGTCTCGGCGTTCTGCACCATCTCGACGAGCCGGGCCCAGTGCTGTGCCAGCAGCATCCGGCTGGGGTGCCCGCCGAGCGTCGCGAACATCTCCTCGAAGGCCTCCTGGGCCTTGGGCGTCGCCATGCGGTCGGCGACGTTGAGGCGGGCGAGCGGCGTGGCGCAGTAGAGCGAGGAGTCGATGCCCTCCTTGAACCCCTTCCAGCCGCGCTGCTTGAGGTACGGGAACTTGAGGTACGTCCAGGGCTCCACGTGCTCGGCGACGTAGTCGGCGTAGTCCCTGGCGTCGTAGCGATGCAGCTCCTTGCCCTCGAAGTCGACGACACGGACCTGGCCGTCGTAGAAGTCGGGGCGTTGTTCTCGTCGACGACGCCCCATGTTGTGGACGTCGAGCGTGTAGGGACCGTTGGCGATGATGTCGAGGTAGGTCGGGTTGGCGAGCACGACATCGCGGAAGAGCTGCAGCGAGAACTGCGTGAACTCGAGCAGGTCCGCCACCATCGGCCGGATCTGGTCGAGCTCCTCCGGCTTCAGGCCCTTCGCGACGCCGCCGGGGATGCACCAGATGTCCTGGGTGGAGCGGCCGCCGATGATGCGCTGGATCTCCTGCGCCTTGGACCGCGAGCCGATGACGGCGCCGCCGATCTCGAGGCCGACCTTGGCGACCACGCCGAGCACGTTGCGGATGGCGGGGTCGGCGTCTGGTCCGAGCACGAAGTCGGGCGCCGCCAGCGCGTAGAAGTGCGCGATGTGGCTGTGGATGTAGTGGGCGTTGTAGTACATGCGCCGCAGCTTCACGGCCAGCGGCGCCACCTCGCCGCCGAAGCAGCCGTCCACGGCCTTCGCGCTGGCCATGTGGTGGCTGGCGGGGCAGACGCCGCAGATGCGCGTGACCAGGCGCGGGAGCTCTTCGATCGGCCGCCCGACCACGAAGCGCTCGAAGCCGCGCAGTTCCGGGATCTGGAAGTAGCAGTCCTCGACCGCCCCTTCGTCGTCGAGGAAGATCTCGATCTTGCCGTGGCCTTCGAGGCGCGTGATGGGGTCGATGCTGATCTTCCTGCTCATTGACCCCGACGCTCCTTTGCAGGCAGTGACGACGGCATGCGTGAAGCGGTAGGCGAAGCCGGCGAAGTCCGGAAGCCCGTCGATGATCCGGTCTATCTCCTCCGGGTCGGTGCTGTCGATCACCGAGGTGATGGCCGAGAGCAGCTTCGCGCCCTGATCGACGACGTCGTCAAGCGGTCCGTAGCAGCCGCGGCAGGGGATGCCGCTGGACGGGCAGCGCGCTCCGCAGCCGGATCTCGTGACCGGGCCGGCGCAGAGGATGCCCTGCTCCAGCAGACAGGCTTCGGGGTCGATCATGATCTGCCAGGGCCGGTAGAAGTGCTTGATCCGCTTCTCACTCTTGACGCGCGTGCAGTCTTCGCAGAGCGCCCGGTCGGAGGCCCCCACGATCGAGCCGACGGCCGGCAGATTCCCGGTCACGACGGCCAGGAGCACCGCCTTGACCTGGTCGAAGGCGGGCGGGCAGCCGGGCACGTAGTAGTCGACCGGCACGATGTCGTCGAGCTTGTAGACGCGCTTGTAGAAGCTGGGGATCGTCAGCGTCGTGCCGTTGACGCCGCTCTCCGGCAGCGGCAGCGTCTTGCTGCCCTTCTCGAGGCTCGGGTTGTGGAGGTAGGCCGTGCCCAGGATCTCGTCGCGCGACGTGAGGTTGGCGAGCCCGGGGATGCCGCCGATGTGGGCGCACGACCCGAAGGCCACGAGGATCTTGCTCTTGGCGCGCAGCAGCTTCGCGATGTGCTCGTTCTCGGAGTTGCGCACCGCTCCGTTGTAGATGGCGAGGTCGAGCTCGCCGTCCTCCATCGCCTCGATGTCGGCGTACTTGCCGTCGACGGCGATCGGCCACAGGCGGATGTCGGCCGCCGCGCCCACGTCCAGGATGAACTCGTCGGTGTCGAGGACGGCGACGTCGCAGCCGCCGCAGGCCGAGCCCCAGTACAGGGCGATCTGCAGTTTGTCACTGGCCACGGGTCACCTCTCCCCTGCGTCGCCGGCGAGCGCCATCTTCACCGGGCTCGGACCCAGCTCGCGGAGCGCTCGGTCATGTCGTCGACGATGTCGGCGAAGCGTTTGCCCTCGCTGGCGCTCACCCACTCGAGCCGGACGCGCTCGTCCTCGATGCCGAAGTCGGCGAGCATGCGTTTGAGCAGCGGCATCCGCCGCATCGTCTTGTAGTTGCCCTCGGAGTAGTGGCAGTCGCCGGGGTGGCAGCCGCACACGAGGACGCCGTCGGCTCCTTCGGCGAGCGCCTTGATGACGAAGGTCGGGTCGATGCGCGCCGAGCACATCACGCGGATCACGCGGACGTTGGGCGCGTAGTGGATGCGACTGGTCCCGGCGAGGTCGGCCCCGGAGTAGGAGCACCAGTTGCACAGAAAGCCGACGATCTTGGGTTCGAACGTCATCCCAGCACCCCCGCTATCTCGGCGAAGATCTGCTCGTCGGTGAAGTGCCTGGCCTTGATCGCCGCCGACGGACAGGTGGCGACGCAGGCGCCGCACGCTTTGCACAACGCGCTGATCACGTGACTGCGGCGCTCGACCGCGTCGAACTCGATGGCGGAGTACGGACAGATCTCGTTGCACATGCGGCAGCCCGAGCAGCGGTCCTCGTCGACCTCGGCGAACATGGCGTCGATCTCGAGCTTGCCCTTGGAGATCTTGCCGAGGATCCGGCCTGCCGCGGCGCGCGCCTGCGCGACCGAGTCCGGGATGTCCTTCGGTGCCTGGCAGGCGCCGGCGATGTAGACGCCGTCGGTCGTGGTCGCCACCGGGTCCAGCTTGGGGTGGCTCTCGATGAACCAGCCGTCCTTGTCCTGGCTGATGTTGACGAGGTGCGCGACCGAGTCGGCGTCCTCGCGCGGCTCCATGCCGACCATGAGGATGATGAGGTCGGCGGGCAGTTCGATGGTCTCTCCGGAGAGCTGCTCGTCGACCGTGATGAGCATCTCGCAGTCGTCGCCGGGGTCGGCTCGCCTGACCACCGGGTGCTCGCCCTTGCCGTACATGAGGAACAGCGTCTTGACCTCGGCGCTGCGGCGGTAGAAGTCCTCGCATCCCTTGCCGAAGGCGTGCATGTCCACGTAGACGTCGGAGACGTAGCTGCCGGGCAGGGCCGACTTGACCTCGTGCGCGTACTTGAGGGCGGTCATGCAGCAGACGCGAGAGCAGTAGCCGTGGAACTCCTCGCTGCGGCTGCCGACGCAGTGGATGACGGCGACGTACTGCGGCAGCTTGCCTCCTTGGTCTCGATCCGTCCCGGCCGGAGCATGCGCTCGAACTCGAAGGACGTGATGACGTTGGGCAGCTTGCCGTATCCGAGGTGCGTCGCGCGCGCGGCGTCGAACTCGCGGTAGCCGGTGCAGACGATGACGCTGCCGACGTCGACCTGCCGCTCCTCCTCGGCGCCGTCCGGCCCGTGACGGCGATCGTGGCCTTGAAGTTGCCGACGAAGCCGTCCAGGCGCTTGAGCTCGCTGTTCACCATCACGTCGATGTCCGGGTGTTCGACGACCCGGGTGATCCGGTCGGTGAGCATGTCGCGCGCCGAGTCCAGGTACGGGGCCGTGAGATCGACGCGGGCGACGTTGCCGCCGAGGCCCGGCTGGCGCTCGACCAGGTAGACGAGCTTGCCCGCGTCGGCCAGCTCGAGTGCGGCCGTGGTGCCCGGCGATGCCGCCGCCGATGACCAGCGTGTTGGGGCACATGTCGACGGAGAGGCGCTCCAGCGGCTCGTGGCGCGCGACGCGCAGGACGGCCGCGCGCACCAGGTCCTCGGCCTTCTCCGTCGCCGCGACCCCGTCGTCGTGCACCCAGCTGCACTGCTCGCGGATGTTGGCCATCTCGACGAGATAGGGGTTGAGGCCCGCCGTCTCCGCGGCGCGGCGGAACGTGGGCTCGTGCATGCGGGGGCTGCAGGCGGCGACCACCACGCGCTCGAGCTCGTGGTCGGCGATGTCCTGGGCGATCATCTCCTGCCCCGGGTTGGAGCACATGTACTTGTACGAGCGCGACACCACGACGCCGGGCATGGACGACGCGGCTTCCGCGACCGCGTCGCAGTCGACCACCTTGGCGATGTTGGTGCCGCAGTTGCAGATGAACACGCCCGTTCGCGGCTCAGCCATGGCGCCCACCTCCTCAGGCCGCACGGAGCGGGCGTGGCCGGTTCGGCGCCGCGCTGCGCCGCCTCGCCCTGGTGCGAGCGGGCCAGGGCGGTCGCCCTGACCTCGCGAGGTAGATGGCCAGCGGGCGGTATGCCAGGTGCGACCACTTGCTGAAGGGCACCTCGAGGGCGAGCATCGGGACGACCAGCGAGAGGTGCACGATGTAGGTGACGTTGGCGGCCACGTCGAGACCGCTGCGGTGCAGGATGTGCTGCAGGATCCCGGTCAGCGCGACCATCAGGATCAGGACGAGGAAGATCCAGTCGGACTCGTGCGAGTGCCGGTACTGCGGTCGCCGACTTCTTCACGCGGTTGCGCAGGAAGAGGATCGTGGAGACCACGAGGCCGGCCGTGGCGAGATAGCCGAGCACGTGCACCCGCCAGTCGATGGCGGGCCCGCTCGCCATCTCCGCGAGGAAGAACATGATCAGCACCAGCATGGTCACGTAGCTCAGCATGAGCACGAGGTGGGTCAGCCACGGGCGCTTGCGCTCGCACTGGCTGTAGCGCGCCTGCGTGATGAAGTGGGCGGGCAGCATCCAGAGACTGCTGAGGTAGCTGCCCACGCTCGGGTGCAAGGTCTTGTCGCGGCCCATGGTGAACCACCACATGCGGGCCGCGTTGCTGAGCAGGAACGCCAGCAGCACCATGGCGAGCGCCCAGTCGAAGATGTGGATGCTCGAGCTGGGCAGGAAGGCGTTGGGCCCGTCGTAGCTGGCAAGGCTGCCCTGCGACAGCCCGAACAGCGTGAAGCGATCGCCGTGAGCACGGCGACCAGGAGGATGGCGCCGAGCTCCCAGCGCCACGAGCGGTAGAACAGGCGCGATATCCCCGTCCAGTCGTAGCGCGCCGTGAGCCACCGCCGCAGGCTCATCATCGTCTCGCCCGGCTCGGCGTCGCGCGGGCACTGGTCGGAGCACTCGCCGCAGTAGTAGCAGAGCCAGGGGTCGAGCTGGCCCTCGAGCTTCTCCTCGAGGCCCATCTGCAGATAGCGCATCGGCTTGCGAGGGAAGACGTAGGGATCCGCGGAGAAGGGACACACCGCGGAGCAGTTGCCGCAGTGGTAGCACTTCATCACGTCCTCGGCCCCGTAAGGCTCGAGTTCTTCGATCAGTTTGGGGTTGGCCCTGATCGCCATCGCCACCTCCTAGGGCGCCGGGACGAGGCTCTTTGCGCGGGCCTCGATGTCGGAGAGACTCAGGCTCGCGAGACTCTGGAGCCCGCGTCCGGTCATGGCGCCCTCGAGCGCCCGGGCTGCCACCGCGGACGCCTGCGCCACCGTGTCGGGGATGTCCTTCGGGCCCTGGCACACGCCGGCGACGTACACGCCCCCGCGCTCGGTCCCGGTGGGATCGCCGTTGTAGTCGGCCTCGGTGAACCACCCGTCCTCGTCCCGCGGCACGCCGAGCATGCGCGCCAGCTCGTCCGAGCGGTCCGCCGGCACGAGCCCGACGGCGAGCAGGACCATGTCGACCGGGAACTCCACGACGCTGTCGCTGAGGATGTCCTCGCCCTTCACGACCATCTGGCCGTCATGGTCGGTCACCGACGCCGTCCGGCCGCGGACGATGAACGTCCCCTCCTCCCGGATGCGCTCGAAGAACGCCTCGTAGCCCTTACCGAACGCGCGCATGTCGATGTAGAACTCGTAGCACGCGGCGTCCGGCAGCTTCTCACGCACCAGGTGCGCGAACTTCAGCGAGTACATGCAGCACACGCGCGAACAGTAGGCGTTGTAGTTCGAGTCCCGGGAGCCGACGCAGTGGATGATCGCGACGCTGCGCGGCGACTTCGCCCTCGGGGTCGAACACCCACTCGTCGATCTTCTTGCGCTTGTTGTGGCGCAAGGACTTGGTGACGATCCTGCCCGCCCGTGGGACCCGATGCGTTGGTCAGCCGCTCGAACTCGAGGGCGGTGAGCACGTTGGGCTGCACCCCGTAGCCGTAGCGCTCGAGCCGCGAGGCGTCGAGCGTCTCGTAGCCGGTGGCGACGATGACGCTGCCGACGTCGAGTTGCAGCACGTCGCCGCGGGCGTCGAGGTCGATGCACTCCTTGGGGCACTTCTTGGCGCAGACGCCGCACTTCTTCCCGTTGGTCTGCACGTACGTGCACGACGCCTCGTCGACGAGGTACGCGTTGGGCACCGCCTGGGGGAAGGGGATGTAGATCGCCTTGCGCTCGGCGATTCCGGCGTCGAACTCGCTCGGGACCCTGACCGGGCACGCGTCGCTGCAGATGTTGCAGGCCACGCAGGCGTCCTCGTCGACGCGCCGCGCATGACGGAGCACCGTGACGCGGAACGAGCCGGGCACGCCGCTGATGGACTCGACCTCGGAGTAGGTGAGCATCTCGATCATCGGGTGCTGCCCGACGGCGACCATCTTGGGCGTCAGGATGCAGGCGGCGCAGTCGAGGGTGGGGAAGGTCTTGTCGAACATGGCCATGTGGCCGCCGATCGTGCCGGTGCGCTCGACGAGGTACACTTTCTTGCCGCCATCGGCGATCTCGAGCGCCGCCTGGATGCCGGCGATGCCGCCGCCGATGACGAGCGTGGCCGAGGTCCACTTCGCGTCGCTCGGCCGCGCCGCCAGCGTGAACGGGACGCCGTAGACGGCGCAGGCGGCGATCGCCTTGGCGCGCTCCGTCGCGCCGTCGCCGCTCACGCCATGCTCGCGGAAGGACGCGAGCCGCACTTCGTCCGGCTCGCGCCCGGCCAGGGACATGGCCCGGGTGAAGGCCGGCTTGAAGAAGCCGGGTGAGTCGCCGGCGATGACGATCCTGTCCAGCTGGTCGGCGGCGATCTCGTCGGCGAGCGCCTCCGGGTCGAGCCGCGGCAGGAGGCCGAGCGACCGCACCGACTCCACCTGCGGCAGGTTCGCCACGTAGTGACCCACGGACTCCAGGTTGGCGCCGCTCTCCGCACCCACCCGGCAGATGTAGACCCCGATCCTCATAAGATCCTCCATCACCGCGAGCGCGGCCCGGGCCATCCCGTGGAGCGCCCCCGTCGTCGGTCAGAACACCCTGTAGTGGATACTAGCGAGGCCCTAGAAGGCGTCAAGTGAATCTGAGCACAAATAGGGTAGACACCCTAGACGCTCGTGTTGCTTCAGGCTCGCGATGGGTCGACGGGACCCCGTCTCGCGTCGTCGGGGAGCTCCATTCGAGGCACAGGCGGTGTTGCCAGACCCGCCCGAGCGGGATATCGTGCTTGGCATCACATGAGTTCCCGTCTAGGGTGGATATCCTAGTGCTGCCCCTGGGATCTTGCTTGGGGCAGTCGTCCTCTGGAGGGGCGGCCGTGAGCCTGCAGTCCACACTTCGCTACCTCGACCCGTTTCGCGGGCGCGCGGCTCGCCGGCGCATCAGCGACTCCGAGCGCGCGACCTTACGCATGATCAACCAGAAGGTCGCCGCGAAACAGTCGCTCAACGACCTGGCCGACTTCCTGTTCGAGGGCACTCGGGCGCTGATCCCTTGCGACCGCATCGGCCTGGCTTTCGTGGACGACAGCGGCCGGCGCCTCTTCGCTCACTACGCGCGTGCCGAGTACGAGCCGCTGCTCCTGACGAAGGGGTACGCCGGCGATCTCAAGGGCGGCTCGCTCGAGCACGTCATCAAGTGCGGCGAGCCGCGCATCATCGATGACCTTGAGGCGCATGCCCGCGAACACCCCAGCAGCCATTCGTCGGGGCTGCTGGTGAGGGAGGGCGTGCGCTCGAGCCTCACGTGCCCCCTGGTGGTCGAAGGTCGTGTCGTCGGCTTCCTGTTCCGGGATTCGTGCCGTGTGGGAGCGTTCGACGGACATCACGTCCAGCTGGAGATGGCGATATCGGAGCGCCTGAGCCAGGCGGTGGAGAAGGCCTGGCGCATCGAGCAGCTCACCGCCGCGAACCACGCGTACCTGGAGATGCTCGCGTTCGTGAGCCATGAGATCAAGAACCCCATCGCCTCGCTCGTGACCGATACGCGACTGCTCGCGGACGGCTATCTGGGTCCGCTGGAGCCGCAGCAGGTGGAGAAGATGGAGCACGTGATCGCCAAGGGCCAGTACCTCCTGGGCCTCGTCCAGGACTACCTCGACCTGGCGCGCATCGACGGGGGCGGGCTCGAACTGGTGCGCTGCACCGGCGTGGACGTCGTGGAGGAGATCGTCGCCCCGTCCATCGACCTCGTGCGCGCCCAGATCGACCAGGCGAAGATGCGCCTGCTTCTGGACCTGCCGCCGAGCGTCGCCACGGCGGAGTGCGACCCTGCGCTGCTGCGGATCGTGCTCGTCAACCTCCTGGGCAACGCCGTCAAGTACGGGCAGCCCGAGGGTGAGATCCGTCTCCGCGTCGTGCGCGAGCAGGACCGTCTCCAGGTCTCGGTGTGGAACGAGGGCGAGGGCTTCATGCCGGAGGATCGGGGCCGGCTGTTCCAGCGGTTCTCTCGGCTGCGGTCCTCCGGCGGCGCGAACAAACGCGGGACGGGCGTGGGTCTCTACACTTCCTGGCGGATCCTCCAGCTTCACAACGGGCGTATCCGGGCGCGCTCCGAACCCGGCAAGTGGGCCGAGTTCTCCTTCGAACTCGCCCAGCCCCTCGACCTCCCGTCCGGATGACCGCGCCCCAGAATGCGACGAAGGCCCGTCGTGGGGCTCGCCCGCTGGTGGGTCGCGTCGTGCTCGTCAACGCCGCCGCCGTGGCCGCCGTGCTCGCTGCGGCACTCGCGCTGCAGCTTCGGGAGGGCGGCGTCGGGGCCGCCGCCGCAGTCGGCCTCGTCGTCGGCGGGCTGGCCGTGACCGTCGTCGCCAACCTCCTCGTCGTGGGGGCGGCCGGCAGAGTCCTTGCCGATCTCCAGCAGGCGATGGACACCATGCACAAGGGGAGTCTCGACTGTCACCTGGAGGAGGGCCGGGGAGACGGCGGACTCCGGCGCCTGACGGCTTCCTTCAACGCGATGTGTCATCGGCTCGGCCGCGAGTCGCTCTCGTACGCCGAGCGGCAGCTCGGTGGTGTGGAGGAGGAGCGCAGACGCATAGGCCGCGAGCTCCACGACGAGACCAGCCAGACGCTCACGGCGACCCTCGTGCGTCTCGACCTGTGCGATCAGGCCCTCCAGGACAACGACGCGGCGGGCGCACACGCCCAGGTGCTGAACTGCAAGACCCTGGTCGCCCACACCATCGACGAGATCAAGCTGATCGTCTACGATCTGCGACCGGTCATGCTCGACGACTTCGGCCTGGTCCCAACGCTGCGCTGGTACATCCAGTCGCATCTCCAGGGCGCGGGGCCGGAGATCGTCACCGACTTCGACGAGGCCGGCCTCAGGTTGCCCGGCGATGTCGAGACGGCCTTGTACCGAGTGACCCAGGAGGCACTCGCCAACGCCGTGAAGCACTCGGACGCGACGAAGATCCACGTGCGGCTGGTCACCAAGCCGGGGTTCGTCAGCCTGGCCGTCATCGACAACGGCACGGGCTTCGACCAGGACGCCGCTCTGCACGGCAACGGGCACCTCGGCGTCGGTCTGCTCTCGATCAAGGAGCGCGTCGAGCTCGCCGGAGGCTCGCTCAACATCGAGTCGGCGGTCGGCAGGGGGACCAGGTTGTACGTCGTCGTACCGTTGGTCAGCGAAGAGCGTGGCGAGGAGATGACATGAACGCCGCCAAGAGCCGGGAGCAGATCAAGGTACTGCTCGTCGACGATCACGCGATTCTCCGCGAGGGAGTCCACGCGCTGCTCGCCCGCGAGCCCGACATCACCGTGGTGGGGGAGGCGGGAGACGGCCGGGAGGCTCTCGAGCTGGTGCCCCGGCTAAGCCCGCACGTCGTGATCATGGACATCGTGATGCCGCGCATGAATGGCCTCGAGGCCACGCGGCTCATCAGGGAGCAGTATCCGCACGTGCGCGTGCTCATCCTGAGTATGTACGACGACCACGAGTACGTCGTCCAGATCATCCAGGCCGGCGCGTCCGGCTACGTGCTCAAGCGCGTGGTGACAGAAGACCTGGTGCGCGCCATCCATGAGGTGTACGCCGGCGAGTCGTTCCTGTATCCACCGATCGCCGCCACGCTCATCGGAGACTACCTGCGCGTGACGGTCGGGGAGCGTGGCGGCATTCCGGCCGCTGGTGAGGTCATCACGGCCCGGGAGCGTGAGGTGCTCAGGCTGATCGCGGACGGCAACTCCAGCCAGGAGATCGCGGAGCGGCTGGGGTTGAGCCGCAAGACGGTAGACAGCCACCGCGCCAACGCGATGCGCAAGCTCGACCTCCACGACGTGACCGAGGTGGTCAAGTACGCCATCCGCACGGGCATGATCTCGCTGGACTGACCGAGAGAGAGCGTGGCCGGAGGCACGAGCGTGGCAGCCTGCGGCCGGCCGGCCTCAGGGGCTCGGTGACGTCTGCAGGGACCCGGCGGCCTTCGGCGCCCAGACGGGAGAGAGCGCTCCTTTGACGAGCGTCGTCGAGTCGCCGCCGTATCGGCTGAACGGCCAGCGGGACAGGGGAAATGCCGGATGGGGCCGGCGGCTCCCCGGTGGGGTCCTGCCGCCGTGCTCAGGCGGCGCGGGCAGGCTGCTCGTCGGCGAGCGCGCGCCTCACACGCCCGTGGCCGGCGAGCATGAGGGCGGCGGCGGCGAGCGCCGCGGCGGCGCCGTAGGCGAACGTCGCCCACGCGCCGAAGGCGGTCCAGAGCAGGCCGCCGACCGTGCTGGCGGCGAAGGCCGCGAGGCCCGTCGCCGTGTAGTAGAGGCCGAGCGCGGAGGCGCGCTCCCCCGTGGGGATGGCGCGCCCGATCAGCGCCTTGCTGGTGCCCTCGGTCGCGGCGATGTAGAGGCCGTAGGCCGCGAAGAGCGCCGCGAGCGTCCAGCCGGACCCGGCGGCGGCGAAGCCTGCGTACACCGCCGCGAACACGACGTAGCCGGCGATGACCACAGGGTACTGCCCGACGCGGTCGCTCAGCCCGCCGAGCGGCAGCGATCCGGATGCGTACACGAGGTTGTAGAGCACGTACAGCAGGATGACCGCCGCCGTGCTCATCCCGACGTCCTTGGCCTTCAGCAGGATGAAGGTGTCGCTGGAGTTGCCGACGGCGAACAGCAGCGACCCGACGAGGAGCCAGCGGAACGCGGTCGATCGAGGCAGCGAGAGTCTGAAGGCGCGCTTCTGCGGCTCCTCCCGGTGCTCCTTCACCAGGAACACGATGGCCACGACGCTGAGGACCCCTGGGATGACGGCGATGGCGAAGATCCAGCGCAGCGAGACGTGGGCCTCCACGAGCGCGAGTGCGACCAGAGGGCCGAGGACGGCGCCCATGGTGTCCATGGTCCGGTGCAGGCCGAACGCGAGGCCCTGCTGGCCGGGCTTGGTGTTCGCCGCGATGAGGTCGTCGCGCGGCGCCGTGCGCATGCCCTTGCCGAAGCGGTCGGTGAAGCGGCCTGCCAGCGCCATCCCCCAGCCCGGTGAGACGGCGATGATGAGCTTGCCGAGCGCGCCGAGTGAGTAGCCGCCGAGCACGAAGGGCTTGCGGCGTCCGGTGTAGTCGGCGGCCTGGCCGAACGGGTACTTGGCGATGCTCGCCGTCGCCTCGGCGATGCCCTCGATCAGCCCGAGGAGCGCGACCGGCACGCCGAGCACCGTGGTGACGAAGATCGGGAACAGCGGGTAGGCGATCTCCGAGCCGAGGTCGGCGAGCAGGCTGACGAGGCCCAGCGTGCGCACGTTCGGGTCGAGCGTGCGGAGCTGTGCGATCCAGCGGCGCGCAGATGCCATGCCGCCGAGCTACGTCGCCGTCGCCGTGGACTTCGCGGGCGGCGGTGGGCGGAGTCCATGATGGCGCGATACGTACTCGCAGCGTGGCCGGTCCGGGCGACGCCTGTCGCTCACCCGGCTCGGCGCCCGGCCGATACTGACGGCATGAACGCCGACCGCACCGTCAGCCAGGCCGTACAGACGATGCGCCCGCGCCGGCCGCGCGCGTGCGGCGCGCGCGGCGCTGAGGACGCCGCCGCGCTCGTCTGCGTGCTCGCGGCGGCGCTCCTGCTCGTCGCGGTCGCTCGCGGCGCCGGCGCGCGCGGCCGCGTACGGCGCCGGCGCCGCCATCCCGTTCCTGCTCCTGCCGGCGGACAATCCCTGGAACACGCCGGTCGACACGCTGCCGCTGGATCCGAACTCCGCTGCCTACATCGCCCACATGAACCCTGCGACCCGCTTGCACCCGGACTTCGGGACGGTGTGGGAGGGCGCGCGCATCGGCATCCCCTACGTGGTCGTGCCGGGCACGCAGCCCAAGGTGCCGATCTCGTTCTCCTACCCCGACGAGAGCGATCCCGGCCCCTACCCGATCCCGCCCGACGCGCCCGTCGAGGGCGCCGGCGGACCCTACGCCGACGGCGACCGTCACGTGCTCGTGCTCGACGCCGACAACGAGAAGCTCTATGAGGTGTACGACGCGCACAAGCAGGCCGACGGCTCGTGGAAGGCCGGCTCCGGCGCGGTCTTCGACCTCACGAGCAACGCGCTGCGCCCGGACGGCTGGACCTCGGCGGACGCGGCCGGCCTCCCGATCCTGCCCGGCCTCGCGCGGTACGACGAGATCGTCGGCGAGGGCGTGCTCGACCACGCGCTGCGCTTCACCGTCGCCGACACCCAGCGCGCCTACGTCTATCCGGCGACGCACTATCGCGAGCTCCTCCACCGACACGGACCTGCCGCCGATGGGGCTGCGCGTGCGGCTCAAGGCGGACTTCGACATCAGCCGGTTCCCGCCGCTGGTCCAGACGATCCTCAGGGGGCTGAAGAAGTACGGGATGATGGTCGCCGACAACGGCTCCGACTGGTACGTGGGCGGAGCGCCCGACTCGCGCTGGAACGATGAGGCGCTGCACGCCCTGGACGGCGTGACCGGGCGCGACTTCGAGGTGGTCGACTCGCGCGCACTGCAGTCCGGCGCCTTCTCCGTCAGCCTGCCGGCGACGGCGACTGTGCGCGAGGGGGCGCGCTGGACGTGCGCCGGCGGGTTCTTCGACGGAGCCGGCGCGCTCTGGACCGCGACGGTGGACTACGCGGGCGGCGCGGGCGACGAGCCGCTGGCGCTCACGGCCGGCGGCGAGGGCCAGAGCGGCGCCTTCTCGCTCGGCCGGACCTGGCCGGACGACGGGCGCCACGCCGTGCGGGTCGCGGTCACGAACGAGCTGGCGCGAACGGCGGCGGCGACGGTGGCCGTCACCGTGCGCAACGTCGCTCCCAAGGTCGCCGGCGGCCCGGATGGGAGGGTCCGCGCCGGCGCGCGCCTCACGCGGACCTGTTCGTTCCGCGATCCGGGCGCGGACGTCTGGAAGGGCTGGGTCAGCTACGGCGACGGGACGGCGCGGCGGGCGCTGCGTCTCCGCGCCGACAAGACGTTCCTGCTGTCGCACCGCTTCGCGGGGCCGCGCGGCCGCCGCCGCACCGTCACGCTGTGCGTGACGGACGGGGACGGCGGCCGCGGCATCGACCGCTTCGCGGTCTCCGTACGCTGACGGCGGCGCGCGCCTGCGCCGCGCCGCCGCTCGCGCGCCTGGCGGCGGCTCAGAACCCGCCGGGTCCGATGTACGCGTTGAGGCCGACGGCGTCCTCTTCGTAGATGCCCCACACCTTCTTCACCGGCGAGAGGTTCTTCCAGTAGCCGGTGCTGCCCTTGGGCGTGATGAGGATGTCGCCCGGGCCGGCCACGTGGACCTCGCCGTCGTCGTCGGTGACCTCTACCTCGCCCTCGATGATGTAGGCGACCTCGTGGTAGGCGCGCTCGAAGTGGCGCCGCTGCACGTCACGCTTCCACAGCCCGAAGCTGAACTTGTCGTCCATCGACATCGCCGCCGTGCACTCCTTGCCCGGCGGGTCCGTCTCCTCGGACCCGGCCATGGCCTCCTCCCAGATCACCTCGTCGGCCTTGATGACGCGGATCTTCGTGTCGCTCAGGTCGCCCATGCCCCCTCCTGATCGTCTGCGACGACTTAGAATAGCCGGTGCGCCTGCGGGGCACCGGCAGTTGAACCGGCTGCGCCGTTCAATCGCGACGTCGCTCCGGCGCTGCGATTGTACGCCCGCGGCGCCACACTGTCCGTCGCCGGAGGAGGTCGCTCGTGGAACTGCAGTCGGGGCTCGAGGAACGCGTCGTCCAGGCCGTGCGCGACGCGAAGGATGAGCTGGTCGGCCTCGCCGCGGAACTGGTCGCCTGCGATACGACCGCACGCCTTCCCGGCGACCCGGCGCGCGACGAGGAGAAGCTGCAGCGGCTGCTGGCCGCGCGGCTCGAGGCCCTCGGCGCGGACGCCCATTTGTGGGAGCCGGAGCCGACCGGGGACGGCGACCGGTTCGTGCCGGCCGGTCTCGACTTCGCCGGCCGGCCCCAGCTCGCCGCCGCCCTCCGCGGCTCCGGCGGCGGCCGCAGCATCCTGCTCAACGGCCACATCGACGCCGTGGACGTGGAGCCGCGCGAGCAGTGGCTCAGCGACCCGTTCGCCCTCACCGAGCGCGACGGCTACCTCTTCGGCCGCGGCGCGAACGACATGAAGGGCGGGGTCGCCGGCCTGGTGATCGCCCTGGAGACGTTGCGCCGCCAGGGCGTCCGCCTCGCCGGGGACGTCGTCTTCTGCACGGTCACCGACGAGGAGTCCTCGGGCGCCGGCGGACGGGCGGCGGTGGCGCACGGCGTCAAGGCCGACGCCGGCATCGCCGCCGAGGCCACCGACTTCGACGCCTGGGTGAGCTGCCGCGGCACGGTGACGCCGACGATCACCGTCGCCGGCCGCGCCGGACACGCCGAGATGCCGCAGCCGGACTGGCAGGACGGCGGCGCCGTCAACGCTATCGAGAAGCTCGTCGCCGTCATCAACGGCATGGGCGCGCTGCGCGAGGAGTGGAAGGCGCGCCCCGACCACGTCCACCCGCTGCTCGCGCCCGGCGACATCGTCCCGACCATCGTCCACGGCGGTACCTGGATGGTGACCATCCCGGCGTCCTGCGCCGTGACCGCCGACATCACGTACCTGCCGCAGCACGTCGATGCGGACGGGACGGGCAGGGCGGTCGAGGCAGAGGTGATCGACCGCCTCAGCAAGGCGGTGGCGGGCGACCCGTGGTTCGCGGAGCACCCGCTCGTCTTCAAGTGGTCGGACGACGTCGTGCCGGCGGAGATGCCGGCCGACCATCCGCTGGTGACGACCGCGCTCGGCTGCGCCGCCGCGCTCGGCCACCGCGGCGAGCCGGCCGGCCTGAACAGCTGGCACGACGCGGCCACGTTCACGCGCGCCGGCACGCCGACGTTCAGCTTCGGCCCGGACGGCATCGACACGGCGCACGCCGTCAACGAGCGCGTCAGCGTCGGCGGGCTGGTGGACTTCAGCGCCGCGATCGCGCTCACTATCCTGCGCTGGTGCGGGGTCTCGTCTTGATCGTCCACGTGTCCATCCACACCCCGAGGCCGGGGAAGGAGCAGGACCTCATCGACTCCATGCACCGCTTCGGCGCGGCCGGCGCCGGCCAACCGGGGTTCATCGGCGCGCAGACGCTGCGCGACGCGCGTACCGGGCGTCTGGTGGGGATGGCGCGCTGGGAGGACGAGGCGTCGTGGCGCGCCGGGGTGGAGGCCATGCGCGCCGCCGTCGCGGACGACCCGTTCGACGAGTGGGAGGCGGCGGAGGTAGAGGGCTTCTTTCTCGAGGAGGTGTGACGGTGGAGAGCGAGCGCCGTGACGTCATCGTCGTGGGCGCCGGCGTCTCCGGGCTCGCGACCGCCGGACACCTGCGCGACCGCGACGTGCTCGTGCTCGAGCAGCTCCCGCCGCGCGACGCCGGCGCGTGAGCGACCCGGCCGCAGAGGCGCCGGGAGAGCGGGGGCCGGCGGATGCCGGCGGGGCGGCTGCGCCGCCGCCGGCCCGCGACCGGCGCCGCGCCCTGCTCGCCGACGCGGCGCTCCTCAGCGTCGCCATCGTCTGGGGCCTCAACTTCGTCGTCATCAAGGACGCCATCGCCGACACCGGCCCCATGACCTACCTGCTGTGGCGGCACATCCTGGCGGCCATCTTGCTGGCCGTGGTCATGCCGCGGACCGTCCGGCAGACCACCCGCCGCGACTGGCTGTACGGCGCGGTGCTCGGCCTCTTCCTCTTCATCGCCTTCGTCACCCAGACGATCGGCCTGCAGTGGACGACGCCCGGCAAGAGCGGCTTCATCACGAGCCTGTACATCGTGATGGTGCCGTTCCTGTACTGGATCGTGACGCGCCGCTCGCCCGGCTGGGCGCAGATCGGCGGCGCGGTCCTCGCCACCGTCGGCCTCGGCTTCTTGAGCTTCCGCGGTGGCCTCGGCATGTCCAAGGGCGACCTGCTCACGCTGGTCGGCGCGCTCGGGTTCGCGGCGCAGATCGCCGCCACCGGCTTCTTCGCGCCGCGCACCAAGCCGGCCGTGCTGGCGCTCACGCAGATCGCCGCGGCGGCCGTCCTCTTCGTCGTCGTGACGCCGTTCGTGGAGCACATCACCTGGGACTTCGGCTGGCAGGCGTGGGCGGCGATCGTCTGGACGGCGCTCTCCGGCACCGTCTTCGGGTTCATGGTCCAGGCATGGGCGCAGAAGTCCACGACCTCGACGCGGGCGGCCGTCATCCTCGGCCTGGAAGGCCTGTTCGCGGCCGTGTTCGGCCTCCTCTTCGGCATGGACGTGCTGAACTGGCGGTTCGCCGCCGGCGCGGTGCTGATCCTCGCAGGCGTGATCGTCATCGAGACCTTCCCGGCCCGGCGCGGCGCGCCCAACCCGGCCGACATCCTGCCGCGCGCCGACTGATCGCTCCGCCCCACGAGTTCCGTGCGCCGTTCTTGCGCCGGCTGACTCACGGCTCCCTCTGGCGCGACGGATTCCCTCTGGTACCCTTGACGGGTACGGCAGGGCCACACCAAGGTCGGAGACCAGATGGACTGGGACTGGGAAGACGGGCCGCCGAGCGACGACCCACCGCCTCGGCGCGCGCCGATGAGCCCGCACCGGCGGCAGATCCCGGGCCGCCGCCGCCGGAGCGGCCGGAGCCCCTGGACGAGTCCGTGACGCAGGTGTTCTCGGCCGAAGCCGTGTGGGAGCAGGGGCGAGAACAATCGCCGGATGAGCCTGCACCGCATCCGCCGTCTCCCGAATACGTCCTCCCCGACCGCACCGAGACCGGGCGCCCCGCGCCGAGCGCCGAGTTCGAGCGCCCATGGACGAGGACGATCGAAGCCGCTGAGCGCGCGGCGGTCGCCGGCGCCCGCGATCCTGACGACGGCTACGAGCGCCGGCCGCGCTCCACGCAGGATCGCGCGGCACGCCGGGAGCAGCGCCGCCGCCAGCTTCGCCGCCGCCGGCTCGTTGCTCTGGCGATCCTCATCGCGATCGTCGTGCTGATCGTGGTCCTCGTCGTGCGTGGGTGTGGCGGGTCCGATGCCGCCGCCGCGACGACGGCCCTCGGCATGGTCTTCGTGGACGGACGTCTCCTGGTGGGCCCGGAGCGACCGTGAGGCCGAAGAGGCTTCCGGCGGCGCTGGCGCTCGTGGCCGCGCTCGCCGGGCTCAGCCTCCTCGCCGGCTGCGGAGGAGGCGGCGGGACGGAGGCGCCGGAGCACCCCTTCGGGAGTCCGCCGGCCGCCGCCGCCGGTATCCACGCCTGGGCCGCCGGCGAGAGCGGCGACCTCCTCGTCACCTCCGACGGCGGCGCCACCTGGAAGCGTCAGAAGTTCTTCCTGCCGCAGCGCGCCGTCGACGTGACCTTCTCGGACCCGCAGAGCGGCTGGCTCGTCACCGACGCCGGGACCGTGCTCGCGACCGCCGACGGCGGCGCCGGCTGGACCGTCGTCGAGAAGGTCAAGCTGGACGTGAAGGCGATCGCCGCCACTGACTCCCGCACCGCGTGGATCGCCGGCAATGCCGTCGGCGCGGCCGGCGAGCCGGGCGTCTCCGCCGTCCTCCGCACCACCGACGGCGGCAAGACGTGGACGC
Source organism: uncultured Thermoleophilia bacterium (assembly GCA_963834905.1). Classification (GTDB taxonomy): domain Bacteria; phylum Actinomycetota; class Thermoleophilia; order UBA2241; family UBA2241; genus CAIXSE01. The sequence continues at coordinate 76,899 of CAWIDR010000037.1, read as the reverse complement.
GGACCGCGTTCGGCGACGCCCTGCTCGCGGACGTCGCCTTCTCCGACCGCCGGCACGGCGTGCTCGTCGCGCTGGACAGGATCTGGAGCACCCGGGACGGCGGCCGCACCTGGAGTCTGCGCAAGCAGTTCCCCATGACGGTGCTGACGAGCGTTGCGGCCGGCGACGGCCGGCAGGCCTGGGTCGCCGGCTGGGGCACCCAGGACGGCGCGCCGCTCGTCTGGGCCACGCGCGACGGCGGCGCCACCTGGCGCCGGCTGCGCATCGACGTGCCGGCGCCCAAGCCCGGCGCCCTGCAGACGAGGCGGATCGCCGCCGCCGGCGGGTCGCGCCTCTGGCTGACCTGCGACGCCGGGGTGCTGGCCACGACCGACGGCGGCAAGACCTGGGAGCTGCAGAAGGTCGCGGCCGGGCTGCCGCAGGCCATTGCGGCCGCGGACGAGCAGCACGTGCTGGCGACGACGCAGCTTCCGGCCATCCTCGCCACGGCCGACGGCGGCGCCACGTGGCCGGCCTTCGGCGGCGGCGGCACCCCGGCCCAGCCGCTCACCTCCATCGCCGCCGTGGCGGCCCAGCCGGCCCCCTGACCTCGCGCGGGCGTCCGGGCGGCGTCCGCGCCGGGCCCTCGCCGCCGCGCCCGCGTCCGATAGGATTGCCGGGATGGCGACGCCCCTCGGCAGCACGCACGCTTCGCGCCGCAAGGCGCTCGTCGCCGACGTGCTGCTCTTCAGCGTCGCCATCTTCTGGGGCAGCAACTTCGTCTTCATCAAGGATGTCGTCGCGCGCACCACGGAGATCGCCGCCGGCAGCATCGTCGCCGGCACGATGCTGTATCTGGTGCTCCGCTACGTGGTCGCCACGGGCATCTTCGCCGTGGCGCAGCCCAGGAGCTGGCTCGGGTCCTCGCGCGGCGACTGGGCCCGGGGCGGTCTGCTCGGCGTCTTCTACCTGACCGCCCTCATCCTCCAGACCATCGGCCTGCAGCGCACCTCACCCGGCGTCAGCGGCTTCATCACCGGGATGAGCGTGGCCATGGTCCCCTTCCTGTACTGGTTCGTCGCGCGCCGGTCCCCCGGTCGCTGGCAGATCATCGGCGCGGTCATCGCCACCGTCGGCCTCGGCGCGCTCAGCCTGCAAGGTGACTTCACGCTCAAATGGGGCGACGCGCTCACCCTGCTCGGCAGCCTCTTCTACGCGCTGCACATCATGACCACCGGCTTCTTCGCGCCCAAGGTCAAGCCGACGACGCTCGCCGTCACGCAGATGGCGGTCTCCACGCTCATCCTGGTCGTCGTCACTCCCTTCTTCGTGCACGTCACGCTCGACCTGCCGTGGCAGGTGTGGGCGGCCGTGGTGTGGACGGCCGTCAGCGGCACCATCTACGCGTTCTTCATCCAGAGCTGGGCCCAGCGCTACACGACCTCGACGCACGCCGCCATCCTGCTCGGCTTCGAGAGCGTGTTCGCCGCCCTCGCCGGCATCATCGCCGGGATGGACACCGTGACGGTGCGGCTGCTCGTCGGCGGGTCGCTGATGCTCACCGGCGTGTTCATCGTGGAGCTGCTGCCGTCGGAGCAAGGACGTCGTGGAGGAGATCGAGGCGGAAGAAGGGACGGCGCCGTGACCAGCGCGACTCCACGGACCCGGCCGTCCGGCCGCGTCTCGCGCACGAGCACTGGACGGCGGGTACCGCCGGCCGACGAGGAGGCCTGAGCTTCCTCGACGGCCTGAGCTTCCCCGGCTACAGGAAGCGTCAGTCCTCTTCCTGCCGCGGCTTGATGTGCCGCGACAGCCAGAACATGACGCCGAGCATGACGAGCACGCCGCCGAGCCCGGCCGCCAGCCATCCCCAATTGACGAGGGGCTTCTTGGCGGTCGTCGCGGCGGCGGCCTTCGGCTCGACGAACCGGTACGTGTCGATGTTGTTGTAGTTGTAGATGACGGCGCCCTGCTGCCCGCCCGGCGCCTCGCCCGGCACGTGCACCCAGCCCTGCCACTTGTCGGTGTTGTACGCCTCGAGCTGGTAGGGGTAGGCGAGGATCGCGTAGGCGGCGCCCTGGTAGAAGATCTGCTGCATCTGCTGGACGATCGGGATGCGCTTGGCCTCGTCGATCGTCGTCGCCTGCTGGGCGTTCAGCTTCGTGTACTCCGGGTCGGTCCACAGGCAGTCGTTCCAGCCCTCGATCTGCTGGGGCGTGTAGATGTCCATGATGAAGTTGGGGTCGACGTCCTGCACCCAGTACCAGATGAACATGTCCCAGTCGGGCGTGTAGGTGTTGCCGGTGTACTCGTACTGGTAGTTGATGAGCGCGCCGGCGTCGATGACCTGGTAGTCCAGCTTGATGCCCACGTCCTTGAGCCACCCGACGATGAGCTTGCCGGCGGTCTGGTTCTGCGTGGAGTCGGTGGTGGCGTAGAAGCGCAGGACGAGCTTCTTGCCGTCCTTGGTCTCGCGGAAGCCGTCGCCGTTGACGTCCTTGTAACCCGCGGCGTCGAGGATCTGCTTGGCCTTCTCCGGGTCGTAGCCGAACGCCTCGCCGGCCGGCGGCTCCCAGTGGTACTTGGAGTACGGCACGACGAGCGAGGAGCCGAGCGTGGCGTACTGCTGGTACGCGACGTCGACGACCTTCTGGCGGTCGACGGCCCAGTTGACGGCGGTGCGGAACTGCTGGTCCTTGAGGACCGGATTGCCCTTGGAGTCCGGCGAGTCGTAGCTGTTCATGGCCAGCTCGATGAAGTTCCACGAGGTCGACTGGCTGGTGGTGATGCCGTCCTGGCCGTTCAGGGGCTTGAACTGGGCCGGCGGGATGTCGACGGCGCCGTCGAGGGTCCCGAGCTTGAGGTCCTGGGCCATCGTGTCCGGGTTGGTGTAGAGCTCGAGGATGACCTCGTCCACCTTCGGCTTGCCGCCCCAGTAGGTCGGGTTGGCGGCGAGGCGGACGAACTTGCCCTTCTTCCACTCGACGACCTGGAAGGGACCGTCGCCGACGATCGGCGGCTTGTTCTGGTAGCTGGTGGTCGCCTCTTTGCCGGTGACCTTGCTCCAGATGTGCTCGGGCAGGATCGGAACGACCATGCGCAGCATGTTCGCCTTGGGCGCCTTGGTGTAGATCTTGACGTGCGTGTCGTCGACGACCTCGGCCTTGGTGATGCCGTTGGTGTAGGTCGAGAGGTTCAGCAGCTGGTTGTCGTTGATGTAGTTGAAGGTGAAGGCGACGTCGCGGGCCGTGACCGGCACGCCGTCCTGCCACGTCGAGTCACTGCGGATGGTGAAGGTCCAGACCTTGCCGTCCGGCGAGACCTCCCAGGCCGTGGCGAGCTCCGGCCGCGGCTCCAGCGTCTTGGCGTCGAACCCGACGAGGAAGTCGTAGTTCATGTGCCAGAGCATGTAGTCGGTGCCCTGGATGCCGATGAACGGGTTCAGGTTGTCCGGCTCCTGGACCCAGCCGATATGCAGCGTGACCTTCTCGGCGGGGACGGGGCTGGAGGACGCGCCGGCACGGGCGACGCCCACCACCGCCGCGGCCAGCAGCAAGAGAAGCAGGACCATCGATACCTTGACGAGCAGGCCTGCCGGCCGGGTGCGAGCTGTCATGCAGATCCCCCTGGTGCGGATGGAGCGGCGTCGCCAGGCGCTGCTTCCGTGTTGCCAGACGATAGGGACCGGCCGGAGAGGCGTCAAGGGACGGCTGGGAGACTGGGGCGGGCGGGGCCCGGAGGGCCGGTCCTGCCCCAGTCGCGCTCACGCCTACGGGAGGCACCATGCCCGACATGCCATACGAAGACGTCGAGATCGAGGGCCACCTCATCGACTCGCTCATGATGCCGCACATCATGGACCAGGTGATGGACCTCGACGGGGAGTTCGAGATGCTCACCTTCGAGGTCGGGCGCATGAAGGACGACCCCTCGCACGCCGTGATGCGCATCTTCGGCCGCGACGCCGCGCACCTCGACGAGCTGATGACGGCGATCACCGAGTTCGGCGTCGTCGCCGTCAAGCCGCAAGACGCCATCCTCGAGGCGGCGGACGTCGACGGCGTCTTCCCCGAGCGCTTCTACTCCACGACCAACCTGACCACGTTCGTCCGCGTCGGCGGCGAGTGGATCCGCGTCGGACACCCCGAGATGGACTGCGGCATCCGCGTCGACCCCGAAGAGGTCTCCGCGGAGACCGTGGCGATGAGCGACGTGCGGGCCGGCGACCTCTTCGTCACCGGCCACAGAGGCATCCGCGTGCTGCCGCTCGAACGGCCGCGCGAGAGCCAGCCGTTCGAGTTCATGGCCAGCGCCGTGAGCAGCGAGAAGCCCAAGGCGCAGATCGTCCACGAAGTGGCCCACATCCTGCGCCAGGTCAAAGAGGAGGGCCGGCTCACGATCGCGGTGGTCGGCCCCGCCGTGGTGCACACGGGGGCGGCGCCGCAGCTGGCCCGCCTCATCGAGGCCGGCTTCGTGGGCTGCGTGTTCGGCGGCAACGCCGTCGCCACCCACGACATCGAGAGCAACCTCTACGGCACGTCGCTCGGCATCAACCTCAAGTCGGGAGCGGCTGTGCCGGGCGGGCACGAGCACCACCTGCGCGCCATCAACACCATCCGGCGCGCCGGGAGCATCCGGGCCGCCGTCGACAAGGGCATCCTGACCGGCGGCCTCATGTACACGCTCACGCAGACCGACACGCCGTACGTGCTCGCCGGCAGCATCCGCGACGACGGCCCCATGCCCGAGGTGATCACCGACGTGATGCAGGCGCAGCGCGAGATGCGGCGCTACGCGCAGCAGGCCGGCGCCTGCCTCATGCTCAGCACGATGCTGCACAGCATCGCCGTCGGCAACATGCTGCCGGCCAGTGTGCGTACCGTCTGCGCCGACATCAACCCCGCGGTCGTCACCAAGCTGGCCGACCGCGGCTCGTTCCAGGCCATCGGCATCGTCACCGACGTCGGCCTCTTCGTCGAGCAGCTGGCGGACGAGCTGACGCGATAGAGCACGGCGGCGGATCCGCTGCATGCGCACGCCGCGAACGCCGCCGCTGTCGTCGGACGCAGTCGCCCGCCGTCCGCATCATGACCTCCTCGCTGCCAGGGTCTCCTCGATCACCTTGGCCAGCCTCGGCGCCAGGTTCTTGACCGTCTGCCGTTTGCCGCCGTACATGTTGCAGCGGCAGTGCGCCTTGTCGAACGGCAGATGTGACGCGTCGGGCGCGATCAGGATGGGCTCGTGGCCGAGTGCCTCAGCCAGCCCCAGCTCATAGAACACGTTCGCGTTCTTGCCGGTGCAGATCGCGATGATGATATCGGCATGCTCGATCTCCTCGCGGACCTGCTCCACGATGACGCCGGCCTTGAAGATACTGTCGGCCCGGCGCAGCTCCACCCCCGCTGCGGCGGGCGTCCCGAACCGCCTTCTGCACGCTGCGAAACGTCGCCGGCTTCTCGTCGCCGGCGGCCTTGGCGCTGAAAGGCGTGAGGAGGAACGCGACCGTCATCTTGCTCATGGTCGCACGCCGGGCAGACGGACAGTCTGCAAACAGTAGTAGTGCGTCGCGTGGCGGCGGTAGGCTTCTGGCGGCGGCGCGAATCGAAGGCGCCGGTGGAAAGGGAGGGAAGCATGTCTGACTACGTCCTGCTCATGAAGTTGACCGGAGAAGGCGCACGCGAGCTCGAGCTGGCGCCGCACTTTCACAAGGAGATCAAGCGGATCTGGGAGACGGAGCTCGGAGGGCAGCTCAGGGAGTTCTGCGTCACGATGGGGGAGCACGACTACGTCGCCATCGGCTCTCTTCCATCCGCGGACAAGGCGCTCGCCCTCGACATGTATCTCGCGCTGGAAGGCAAGGTGAAGACCGTCACGATGCCGGCGTTCTCGATCGACATTGTGAAGACGACGCTCAGAGACATCGTGCCCCAGCATCACACGATGACGCAGGACCAGAAGAGCTGAGCGGCCTATCCATCTGACGGGGTGCGGAGGGAGCCGGTGAAGGTCCTTCTCGTCTGCATGCCGTTCGTGTCGGTGGAGCGCCCTGCCATCGGCGTGAGCACGCTGAAGGCACTCCTCCTGGCCCGCGGGGTGCGTTGCGACGTCATGTACCTGAACGTCGAGTTCGCGCATCTGCTGTCGCGGCCGCTCTACGATCGCATCTCCGACGGGATCCCCTTCGCCGCCCTCGCCGGAGAGTGGGTCTTCACACCCGCCCTGTACGGCTCCGGGGCCGCTCCGGATGAAGGCTACGTCGACGACGTTCTGCTCGATACGTGGGGGCTCGAGGATGACGACGTCGAGATCGTCCTCGAGGCCCGGGCAATGGGCGGTCGATTCCTTCGCCGGGCCCTGGAGGCGACGCCTTGGGCCGACTATGACCTCGTTGGGTTCAGCTCGAGCACGGCCCAGAACATCGGGTCGCTCGCCCTCGCACGACTGGTGAAGGAGCGGTTTCCATCGATTCGCATCGCGTTCGGCGGCGCCAACTGGCAGGGAGAGATGGGGCTGGAGCTTCCACCGTCGCTTCTCGTTTGTCGACCTCGCGTTCTCGGGCGACGCCGACGCATCCCTGCCTGCCGCCGTCGCCGCGCTCGATGGACATCCTGAGGCACTGCAGGGGATCGCCGGCATCGTCTATCGCGCGAACGGCGCATCTGTGAGCACGGGCAGCGCTGGGCCCTACGGCGATCTCGATGCTCTGGCCGTACCCGGACCATGGCGACTACTTCGCGGCGCTCAAAGCGTGGCCGAGAGCCAGGGGGCCGTTGCCCTCCGTGCCCATGGAGTCCAGCAGGGGATGCTGGTGGGGTGAACGGCACCCCTGTGGCTTCTGTGGGCTGGACGCCGACGAGCGCGTCTTCCGCACCAAGAGTCCAGCAAGGGTGGTGCGGGAGCTGCATGAGCTGGCCCGAGCATGGCGAGGAGGCAGGCTGTTTCTCGTGGACAACGTTGTCGCCCCCTCGTTCCTGACCGAGGTCCTGCCGGCGCTTGCCGCCGACCCTCCACGCCTGCCGCTGTTCTTCAACACGCGGCCGACCGTGACCCGCGAGCAGGTGCGCCTCATGGGTGAGCTGGACGTGCAGTTCCAGCCAGGCATCGAAAGCTTCAGCGACGGGGTCCTCGCCCTGATGCACAAAGGCGTGGGGGCGCTCGAGAACGTGCGTCTGCTCAAGTGGTGCAGGCAGTACGGCGCCATCCCCCACTGGAACATCGTGTATGGGTTTCCCGGCGAGACGGCCGAGGACTACCAGGAGATGCTGGACCTGGTGCCGTCGCTCACCTTCCTGGTCCCGCCGCGGTGCTGCGGCCCGGTCAGCCTCGACAGGTACAGCCCCTTCTTCGAACAGCCAGAGCGATACGGCTTTCGGGATATCAGATCCCTGACTCCCTATCGCTACCTCTACCCCTTCCCGGAGCCCGCGCTGGCCCGCATCGCCTACGCCTTTCAGTACAGTTGTAGTCCGGTCGCCATCGGTCGGGGGCTTCGCGAACGCCTTCGAGATCAGGTCCGCGCCTGGCAGCGCGACTTCACCCACGAGGCTCTCTGGATGAGCGAAGACGGCGAGGAGAGACTGTCGCTCGTGGATGATCGTCCCCGTGCTCCGGTACGCGACATCCGCTTGACCGCTCTCGAGCGACTGGTGTATCGAGCTTGTGCCGACATTGCGTCCGTGGGTGATGTGTACGATCAGGCGAGTCGTCAGCTCGGGTGCGACCACGACCAGGTGGACCGCTGTCTGAAGGCGTTCGTGAGGCGGCGCCTGATGGCCCGGATCGGGGATCGCTGCCTGAGCCTGGCTATCGAGGCTCGCCCCGCGTGAACTCGAGGAGTCTCCGTACCTCCTCACGGACGGGCTTGGCGCCGAGGCGCTCGAACACCGCGTCGGCCTGCAGGAGGGCGGTCTCCGCCCGTGACCGATCGTCGGCCCGCAACAGGCACCGGCCGTAGCCGAGCAACGCCTGCGCGTGCTCGAACGGCACTCCAAGGTCGTTCCACCCCTCTGCCGTCGTTTGCCAGAGCGCTGCTGCAGTCTGTACTTCCGACCGTGTCTCGGCGCCACGCGCTTCTGCCCCGGCCAGCGCCAGGTCCGCATACCGGGAACCACGCGGCACCCGCGCGATGAGTCGCTCGGCGAGCGTTGGGTCTCCCAGTTCGTGGGCGAGACGGACCATGTGGGGTAGGCGTAGGACGTAGTCGAAGTGCCCGCGCACGTCGCCAGACAGCCGCTCGCAGTCGCGGAGCCACCGCCCGGCGCCTTCGGGGTGGCCCGAGGCGAACAGCACCTGTGCGAGCCCCGCGAGCGCGGCGGCACGGGTGCCCAGCATAGGTGTCGTGCGACTGCTCGTCTCTGCGAAACGCGCATAGCACTCGGCTGCAGCCGAACCGCCCGTGAGCGCCAGCAGCAAGGCGGCAGTCGCCCTGAAGTGCACGAGATCCCACGCGTCCCCGTGGCCGTTGAGCTCGCGGTCGAGAGCGGCCATTCCGTGCAACGCTTCGTCCCACTCGCCGCTGATCACCAGGTCGATGAACAGCACCTCGTGGCAGTAGCAGCTCGCCAGTTGACCGCCGAAGCGCACCGACGAGTCCAGCGCGGCAGTGTGGACGGTGCGGGCGGCCCGGGGCCCCTCGAAGATGCAGAGGTTGTCGCCCAGATTGCAACGGCAGGCGATGGCCCAGCGGGGCTCGTCGAGCGCAAGAGCCAAGTCGACCGAGGACTTCAGATCGGTCAGCCCGTCGGCGTTCCCCAGGCTGCAGTGAGCCATGCCGCGAGAGGCGAAGCCCGCGGGCCTCTCCGGGAGGTCGAGCTCCGCAGCCATGGCGATGGCCCGATCGGAGGCCGCGATGGCAGGGAGACATGCGGGGACGTGCGCCAAGTCAGCGGCCCAGCTCTCCAGCGCCCTCACGAGCTCCTGTGTCGGCCCGTACCTCTCCAGCAGCGCCACGGCTTCCGCCGACCCCTCCAAGCCCTTGGCGTCACCTCGCAGCCAATGCGCGTATGAGAGCCGTGGCAGGGCCATCGCCGCACTTCTGTCGTCGCCCATCTCGCGGGCCTCACGGATGCCCTCCTCCAGGGCGGTGATCGCCTTCGTAAGCTCGCTGCTCTCGATCAGGGCCTCGCCCCACGCGAAGAGCAGCTTCGGTCGGTCCTCGGCTCCTTTGGGCAGAAGGGCCGCGGCCCGGGCAAGATGACGCTCCGCGGCCCCCGCGTTGAGGCCGAGCGCGCGGCTCCCGGCGAGGTGCAGTGCGCTTGCCGCAGGCCGGCGGAGCGCGTCGGCCCCGGCTTCGTCCTTGAGCTCGCAGCGCATCTCCAGAGCCGTGACGTAATGATGAGCGAGCACGTCGGCCAGGTCCTCTGCCCGCTCACCGGTCTGCTCTTCAAGCCAGCGGGCGACGCGCTCGTGCTTCTCTGCCCTCAGGCCACGCGTCAGTTGACTGTAGGCCACATCGCGTGTCAGCGCGTGCCAGAAGACGTACTCGCGCTGACCCGACATCGAAGAGCTGGGCGCGACGCGTATGAGTTCGGCCGCGGCGAGGCGCCGCAGGCCCTGATCGAGCGCCTCGCCGTCGCCGGCAAGCGCCGCGACGGCGCCGTCCCAGAAACGCCGGCCCACCACGGCGGCGTTGGTGAGGTACTCCTTGAGACGGGGGGGCAGCGCGTCGATGCGGGCGGCGATGACCGCCTGCAGTGATTGTGGAAGCGCGGCGGCGACTTCTTGCCCCAGGTCCCCCGGTGTCGAGAGGAGTCCGCGCTCTCTCAGCAGTCGAAGCAACTCCTCGGCGTACAGCGGATTACCGCCACAGCGCTCCAGGATCGACGCAGCCAGCTGGTGGAGTACCGTCTGATCGTCCACCAGATCGGCCAGCAGTTCCTTGATCTGCGCCGCGGCGAGTGGCGGCAGCGCGATGAGCCCTTCCGCGGGGAGCGACGAGACGAAGGTGGTCTCGTCCTGGAAGAAGTGTGTCCGGGCCGTCATGAGGAGCAGGAGGGGGACACCCCAGTCCCTTGCCGTGAACTGCCGCAGGAACGTCAGCATGGCGTCGTCCGCCCAATGCAGGTCTTCCACCACCAGGATTAGCGGGCGCCGCGCCGCGAGTTGTTCGATGAACCTGTTCCAGGCCGAGAAGCTCTCCTCTTGCGGCGCGGCGGCCCCCCTGAGCCCCACGAGGGGTCGCAGCCTTTCCTGGATCCACTTCGTGTCGGAGCGCTCGGTCAGGGACCTGGCGAGCTTGCGTTCGGTCGCCGCGACACTGTCTGTATCCAAGATGCCCGCCTGTGCTTTGACGATCTCGCCCAAGGGCCAGAACGCGATGCCCTCGCCGTAGGGGAGGCACCGACCCTGTCGCCACGTGACGTCGTGCGACCGTTGGTCGAGCAGCCTGAAGAACTCCGCCAGAAGGCGTGACTTGCCTATCCCCGGCTCGCCCGAGATGAGCGCCACGCCCGCGGACCGTCGCCGGATCGCTTGTTCGAGGAGCGCTTCGAGGCGGGCGATCTCGTCCCGCCGGCCCACGAAGATCGAGGAGAAGGATGCGTGGTCGGCCCCAGTGCGGGACACCGGCGCCAGGACAAGCCACACAGGTAGCGGCTCGGCCTTGCCCTTGAGCGCAACGGGCTCCTGCTCCTCAAAACGGAACAGCCTGCTCGTGAGTGCATAGGTAGCTGGACCGACCAGGATACCGCCCGGCGGGGCGGCGGACTGAAGGCGTGCCGCCGTGTTGACGGCGTCGCCGGCGAGGAAGCCGTCGCCGGTGGTGGGGGCAAGGTCCAGACGCGCGAGGGCTTCACCGGTGTTGATGCCGATACGGACGCTGACGGGAGCTCCGTCGGGACCGGTCACGGCACTCACATCCCGGCAGAGGCGGAGCGCGGCGTGGATGGCCCGCTCCGCATCGTCTTCGTGGGCCGCCGGCACGCCGAACACCGCGACGACCCCGTCACCGACGAACTTCTCCACGACGCCGCCGTGGATCTCCACGGCGTGGCTGGCCGCGGCCGCGTACTGCCGCAGCATGCTGTCGACGTCCTCCGGGTCGGCGTTCTCAGACAGTCGGGTGAAGCCGACGAGGTCGCAGAACAAGGTCGTGACGACCTTACGCTCGGCGGGCGTCTCCGGGACGATCAGAGGCCTGCCGCAGGCGGGGCAGAATCGGGCGCCCTCTGGTGTGGCGGCGCTACAGGCGGGGCAGGCGTGCATCACACCGCCCCGTATGACTCACACGAGCAGACCATCCCCGCCACGCCCCTCGACATGGCGACGCCCTCCCTCGGCCTCGACGTCGTCTCCCCGCATCCTAGTACCAGCCTCCAAGGCGGGACAGTGCCCCTGGGCGTTTGAGTGAGCCGGACCGTGGACAGTCCGTCGGGTCGGGCGCAGGCCCGTCTGCTGTCACCTCGTCGTGTCGAGGCCCGCGACCACGCCGGTCGCGTGGTCTCGGCGGAGCGAGGAGGCGAGTCCCGATACGCTGTCCACACAGACCCCGGCCATTTCCGCCATCCGGACGCGCTCGTGGCCCTGAACCCCGTCAGCGCGTGGTTATACTCGGAGGCGAGAACGCTTTGCCACGACCTCACGCGAGGTGACCATGAAGCCACGCATCATCCGCGAGAACGTCTACCTCATCGGCGCCGTCGACTGGGACCGCCGGCTGTTCGACGCGCTCATCCCCCTTCCCCACGGCACGAGCTACAACGCGTACTTCGTCGTGGGCAGTGAGAAGAACGTGATGGTCGACACCTGCGACCCGGCCCGGTGTTCGACGCTCATGGCGCAGCTCGACGAGCTGCCGGCGCCCGACTACCTGGTCATCAACCACGTGGAGCAGGACCACTCGGGCTGCACGCCGCAGCTCCTCGCAGCGCTACCCCGATCTGACCGATCGTCTGCAACGAGAAGGCGCAGGGCGATGCTGATCGACCACCTGCACGTGGACGACGCGCGCTTCCAGGTCGTGGCCGACGGCGACACGCTGAGCCTCGGAGACAAGACGCTCACGTTCCTGTTCACGCCGTGGGTGCACTGGCCCGAGACGATGAGCACCTGGCTGGGCGAGGACCAGATCCTCTTCAGCTGCGACTTCTTCGGCTCGCACTACGCCACCAACGACGTCTTCGCCGACAAGCACGAGGTCTACGACGGCGCCAAGCGCTACTACGCCGAGATCATGATGCCGTTCGGCAGCCAGGTGCTGAAGAACATCGAGAAGGTGACGCAGTACCCGATCAGGTTCATCGGGCCGAGCCACGGACCCGTCTACGACGACCCCGGCGTTCATCATCGAGGCCTACCGGGACTGGGCCGGCGGCGAGCCGCAGAACATCGTCTGCCTGCCGTTCGTCAGCATGCACGACAGCACGCTCAAGATGGTCGACCACCTCACCGCGGCCCTCACGAACCGCGGCGTCGCGATCGAGCGCTTCGACCTCACGACGCTGGACGCCGGCGAGCTCGCCAGCTCGCTGGTGCACGCCGGCACCATCGTCCTCGGTACGCCGACGGTGCTCACCGGGCCGCATCCGCTGGCGCCGTACGCGGCCGTGCTCGCGAACGCGCTGAAGCCGCGCACCAAGTACGCGACCGTGATCGGCAGCTACGGCTGGGCCGGCAAGACCGTCGAGACGCTGGCCGGCATGATGCCCAAGCTCAAGGTCGAGTTCCTCGAGCCGGTGCTGGCCAAGGGCATGCCGCGCGACGAACGACTACGCGCGCCTCGACGCGCTCGCCGACACCATCGCCGAGAAGCACCAGGGCCTGGCGCCGCGCAACTTCGCCGACCTCACGGTCTGCCGCACCGACGACTGACCACGAGCTGACGGGGCGCGCCGGGTCTGCCGACCGGGCGCGCCCTCGTGCGTACGGTCCGGCCCGGCCATGGCGCCCTGTCCGCGGGACTCGGACCCTTCGGCGCCAAAGCGGGTCGAGTAGAGTACGCGCATGCTCACCGTCGTCCTCGGCCTGGGCTCGGCCCTCGGCTACGCGCTCCACGACTTCCTCATGGTCAAGGTCGTGCGCGCCGTGGCCCTCTGGACCGCGATGTCCTGGTCCATGGCCGTGGGACTCCTCATCCTTCTGCCGCTCGCCCTGGTGCTGTACGGTCCGCCCGCCGGAGCCGCCGAGTGGCGGGCCGTCGCCTTCGCCATGGCCGGTGGCCTGTGCGAGGCCGCGGCCCTGGCGTGTCTGCTCCGCGGCCTCGTCACCGGCAACCTCTCGATCGTCACGCCGCTGGCGTCGCTGGCCGGCGGCATCGTCGCGGTGATCGCGATCATCGGCGGCGAGGCGCTCTCCACGCCGGCGATGGTCGGCCTGCCGCTCGCCGTGGCCGGCGGCCTGCTCGCCTCCGTCGAGAAGGCGCCGGCCGAGGAGGTGTTCGGTCTGGGCGCGCCGGAGGCGATCGCGGCGCTGCCGGCGCCGTCGCCCCGGGGGCGCCGGCTGCCGTCGCGAGCGTGGAGCCCGCCGCTCCCGTTCGTCGCGCCCGCGGCACGTCCGGAGCCGGCTGGGCCCTGCTGTCGTCGGCGCTGTTCGCGGTGGTCATCCTGCTGCTGGCGGAGGCCGGCGCCCTGCATCCGGTGGCCATCGCCGCCTTCGGCCGGCTGGGCACCATGCTGGTGCTGCTGCCGGTGGCCCTGCTGCTCGGCGGGCTCCGGCTTCCGCGCCGGCTCGCCGGGCGCTGCGGGATCGCCGGCGTGTTCGACGCTTCGGCATTCGTCCTCTTCGCCGCGGCGATCGCGATCGGACCGCTGGCGGTCGCCTCGGTGGTCATCGCCCAGGGCGGGACGATGGCGGTCCTGCTGGGCTACCTCGTGCTGCACGAGCGGCTGTCGCGGCTGCAGTACGTGGGCGTGGCCTGCACCTGCGTGGCCTGCACGCTGCTCGCGATCAGCTAGGCGGACTCTCCGTGCGGCCGCGGCCCGGGGCCCTCAGGCGCCGCGGTCTCCCAGGTAGCCTTCGGCGATCTCCCGCAGCCGGGCCCGGTCGAACGGCCACCCGTGGCCGGGGTAGACGACGTCGACGTCCAGCCGGCGCAGCACTTCCATCGTCCCCAGATACGTCTCGACGTCGGACTCGGGCAGCGTGTCGATCAGGCCGCCGTCGTAGACCGCGTCGCCGGAGATGAGGGCGCGCTCCTCGTGGTCGATCAGCCCGATGCTGCCCGGCGTGTGCCCGGGCAGGTCGACCACCGTGAAGCGCCGGTCGCCGAGGTCGATCTCGTCGCCGCCCTGCACGAAGTGCGTCGGGGCGGCGCGCTCCGGCCGGAAGTCCATCGGGTCGAAGCCCGGGTAGGGGATCGCGTCGACGAGGACGGGCGGCGGCACGAACCCGCTCTCGGCGAGCTGGGCGAGGATCTCCTCCGACCACATCGCCGGGGCCAGCGGCGCGCCGTTGCGGATCTGCAGGGCCAACTCCTGTTCGGCCGGGTGCAGCAGCCTCCGCTCGAACTCGTGGAAGCCGCCGATGTGGTCGATGTGCGCGTGCGTGCACACGCAGACGATCTCCCGGGCGCGCCCGCCGCGCGCGAGTCGCGCGAGCACGGGCGCCAGCGCCCCGACGCCGTTGCCGGTGTCGACGAGCAGGTCGCGGTCGCGCCCGCGCAGGTACCAGAGGCCGGCGCGCAGGAGCTCGTCCATGTGGGGTTCAGTGAGCACGGCCGTCCGGCCGGTCACCCACGTGAGGCTGAACCAGTCGGCGGCGACGGGGAGCTGCGGCGTACCATCCATGGCGTCATCCTCCCCGGCCCGCACGGACGGATGCAAACCGCCGTCGAGTAGACTTGGCCGCGTGCTCACCGTCCTCACAGGCCTGCTGACTTCCCTCTCCTACGCGACCAGCGACATGTTCTCGCAGCGCGTCGCCCGCGGCACGCGGCCACTCACGCAGATGGTCTGGGTGCTCGTCACGGGCGCGGTGATCATCGTGCCGGTGGCGCTCCTCGTCGATGGGCTCCCGCAGGGCGACGAGTGGCGCGGCGCCGGATTGGCGGCGCTCGCCGGCGCTCTCTACTTCGGCGCCTTCTTCTGTCTGCTGCATGGACTCCAGGTCGGCGACCTTGGCCTCGTATCTGCGCTCACCGCACTGCAGGGGGCGTACGTGGCGGTGGCGGTGATCCTGCTCGGCGCCCCTGTCACCGTGCCGCTGGCGGTCGCCCTCGGCCTTGTGCGCCTTCGGGGCGGTGTTCACATCGTTCGAGGGCCGCGCCCGGTCGGCGCGCGGTGCGCCCTGGGCGCTCGCCGCCGGCGCCCTCTTCGCCGGCGCCATGTTGTGCTACGCCTACGGCGACATCTCCTGGCTCTCGCAGGTGGCCATCTCGCGCTCGGTGTCCCTGCTGATCACTCTCCCCGTCGCGTTGCTCACCGGCAGCGTCGCGGTGCCGCGCGAGTTGCGCGTCCGCGCCGTGGGAGCGGCCATCCTCGAGTTGTCTGGCGTCCTCCTGCTCACGATCACGTTCGCGCTTGGCCCGCCGACGGTCGCCGGTGTGACCACGACGCAGTTCGGCACCTTTGCCGTGGTCCTCGGCTTCGTGCTCCTTCACGAGCGCCCCAAGCCGAACCAGTGGGTCGGCATCGCCTGCACGATCGTCGGCGTGAGCCTGCTGGCCGCTGGTGGTGTGAGGCGGCGGGCGCCTGCGGCGCTCGCTCCCGCCGCTCCCCGCAACGAGCACACGTTAACCCGGCGTTCTGCATCCGGTAGACTGGGCCGACCTTCCGGGGACCCGGCCCCGCACCCGCGGGAAGCCGTGCCGAGCCCGGCCGTTCGTCAAGGAGATCCGAGCCGATGGCAGACAACCTCATCGACGAGAGTCGACTCAAGAAGACCCAGGAGATGTTCGCCAAGTGTCAGGAGGTCGTCTCCGGCGGCGAGTCCAGCTATGCACGCCTCATCGGGACGCGGCCGATCGTCATGGAGCGCGGCGAGGGCGCCTACTTCTACGACGTCGACGGCAACGCCTACGTGGACTGGTGCATCGGCTACGGGCCCATGATCTTCGGCCACCGCCCCAAGCCCATCCTCGACTCGATCGTCGCCCAGATCACGCAGGGCGGCATGCTGTACACGTTCCCGCACGAGCTCGACTACGAGGTCGGACGCAAGATCGTCCAGGCGGTGCCCGGCATCGACCAGGTGCGGTTCGCCAACTCCGGCAGCGAGGCGACGCAGGCGGCCATCCGCCTCGCGCGCGCCTACACCGGCAAGGACAAGATCATGAAGTGGGAGGGGAGCTACAACGGCTTCCTGGACTGCCACGCGTTCTCGCACGTGCCGGCGCTCGAGGCCGCGGGCACCGAGAAGTTCCCGCGCACGCTGCCGTCGCAGGCCGGCATCCCCAAGGCCTTCGCGGACACCGTCATCATCGCGCCGTTCAACGACATCGACGCGGTCGAGGTGCTCATCAAGCGCAACCGCGACCAGCTGGCCTGCGTGCTGGCCGAGCCGATCCTCGGCGACGCCGGCATCATCCCGCCGGTCCCGGGCTTCCTCGAGGGGCTGCGGCGCATCTGCGACGAGAACGACGTGGTGCTGATCTTCGACGAGATCATCACCGGCTTCCGCGTCTCGCTGGGCGGCGCCCAGGAGCTGTACGGGGTCATCCCGGACATCACCTGCATCGCCAAGGCCGTCGGCGGCGGCACGCCGGGCGCCGCCGCGTTCGGCGGCAAGAAGGAGATCATGCAGCTGGAGGCCGACGGCGTCGTGCTCCACGGCGGCACCTACAGCGGCAACCCGCTGACGCTGGCCGGCATGAACGCCGCGCTCGACATCCTCATCAACGACCGCGAGCGCGTCTACGGGCACCTCAACACGATCGCCAACGCGATGGTGCAGGGCATGCGCGGCATCTTCGCCGAGAACGGCGTGCCGGCGTACATCAGCCAGGTCGGCCCGATGTGGCAGGTGTTCTTCGGCCACGAGGAGCCGGTGACGAAGTACCGCCAGGCGCGCGCCAGCGACACGCGCTTCTTCGGCATGCTGCAGACCGAGTGCCAGATGCGCGGCGTGTACTTCCACAACTTCAACTTCGAGCGCTTCTTCGCGAGCACCGCGCACACCAAGTCCGAGGTCGACCGCAGCCTCGAGGTGATCGCCGAGGCGACGAAGATCGTCAAGACGCGGCTCAGCACGCTGCCCGAAGGGGTCTGAGCCCGCACACACGCTTCGTGCGTCCGAGGGGCGCCCGGCCCGCCGTAGCGGCGGCCGGGCGCCCCTCGGCGTTTCTGCAACGGCGTGTCTCTCCGCACTGCGTGCGCTTGGGAAGAGCCCGCGGCATCGGCGGCCTGCGGCCAGCTCCTCTAGCGCAGGCTGAGCACCCAGAACGCCTGATAGGCGACGACGGTGGCGAGCACGCCCGCAGCAGCGCCGCCGCGACGGTCGCGAAGCGGTACACGCGCAGGCGCCAGAGCAGGAGTGCGCCGACCGTGACGATGCCCACCTTGAACGCGAGGGCCGGCACCGTGCCGGCGCGGAGGAAGTAGTCCATCACCCCGTTGGACTCGGTGGCGAACCCCAGCCACAGGGAGTACCGCGTCAGGGCGAGGTCCGCGACGTTGAGCACCCACAGTTCGATGAGGAGAAGCAGGAGCAGCCGGTCTCGCGACTCGCTCGGGTACGCCAGCGTCCTGTGCCGCCGCGGGAAGCTCATCGCGCCAGCCTCGAGGTCACGATGCTGTACGCGCCGGCGGACGAGACGATCCAGGCGACGCTGTCGCCGCTGACGGCGACCTCCTTGACGTCGCCGTCGACGGTCGCGATGAGGAACGCGGCGCCAGCGAGCCGGCGACCCATGATGCGGGAGCCGGCCGCCGTCTTCTCGCCCCAGACGACCGTCTTCCCGTCGTAGGCGGGCCCGGCGAGGCCGGTCAGGCCGGTGGCGAGCTTCGTCGTCCCGCCGCCGTCCACGCTGACGGCGGCGACCACGCCGCTGCCGGGCGTGTCCGAGCCCTGGCCCCAGACAAGAGTGCGGCCGGCCAAGGCGATGCTCGTGAGCCGGTCGCCGGTCAGGTCCGCCGTCACGGCCCAGCTCGCGCCGCTGGCGCGCTCCTCGGCCGTGAAGGGTCCTGTCCAGCTGTGCGACCAGACCACCAGGCCACCAGAGACCACCGGCGCGCCGCTCTGGGCAGCTATCTGAAAGCCCCACTCGCCGTAGATGCGCGCTCCCCAGATGGCCGGCTCGCCGAGCCGGCTGGCCGAACACCAGACGGCGACGTCCCCGGAGATCGCGGGGTTGGAGTAGACGGCGCCGACGTCGCCCAGGGTCCAGCGGCGGCCGCTCTGCGTGTCGTAGGCGACGGCCTGGGCGGCAAGGCTCTCCTGCCGCTCGGCCTCGAACCAGATCGCGTAGCGCTCGCCGATCGCGGGGTCCCAGGTGGTGCGCATGCCGGGGCCGGGACCCGAGCAGGCGGATGGTGCCTTCGCCGAGCTGGACGTACTCGATGGAGGCTCCGTCCTGCCAGATGAGGCGCGGGCCGTTGAGCGCCACGCCGCTGAACACGCGGCCGGGCTGGCCGGTGATGGTCCAGCCGGCGGCCGTCTTCTCGATCGCCGGCGGCTGGACTGAATAGGTGCGCTCGAGGCGGTAGCCGGCGGCCCCGAGGGCGCCGCCGGCGAAGATGATGACCAGCGAGATGATCGCCGCGCGCAGCCAGGAGGGCCGGCGCGGCGGGCGTGAGCCTTCCCCCTGCGCGGGCGCCGCAGCCGTCGCCGGCGCCGCCGGAGGCGCGATGGGCGGCGCCGGCGCGGCGGCCGCGCCGTCCGCCGGTCCCGGCCGGCTGGTCAGCTCGTCCGGCACAGGTGCAGCAGGTCCGCGTAGACGCCGTAGGCCGTCTGCGGCACGAGCGCGTGCCGCTCGCTCACGAGCACGTCGGCCATGAGGTCGGTGTGGAGCAGCGCGCCGAGCGACTCTCCGCTCACGGCCGCCAGCGGGTGCTCGATGTCGAGTTCCTCGGCCCGCAGCCGGGCGCGGACCGGGCCGGTGGGAACGGCGCCACCCGGGCCGGGCGGCGAAGCCTCTCCCGGCGCGGCGCGCTTCCCGCCAGACGCTCGAGACGAGCCGCAGGCGCCGGCCCTGCTCGCGCGCCCGCACGATGCGCTCGAGCGGCACCTCCGCCAGGCTCTCCCGCTCGACGTCGGCCGGGGTGATGCCCGCGTCCATGACGACGTTGGCGAGCGCGGCGGCCTTGCTGGCTGCGTCCCAGCCGTCCACGTCGTTGCTCGGGTCTGCCTCGGCGTAGCCCTCGGCCTGCACCTGCGCGAGGGCGTCCTGGTAGCTCCGCCCCGTTCCCATGGCGTCGATGATGAAGTTGGTCGTGGCGTTGAACACGGCGTCAAAGCCGAGCAGCGTGCAGTCGGGCAGCGCGTACTCGAGGAGGCTGAACACGGGCAGGCCGTCCATGACGGTGCTCTCGAAGCGGATGCGGCGGCCGGCTGCGGCGGCGGCAGCCGCGACCTCCGGCCAGCTCCAGGCGATGGGTCCCTTGTTGGCCGTGACCACGTCCATGCCGAGGCGGAACGCCTCGAGGACGTGCTTCGTCGCCGCCGGCGTGTACGACGTGGCGCCGGCCGCTACGCCCGAGAGGTCGCCCATCACCGTGAGCTCGACGAGCACGTCCGCCTTGGAGGCGGCGAGAGTTCGTGGGCCGGCCGGGCCGCCTGCGGCGGGGCCGGCCCGTCGCCGACCGCCGCGAGCACCTCCGCCGGCGTCAGGCCGGCGGGGTCGAGCAGGCTGCCGTGGCGCGTGCCGGCCGCAGCGACCAGCACGCGCAGCCCGTGGCGTTCGGCGAGCACCCGCTCCTGGGCGGCCAGCAGTTCGCAGAGCGCGCGCGCGACGCTGCCGAAGCCGAGCAGGCAGAGCTTGACCTCGCGCGGACCGTCCAAGGGGGCAGGCTGGTCGTCGAAGCCGAGCAGGGAGATGCTGACGTCGCGGGGGGCGCCGGCCGGCGCCGAGCCCGCGGACAGGCTCGGACGTCGAGGACCAGCGGGGCCGGCCGTCATCGCACCGAGCGCGAGAGGTCGCCGACGGCCGCGACGAGCCGCTCGAGCTCGCCCTCGGTGGTGTACGGGGCGAGCCCCACGCGCACCAGGCCGCCGCGGTCCTGCAGCCCGAGCCTCTCGACGAGGCGCTGGGCGTAGAAGTCCCCGTCCCAGGTGAAGAGGCCGCGCGCGCCGAGCGCGCGGCAC
The DNA here is from genome assembly GCA_963834905.1 of uncultured Thermoleophilia bacterium. GTDB lineage: Bacteria > Actinomycetota > Thermoleophilia > UBA2241 > UBA2241 > CAIXSE01. Next base: position 56,748 of record CAWIDR010000037.1, on the reverse strand, counting down.
ACCTCTCCGGCCTGAAAGCCGTCGAGCGTGAACGACACGGTCGACGTGCGCGGGCTGCCCTCCGGCGGCCCGTAGATCGTGAGGCCGGGGATGCCGGCGAGCTGCTCGCGCAGCCGCTTCGCCAGGGGCTGCTCGTAGGCCTCCGCGGCCAGCATTCCCGCGACGACCGCCCTGCGCCGGCCCTGCAGGCCGGCGGGGAGGCGGTCCTCCACCATCGTGAGGTGCCGCTCGCCGAGGTCGGCGATGAAGTCGACGGCCGCGGCGGTGCCGGCCATGCCCTCGTGGTTCAGCGTGCCCGTCTGCCACACGAACGGCGGGTCCGGGTCCTGCGTGGAGAGGCGGACCGGCTCGAGCAGCTCCGTCGTCTCGCGGCGCGCGTACATGAGGCCGACGTGGGGGCCGAAGAACTTGTAGGCCGAGCAGAGCAGGAAGTCGCAGCCGATGGCCTTGACGTCGATCGGCCCGTGCAGCGCGTAGTGCACCGCGTCGATGACGCTGAGCGCGCCGGCTTCGCGCGCCAGCTGCAGCCGCGCGCGCGACGTCGTTCACGGTGCCCACGGCGTTGGAGGCGTAGCCGACGGCGACGACCTTGGTCTTGCCGGGCACGACGAGCCGCTCGAAGGCGTCCCAGTCGAGGGTACAGGTCTCGAGGTCGACGGGGACCTCGCGGACGACCGCGCCGCGCTCGGCCAGCCGCATCCACGGGCCGCGGTTGGCCTCGTGGTCGAGCTCCGTGACCACCACCTCGTCGCCGGGGCGGATGTCGCGCGCGATCGCGTCGCTGAGCAGGAAGGCGAGCGTCGTCATGTTGGCGCCGTAGGCGACCTCGTCCCAGGCGCAGCCGAGGAGGTCGGCGCCCGCTTCTTGCGCGGCCTGGATGACGGCGTCCGTCTCCTCCGAGGTGGCGAAGGCGCCGTGGATGTTGCAGTTGTGGTTGGTGAGGTAGTCGAGCACCGCGTCCAGCACGCGCTGGGGCGTTTGCGTGCCCCCGGGGCCGTCGAGGTAGGCTGCGGGCTGGCCGTCGACCGTCCGCCTGAGCGCGGGGAACTGGCTGCGGACGTAGGCGACGTCGAACGGGGACATGAGCTCACCTCGGGCCGATCGTGGCAGGAAGACAAGTGTACCGTCCCGGTGCAGGAAAGGCGCGCGTGGGGCAGGATGGTAGGACGATGCCGACGAGCGGCGACAATGCAACGATGAGTGAGGCCGACAGCGCGCGCGACAGGAGACTGGAGCGCGCGCTCGACCGCGAGTTCCCCGTCATCTGCTTCGCGTGGGACGGTACCGCCGTGCCTCGCCGGGACGCTGACGCCTCGGCGGTGCGCAGCCGCGTGGAGCGGCTCGCGGCCTTGGGCGTGGACATCGCCGTCGTCAGCAGCGCCGACGTCGCCGACGTGGACGAGCAGCTGCGCGCGCGGCCCGGCGTCGAGGGCCGTCTCTTCCTCTACCTGTCGCGCGGCTCCGAGGTCTACGTCGTCGGCCCGGCCGGGCCGCGCCTCCTCGAGCGCCGCGAGGCCAGCTCACTCGAGGAGGAGCAGCTGGCCGCCACGGCGGAGGCCCTCCGCGAGCGGCTGACGGCGGCGGGGCTCGACGTCGCGCTCGTCCAGGAGCACCTCAACCGGCTGTCCATCGACTTGTGCCCCGGCTGGACGGAACCGCCGGGGACGGCGGTCGGCGAGCTGCAGCGGGAGGTCGACGCGCGCCTGCGCGCCGCCGGGTTCCGTGACGGCCTGCACGACTGCATGGAGCTGGCGCGCGAGCTGGGCCGGGAGGCCGGCCTCGCCTACCCCGCCATCACGAGCGACGTCAGGCACATCGACATCGGCCTGACCGGCAAGAGCGACTCGATGCACGCGGTGTCGCGCGGGCTCGTGACGGGGCGCGGTCGCCGGCCGCAGGACCTGCTGGTGCTCGGCGACACCTTCGGTCCCGTCGCCGACGGGCAAGGCACCGACTCGGCCATGCTCATCCCGGAGCTGCGCCGAGCCGTCTACGTCAGCGTCGGCCCGGAGTCGGCCGGCGTGCCGCCGCAGGTGCTGCATGCCGGCGGCGGCCCGACCTCGTTCCTCGACATCCTGCACGACCAGCTCGCGATGCGCGAGATCGTCGCCCTGCGAGAGCTTCCCGGAGCCGAACCCCGACCCGGCCTGGCGGTTCGAGGTCAAGGGCTTCGACCCGTTCCGCGAGCGCGAAGTCGAGACGTGGCTCACGGTGGCCAACGGCGAGACCGGCACGCGCGGGGCGCTGGCGGAGGGCTCGGCGATCTCGACGCCGGCCACGTTCGTCGCCGGCGTCTACGGCGACGGGACCGGCGACCCGTCCTTCCGCCAGCCGGTCCCCGCGCCGGACTGGGCGGGCCTCCGGCTCATGGTGGCCGGCGCTGCGATGACGCTCTCGAACGGCGAGATCATCGACCACGAGCGCGTGCTGGACATGCGCCACGGCATCGTCTTCCGCTGTGGCGGCAGCGACTGCGCAGCGGACGCAGCGTCCGCGTCCGCACGGCACGGTTCGCCTCGCTCGCCGACCGTCAGGTGATGGCCGCGCGCGCCGAGGCCACGCCGGAGGATTTCTCCGGCTCGCTCGTCTGGCAGAGCGCCATCGGAGTCTCGCACGCCGGCGGGCCGACCAAGGAGACGCGAGTTCGAAGTGCTCGACGATCCCCCGGGTCTGATCGCCGAGCACCCGCGGACGCAACGGTGGCGGGCACGTGCTCGCGGTGACGACCAACCCGGCGCCCGGGTCGCCCGTCGCGCGCACGCCGCAGCAGGCGCGCGACGTCATCGGCGGGCGCCTCGAGCCGGGCGACCCGGCCACGGTCGACCGGCTCGCCACGATCTCCTCCGCGCGCACCAAGGTACCGTCGCCGGAGGTCGCGCGGCGAGCCCTCCAGCGCGCCCGCGACGTCGGCTTACGACGAGCTGCTGCGGCGGCACCGCGCGGCGTGGGACGCCGCCTGGGACGCCGCCGACCTGCGCGTGGACGGCGACGCCGACGACCAGCACGCGCTGCGCTTCGCCATCTACCACATGATCAGCACGGCGCACCCCACCAAGGACACCGTCTCGGTCGGCGCCCGTGGGCTGGGCGGCATGTCCTACTTCCTGCACGTCTTCTGGGACACTGAGATCTTCGTGCTGCCGTTCTTCATCTACACCCAGCCGGAGACGGCGCGCACGCTGCTCAAGTACCGGTACCGCAACCTGCCGGGGGCGCGGCAGAAGGCGGCGCAGATGGGCTTCCGCGGCGCGCTGTACCCTTGGGAGTCGGCGGACAAGGGCGTCGAGACGACGCCGCCGTACGGCTACGGCCCCAGCGGCGAGCAGGTCCCCATCCTCTCCGGCCTCATGGAGCACCACATCTCGGCAGACGTGGCCTGGGGGACGTGGGAGTACTGGAAGGCGACCGGCGACGACGCGTTCATGGCGGGCATGGGCGTCGAGATGATGCTGGAGACGGCGCGGTTCTGGGTCTCGCGCGCGGCGCGGGACCGCGAGGGCCGCTACCACGTGCGCGTCGTCGTGGGCCCGGACGAGTACCACGAGGGCGTGGACGACAACGCGTACACCAACGTCCTCGCGCGCTGGAACATCAAGCGCGCCATCGAGGCGCTCGCCTGGCTGGAGACGGTGGACGACGCATACGCCGACGAGCTCAAGAAGCGTCTGGAGCTCACGGTCACTGAGCTCTTCGGCTGGCGCAAGGTCATCGACGGCTACGTGGACGGCCACGACCCGGAGACGCTGCTCTACGAGCAGTTCGCCGGGTTCTACGACATGGACGACGTGCCGATCGAGAAGCTTCGGCCGCGGCCGATGGCCGCCGACCTGCTGCTCGGCCGCGACGTCACCCTCATCAGCAAGGTGGTCAAGCAGGCGGACGTCGTGATGCTCTGCCACGTGCTCGCCGACGAGATCGACGAGAGGACGACGCGCGCCAACTACGACTACTACGAGCCCATCACCTGCCACGGCAGTTCGCTCAGCCCCGGTATCCACGCCGCCGTGGCGGCGAGGCTGCACGATGTGCCCGAGGCGACGGCGTACTTCAAGATGGCGGCGGCGATCGACCTCGCCGACAACATGGGCAACGCGGCCGCCGGCCTGCACATGGCCACCATGGGTGGCCTCTGGCAGGCGGCCGTCATGGGCTTCTGCGGCGTGATGCGCCGCGGCGAGGCGCTGCGTCTGGACCCGCAGCTGCCGGAGGCCTGGGAGCGGGTCCGTATGCCCCTGCGGTTCCGCGGCGCGCACCTGCAGTTGGACCTTCGCGCCAGAAAGGGCGGCGTGGACGTGGGTATAACCGTCGAGAAGGCGCCGGTCACCTTGCAGCTGGACGGGGAGGAGCGCGAGCTCCGGCCCGGCCGTCACAAGCTGCGGCGGCGCAACGGACGACCTTGGCAGGTGGACGCCGGATGACGCTTCTCGTTGCAGTCGCAGACGCAGCCGCGGACCAGGAGCTGGTCGCGTCGGCAAAGGCGCTCGCGGCAGCCGCTCGCTGGGAGGTGCGCGGCGTCCACGTGCGCGAGCCCGGCCTTCCGGAGCCCGGGAGCGCCGATCTCGAGGGCCTCGAACTCACGACCATCGATGGCGACCCCGTCGAGGCGCTCACCAGGCTCGCCGGCGGCGCTGCGGTCGACGCCTTTGCGTTCGGCCTGAGTTGCTCGTGCGGTGCCGGTGCGGCGCCGGGGATGGGCCACGTCGCTGAGGCTCTGCTCAACGGCCAGGTCGCCCCCGTGCTTCTCGTCCGCCCGGGCATGCGCCCGGTCGCGACCCTCAAACGCCTGTACGTGCCGCTCGAGGGCAGCCCGTCGACCTCGGCCGCCATGCGCGCCGCAGATGACGCCTTGTGCGCACGCGGCCGGGAGATCGTCATGCTGCACGTGGTCACCGGAGACACGCCGGCGGAGGTCGGCAGCCTGCCGGCGCCGCGCATGACGGACCAGGAGCACTACGAGTGGAGCGCCTGGCAGGACGAGTTCACGATGCGCTTCTCGACCTGCCCTGAGGGCGGTCGCCACCGCGTGGCCGTGCGCGTCGGGCAGCCTGCCGGCATCGTCGCCGAGGAGGCCGGCAAGAACGGCGCCGAGCTCATCGTGCTGTCGTGGAGCGGGAGCTTCAAGAGCGGCCACGGCTCCGTGATCAAAGAGCTTCTGACCACGGCGCCCTGCCCGCTCCTGCTCGTGCCCAGCGACGCTCCGGCGCCCGGTGCCGCGTGAACAGCCTGCACCGCAGCCGCGTCGACCGACGTCGTTGACGATCGCGGTCCCCGCGCGGCCGCGCCCGGTTTGACACCGCTCGCCGCCAGTTGACAGACTGCTCCTATGGGGCGCGCGGCGGTGGGGATCCGGTGGGGCATGCTCGCCGTAGGCGGGTTGTTCGTCGTGGCCGTACTCGCGCTCCTCGGCGCGTGGGGTGCTCTTCCCGCGCGTGCCCTCGACCTGCCCATTCGGATCGACCCCGTCTCGACACTCCTCGAGCAGTACGGATACGACCCCGGCTATCCTCTTAACATCCCGTCGTTCGACGCGCGGAATCGCCCGTTCGTCCGCACCCGCACCGCGTCACAGGACCTGACACGGTCGGTGTTCGACCTCGGCGACGACAGCCGCTGGGTCTCCTCTTCTCTGATCACCGCTGTGCGCAAGGCGTTCCCGACCTTCTCGAGGACCGTGAATGCCGGCGGCTACGTGAGCGAGCGCGTCGAGTTCGACAGTCGCGGCCGTGCCTACACGCTGCTCGAGATCAGGGTGCGCGGCGGCTCGCACTACAACGTCATCCTCTATTCGCGTGACGGCTGTCGTACGTGGCGGCTCGTGAAGCTGCCGTTTGGCGGCAAGCCCAAGTTCTACGACGGGCGTGACAACGGGACGGCGGAGATGGAGCAGTACGCCGGCTGGAACGTGAGCGGGAGACCACCCCTGATCGCCGTCTGGCGGCCGGTGTCCGACTGGCCCGGCTCGCGTGCGTCGCGCAGCTTGCTGTACGTGGTCAAGCCGTACTTCTCCGGGCGGCGACTAAGGCTTCACCGGCCCACACTGGTGAGCACCCGGTTCATCGGGCAGACGTACGGCGCGGGCGGTTCCTCGTTTGCCGCTTCGACGAGCAAGACGTCCTACATCGTCTGGCCCGAGGTGGCCCGCAGCGGCCAGCGCGGCGCGCCTACCTACGTCTGCTCGTTCGACCACGCGTCACGGACGATAACCAGGCCGGTCCTGCTCGCCCTGGCGAGGCCGCGCAACGACGACCACGACGATCCCGGCATCGTCCGCGACGGCAACGGCTACCTTCACGTGCTGACGGGGGCACACAACGCTCCCTTCCTGTACGCGCACAGTCTCGCGCCGTTCGACACGAGCGCGTGGACCACCCCGCAGGAGGTCTTGACCGGAGGATACGTTGCCGGCGGCGCGGAACCACCGGGGACCGCGAGGCAGACCTACCTGTCGCTGGCGTGCCTGCCCGACGACAGCCTCGTGACCGTCTTTCGCCAGGCGCGCCGCGGCGTCGATCCGGACTTTGACGGTGCCGGGTATGAGGCGCTGTGCTGCCAGCTCCGGTCTCCGGACGGGGAATGGGGCGAGGCCATGCGCCTGGTGTGCGCCGATCGCCCAGGCTACGCGATCTACCATCAGAAGCTGACGGTGGACAGGCTGGGCCGCCTGTACCTTTCGCTGAGCTACTTCAGGCCGGCGGACTACCCCAAGCGCCTGCGCGCTGCCAACCGATTCCGGCATCGCATGGTGCTGGTCTCAATGGACGGTGGTGCCGGCTGGGACTTCGCCACGAGCGAGGATTACGCCGTAGGCCTTGCGGTCGCCGATCAGTAGGTGCGCGTTGGCGCGCCGGGGAAGTCGCAGTCCCGGTTCGCGCGAGGCGCGGGTGGCTACGTGGCCCGTGCCGCCCGTCTGGCGTCCGGCCGGCTTTGGCTTCGCTGCGTCGCCGGTCAGCACCGCCGCCTTCTTGCCGTACACCGCGATGAGCGCGACGCCGATGATGACGCTCAGGATGCTCACCCACTGCGGCTGCGTGAGGTGCCAGAACCAGATGGGGTTGCGGCGCACGAACTCCACCAGGATGCGCTCGACGCCGGAGAGCACGAGGAACCAGCCGAACGTCCACCAGCCGGACTTGTCGTAGCGTGTCGCCAGCCGCCAGAGGATCCACGTGACGAACAGCATGGCGGCGATCTCGTAGAGCGGTGTGGGCTGGACGCGCACGCCGGGCGGGGTGGGTACGGTGCCGTTGGGGTAGCCCATCGCCCAGGGCAGCGTGCTGACCTTGCCGTAGTCGCCGTCGCCGGCGAGCTGGCAACCGATGCGACCGATCGCGTAGCCCATGGCGGTGGCGGGCGCCATAGCGTTGGCGATGACGTCCAGCGGATAGCGCCGCACGAGCGTCCAGCCCACGACGCCGAGGAATCCTCCGATGAGGCCGCCGTACCAGACGAACCCGGCGCCGCTGAAGGCGACGTGCCAGAAGTCGGCCTTGATGGCGGCGTAGTTCTCGATGAGGTAGTAGATACGCGCGACGACGAAGCCGCCGATTCCGGCGGCGATGATCAGCTCGTAGGCGAACTCCTCGGGCACGCCGCGGCGGCGCACCAGCGCCCGCACGATGGTGAGGCCGGGCACGATGAGCGCCAGCGCCGCCATGAGGCCGAAGCTGTAGAAGCGGAAGTCGCCGATCTGGAAGAGGATGGGTCGCATGCGTCGTCAGTGTAGGGCGTTCGCCGCGCCGGAGGCGGCCACGCCGAGACGTAGCGTGGACGCCGGCAGGAGTCGCTCGGGATCAGGCTGACGGGCGGGCTCGGCGTCAGGGCGCCGCGCCCGCCAGTTCCTCTGCCAGCGCCGGGTCCACGTCGCCGTTGTACGGCGAGACGGCGTTGGCGGCGCCGGCGCCCGCGGCCAGGCGCAGCGCCGCGGCCGCGCCCTCGCCGCGCTGCAGCGCGAGCGTCAGGCCGGCGGCGAAGCAGTCGCCGGAGCCTACCGGGTTCACCGCTTTGACCGGCCGCGTGGAGGTCCGCCATTCGGCGCCGTCGAGGAGGGCCACGGCGCCGGCGGCGCCCAGCGTGAGCACGGCGCCGGCGGCTCCCGCCGCGACCAGCCGCCGGCAGAGCACGAGGCCCTCGGCCACCAGTTCGTCCGCGGCGGCCGTCTTCTCGTCGTCGCAGTGCATCTCCGGGGCGCCGACGGCGGAGCACGCCTCCGCCAGGTTCACCTTGACGAGGTCCGGACGCTGGGCGAGCGCGCCGGCGAGTTGCTCGCCGGCGGCGTCGACCAGCGTCCGGTAGCCCGCGGCCCGGGCGGCGCCGACGAGGGCGGCGTAGAAGCCGGGCGAGACGCCCGGGGGCGCCGCCCCGGTGACTACGGCCCACTCGCCGGGTCGCGGCCGGCCGGGCGCCGGCGAGCTCCAGCAGCGCCCGCTCGCCGGCGGGCGAGACCTCCGGGCCGAACTCGTACAGGCGCGTGACGGAGCCGTCGTCCCCGAGGACGACGGTCGAGACGCGCGCCTCCCCGTCCGTCACGACCACCTCGAGCTCCAGCCCCTCGTCCTGCGCCAGCTCGGCGATGAGCCGCCCGCCGCGGCCGCCGGCGAAGCCGGTGAGCAGCGCTTCGCCGCCCAGGGCCCTGGTGGCGCGGGCGACGTTCGCTCCCTTGCCGCCCGCCTGCGTGCGCAGCGCCCGGCAGCGCGTCGTGCCGCCGGGCCGCACGCACTCGGCGGCGAGCATGCGGTCGATGGCGAGATTGGGGCAGATGACGAGGGTCATGACCCTCCCGGGTCGGCGAGCTTGAGCGGCGCCTCAGCGCTTGACGTGCACGTACCCTTTGCCGTGCGGAGATCTTCACCTTCGTGTCGAGCGCCGCCGAGAAGCCCTGCACGCGCTGCAGGATGTTGTCGGCCTCGGAGCCCGTGGCCAGGGACGGCACGCCGGACCCGCCGCCGACCACCGGGACGAGCTGCGCGTCGATGCCGTCCTCCGAGACCTTGGCGCGCACGAGCATGGTCTCGGCGGTCTCGCCGCTGAAGCCGCTGAACACGAGGTTGCCCAAGCTGTAGAAGATCAGGCCGCCGTGGTAGGCCTCGACGCCGTCGAGCAGGTGCGGGTGGTGCGCGAACACGATGTCCGCCCCCGCGTCGATCGCCGCTTTGCCCTCGCTCTCCTCGAGGTACGTCGGGGCACGCTTGTACTCGAAGTTCCAGTGCCAGCCGACGATCACGTAGTCGGCCTTCTTCTTGGCCGCCTTGATCGCCGCCTTGACGGCGCCGATGTCCGCGCGGCCCGGCGCCGTGCCCGGGCTGGTCGACGTCGCCGGGTAGCCCACCGGCAGCACGTCGGAGAAGCCGAGGAAGGCGACCTTGGCGCCGTCCTTGGTCTTGAGCACGGAGCCGCCCATGGCCTGCTTGAGGTCCTTGCCGGCGCCCACCACGGCGATGTCGTTCTGCTTGCAGTACTTGATGCTGTCGAGGAGGCCGCTGTCGCCCATGTCGCCGGCGTGGTTGTTGGCCATCGTGACGACGTTGATCCCGCTCTTGGCCATCGCCGGCGCGAGGTCCGGATTGCCCTTGATGACGACGTCCTTCCAGCCCTGGGGGTCGCCGCCGGTGGTGAGCGGGCTCTCCAGGTTCACGAAGCCGAAGTCGCTCTTCTCGAAGGTCGGCGCGATGCTCTTGAAGAGGCTGCTGCCCATGCTGGCGACCACCCCGCTGACGCCGAAGCCGCCCATCGTGTCGCCGCCCGCGGTGACCGAGAAGCTCGGAGCGGCGCTGGGCGTCGGGCTCGGTGACGACGTCGGTGACGGCTCGGCGGCGGATGCAGAAGCGGAAGGAGCCGGCGTGGCCGCGACGGTCGCGGCCGGGGCGCCGCCATCCGCTGTCTTGTCGCCGCTGCCGAAGGGCCCCCAGCCGGCCGCGGCGGCCACGCCGGCGGCCGCGGCCACGATGAGGGCCAGCACGATGAGGAGGAAGAGCAGGCCGCCGCCTCTCCGCCTGCGGCGGCCGCCGCTGCCGCGGCTGCCTCCAGGCGGCCTCTCGCCGCCCGGCGGCGGCGCCGGGCCGCCGGCGGGCGGGGCGTCTCCGGCGCGATACACCGTGTACGGCCTGTCGTGTCTGGGCGGCGTGCTCATCGGCATCCCATAGTACACGCGCGCCCCCGCCGCCGCGTTCGCCCCAGCCGCCCGCCTCGCCCGACGACCGCTTCAGGTGACCGACCCGCCGGGCGATAAGATGACCGGGGGTCCGTCATGCATTGGGGGGCAACGTGCCCGCAGCGCGGCGCATCAGCAGCATCCTGGCCGTCACCATCGCGGTGGCGTCGCTGTGCCTCGTCGCCACCCTTGCCCTGGTCTTGTCGGCTTGCAGCCTCCCCACCAGCCGCCGATCCGGCCGCGGACCAGCCGCGGACTCTCGACCTTGCCAGTCACCAGTTCGCGGAGGCGGCCGACGCGCTGCGCGAGGGCGATCGGGACGCCTTCTTGCAGCTGGCTGCCCGCCGATGGAAGCCCGGCGGCGGTCAAGGCGCAGGACGGCCTCGCCGCCGTCTTCGATACGCTTTCTCGCCTGCCGTGGCGCTCGTTCGAGTTCAAGGTCACGCCCATCGACGCGCAACCCGGCGTCTACCGCGTGGTCGGTTCGGGGCAGCTGGGGGCGGCAGGGCCGCCGGACCGGCTGGCGGTCGTCCGCTATCTCAAGCTGAGCCCGGTGAACGACGCGGCCGTGGTCAGCGGCGACGTGACGCCGGAAGATCTGCGCCGGCGCTACCTGATGGCGCTGCACGACCCCGTCGTGCTGCAGCGCCCCGGCCTGATCGTGCTCGCCGACCGCTGGGCGCGCGGTCGCGCCGGCGAGGTGATGGCCGCGGCGGTACGCGCGCGGCCGCGGCTCGCCGCCCTCGGTATCGGCGCGCGCCCCACCGTGCTCGTCACCGTCTACGGCTCGGTCGAGGACGTTCGCGACGCGCTGGGGTTCAGCGCCGACACCTCGCGCCTCGTCTTCTTCGCGCACCCGTCACTGCGGGTCGCCGACGAGGACTGGCCCACGTACGACGTCGGCGTCATGGGTCCCTGGCTTCGCGACCTCGGCATGTCCATGGACGACGTCCTCACGCACGAACTGGCCCACGCCTACACGGTGCGCTGGTTCGCTGGGGTCGAGCACCCGCCGTCCCTGCTCATCGAGGGGATCGCCGAGGCGGCCGAGGGCCTCCCGGAGGCTTCTTCGCTGCGCGATGAGGTCGCTCACCGGTGATCAGTTGTGGCCGTTGCCCGAGTCGTTCGCCTCGGCCGATGTGTGGGAGAACGCGGGCTCGGAGGAGGTCGGTCTGGGCTACGAGGTCGGCGGCTCTCTCGTCTCCTACGTCGTCTCGCGCTGGGGCGCCGGCAAGCTGCGCCCGTTCGTCCAGGCGGTCGCGGCCGGCGAGCCGACGGAGGCCGGCATGGACGAGGCGCTCGGCGGCGCGCTGGGCGTGACGTGGAGCCAGTTCTACGCCGGCTGGCGCCGCTTCGTGCTCGCCGGAGGCTGAAGCGGGACGGCGTGGCTCGACCGCGAGCGCGGCGAGGGCTGAGGGACCCGGAGCCCGCCGGGGAGCCGCGGCGCTGATCCGGACCGTACAATCGACCGATGACTCCCGCCTCCCGAAGGACCCGTCCGCTCCTCCTCCTCGCCGGTGCGGCCCTCGCCGTCGCCGTGGCGGCGCTCGTGGCGTTCGGCGCGCTGCTGCCGGCGCTCACGGAGGACAAGGCCGAGACGCGCCCGGCCGCCCGGACGGTGACGGTCGCCGACGTCGACGCCGCGATGACGCGCGCGACGCAGGCGCTCGAGCGCGCGCGACCTTGCCGCGTGGAAGGCGGCGCTTCCCGCGGAGGGCGGCGACGCCCGCCGCGCGGTCGACGCCCTGTACCGCCACCTGGTGCGGCTGCCGTGGACAAGCGTGCGCCTCGTCGCCGAGCCGGTGCGCGGCCACCCCGGCCGCTTCTACGTCGGCGCGGTCGGCGAGCTCGGCGGAGCCGACCCGGCCGACCGCATCATGGCCCGCCGCGTCTTCGACGTCTCCCTGCGCGGCGGCGGTCTGGTGCTGCTGCACGACGTGACGCCGCGCGACGTGCGCGGACAGGGGGTCATGGCCTTTCAGCGCCCGATGGCGGTGCGGCGCAACGGGCTCATCGTGATCGCCGACAAGAGCGAGCAGTCCGGCGCCGAGGCGCTGGCCAAGGCGGGCGGTCCGGCGCGCGAGCGCCTGTCGCTGCTCGGCATCGCCTCGCGCAAGCCGGTCGTGGTCTACTACTACTCCTCGCGAGCCGAGCTGGTCCGCTCCCTCGGCGAAGACCCGGGCGAGCCGCGCATCCGCTTCTTCTCGCACCCGCCGGCTCACCTGGGCGACGCTCCCAGCTGGACGCGTGACATCGGCGTGCTCGGCCCCGCGCTCGCCGGCAAGGAGTCCTGGGCGCCGCAGATGCTGGCGCACGAGCTGACGCACGCGTACACGGCGCGCTGGTTCGAGGGGACCAGGCACGCGCCGACGCTGCTCGCGGAGGGTCTGGCGACGGCGGTCGAGGGCGGCCGCGCGTTCCAGCCGCTGCGCGACGACCTGGCCGCCGATCAGTTCGGCGTTCCCGCTGGAGAAGGCGCTGCGCGCCAAGAGCCTCTGGAAGGGCAACCGCATCGACAAGGTCCGGCTGGCGTACCTGGAGGGTGCTTCGCTCGTCCTCTACGTGATGGACCGCTGGGACCTGCGCGGCCTGAGGAGCTTCGTCACGGCCGTCAGCGATTCCGACCTGACCGCCGAGGGGCTCGACCAGGCGTCGCGCCGGAGCGTGGGCGTCAGCTGGGACGATCTGCGCGCGGGCTGGACGGCCTTCGTGCAGACGCTCCCGTAGGGAGCGCCCGCCTCAGACGACGGAGCTCGGTGAGGTCGACGACGCCGCGGCGTAGCACACGCTGGCACGCGGCGACGACCTTCTCGTACGCAACCTTCCGGCGCCTCTGCCGTTGTCAGGGCTGGCGACACCGGGTGGGGCGGCCGCGGGCTGGGCGTGCCGGTCCTGCGTACGTACCTCCGTAAGGTTGCGGCCCCCGCCGCTGGGGGGTACACCCTACGTAGCGTCACCACTTCGGAAGGAGACCCCATGCGGTCCAGAGCCCTGATCCTCGTATCTCTCGTCGTCCTGGCGGCGATCGCCCTGGTCGTCGGCGTCGCCGTCGCGGGCGCCGACCAGACCGATCCGTTGCCGGCCATCTCGGCTCCGGACCTGCTGGCGAAGATGGCGCAGACCCAGGACGTGACCGCCGTCAGCGGTGACGTCTCGTGGCACAACGGCCTCTTCGGCGACCTCGGTTCGGTGGCCGGGAGCGGCATGGCGCAGGCTCCGGCTCAGTCGCCGCTCACGAGCGACGGCTCCGGCCGCATCTGGGTGAGCGACGCCGGCGCCAAGGTCGAGTCGCAGGGCTCCGGCGGCGACCAGGTGGTCGTCGTGGACAAGGCCGCGCGCACCGCCTGGGTCTACGACTACGCGCAGAACACCGTCAAGAAGGTCGTCGTGACGGGCAAGGCGCCGGCGGAGACTGCGTCTCCGGCGCCCTCCGCCACGTTCATGACCCCTGAGGCGATCACTCTGTACCTGCAGCAGGTCGCCCGCTTCGCCACCGTCGAGGTGGCCGGGCAGGCCAAGGTCGCCGGCCAGGACGCCTACCTGCTCCGCATGACCCCGGTGGCCAAGGACAGCGCCCTCGGCTACGTCCAGGCGGCCATCGACGGCAAGACCATGGTGCCGCTGCAGGTCCAGGTGTTCGCGAAGGGCGGTACCGCGCCGGTCCTCCGCTTCGGCTTCGACTCGGTCAGCTACGGCTCCATCGACCCGGCGACGTTCGCCTTCACGCCGCCCGCCGGGGCCAAGGTGACCACCAAGACGGTCGACGCCAACGCCGTGAAGGCCAAGATCGACGCAGGCGCAGCAGGCGCAGGCCGGCAAGGCCGCGCCCACGAAGGCGCAGAAGCACGCAGGCGCAGCAGGCGGTCCAGGGCGCGCTGCTCACTCGCGGCCAGGTCGCCAAGCTCGTCCCGTACCAGCTCGCCTGGGCGCGCGACTACACCGCGCGGCCGTTCCAGTGGGGCTACGTGCTCGGCGAGGGCGGCCCGCTGACGTCCTCGGGGACTCCGCTGATGCAGGCGCTCGGCGCCGCGACCGGCATGAGTCTCGGCATGGGGCAGCAGCCCGCGCTGCCCTCGGGGTCGAAGACGGCGACCATGGGCCCGAGCAGCGTGCTGCTCTACGGCCAGGGCTTCGGCACCATCGCCCTGGCGCAGACCAAGACCACCCCCGACCTCGCGAAGCAGCTCCAGACGCTGCAGAAGACCTCGCAGATCCTCGGCACAACCACCGTCGGCAACGTGAAGGCGCAGGTCGTCGGCACGCCGCTCGGCGGCATCGTCGTGTGGCAGCAGGGCGGAACCACGCTCGTCGCCGGCGGAATGGTGCCCATGAGCGATCTGGAGGCGTTCGCAAGTTCCGTTCGCTGACGTGGAATCCGGCGAGACGCACGACGTCGCGGAAGCGCAGAGCCTGAGTGAACCGGAGGGGGCGCGGCCCGGGCAGCAGAGCTGCGACGGCCGCGCCCCCATCTTGACCACCCACGCGCTCACCAAGCAGTTCGGCGGCCTGCGCGCGGTCGACGGCCTGGAGATCGAGGTCTGCAAGGGCGATGTGTTCGGGTTCCTGGGGCCGAACGGCGCCGGCAAGACGACGGTCATCCGCCTCGTCCTCGGGCTGATCCACCCCACGAGCGGCTACGCCGAGGTCTGCGGCCACCGCGTGCCCGGCGAGCTGCAGGGCGCGCTCCGCCACGTCGGCGGCTTCGTCGACGACCCGACGTTCTACCCGCTGATGAGCGCGCGCCGGAACCTGCGCCTCCTCGGGAGCATGACGGGCCCGGTGAGCGAGGAGCGCATCGACGAGGTGCTCGAGATCGTCGCGCTCAGCGACCGGGCCGAGGATCGCGTCGGCGGCTTCAGCCACGGCATGAAGCAGCGGCTCGGCATCGCCCAGGCGCTCCTCCACAGCCCGGAGCTCATCGTGCTCGACGAACCCACCAGCGGCCTCGACCCGCGCGGCATGAAGGACGTGCGCGAGCTGATCCGCGAGCTGGGGGCGGCCGGCACGACCGTGTTCCTGAGCTCGCACCTGCTGCACGAGGTGGAGCAGGTGTGCACGCGCGCGGTGATCATCAACAAGGGACGCGTCGTGGTGCAGGGGCCGGTCAGCGAGCTGCGGCCCCAGAACGACGCGATCAAGGTACTGACCGGCGACCAGGGCCGCGCCGGCGAAGTGCTGCGCGGCCAGTTCGGCGCCGCCGGCGTCAAAGAAGACGAGGAGTTCCTCGTCGTCGAGGCCGACCAGGACGCCGTGCCCGAGATGGTCCGGCGCCTGGTCGCCGACGGCGTCGAGGTGCGCGCCGTGGTGCCGGCGTCGGAGCAGGGGCTCGAGGACTTCTTCCTCGAGCTCACGTACGACCCCGGCGAGCCGGCGCGCGGCAAACGCCGCGCCGGCCTCGCCCGCCTGCTTCCCGGAGGCCGGCGATGAGCCCCGCCGGCTGCGCCTGCCCGCCCACCGGCCCGGCCGACCCCAAGGGCCCCGGGCCCGTGCCCAAGGCCGGCGGCCCGGAGTACTCGACCACGTCCGGCGAGCCCATCTGGGGCCCCGGCGAGGGTCCGCGCGCCGCGTCGGTCGCGGTCGCCTCATCCGGCGCGGCCTCGTCCGCCGGCTCCCCGCCGTCGACGCAAGCGGCCGGCTCATCCGCCGCCGGCTCCTCGCCGGCGCACGCCCACGGCAGCACCTCGGGCGGCATGCGCGGCCACCGATGGGGCGCCCTCCGCCGCGAGTGGATCAAGCTCCTCTTCCAGCGCCGCAGCTATCTCATCTGGGGCGGCGCGTTCGCCATCCCGTTCCTGATCGCGCTCGCCTTCTACCTGACGCGCCACAACCCGGAGAGCGGTGGCGGCGCTCCGCCCTTCGTCGAGCGGATCACGAGCAACGGCATGTTCGTCACCTTGGCCGCCCTGTTCTTCCTCATCGGCTTCCTCCTGCCCCTGGCGGCGGCCATGGTGGCCGGCTACATGATCGCCGGCGAGGCGGAGCTGGGCACGCTGCGCATCATCCTGCTCCGGCCCGTCCGGCGCGGCTCGTTCGTCCTCGCCAAGTGGACGATCGCCATGGCGTACCTCGGCGTCGGCTTCCTGCTGATGTTCGCCTCCGGCCTGCTGTTCGGCGGCATCTTCTTCGGCTTGCACCCGCTGGTGACGTTCTCCGGCACCACGGTGAGCGTGCCCCACGGCCTCGTGCTCATCTCGCTGTCCATGCTCTACGGCCTGGCGGCGATGGCCTGCATCGTCTCCATGTCGTTGTTCTTCAGCACCCTCACGGATTCGAGCCTTACCGCGCTGATCGGGACGATCGTCATCTACATCGTCATCACCGTCCTCATCCAGTTCAGCTGGTTCGACTGGCTGAAGCCGTGGGTGTTCCCGACCTACCTGCAGGAGTTCACCAACTTCTTCCGCGACCCGATCTACTGGCGGCCGATCCTCAAGGGACTCGGCGTGTTCGCCCTGTGGAGCGGCGTGCTGACGTTCGCCGCGTACCTGGTCTTCCGGCGCAAGGACGTGCTGTCGTAGGGTTGGGCCGAGTCATGATGACGCCCGATCGACCTGGAGGTTGACGATGTCACAGCCGATCCCCGAGACGATGCGCGCGATGCAGCTGGCGGCGCCCGCTCCTGTGGCGGAGGCGCCGCTCCGGCTCGTCGAGCTTCCGGTGCCCGAGCCGGGTCCGCGGCCAGGTCCTCCTGCGGGTGCTGGCCTGCGGCGTCTGCCGCACCGACCTGCACATCCTCGAGGGCGAGCTGCCGCCGCACCGCTCGCCCGTCGTTCCCGGCCATCAGATCGTCGGCGAGGTCGTGGCGCTCGGTCCCGGTGCGGAGCTCGTCGCGCCGGGCGGCGAGCCGGGAGCGCCGCCGCTCGCCGTGGGCGACCGCGTCGGCGTGCCGTGGCTGCACCAGACCGACGAGACCTGCCGCTTCTGCCGGCGCGGGCAGGAGAACCTCTGCGAGCACGCGCTCTTCACCGGCTGGGACGTGGACGGCGGCTTCGCCGAGTACACGCTGGCGCCGGCCGGGTTCGTCTACCGTCTCCCGGCCGGCATGACGGCGATGGCGGCAGCTCCGCTGCTCTGCGCCGGCATCATCGGCTACCGCTGCCTGCGGCTGGTCGGGATCGTCGGTGACGACGCCGGGCTGCCCGGCCGCGTCACCGCGGCTGCCGCGGCCGGAGCTCCGCCGGAACCGCCGGCGCCCAAGCGCCTCGCCATCTACGGCTTCGGCTCGGCCGCCTCGCTCTGCACGCAGGTCGCGATCTGGCGCGGCTGGGAGGTCTACGGCATCGCCCGCGGCGAGGAGCATCGGGCGATGGCGCGGGAGCTCGGCGCGGTGTGGGCCGGCGAGAGCAGCGACGATCCCGGCGTGCTGTACGACGCGGCGATCGTCTTCGCGCCGGCCGGCGAGCTCGCCGTCGACGCCCTCAAACGCCTCGACAAGGGCGGCATCGTCGCCCTCGGCGGGATCTACTCGTCGCCCATCCCGTCCGATCGAGTACCCGTGGATCTACGACGAGCGCGTGGTGCGCAGCGTCGCCAACTCGACCCGTCAGGACGCGCGCGAGCTGCTGCGCGACGCGGCCGCCATCCCCATCGTGAGCCGCGTGCAGGAGTACGAGCTCGAGCAGGCCAACGAGGCGCTGCTCGACCTCAAGGAGGATCGGGTGCGCGGGTCGGCGGTCCTCAGGGTCGCCGCGGACTGACCGCCCGCGCCGTTCGTGGTCTCGCGCGGGTCACGCCCGCGCCGTCAGTAGCCTCATATGCAGTCGAAGAGCGCGTAGTCGTCGGCGCCGGCCGCGGACTGGCCGCCGCCAGGCGCCGACGGCGACTGCAGTCGCCCTCGGCCGGGGCGGCGGCCTCCGCCTGTGCGGCGAGCTCCTCGAGCATCGGCCGCACCAGGTCGCAGTAGGGGAACGGCGCGGCGTAGCCGGCGGCCTCGCCGCGGGCCCGCGCCGCGTAGTGCGCCTGCACCCAGCACTCTCCGCCGCAGGCGTCGGCGACCGGGCAGGCGAGGCACTCGGCCCGGTCGCGGGCCCGCGCCGCGCGCAGCAGCCGCAGGCTGCTGGACGTGCGCCAGATCTCCTCGAGCGGCCGCTCGCGCAGCGAGCCGGCGACGAACGCCGGGTCGCCGGCCGTGATGACGCAGGCGTGCACGCGGCCGGCGGGGTCGATGGAGAGGTCGCGGCAGCCGGCCGCGCACAGGTCGTTGCGCTTGCCGATGCGCCGCCGCCAGCTCGACAGGTTGTCGACGGTGAGGCCGAGCTCGCCCGCGACCGCGAGGAGCTCACGGACGGCGGCCAGCAGTTCGTCGCCCGTGGGCACCAGGTCGGGCGCGGACGCGGGGCTCGCCTGTGGAAGCCGGTCGTGCGCCGGTGCGTCCGCGTGCGCCAGGCCATCCCGCGCTGGTGCGGCAGGATGAGGTGGAGCCGGTGGACCCCGGCGGCGTGCAGCTCGCGCGCGAGCTGCGAGAGGCCGGGCAGCGCCGGCCGCACGAGCACGGTGTTGGCGACCGGCTCGAGCCCGGCCGCCAGGAGGCTTGCGACCGACGCCAGCACGTCGTCGTAGCTTCCGGGGCCGCGCAGGGCGTCGTTGATCGCGCGCGGCCCGTCGACGCTCACCAGCGGCGTGAGCAGCCCGCGGCCCGCCCGGGCGAGCTCTCCGGCGAGGTCGTCGTCGATGAGGCTGTTGAAGAAGAACCGCGCCCGGGCCTCGTGCGACGCCGGTGATGTGGTCGACCAGTTCGACGAAGTCGTCGCGCACCAGCGGGTCGCCGCCGATGAACACGAAGCTGTTCGCGCCGAGCGCAGCGCACTGGTCGATCGCGTCGCGCCACTCCGCAGTGGTCAGCTCGTCGTCGGCCTCCGTCGCGCCGTCGTAGCAGTGCCGGCAGGCGCGGCCGCAGCGGTGCGTCACGTGCAGGTAGACCTCGCGGAGGCCGCCGAGCGGCTCGCCGCGCAGCGGGGCATCGCCGGTGAGGCGGTCGAGGACGCCGAGGTCGGCGGGCCCGTCGACGTCCACCCAGAGCGGGAGTTGCGCGACCCGCAGGCCGGCGGCCTGCGCCGCGCGCAGCGTGTGGTCGAGCAGCCGCGGGCTGCTCATCGGCGAGGCGGCCAGCAGCTCCGTGATCGCCGCGGCGCCGGCGTCCCAGGTCCCCCGGCCGGCGCCGATGAGGTAGTAGCCGCCGTCGGCGGCCGGGCCGAGGACCAGCCCGCCTTCCGCGAGCTCCGCGAACGCCTGCTCCAGGTACTCCGGCGGGAGCGCGGGGCTGTCGCTGTTGACGACGACCACGGAGTCGGAGCCGCCGGCGAAGAGATCCGCGAAGACGGCAGCGAGCCGCTCGCCGAGGCCGTCGCCTCGCTGCTCCAGCCTGATCCAGCGGCCGGCTCGGCCGGCGAGCGGGTCGACGGCGGGGGTGCGGTCATCGTGGGCGCCGTCCGCGGCCGCCGCGCCGTCCGCGTCGCCGGCCGGCGTCTCCGCCAGGACCAGCGCCGCGCCGGGCACGCGCTCGGCGCTCTCCAGCGTCCCGCGCAGCAGGCGCTCGTACACGGCGAGGGCGCCGTCGTCGCCGAGCGCTCGCGCGAGGCGCGTCTTGACGGCGCCTCGCACCAGCGGGCGCGCCATCACCACGATCGTCCGGCTGCTCATGCTTCGGTCCGTCTGCTCATCGCTTCAGTATGGCGAGCGTCCGGTGGAGCGACAACACGAGGCCTGCTCTCATGCCGCCGCCGGCCGTCGCCAGCCGCCGTGCGCGCGCCAGCCAGTCCGCCAGCGGCAGCGACTCGGGGAGGGGCGAGAACATCCCCAGCAGCAGCGGCAGCCAGAGGCCGGCGGCGAGTCCCAGCGCCAGCGGCGTGAGCCAGTACCAGGCGTGGACCACGGGCAGGCACAGGATGAGCAGCGTGAAGGTCCAGGCGAAGGCCTCGGCGGTCTCCTCGCGGCCGCGGAAGCTGCCGGCGATCCACAGGGCGCCGCCGACGAAGAGAGCCAGCGCCAGCCAGCGGGCGATGTGGGGAGTCGTGAACAGCGCGAGGAGGGTGAAGATGAGCGAGCCGCCGGTCCAGCTCGTCCCGCTCTGGAACAGCGAGCCGAACGCGCCGCCGGTGAGGAGGTACGGGACGTAGGGGATGAGGAACGCCGGGGCGAAGCCGGCGAGGAAGCGGGCGGGTGAGGCGCGCCCGCCCAGCAGCGCCGGCACGAGCAGCCCGAGCGGCGTGATCTTGAGCGCCGCGGCGAGGCCGAGCGCGACGCCGGCCCAGCCGTCGCGGCGGCGCACGAGCAGGGCGGCGGCAAGCACGCAGAAGAAGACCGCCGCCGCCTCCGCGTGCGCCGACGCCCACGTCTGCAGGATGACGGCGGGGCAGAGCAGGTAGAGCACCGTCGCGCGGAGGCGGAACTTGCGCGCGGCGAGGAACCACACCGCCGCCGCCGTGGCGAGGTCGAATGCGCCGAACACCAGCTTGAAGAGGATCACTTCGGCGCGCGGCGTCACCGCGTGCTCCAGTCCGGCCGCGTGGGTCACGGCGGCGACGCCGAGGAACACCGCCTCGGTGAGCGGCGGATAGACGGTCTTCAGCTCGTCGTGGTTGATGAGGTCGCGGCCGGCGTAGCGGACGCGGTCGAGCGGGTGCTCGTAGGGCCGGTACCTGTAGGGATTGACGCCGGCCAGCTGCACGCGCCCGTCCCACACGTAGCGGTGGTAGTCCGTGGTCAAGCTCGGCATCAGCGGCAGGAAGAGCAGCCGGAGGATCACGGCGGCGACGATGACGCCGCGCAGCGGGATGCTCGTCGCCGCCGTCGCCAGCAGCGCGAACCCGCCGCCGGCAAGTACGTAGAATGAGCCGAAGCGCAGCGAGTGAACGAGCAGGTCGCCGGACAGGGCGAGCCCGAGCAGTCCGGCGGCGAGGATGGCGAGGCCGAGGTAGGCGCGCAGTCGTGGATCCTTCAGGAACTTCATCCGCGCCAGACTACTGCATCGTCGTGCCCGTGCTCGACGAGGCCGAGGCCCTGCCCGCGCTCCTGGCGGAGCTCCGCGACCTCGGCCTGCTGCGGCGCACGGTCTTCGTCGACAACGGCTCCGCCGACGGCGGGCCGGAGCTGATCCGCGCCGCCGGCGCGACGCTGCTGCGCGAGCCGCGCCGGGGCTACGGCTACCCGTGCCTGACGGGCGCCCGCGCCGCTGCGGCGGCGGGCGCCCGCGCCGTCGTCTTCATGGAGGCCGACGGCACGGACGACCCGGCCCAGACCAGGTACCTCGTCGGGCCGGTGCTCGCCGGCGTCGCCGACCTCGTCATCGGGTCGCGGCGCCGCGCGGTGCGCGGCGCCGCGACCGGCCGCATGCCGCTGCACCAGCGGGCCGGCAACGACTGGCTCGCGCTCAACCTGTGGCTCTTCTTCGGCCTTCGCCTGAGCGACGACGGCCCTTTCCGCGCCGTCCGCACGGATCTGCTCGAGACGCTGCGGCTGGAGGAGCGCGCCTACGCGTTCCCCACGGAGATGGCGGTGAAGGCGCGTCTCACGGGCGCGCGCATCGCGATCCGCGACACCCGCTACCGCACGCGCGCCGGCGCGTCCAAGATCGCCGGCACGTGGCGCGGGTCCGCGCTCGCCGTGCGCGACATCTTCTGGTGCCTGCTGCGGCTGCGCCTGCTCGGGTTCGGGCCAGGCCGCCGGGGTGCTGCCACCCGGGCCGAAGGTCAGTAGACCGGCAGCCGCGGGTGCGCGTTCCGGCGCGCCAGCAGCGCGTCGATCCCGAGCGTCCGCCCCGCCTGCGAGAGGCTGATGGCGAGCAGCAGCGCGGCCATGATGATGTACGTGCCGGGCCAGTCCGTGGTCCCCGACGTCGCCACCAGCAGGTTCAGCTGGAAGAGCGCCGCGAGCAGAGCCGAGACGGGCGTGAACGCACCCAGCACCAGGAACAGGCCGAAGACCACGAACTCGATCGAGAACTGCCCGTACGCGAAGACGGTCGAGTGCGGGATCATCACCTTGTTCAGCAGGTCGGCGTAGAGGCTCACCTTGGTCGTGTCGGCGTAGTGCTGCACGAAGTGGGCCCAGCCGCTCGGGGAGTAGAAGCCCTTGCTGAGGTTGTACGACCAGACGGAGAGGAAGATCGCGCCCATGACCACGCGCAGGCAGGCCATCATCAACTCGGCGCGCGTCTCGCGCGTCGCCCACAGCTTCATGCGAGCCCTCCTTGGTCGTCACACGCACGGTACCCCGTCGGGACGGGCGCGACGCGCGCGCCGGTGACGCGGGCGGCCGGGCCTCAGCCGCCGGCGACCGGCAGCAGGATGTCGAGGCGGTCGCCGGCGGCCAGGCCGGTCTCTTTGACCTGGCTCGGCGGCAGGTGGCGCCCGTTCAGGGTGACGACGACCAGCAGGCGGTCGCCGTAGAAGAGGCGCTGTTCGTAGTGCGGCGCCTGCTCGACGACCGCGCGCAGAGCCTCGACGACGGTGGAGGCCTCGCAGGCGATGTCGCGCGGGGGCTGCGGCGAGGTGAGCGCGGCCGGCAGGCCGACGGTGATCGCGGGCACGGGTCCTCCCGTCGTAGTGGTGGCGTCGGCCAGATTATTCCACGTATGCCCGCGGGGCTTCTCATCACGATCTCGCAGGGTGGCGCCCCGCGGCACTGACGCCGCCGGCAGTCGCGCAGAATGATTCCCGATAAACCTTATCGGGAATACCGAGATTCAGCAGGTGGTCCTTGGGGTCCCAGTCGCGTGGAGTGAGATGAAGGTCTCGTCGAAGAGCAGATACGCCCTCATGGCGCTGGTAGAGCTCGACCTGCGCACGCGGGGCACGGGCAAACCCGTGCGTCTCACCGACCTCGCCCGCGAGCGCGGCATCCCCGAGCAGTTCCTCGAGCAGCTCTTCGCCGGCCTTCGCCGCGCCGGCCTGCTGACGGGCCGCCGTGGCGCGGGCGGCGGGTTCGCCTTCGCGCGGCGTCCCGACCAGCTGACCGTGCTCGACATCGTGGAGGCGCTCGACGGCTGCGCTCGACAGCGAGTCGGGCTCCGCGGGCTGGGACGCTACAGGAGGCGGCCGCTGCCGGCGCCGTCTGGCGCGCGGCCGGCGAGGCCTTCGAGCGCGCGCTCGCCGGCACGACCGTGAGTGACCTCGCCGAGCGGGAGCGGCTGCTGGGCGCCGGCGGGCCCATCTACGAGATCTGACGACAACGACAAGAGGAGCAGTCCAGTGAAGATCGCAGACGAC
Organism: uncultured Thermoleophilia bacterium; assembly: GCA_963834905.1. Taxonomy (GTDB): domain Bacteria; phylum Actinomycetota; class Thermoleophilia; order UBA2241; family UBA2241; genus CAIXSE01. Next base: position 33,396 of record CAWIDR010000037.1, on the reverse strand, counting down.
ATCACCGCCCTGATCGGCGGCACGCCGCTCGTCAAGCTGCGCGGCATCTCGGAGCGGTCCGGTGCGACGATCGTCGGCAAGCTCGAGTCCTTCAACCCGGGCGGCAGCGTCAAGGACCGAATCGGCCTCGCCATGATCGACGCGGCCGAGCAGGCCGGGCTGATCTCGCCGGACAAGACGACCATCGTCGAGCCGACGAGCGGCAACACCGGCATCGCCCTCGCCATGGTCGCCGCCGGGCGCGGGTACCGCGTTGTGCTGACCATGCCGGAGACCATGAGCGTGGAGCGCCGTAACCTGCTGCGCGCGTACGGCGCCGAGCTCGTCCTCACGCCGGGAGCGGCGGGCATGAAGGGCGCGATCGCCCGGGCCGAGGAGCTCAGGCTGGAGATCGAGGGCGCCTTCGTGCCGCAGCAGTTCGAGAACCCGGCCAACCCCGAGGTGCACCGCCGCACCACCGCCGAAGAAGTATGGAACGACACCGACGGCACGGTGGACATCTTCGTGGCCGGCGTCGGCACCGGCGGCACCGTGACCGGCGTCGGCGAGGTGCTCAAGGAGCGCAAGCCCGACGTGCAGGATCGTCGCCGTGGAGCCCACGGACTCGCCGGTGCTCAGCGGCGGCCAGCCCGGCCCGCACAAGATCCAGGGCATGGGGGCCGGGTTCGTCCCCAAGGTCCTGAACACGCAGGTCTACGGCGAGGTCGTCCAGGTGACCAACGAGCAGGCGTTCGAGGCGGCGCGCGAGCTCGCCTCCGAGGGCATCCTCGTCGGCATCTCGGCCGGCGCCAACGCCTACGCGGCGGAGCTCGTCGGCAGCCGCCCCGAGAACAAGGGCAAGCTCATCGTCACCGTGCTGTGCGACACCGGCGAGCGCTACCTCTCGACCGTCCTGTTCGCCGAGCCCGAGCCCGAAGCGGCGAGTCTCTGAGCGCGCTCGGCGCCCTGCGCGGCTACAGAGGCTTGCGCAGGTAGACGCGCGACAGCCCGAACTCGGCCCTGCGCGCGTACTCCACGTAGCCGATGTGCCGGTACAGGGCGAGGTTCTCGGTCATGATCTCCTGCGTGTACAGGTAGATGGAGTCGAAGCCCTGGCGGCGCGCCTCCGCCTCCGCGTACTCCAGGAGGGCGCGGCCCAGTCCCTTGCCCTGCTGGTCTGGTGCGATGGCGATGTTGTCGAGCAGGAAGCCCTCGCCGGCCTACCGCCAGGACCAGGACGGCGACGATCTTCCCGCCGTGCTCGACCACGGTCACCTGGCAGTCGCGGATGACCTCTTCGTAGTCCTGGCGCATCGGCACAGGGACGAGGCCGTTGCGCGCGACGTAGTGCTCGTAGGCGGCATGCACGCACGCGGCCGCCCCGGGGGCATCTGCCCGGGAGGCCGCGCGCGCGGTGTACTCGCTGAGGTGTTCGGGGAGCTCCGGCGGCATCATCTGGCCTGGCGGCAGTGGCTGGCCGGCGCCTAGCCGCGCGAGCTTCTTGGCCTGAGCAGTTCCGCGACCTGGAAGGCGACGTCGAGCGACTGCCGCGCGTTGAGGCGCGGATCGACGAGCGACGAGTAGTGGATGCCCAGGTCGCTCTCGGCCACCGGCTCTGCGCCGCCGACGCACTCGGTGACGTCGTCGCCGGTGAACTCCAGGTGGACGCCGCCCGGCCACACGTCCTCGGCGCGGCAGGCGGCGAAGAACCCGCGCAGCTCGCTCATGATGTCGTCGAAGCGGCGGGTCTTGATCCCGCCGGTCGTCACCAGGCCGTTCCCGTGCATCGGGTCGCAGGCCCAGACCACGGGGTGCCCCGCGTCCCGCACCGCGCGGAGAAGCGGCGGCAGCAGGGTCTCGACCCGGTCGGCGCCGAGGCGCGCGATGAGCGTCAGCCGGCCGGGGTCGCGCTCGGGGTCCAGCCGCTCGCAGAGCGCGACCAGGTCCTCCGCGCTGATGCCGGGCCCGACCTTGCAGGCCACGGGGTTCTGGACGCCGGTGAAGAACTCGACGTGCGCGTGTGCCGGGTCCCTCGTGCGCTCGCCGATCCACAGGAGGTGGGCCGAGCAGTCGTACCAGTCGCCGGTCAGGCTGTCGCGCCGGCAGAGGGACTCTTCATAGGGCAGGACGAGGCCCTCGTGGCTCGTGTACAGGTCGACCTCGTGCAGCTGGTGCTCACGATCGAGGTCGATGCCGCAGGCGGACATGAAGCGCAGGGCGTCGTCGATGCCGCGGGCGATCCGCTCGTAGCGGCGTCCCTCAGCGGAGCGGGCGACGAACTCCTGGTTCCAGATGTGGACCTGGGTGAGGTCGGCGAAGCCGCCCTTGGTGAAGGCGCGCAGGAGATTGAGCCGCGCGGTGGACTGGTTGTAGGCCTGCAGCATCCGGGCCGGGTCGGGGATGCGCGCGCTCGGGTCCGGGATGTCGTCGTTGACCAGGTGGCCGCGGAACGACGGCAACTCGACGCCGTCGACGAACTCCGTGGGGCTCGAGCGCGGCTTGGCGAACTGCCCGGCCGCGCGCGCCAGCTTGACCACGGGCAGCGCGGCCCCGTACGTCAGCACCGTCGCCATCTGCAGCATGATCTTGAGGTTGTCGCGGATGTGCGGAGCGGAGAGGTCGCGGAACGACTCCGCGCAGTCGCCCACGTGGAGCAGGAAGCCCTGCCCCGCGGCGACACCGGCCAGCGCCCGGCGCAGCTGCCGCGCCTCACCCGCGAACACGAGCGGCGGCAGCGCGCGCAGCTCCGCGAGAGTCGCGTCGACCGCGGCGGGATCAGGCCAGTCGGGCTGCTGGTCCGCCGGCAGGGCGCGCCAGGAGTCTGGGCTCCACGGCTCGTCCGTCACGCCAGCATCCGCTCGACTGCCTGGAGCGCCTTGACGCGGGTCTGCTCCGGCACCGTCACCTCGTGCTCGAGCACGTCGTCCCACTCGTCGCCCAGCGTGGCCACGCACTTGTCCAGCGTGGTGAGCTTCATGTTCGGGCAGACCGCCCTGTTCGAGGCCGGGATGAACTTCCTGTCGGGGTACAGCTTGCCCAGCCTGTACAGCAGCCCCGTCTCGGTGGCGACGACGAAGGTCTTCGCGTCGCTCGTCTCCGGGTAGCGCAGCATGCCGGAGGTGCTGGTGACGACGTCGGCGATCTCCAGCACCTCGCGCCGGCTCTCCGGGTGGGCCATGAGCACGCTGCCCGGGTTGGCGGCGCGGATCTCCTCGATCTCGGCGGCGCGGAAGTCGTCGTGCACGTGGCACCAGCCCTGCCACAGGATCATGGTCTCCTCGCGGCCGGTCTGGCGGGCGACGTAGTCGCCGAGGTTCCTGTCGGGCACGAAGATGATCTTCTGGTCCTTGGGGAACCGCTCGACGATCTGCACGGCGTTGGCGCTCGTGCAGCACACGTCGGTCTCGGCCTTGATGTCCGCCGAGGTGTTGACGTAGGCGACCACGACGGCGTCCGGATGCTCGGCTTTGAGCTTGCGCAGCCCGGCCACGGTGACCATGTCGGCCATGGGGCAGCCGGCGCGCTTGTCGGGCATGAGCACCGTCTTCTGGGGCGAGAGGATGTAGGCCGTCTCGGCCATGAAGTGCACGCCGCAGAACAGGATGGTCTGGTGCGGGTCCTTCTGCGCGATGCGCGAGAGCTCGAGGGAGTCGCCCGTGAAGTCGGCGGCGTCCTGCACCTCGGGGCGCTGGTAGTTGTGGGCGAGGATCACGACGTCCCGCTCGGAGGCGAGGCGGCGGAGTTCCTGTTGGAGCGCGGCGAAGTCGGGCATGGGGTCACCGAAGGTCGTTGGCGCGGGCGGCTCGCCCTCGCCGGTTGGCGTGAAGCCCGATTATACGCTCGCGGCATCCCCGGGGAGCGCGGCCGCCCCGCGGGTCCCGCCTCGCCGCCGTTCGACGTCGCGGTTGACCTCCATGCCGACCAGAAGCGCGAGGTTCAGCAGCCAGGCCCAGACGAGGAACGCGACCGCGGCGCCCAGCGTGCCGTACACGCGGTTGTAGGAGCTGAAGTGGTCCAGGTACAGGCTGAAGCCGGCTGAGGCGGCGATCCACAGGGCGACGCCCACGGCCGCGCCGGGGAGCAGCCACCAGAGCGCCGGCTGGCGCCGGCTCGGGGTGAACTTGTACAGCAGCGTGAAGAGCAGCAGCCCGAGCACGATGAGGAGCGGCCACTTGATCCACGTCCAGAGGTGGAGCGGCCCCGAGCCGATGCTGCTGACGTCCATCACCCAGCGGCCGAAGGGTCCGACGAGCGCGACGACGGCCGCGGTCAGCGACAGCAGCACGAGCAGCAGCAGCGCGAGGCCGACGCGCAGCGGCAGGCTCTTCCAGAACGGCCGCCGGAGCGTGATCTCGTAGATCCTGTCCGAGGCGGCCATGGTGGAGCCGACGTACGCCGAGGCCGCCCAGAGCGCGAGGATCAGGCTCCCGGTGAGGACCAGGCCGGATCGCTGCGACGTGAGGACGGAGTCGAGCACGGCGGAGACCGCCTGCGCCGCCCAGGGCGCGCCGAGCTCACCGAGCGTGTTCAGCAGCGAGTGGACGGCGTCGGGGGAGAGGCCGACGAGGCCGAGCAGGGAGACGACGACGATGAGCGCCGGGAGCAGCGAGAGCACCGTGTAGTAGGTGAGAGCTGCGGCGAGCTGGGTGAGCTCGTGGGAGAACACGGCGCCGAGGATCGCGAGCGCCTCGCGCCGCGCCCGCACACCCGCCCCCGGCTGCTTCTCCACCGCGTCCCCCCGCCCAGTTGCCGGCTACAGCCTACCCCAGCCCCTGCTGCGGGAGGTGGCCGATCGCGCGTGTCCCGGCCGCGGGGAGTGAGGCGCCGCCGGCGCGGGTACGACACTCGCGACCGTCTCTGGAGGACGAGGTAGGGTCGTGGGGACAGAGGACGACAGGGTGGCGCCGTACGAGCGACTCGAGCGCTTCGGCAAGGCCAGCTGGTGGGCGCTGGGCCTTGTCCTGCTCATCGCTCTCGCGTTCTACCTCCTCCAGCGGTTCGGGAGCTTCATCCTCCCGTCGCTCGTCGGCATCGTGCTGGCGACGACGCTGAGCCCTGTCGTCGGCTGGATGGAGCGGCACCGCGTGCCGCGGCTGCTCGGCGCGGTCATCGTCAGCCTCCTGATCGTCCTCGTGCTCGTCGCGCTCGCCTGGGCCGCGGTCGTCATCGTCGTCGACCAGAGCGCGCAGATCTGGCGCACGCTCACCGAGGCGTCCAGCCAGATCGACCGCTGGCTCGGCGGCTCGGGGACGACGGTCGACACGCTGGCCAAGCTGCAGAAGGTCATGGCCGGGCTGCGGTCGGGCGCGGCCGGCGGAGTGCTGCCGCTGGCGCTGCAAGGCGTCCGCCAGTTGTACGACCTCGTCGTCGCGGTCTTCCTCGCCGGCGGCTTCAGCTTCTTCTTCCTCTGGGAAGGCCCGCTGGTGAGGCGCTGGATCTCAGGGCACCTGTCGCTGCCCAGAGGATGTCGGCCTGCGTATCACCGGCAGCCTCGTGCGGACCACCCGGCGCTACGTCGCCGGCCTCTCGGCGATCGGCGCCATGGAGGCCGTCATCGTCGGCGCGACGGCCGGCATCGCCGGGGAGGCCGCCTGGCCGCTCATCGCCGTGACGATCTTCGTCGGCAACTACATCCCGTACATCGGCGGGCTCGTGGCCGGCGTGTTCGCCGTGCTGCTGACGCTCGGCGACCTCGGCGTGGGGCCGGCGATCGCCGTGCTCATCGCCATCATCGTCGCGTTCTTCGCCGGCTCGCACATCGGCGCGTTCTTCATCGGCGGGGCGCTGCGTCTGCCGGTCACGGCCGTCTTCGTGCTCACGATGGCGGGCGCCGCGGTGGCCGGGCTGTTCGGCGCCGCTGCGGCGGCGCCGATGGCCCGGCTCGCCATCGACGCCCGCGACATCATCCGGGAGCACCGCGTGGAAGAGGCGGCCGGCGCCGTTGAGCCGCCCGTGGAAGAGGACACCGGGCCGCCGGCTCAGCCAGTGGGGCGGCCCGCGTCTACCTGAGGAACTCGCCCGCCCTGGCTTTGGGGCCCTGCGTCGAGCCCTTGTGTGCATACGCCCGGCGAAGGGTTGCACAGGCTCGATGATAGAGTCCTCCGCTGACCATACGAACAAGCACAAGGGAGTACCGATGCAGAGCAGAGGCGCCTACATGGCGTTGTCCATCCTTACCGGCTTGCTGATGATCGTCCTCGGCGGCCTGTTCCTCGCCAAGCCCGGTCTGAGCCTGGCCAGCATCATCCTGCTGGTCGGGATCTTCGCCATCGTCTATGGCGTCGTCCTCGCGATCGCCGGCATCGCCGGCCGCGCGGACGGCGGCGCCTGGGCCATCGCCGTCGGCGTGCTCGCCGTCATCATGGGCATCGTGACGCTCGCCTGGCCGGCTGCGACGAGCCTCGCCGTCCTCTACATCATCGCTGCGTGGGCCATCATCAGCGGCATCGCCGACATCGCCGGCGCGTTCGCCGGCGGCATCAGTGGCGGCCGTCGCATCTGGCTGGTCATCCTCGGCCTGATCGGCATCGCCGTGGGCATCTACTTCTTCGTCCACCCCGTGAGCGGCGTCCTGACGCTCCTCTGGGTGGTCGGCGTCTACCTCGTGGTGCTCGGCGTGTTCCGCATCATCGCCGGGTTCATGCAGCCGCCGCGCCCGCAGGCCGCCTGAGCCGCACCCGCCCGGCGCCCTTGGGGGGCGGACTGGACGCAGAGCGGCAAGAGGGCCGGCCGGGATCTCTCCCGGCCGGCCCTCGGCGCATCGCGCCACCCCAACGGCGCCGTCCTCGCCCCGGCGCTCAGCCGGCGACGCCTTGTCTGGCTCAGCCCTCGCCTGCGTCCGCGGCCTCGCCGCGCACGGCCGCGAGCCGCTCCTTGAAGCCGGTCGCCTCGAAGATCGTCTGGACCTCCTTGACCACGTCGTCCGGCGGGAAGAGGTCTCCCAGCCCGAGCTCCTCGCGGATCTCGAGGAGGTGGTCCATGTAGTCGGTCCACTTCTCGCCCCACGCCTCGCCGATCGCCGGGAACATGAGGTGCGGGTCGCCGCCCATGCCCTTCTCGTAGAAGTTGCCGCACCACTCGGCGAACATCTCGACGTGCCGGCGGCCGCGGCCGTTCTCCACCTGCATGCCGCGCACCACCTGGTTGATCACCGCGACGCTGTTGTGGCGCGGGCAGCGGCTCTGGCAGGTGTAGCAGTAGTAGCAGTACCAGAGGCTGTCGTCCTCCAGCAGCGTGACGTCGCCGTCGAGGGCGCGGCGCGCCGTCTCGCGGGGCGAGTACTCGGTGAAGCGCGCCGCCGGGCAGCCCGAGGTGCAGACGCCGCACTGGATGCAGCTCTGGAAGCCGTCCTTGTGGTCGTGCATGCGCGGGTCCTCGAGGATGCGCTTGACCAGTTCCGGGTCGCGCCGCGGGGCGGCCGCGAACGTGTCGTCCGCGATGTGCGCGTACGGGTTGTCCTTGGCGTCAGTCATCGGTGCGCTCCTCGGGGGCGTTGGGCACGGCCCGGAAGAACTCGGGCCAGAAGTGGACGGGGACGTCGATCTTGAGCTCGCGCGCGGCCGAGCGGAGGTTGTCGCGGCAGAGCACGCAGCTGGTGACCACGGGCGCGTGCTGCCGCGCGGCGTACTCCAGGAGCCGCGCGCTCGCTTTGGTGGCGCCGCGGTACATGCCGCCGAGGGCGCCGCAGCAGCCGCTGTGGAGCGTCGGGTAGTCGACCGCCATCTCGGCGCCTGCCTGCTCGGCGGCGTCGCCGAGCGCGGCCAGGGCGGCGTCGCGGTCGGCGAGGCAGCCGACGTAGGGGACGAAGCGCTCTGAGGCCGCCCGCAGCGCGATCGACGAGCTGCGGCGCGGCGCGCTCGGTGAGCGCGTCCCAGAGCGGGATCGCCTTCATGCCGCTCTCGGCAAGGCTGGCGTCGCAGGCCGGGCACGCGGTGTAGACGCGCCGGTCGGTGTCGTAGAGGCTGGCGACCGTGCCGCGGCTCGGGTGGCCGCAGCAGCCGGCGTCCGCCGCCTCCTCCAGGCGGACGCCGAAGCCGGCGGCCACCTCGTGGACCACTGCGTGCAGCTCGTGGTCCTGCGGGATCGCGCAGCCGGCGTAGAACGGCAGCGTGACTGACGTCGGCCGGCAGCGCTCTCGCCGGCCGGCCGCTTCCTGCCGCCCGGCAGCAGCTGCTTCGCCAGCTTCATGCCCGAGCTCGGCGGCGCCGACCTTGTCCTTCGGGATGTAGCCCCTGGAGACCATGGCCGCGCCGAAGCGCATGTTGTCGATGCGCGGCCGCTTCTTGAGGTGCGTCGTCGCGACGTCGGCGGCGGTGCGCTCGGCGCAGTGGATGCCGCCGTGCTCTCGTTCCAGTTGCCGCAGGCTGTGCAGGATGCCGGCCACGTCGATGTCCATGCGGCAGACCGACGTGCAGGTGCCGCACTCGGTGCAGCGCCAGAGGTCGTCGCTCTTGAGGACGGCCTCGATCTCGCCGGCGAGGATGAGCCGGACGATGCGGCGCGGGCCGCGGTACAGCTCGCGCCCGCTCGGGCAGCTCGACGTGCAGGTGCCGCACTGGTAGCAGATGGCGCACTCCTGCTTGAGGCGCGCGAACTCGTCCACCACGGCCTGCGGGTACCCGTGGGTGTCAGTGACCGCAGCCACAGGACTCACCTCCCGCGCAGCCGGCGCCGGCAAGGGCTGAGGCGCCGATCAGGTCCATCTCGTGCTCGACGAGCTCGTCGGAGAACTCGTCGCCGACCGCTCGGGCGTGGAACATGCGGATGCGCCGTCCGACGCTCAGGCGGTCGACGGCGCAGAGGTGCCAGAGCTCGAGCGGCAGCGGCGTGCCGCCCTCGGCCAGCACCTCCTCGGCGATCGTCATCTGCTCGAGCGCGCTCGTGTCGCCGGTGCGGTACTGGCAGCGGCCCTCCGCGCAGCCGGCGAGGAACACGCCGGCGGCGCCCAGGCGGGCCGCCTCCACGATGTGCAGCGCGCTGACGCGCCCCAGGCACGGCAGTTCGATGAGCCGCACGGCCTCCGGGTACTTGTCGCGCCGCTGGCCGGCGAGGCCGATGGCGGCGCCGGCGCACTCTTTGCAGTAGAAGCCGACGACCGGCTTCTCGACGCCCTGCGTCATGGTCGCGATGCGACCGAACAGGGCGTCGTCGCTGAGGTTGTGCGCGATCGCGACCTCGGGGCAGTTGGCGGCGCAGATGCCGCAGGCGCGGCAGGTCTCGGCGTCGATGACGGCGAGCTTGCCGTCATCCTTCACCTCGTCCGGCCGCGCCTCCCACTCCGGCCGGTCGACCAGCGTGATGGCGTTGAACGGGCACATCGTCGAGCAGGTGTCGCAGCCGACGCACTGGGAGGCGTCGACGCGCGACGCCGCGGTGCCGCGACGCCCGGCCGACGTGAGGAAGTTGTGGATCTCGCTCGCCACCGCCGAGGCCTCGGTATTGACCTCGATGAGCGCCTTGGGGCCGGCGGCGGAGCCGCAGACGAAGACGCCTTCGCCGCTCGTCTCGGTGGCGCGGTTCTTGCGGTCGAGGATCTCGATGAAGCCGTCCTTGTCGTGGTCCACGGCGAGCGTCTGCGCGAGCTTGTCGGTGCCGTCGGCCGGCACCATGCCGGTGCTGAGCACCACGAGGTCCGGCCGCAGCACGCGCTTGCGCGCGGCGGTGACGTCCTCGACCTCGACGACCGGCCGGCCGGCCGCGTCGAACTGGACCTCGGGCGGCGTGCCGCGCAGGAACTCGATGCCGGCGCGGCGCGCATCCAGGAACCAGTTCTCGTAGCCCACTCCGGCCGTCCGCATCTCGAGGTAGCAGATGGTGATCTTCATCTCGGGGAAGAGGGACTTGAGCCTGGTGGCGTGCTTGAGCGCGATCATGCAGCAGAGGCGCGAGCAGTGCGGCAGGTGGCGCTGGTCGCGCGAGCCGGCGCACTGGATCATGACGAGCTCTTTGACCGGCATGCGGCCGAGGGACGCCTGAGCGGACCAATCGTCGAGCATGTCCGTCAGTTCGACTTGCGTGACGACGCCGTCGTGCCCGTACCCGAGGTAGTCGAAGTACTTCCGTGGCGCCGGTTCGCACCCGGTTGCCGTGAGGATGGCGCCGGCGTGCACGGTCGTCCGCTTCGGCGACTGGGAGAAGTCGATCGCCTCCACGGGGCACTCTCCGGCGCACTTGCCGCAGAAGGTGCAGGTCTCGAGGTCGACGGTGCGGATCACGCGGCCGTCGTAGAACTCGGTGAAGATCGCCTTCTTGCCGGGCTCCGATGACTCGACCTCGCACACCGTCTCGCAGGTGCCGCAGTTGATGCATGCGTCGGTGACGATGTTGGGGAGCGTGCGGATGCTCACCTGGAAGTCGCCGGGGTGGCCGCGTGACCGCCTCGACGGTGGAACGGCGGTGGATGCTGAGGTCCGGGTGGTCGATGGCGACGTTGCGGTGGAAGCACTTGCGCGTGCCGGCCTGGGCGTCGGTGGTCGGCAGGCACTGGCCGCAGTCGTTGGTGGGGAACACGGTGCCGATGCGGGCGGCCCGGCCGCCGAGGAACGGCCGCCGTTCAACGAGCTCGACGTGGTGGCCCATCTGGGCGAGCTCGGCGGCGGCCTGTGTGCCGGCGACGCCGCCGCCGACGACCACGACCGTATCGTGGCGCTCGGCGTAGCTCATGGTGTCCGCGGGGGCGTCCGGGTAGGCGATGGATGCGTCGATGACGCGGGCGGCCTTGTCGGTGACCGCGTCGACGTCGTCGCCGTGGACCCAGCTGCAGCCCTCCCGGATGTCGGCGATCTCGAGCTGGAGGCCGCGCGCCAGGAGCTTTTGGAAGCGGCGGGCGGCGAAGTCGGCGGAGCAGCCGGCGAAGACGAGCTGTCGTCCGGCCTCGCCACCGGCCTCGCCCTCAGCTCCGGCGTCCATGAGCTCGAGCATCCGCGCCTGGCCGACGCGGCTGCACCAGTGGGTGCCGCGGATCACGTCGCCCTGCAGGCCCGCGTGCTGCTCGAGCCGCTCGAAGTCGATGTTGGTGAGCGTGCCGGCGCACTCGCAGAGGAGCACGAGCGGGCGCGCGGATCCGACTGCGCTCGAGGCCGAGAGCGGTGCTCCTTCGGTGCCCCGCTCGGCAGCTGCGGCTCCGTGCTGCTGCGTCGCCCCGCGCGAAAGTCCGCCTGCGGTGGCTTTGCCGCGGTGGCCATTCATGCGGAGACCCCCTCGGCCGCGGCCGGCTGGGGCGGCGCCGCATCCGCCTTCGGCGGCCGCGCCTCGATCGCGTCGGCGGGACAGCCGCGAGCGCAGGTGCCGCAGCCCAGGCACTTGTCGTCGTCGTAGATGATGGTGCGGTAGACGGTGACGCGCTCCGGCACCTCGACGGGGCCATCGGGCTCGTGCTGCATGAGCCGGCGCAGCGCCGCGCCGAGCTCGCCGCGGCGGCTGCCGTCGGGCGCGTCCAGGAGCTGGTTCACGTCGAAGAAGTCGCCGCGCTCGGAGGCGCCGCTGGGGCAGTTCCTGGCGCAGGTGCCGCAGCCGACGCAGAGCTCCTCGTGGCGGACGATCTCGCAGCCGACGCCGACGGTGCTGTGCAGGGAGCCGCCGGGCACGCGGCTGAGGATCTTCCTTCCGCGATTGGTGAGCGGCATCAGGCAGCCCCCCTTGAAGTGCCGCGCAGCCCCTCGGCGGGCGCGGCGCCGGACGCCGCGCCGGCCCCGTGGCGCGGCGCCCGGCTCTCGCCGTCGCCGGACCGCGGCAGCGGCGGCAAGCCGCTGATGACGCGGTCCATCTCGCGCACGGCGGCCACGAACTTCGGCGGCTCACCGGCGCTCATCGTGAACATCCGGCAGCGCTCAGGCTCGACGCCGACGCTCTTGAGCAGGCGCTGCACGAACGCGACGCGGTCGACGGCCTTGAAGTTGCCCTCGCGGTAGTGGCACTGGCCGAGCAGGCAGCCGGCGACCATGACGCCGTCGGCGCCTTCGGCCAAGGCGCTCAACAGGTGCAGCGGGCCGACGCGCCCGGTGCAGGGCATGAGTATCGAGGCGGACCGTCGGCGGCAGCGGCGTGCGCGCGTTGGCGCTCGCGTCGGCCGCCGCGTAGGCGCACTCCCGGCAGCAGAAGGCGACGATCTTGCGATCCCCTCCGTCCGGCGTCGCGGCGGCGGCCATCAGACGGTCGCCTCCGCCAGCACCTCGGCGTCGCTGAAGCCGCCGAGTTGCATCGCCCCTGTGGGGCACTCGGCGGCGCAGATGCCGCAGCCGCGGCAGATGTTGGGGTCGACGAACGAGTGTGCGTCGGCGCCGACGGTGATGGTGATCGCCGTCTGCGGACAGGCGGTCTCGCAGACGCCGCAGGCGACGCAGACGTCCACGTCGCTCGAGGCGACCTGGGCCGGCGTCATCGCGAAGCCCGTGCTCAGCATGCTGATGACACGGGCGGCCGCGGCCTTCGCCTGGGCGATCGACTCGGGGATCGTCTTCGGTCCCTGCGCGGTGCCGGCCACGAACATGCCGCCGCGCTGCGTGTCCACGGGGCGGAGCTTGGGGTGGTACTCGCGGACGAAGCCGGCCGCCGCCGTCTGGAGGCCGGCTACACGGGCGATGTCGCGCGTCCCCTCCGACGCCTCGAGCCCGGCGCTCAGCACCACCATGTCGAAGCGCTCTTCCTGCTTGCGCCCCGTCATGGTGTTCTCGAGGCGCACCGTGAGACTGCCGTCCTGCTCCTCGAGGATCTCGCCCACGCGACCGCGCACGTAGCGCACGCCACGCTCCTGCACGAGCCGGTAGTACTCCTCGTGAGCCTTGCCGGGCGTGCGCATGTCGGTGTAGCCGATGGTGATCTGCGCGTCCGGGTAGTGCTGCCTGATCAGCGAACCGTGCAGTGTGGCGAAGAGGCAGCAGACGGCCGAGCAGTGTTCGTTGCCGCTGCTCGTGCAATCGCGCGAGCCGACGCACTGCAGCATGAAGATCTTCTTCGGCGACAGCCCGTCCGAGGGCCGCAGGAGCTCGCCTTCGGTGGGCCCGGAGGCCGACAGCAGGCGAGCCACCTGACTCTGCGTGAGCACGTTACGGTAGCGGCCGTAGCCGAGCGGCAGCTTCCGCTTCGCGTCGAACTCCCGATGGCCCGTAGCGATGATCACGGCGCCGACGGTGATCTCCTCGTCGGTCACCGTCTGATCCCAGTCCACGGCGCCGCTGGGGCAGGCGCGCACGCAGGAGTCGCACTCGCTGCAGACGGCGCAGTTGAGGCAGCGGGACGCCTCGGCGCGGGCCTCCTCTGCGGTGAAGCCCGCACTCACCTCGGACCAGTCCTCCCGGCGCAACAGGCCGTCGACCATGGCCATGGGTACGCGCTGGGCCATCTCGACCGCGGCCAGCTCGCCGTCGCCGGGGCGCGCGACCTCGCGCTCGTCGACCCACACGGGAAGCAGCCGCTCGCCGCGCAGGAAGTTGTGGATGGCGGCGGCCCCGCGCCGGCCGGCCGCCACTGCTTCGATGGCTGTGAAGAGGCCGAGAGCGGCGACGTCGCCGCCGGCGAACACGCCATCGCGCGTCGTCATCATCGTCTCGCGGTCGACGCGGATCTGGCCGCTCTCGAGCTCGAGACCGTCGCAGCCCTGCGCGAAGTCGTCCACCAGCGCCTGGCCGACGGCGAAGACCACCGAGTCGGCGTCCAGGCGGAACTCGGAGCCCTCGACGGGTACCGGCTGGCGCCGGCCCGACGAATCCGGGTCGCCCAGCTCACAGCGCTGCAGGTCGATGCCTGCGACCCGGTCCCCCTTGCCGCGTATGGCGAGCGGTCGCACGAGGAACTCGACCGAGAGGCCCTCCTCGCGAGCTTCCATGACCTCGGAGGCGTTGGCCGGCATCTCGACGCTCGTGCGCCGATAGACGAGGGTCACATCGGGCTCGAGCCCGGCCCGGCTCTGGAGACGGATCACGCTTCGGGCGGCGTCGAGCGCCACATCCCCGCCGCCGATCACCACGACCCTTGCGCCGACTGGTGGTGTGCCGCCGAGGTTGAGCTCGCGCAGCAGTTCGACCGCCTGCCTGACGCCCTGCAGGTCGGCGCCCGGCAGTTTCACCGCGGCGCTCTTCTGGAGCCCGGTTGCGAGGTACACGGCGCCGAAACCCTGCTCGAACAGCCCGTCGACGGTGAAGTCCGCCCCGGCTCGCTGTCCCAAGCGGAGCTCGATGCCCTTGGCGAGCACCTGGTCGACTTCGCGCTGGATGACCTCGTGCGGCAGGCGGTAGTCGGGGATGCCCAGGCGCAGCATGCCGCCGGCGACCGGCTGCGCCTCGAACACGGTGACCCTGTAGCCCAGGTCGGCGAGGTCGCGGGCGCACGTGAGGCCGGCCGGGCCGGCGCCGATCACGGCGACCGGCTCCGCGTGGATGACCGACGCCGGGGTCACCGGCAGCGTCGGCCCCACGGCGTCGGCGACGTAGCGCTTGAGCGCGGCGATGGCGACGGGCTCGTCGACGGAGCCACGGGCGCAGGCCGACTCACAGAGACGGGTGCAGATGCGGCCACAGACGCTGGGGAACGGGTTGGGCTCGCTCGCCACTCGGTACGCCTCGTCGAGGCGGCCGGCGCCGACCAGCGCTACGTAGCCTTGCGCAGAGGTGTGCACGGCGCAGGCGCTCTTGCACGGGCTCCAGCCCTTCTTCTCGACGGCGAACGTGGCGGGTACGGCGCCGGAGAACGGTCGCGAGATCGCGGTGCGGTCGGCGACGCCGAACTCGAACTCGCTCGGGTAGTGCACGGGACAGACGGCGGCGCATTCGCCGCAGCCGACGCAGGCCTCGCTGACGTAGCGCGGCCGGTGGCGGAGCATCACGCGGAACTCGCCGGGAGGCCCGCTGATCGCGTCCACGTCGGTGAGCGTATGGACGTGGATGCGGCCTTCGAGCGCAGTGCTCGTGAGCCTCGGGGCCAGCGAGCACATGGCGCAGTCTTCGGTAGGGAAGGTCTTGCTGAGCCGCGCCATGTACCCGCCGAGCGACTGCTGGCGCTCGACGAGGTGCACCTCGATGCCGCTCGCCGCCAGCTCCTCGGCCGCGGTCATGCCGGCGATGCCACCACCGACGACCATCGCACTGCGATGCAGGAAGGTGCGGCGCCGAGGCAGGTCGCTCTGCTGCCGCACACGTGCCACCGCGCCGCCGACGATGCTCCTGGCCTTCTCCTGGGCCAGCTCCGGCTGGTCGCGATGGACGAAGGAGCAGCCTTCACGGACGTTGGCGAAGGCGACCGCGTTCTCGCCGAGGCCGAGGTCGCGCGCGATGCGCTCGAACGTCGGTCCCTGGAAGCGTGGAGAACAGCTGGCGATCACCAGATGGTCGAGACCGCGCTCCTCCACGGCTTCAGAGATGAGCTGGTGACCCTCTGTGCCGCACATGAACTGGTCGATCGCCACCATGGTGACGCCGTCGAGCATCCGCACGTGGTCCGCCAGGGAGTCGAGGTCGAGCACGCCGCTGATGTTCCCTCCGCATTGGCAGAGAAAGACGCCGGCCCTCATCGCAGGTCTCCGGCGAGCGCCGCGCGCGGCTGACGGGCGCCGATGCGCTCGAGGAAGGGCTCGACATCCTGAGAATGCGACTGGATGCCGACGACCTTCTCGGGGTCGGCGCCCAGGGCGAGCGCCAGGAGCTGCTGCACGTGCAGGTGCACGAAGGGGTACTCCTCCCCGGTGCTGGTGGCGATGATGTCGTGGTAGCGGTCGAACTGGACGTGGCAGTTCGGGCACATGTGGACGAGGACGTCGACCTTCTCCTCGGCGAGCCGGTGCAGCTTCTTCTGCGTCACGCCGACCGAGATCGAGGGGTTGACGAATCGCTGACGGAAGCCGGCGCCGCAGTGGGTCTGCTTCTCGTTGTAGGCGCCGGTGCAGACGACGCCCGCGGGGGCCAGCATCTCCTCCGGCACCATGAAGTTCTCGTTGTCGCCGAGCGTCTCGTCCGGGAAGACCTTGCAATAGTGGCAGGCCGGGTGGGTGGCCACCTTGATGCCGTCGAGGCGGCGACGGATCAGCTGTGGGATGTCGGCGTGAGCGCCCCAGAGCACGTCGAGGACATGCTTGTGCTCAACGGCGCCGGCGACATGGTCGTCGTACTCGCGGCCGATCTTGGCAAGCACCGCGTTCGTCTCGGCCCGGTACTCGGGTACGTCGAGGATGTTGCGCGCTTTCTTGTTGACGGCATAGCAGGTGGAGCAGAGGTAGCTCATCACCGGGTGGTCGTCGTCGACGACGACGCACGCGTTGCGGGCGGCGATGCCGACGGTGGTCTGGATCGGCATGAGGTCGGAGTAGTAGCCGAGGCCCGTGCAGCACGTCTGGTCGGGGTTGACCGTGTACTCGACGCCGAGGCGCTCGAAGAGCCACTTGGTGGACGACTCGACGCCCGGGTACTCCGCCGAGACGAGACAGCTGCGGAAGATCGTGACTCCCCCGTCGATACGCGGCACGTCGGGAGTAGATGTGAACCGTTCAGTCATGGACCACCCTCGCGGTTGCTGACGACCGACCTATTATCCATAAGTGAAGCTGTTTCTTCAAATAAGTAAAACTTATGTGTTGTCCATACTGGATAAGGGAGGGGGGTCCACGGGGTGGTCGATTGGCAAAACGGATGAGGTTGACGAGTTTACTCGGAGAGAAGCGCCGAGGGCCGGGGAGGCACTTCCGCCTCCCCGGCCCTCGGCATCGTTCGCGCCTCCGGCGCGCGATCTTCCGGTCAGGCTACTTCGACGTCACCTGACGGTGACTTTGACCGGCGATGTATACGCCGGGTAGTAGCAATCGTCGCCCGGATACTGCATGACCACCGACATGGTCAGTTGCGGCTTGAGCAGCGACGTGCGGTACTTACCGTAGCCGTCGGTCTTGAACGAGCCGACGTAGTGCCATCCCTGCTTGGTCGGATTCAGATTGGTCGGCTGGCCGGCGGTCCCCTTGTGCACGAACATGTACGCGGTGGTGCGCTTGCCCGCCGTGCTGCCATGGTGATCCTGCACTGGCACCACGCCGCTGAATCTAATCGCCGTGCCCTTGCGGACCGCCGACTTCGACGCCTTCAGGGTGCAGATCTGGAACCAGGTCGAAAGCTCAAGAGGTCCATTCGTGTGCGAGAACCGGACGCGGTAGCCGTAGCCGGGCACGGCCTTTGGCGGCACCGTGAGAGTGCGGGAGTGGCGGGAGGTGCCCAGAGAGCGGAGGCTGCCGAAATGCTTCCCGGCCGACCGTGCCGGGTTCTCGGAGTAGCCGTCGATGGCGTTGGTCCAGTTGCTCGGGAAGTTCTGAAGCCACACCTTTTGCTTCGAGCCCGGCTTCCCGGAGCCCCACGGCTTCGAGAGATTCACGTATGAACCACCCGTCCAGATGCGCTGAGCACCGGCTTCATCCACGCTGACACTCTGTGCCAGAGTCGACGCGGCAGTGACGGACTGGCCATTCACGGCGGTCGCCTCGACACCCTCGCTGTCGTAGAAGTAGGCCGCTACGCCCGTGACCGTCCCCGGGAGCGCGGGAGCGGAGGTGGTCAAACTGGGGACATGTGCCCAAGCCTCCTTCTTCTCGATGCCCGCGGAGGTGAAGACGTCGGTGCCGAGGTGCGTTGCCGAGTCGCGCCACGGGCCTCCCGGATTACCCTGGATCGTCACCAGACCGGGCTGTATGTCGATCGGCGTTGGTCCCGGGGCAGCCCAGCTCTGATTCGTCCAGTCGTAGAAGACGCTGATCCCGTCCTCGGAGGTCGCTGAGAGTCGTCCGTTCTCGACGGCGGCGGGGATACCGGAGAAAGAGTAGTACCCCTGACTGTCGGCCTTGGCGGATCCCGTCACCGCGCCGACCTTCCACACCACTCTGGTGTACGGAAGCCCCGAGCCGTAGGTGTCGGTGACGCGGCCGTTGATGGCGGCGAGTGCCGCTGCGAGCGACGCGGGAACGGGAAGGAGTGCTGTGCCACCGTCTGTCGCCAACGTCGCCTTGACGGCGGTCCTGTGGAGCGCGGGCGCCATTTGCTCCGACGCCCCCCCGCTCTTGTGAGGGACGGAGCCGAGCGCAGCGACCGCGCAGAGGCCGGATAGCAGCAGGATGGCGGCGCACACGGTCGCCGCGACGAACAGACGTCTCATACGTATCTCCCTCCTTGGTGCGGACCAGGGAGGTCCGCATGCCCTGTCGCCATCCTACTGCGCGGCCGGCGCGGCATGCTACGCGCCGGCGGTACGAAGTGTCGCTGGCGGTGGCTACGCCGGCCCTGCCGCGGGTGGGCCGGAGGCGTTATCGCGCGGCCGTTTCTGGGCAGGTTATCCATAAGCTGCACCGGCTTGCCGGCCCCCCGCCCCGGAAGCTGCAGCACGTACGAGTGGAGGACTCCATGGGCCAAGTCCACCCGCTGCCGACTCAGTCGGATGGCCGCGACGCGGCCGTGACCAACCCCCCAGCGACGGTCCGCTCCATCGACAGCGCCCACTGCGGTCTGTGCGGCGCCCAGCTCAGCGCGAGGGCGCTCCGGTACCACGTGGTCTCGCCGCAGCGGTGCGAGATGATGACGGTGTGCCATACGTGCCGCAAGGCGGCGCTGGGCGAAGGGTACAGGCCGGCCGAGTGAACCGGCGCCGGCCCGCTTCGTCTCCGTCGACGGGAGCCCGCGGGCTCCCGTTTGCTACAATCACCGTCCCTGTAAGCCAGTTCCACCTACTCAGGTGATGCCCATGCGCCTTCTCGATGCCTGCGCCCGCAAACCCGTCGACGCGACGCCCGTCTGGCTCATGCGCCAGGCCGGCCGCTACCTGCCCGAGTACCGCGCCATCCGCGAGAAGATGAGCTTCGTGGAGATGTGCCGCCGGCCGGACGTGGCGGCGGAGGTCACGCTGCAGCCGCTCCGCCGCTTCGAGCTGGACGCGGCCATCGTGTTCGCCGACATCCTGCTGCCGCTGGAGCCCATGGGGATCGGGTTCCACTTCAGCAAGGACGACGGGCCCGTCATCGAGCGGCCCATCCGCGGCGCCCGCGACCTCGAGGGCGTGCACAGCATCGATGCCGCGTCCGACCTGCAGTACGTGATGGACACCATCAAGCTCGTGCGTCACGAGCTCGACCCCGGCATCCCGCTCATCGGCTTCTCCGGCGCTCCGTTCACGCTGGCGAGCTACATCGTCGAGGGCGGCCACTCGCGCAACTACGCGCACGTGAAGAAGATGATGTACGAGGACCCGGTCACGTTCGGCCGCCTCATGAGCGTCATCTCCGAGGTGGTGGTCGACTACCTCAAGGCGCAGATCGCCGCCGGCGCCCAGGTGGTCCAGCTCTTCGACTCCTGGGTCGGCTGGCTCAGCCCCTTCGACTACGAGCTGCTGGTGCTGCCGCACGTGCGCTACGTGGTGGACCACGTGAAGGGCCTGGGGGCGCCGCTCATCTACTTCGGCAACGGCGCCTCGGCCATGCTCGACCTGGTCGGCAAGGCCGGCAGCGACGTCTACGGCGTGGACTGGCGCATCGAGCTCGACCGCGCCTGGGACCAGCTCGGCGATGTGGCCATCCAGGGCAACCTGGACCCGATCACGCTCCTCGGACCGCCCAAGGCCATCGAGGAGCGCGTCGCCGACGTGCTGCGCCGCGCCGGCGGCCGCCCCGGGCACATCTTCAACCTCGGGCACGGCCTCATGCCCGCAGGTGCCCCCGGACAACGTCAAGTACCTGGTCGACGCCGTGCACCGGCTCTCGGCCGCCCCGATCTGAGCTCGGAGGATGACGGCATGACCGAGAGCCTCGTCGACGTCGCCCTGCTCGCCTACGGCGGGCCGGAGAGCCCCGAGCAGATCGTGCCGTTCCTCGAGCGACTCATGGGGCGCACGCCCGGATCCGGGGACGGTCGCCGCCGTCAAGGAGCGCTACGCGCTCATCGGCGGCGCCTCGCCGCTCCCGGCCATCACCGTGCGCCAGACCCTGGCGCTGCAGGCCAGGCTCGTCCAGGAGCTCGCCCGCCCCATCCGCGTCCGCCCCGGGTTTCTCTACACCGAGCCGAGCGTCGCCGACTGCGTCCGCTCGCTGGACGCGCACCAGATCGTGGCTCTGCCCATGAGCCCCTTCGCCTCGCGGCTGACCAGCGGCAAGTACCTCGCGCAGCTGGCCGCGGCGGAGGATCCCACCACCGGTGGCCACGGCCGCGACATCCCGCTCCTCGAGGGCTGGTACGCGAGCCAGGGCTTCGTGCGCACCCTCACCCGCCGCGTCGCCGAGGCGCTGGACGGCTGTGACGTGAGCGAGTGGGCCGTGCTCTTCACCGCGCACAGCGTGCCGGCAGAGACGATCGCCGAGGGCGACCCCTACGTGGACCAGCTGCAGCAGACGATCGCCCAGCTGATCCCCCAGATCATGCCGGGCGACTGGCGTTTCGGCTTCCAGAGCAAGGGCCGCGGCGGCGGCGAGTGGATGGAGCCCGAGGCCGACGACGCGGTGCGCGTCCTCGCCGAAGAGGGCTGGAAGAAGATCCTCGTCGTGCCGGTCGGGTTCGTGAGCGACAACGTCGAGACGCTCTACGACCTCGACATCGTGCTCCGCGGCCAGATCGAGAACCTCGGCATCGAGTACCGGCGCACGCACGCGCCCAACGATTCGCCGTTCTTCATCGAGGCGCTCGCGGACGTCGTCACCGAGTACCTCGCGCACCGGCCGGGGGAGCGGGCTCTGCGGGAGCCGGACGGCCCGCACGCGCACGGATGAGCGACCCCTTCCGCATCGTCGTCGTCGGCGGCGGCATGGCCGGGCTGGGCGCGGCGCGCGTGCTCGAAGCGGCGCGCGCGCAGGACCCCACCATCGACTGGCAGCTGTACGAGCAGGACCCGCGCCTCGGCGGCAAGGTCCACACCATCCGCAGGGACGGGTTCGTCGTCGAGGGCGGCCCGGACTCGGCCATCATCGAGAAGCACTGGCCGATCACGGCCGCCCGCGAGGTCGGCATCGGCGACCGCTTCCTCGACTGCAACGAGGACATCCGCAAGAGCTTCGTGTTCACGCGCGGGCGGCTGCACGAGCTGCCCGAGGGCATCATCCTCATGGTCCCGACGCGCATGGTCCCCTTCGCGATGAGCGGGCTGATGAGCTGGCCGGGCAAGGTGCGCATGGGGCTCGACCTGGTGCTCCCGCGCGGCGGCGCCGCGACGGCGGGCCCGTCGGGCGGCCCCGTCGGCTCGGCGCTCGACGAGAGCCTCGGCGACTTCGTGCGGCGCCGGCTCGGCAAGGAGGCGCTGGCGCGCATCGCCGAGCCCATCGTCGCCGGCATCCACGCGGGCGACCCCGAGCAGATGAGCGTGCGCGCGACCTTCCCGATGTTCCTGGACATGGAGCGCGAGCACCGCAGCCTGATCCTCGCGATGCTCAAGCGCCGCAAGGCGCGCCAGAAGGCCGCCGCGGCGCGCGGCGGCTCGGGCGCGCCGGGTTCGGGCGCTCCGGGCGGCGCGCCGGCATCGGGCCCGCGAGCCGCCGGGCCGAAGTCCTACTTCTACTCGTTCAAGGGCGGGCTGCAGGAGCTGAGCGACGCCATCGTCGCGACCTTGCCGGCCGAGCGTCTGCATACCGGCACCGGCGTGAAGACGATGGCCGGGTGCGACGCCGACTGTGACACCCGCGCCGGGTCGGACGCCTACGCGCTCACGCTGAGCGACGGCTCCCGCGTGGTGGCCGACGCCGTCGTCCTCGCCACCCCGGCGTGGGCGAGCGGCGACCTGCTGCGCCCGGTCGCGCCGCTCGCCGCCGCCGACCTCTCGTCCATCGAGTACGTGACCACGGCCACGGCCTCCGTCGCCTACCGCGCCGATCAGGTGGGGCACGACCTCAAGGGCTTCGGGTTCGTCGTGCCCCGCGCCGAGGACCGCCCCGTCATGGCGACCACCTGGAGCTCGAGCAAGTTCGACGAGCGCGCGCCCGCCGGCCACGTGCTGCTGCGCAGCTTCCTCGGGCGCGCCGGCCGCGAAGCGGCGGCCCAGCTGGACGACGACGAGATGGCCGCCGTGGTCCGCGCCGAGCTGCGCGACATCATGGGCATCACGGCGGAGCCGGAGTTCGTGCAGATCTTCCGCTGGCCGCGCGGCATGCCGCAGTACCGCGTCGGCCACGTCGAGCTGGTCGGGCACATCGAGGCCGCCGTCGCGGCCGTCCCGGGCATCGAGCTCGCCGGCGGCGCCTACCACGGCATCGGCATCGGCGACTGCCTGCGCGAGGGCGCGGCCGCCGCGGAGCGCGCCATCGAGCACGTCCGCGGCCTCCCCGAGGACGAGATCCCGCCGCAGCCGCCGGACCTCCCCGCCGCCGACGGCCTGATCGACTGACCGCGCGCCGGGAAGACGGCGCCCGGAGCGGTCGCCTGGCAGAGTCGCCCGAAGCGGCGGCGCTTCATCGAGCACCGCATATGGTCGTCGAGCACTGGCACGCTTGGACGTACGTCCAAGAGCACGTACGTGTCGTTGGACGTACGCTTGGACGTGCCTCTGCGAATCCGATTACCCCAGCGGCTCCGTAGCCCCGCGAGGCGCCGGGCCTTGGCCACGCGACCGGACATCCAGATCGCCTGCGGCATCGTCGCGAACGAAGGGTTCCGCGCCCCAATGGGGTAGACCCACCCTGAGAATCTCGCCGCTACCGGCGGCGCCCGCGGGTCGAGGAGGCGTTCACATGAGCTGGGTACTCGGCGTGACGATCTGGTTCGTCGTCTGGGTGATCTGCCTGTGGCTCGTCTGGCGCATGGTCGACCGCAAGGACCTGAACAGGGCGCTGTGGATCATCCTCTGCATCTTCTTCCCCGTCCTCATCCTCATCATCGTGGCGATCCTGCCGCCCAAGCAGCGGGCGACGCCGCCGGAGACGATGCCCTGACCCACGTCGCCCTCCCCGCGTACGCGACCGCGGTCAGTTCAGTACTTGCCGACCAGCTTCCAGATCCAGCGGTGCGGCGCGTGCATGCTCATGCCGGGCTTGTTGTACATCACCGCGCAGTGGCCGGTGATGACCTTGAGCCCGCGCTTCTCGGCCTCGGCGAGCGCCTCGGGCGTGTCGGTCATCTGGTGGATCCAGATCTGCTTGACGCCGGCGTCGGCGGCCTTGGCGACCCACGCGGCCGTCTCCTCCTTGGGCAACTCCAGCACCGCGGCCTCGACGGGGCCGGGCAGCGCGGAGAAGTCCGCGTAGGCGGCGTCGCCCTCGACGGCGCCTCCGTCCGGGTCCATCGGGTAGACGGTGGCGCCGCGCTCCTTGAGCGCGCCGTAGGTGATCTTGGGGTACGGCTTCTTGCTGGCCTGGTGGCCGACGACAGCGTAGCTGGCGGCCCCCCAGAAGTTCTCACACTCAGACGGCATGGTCTTCCCCCTCCTCGGCTTCGTTCTCGGCGTAGCACTGGCCCGGCGCGACCACTTCGGGGAAGCGGCCGGCGCGGCGCAGCGCGGCGCGGACTTCGTAGCACAGATGACATTCGTCGGCGTACAGCGCGCGCTCCGGCGTGTGGCCGACGGCCTGGGCGAGGGCCCACGGGCCGCCGGCGAGGATCTCGCGGATGACGGGGCGGGCGTGCGGGTCGTAGGCGTCGAGCACGGCCGCGCAGGCCGCCGGCGCGCGGCTCGGCCAGGTGCTTCGGGCGCCGGCGGGCCGTCGCCTCCGGCGAAGACGTTGCCGGCGCTGATGCCCTGGCACACCTGCAGCTCGCCGTCCGGGCCGACGTGAGCGCGGCCCGGATCGGTGAAGTCCTCGAAGGGGCAGGTCGTGAGCGTCTCCGGCGGCCGCGAGGCCTTGGCGGGCGCGAGCGCGACGGCCGCGCGCCCCTTGTGCATGACTTCGCCGACGTCGCCGGAGCAGGCGCCGGGCACGCCGATGTCCGCCGGCGCCCCCACCTCGAGCACGCTGACGGGGATGCCGAGCTCCTGCGCCGCCAGCACGGCGTTGCGCAGCTGCTCTTCGTTGGCGTCCTCGACGAAGTACGCGTAGGACGAGAGCGAGAGATCGGCGAGGCCGACCTCGGCGAACGGCGCCAGCCAGATCTTGGCATCGGCGACGGAGGTCGCCCAGAAGCAGTTGCTGACCATGCCGGCGTCGAGGCCGCGCTCGCGGGCATGCTTCGCCGCCGCGAGCACGACCGGGTAGGCGAGAGTGGGCTCGCCGCCCTCGAAGTAGACGTCGGCGAGCCCCAGCTCTGCTCCCTGGTCGATGACGCTCGTGAGCTGCGCCAGCGTCATCGTCCCGTCCGCGTCCGGCGACCCCCACACGAAGCAGTGGTCGCACGCGTAGGTGCACCGGTAGGTGACCAGGAAGTGGATGCCTTCGAGCCTGACGGCCATGGCGTCAGTCTACGCCGAGTCGGGAGCGCGTGCGAAGTCCGCCGGGCGACTGCGGCTAGAGCCGCGAGCGGAAGACCTTGACCTCGGGCGCGAACCAGTCGCCGGCGCCGTTCTTGATGCCGGTGAGGTCCTTGAAGAAGCGCGAGCCGTTGGCGGTGGCGTGGCCGACGATGTCGGTGTTCTTGATGCCGAAGCGGGCCTTGAGCCAGCGCACCAGCTTGACCCCGGCGTTGGCCTGCCTGGTGCGCGCGAGGATCTGCCGGTCCATCCAGCGGCCGCTGTGCCCGGCGACGCTCTCCTGCACGAACTCGATGCCGAACGACTTCCAGTTCATGCCGATGCAGTGGCGGGCGCGGTAGGTGAGCGGCATCAACTGGTAGATGGTGCCGTCCTTGTCGATGATGAACTGCGCCGAGACGCCGGGCTTCTCGCCGTTGTAGGCGGTGTTGGTGTTGAAGGTGTTCCAGGCGCTCTGCCAGTAGGCGCCGTCGGTGTGGTGCAGGACGATCGCCTTGGGGTTGGTGAGCACGTAGGTGTGCTGGCCGTAGTGGTGCCGCCTGTAGTCCGCCATCTGCGCTTTGCGGCCGGCGCCGTAGGCGATGTACTTCTTGACGACCGTCGGCTTGGGGACAGAGGTCGCGGCGAACGCGGGAGCGGCGATGATGGCGATCGCCGCGATGAGGACAGCGACGGCGAGCGCGATCAGGCTGATGGTGCGGATACGCATGGCCTTCGAGTATACGACGCCGACGGCGGGCTCACCTCCGGCGGCCCGCCGCTGGCGTAGCCCGGATGGGCGGGAGCAGCGCCTTCGCCGACCGGCCTCGTGGCCTTCAGTCCAGGTTCTCGATCTCGACCGGCTCGATCTCGTCGGCCGGCGTGAACCCCCAGACGCGCCCGTAGAAGTACAGCTCCGCCTCTTCGGCGCGGATGATGTTCTTCGCCTTGCGGAAGCCGTGCTGCTCACCCTCGAACGCGAGGTACGCGAACGGCAGGCCCTTGCGCCGGAGCGCCTCCACGATGATGTCGGCCTGCGCCGGCGGCACGATGACGTCCTCCAGGCCCTGCAGCAGGATCACCGGGCAGCTGATGGCGTCGACGTGGTGGATCGGCGAGCGTTCGCGGTAGACGTCCCGTCCGCTCCGGATACGGACCGAGCATGCTGTCGAGGTACTGCGACTCGAACTTGTGCGTGCCGCCGGTGGCGAACGCCTCCAGGTCGGCGAGGCCGAACAGGCTGGCGCCGGCGGAGAAGAAGTCGAAGCGCGTGAGCGCGTTCAGCGTCGTGTAGCCGCCGGCGCTCCCGCCGCGGACGCCGAGGCGCGCCGGGTCGGCGTCGCCGCGAGCGACGAGGTAGCGCGCGGCGTTGATGGAGTCGACGGTGTCCACGACTCCCCACTCGCCGCGCAGCCGCTCCCGGTACTCGCGGCCGTAGCCGGTCGACCCGCCGTAGTTGACGTCGACCACCGCGATGCCGCGCGACGTCCAGTACTGGATGTCCAGGTCGAGCATCGCCTCGTGCGCGGACGTCGGGCCGCCGTGGACGTTGACGAGCAGCGGCGGCAGCTCTCCCTCCGGCGCGACGAAGTCCGGGTTCGCCGGCGGGTAGTAGTTGGCGTGCGCACTGAGGCCGCCCTCCGTGGGGAACGTGATCGCCTCCGGGCGGCTGATGTACGCCGGGTCGATGAGGACCGGCCGGCCGCGGCGGACGACTTCCGGGTCGCCGGAGCGCGGATCGACGACGGCGACCTGCGAGCCCTCGGTGTGCATGCCGGCGATGAGGCCGATCCGGTCGCCGAGCGGCGCGAGCGAGTACACGACCGTGTAGGGCGAGTCGAGCTCGCGGAGCGCGGAGGCCTCGTGCCCTCCGGCCGCGCCGGGTGACGGCGCGTCGAGGACGGCGAGGTGGTCGCGGCCGTCCTCGGTGTAGCTGACCACCAGGGTCCCGTCGGCGAGGAACGCGTAGTGCTGCAGGCCGAACACCCACGGGACCTTGGCGAACTCGGCGTCGCGGATGACCAGCGGGCACGGTTCCGGCAGGCCGCCGGGCGCCGGCGTCGCTCTCGCTCGGCCCGGCGTCGGCCGCGGCGCGACCGCATACAGGTTCCACCAGCCAGTGCGGTCGCTCGCGAACCAGAGCTCGCCGGCGGGGCTCCAGAGCGGCTGCAGGATCGACTCCTCCGGACCGCCGGCGACCAGCCGCTCGCCGGAGACGGTGCCGTCGCCGGCGAGCTCCGCCGTCCACAGCTCGGTGCCGTCCCACGGCATCCGCGGGTGGTCCCAGCTGAGCCACGCCAGACGCCGCCCGTCCGGGCTGAGCCTCGGGGCGGCGTAGAAATCGTGTCCGGAGGCGATCACCTGCGGCGCGGCCGAACCGTCGGTGGGCAGGCTGACGAGCTCGTTGACCACCTCGCCGCCGGCCTCGTGCCGCTCGCGCACCGTCACGAGCAGCCGTCCGTCCGCGGTCACGCGCCCGTCGGCGTGGCGGTGGGCGCGTTCGGAGGGCGGCGCCGGAGTGATCGGCCGCGGCGCGCTCCAGCGGGCCGGCTGGGCTTCGCCGGCCGGCTCCAGGTCCTGCCGGTACAGCCGCTGGTCGGCCTGGTCGCTGAAGATGACGCTCTCTCCGCCGCCCGCGCCGAGGAAGGCCACGTACATGCCGCCGCCGTACTCGTGGACGAGGGTGCGGGCGCTGACGCCCGGCGGAGTGACGTCGGCGATCTCGCCGTCGGGCGCCCGCCGCACGACCACGTAGCGGCCGTCCTCGAGCGGCCGCAGTTCGGTCCAGTAGAGGCTTTCGCCGGCGCTCTGCGGCCACATCGTGCTCACGCCGCCCTCGGCGATGAGCTTCGCCGTCACCGGGGAGCGCCAGGAGCCGTAGGGAGCCGTCTCCTGCCGGCCGGTGGTCGTCACAGCTGGTTCGTCAGTGCGTTCGCGCATCATGTTCCTCATACCCTCGCTGGTGGGTCGCCGCCGGTCCGGCGTCACGCCGCCTCAGGCGTCCCGCTGCGTCGCCGGTGCTGCCAAGCTGCCAGCGCGCTAGCTACCCGGGGCGCGACCCGGCCAATCGCCGTGCCGTGGAGCCGGGAGGGTGGACGTCTGGTGAGCGCGGCGGACGGGATCCGCCGTGCGAAGCCGGCGGGCGAGGCGCGTCAGCGAGCGGTCTGCTCGATGCGGAACACGTGGTGGCGGTTTGCGCCGCGCTCGCAGTCGAAGGCGAGAGTCGCGCGCGAGAGGTCCTTGAGCTCGAGGCCCCGGAGCTCGGCGTGGTCGAGGCGGAAGTTCCGCAGGTTCGTGGCGAAGAGGAGGATGCCGCCGGGCGCCAGCAGGCGCCGGGTGATGAGGCGGATGAGGTCGGCGTGGTCGCGCTGGACGTCGAAGGTGGCGCGACCCATCTTCTTCGAGTTGCTGAAGGTCGGCGGGTCCAGCCAGATCAGGTCGTACTGTCCGCCCGCCTCGGCGACCCAGCGCAGGCAGTCGGCCTGCACGAGGGTGTGCGCGGCGGAGGGGCCTCCGTTCGGCACGCGGCGCGCGGCGGCGGGTGGTGCGGCCGACCTTCCCCGCGTCTGCGGGGCCGGGCTTCGCCGGGCCGGGTGACCAGGTCTCACTCCCGGCCGTGAAGCCGTTGGCCGTGAGGTTCCGCTCGGCCCACGTCAGGTAGGTGGCCGAGAGGTCGACGGTGGTCGACGACGGCGCTCCTCCGGCGA
Organism: uncultured Thermoleophilia bacterium; assembly: GCA_963834905.1. Lineage (GTDB taxonomy): Bacteria > Actinomycetota > Thermoleophilia > UBA2241 > UBA2241 > CAIXSE01. Next base: position 5,404 of record CAWIDR010000037.1, on the reverse strand, counting down.
GGGCGTTCACCGTCATCGAGCCGGTGTACGCGAAGAGGTTGAGGAAGCGGCGGCCGCCGGCCAGGCGGCGCACCAGCCGCCGCGTGAGCCGCTGGTCGATGAAGAAGCCGGTGTCCAGATAGGTGTTCAGGTCGACGAGGTAGGAGAGGTCGTCCTCGCTGACCTCGAGCAGCTTGCTCTGGTCGCCGCGACGCTCGTACTGCGCCGGCCCGCGCTGGCGGCGGCGCTCCTTGAGCACCACGCGCTGCGGCGGGGCTCCGAGGACGGCGCCGATGACCTCGACCGCCTCGGCGAGGCGCCGCTTGGCTTTGTCCGGGTCGATCTCGGGAGGCGCCGCGTACTCCTGGACGTGCACCCACTCGCCGTACACGTCGACGACGAGGTTGTACTCCGGCAGGTCGGCGTCGTAGAGGCGGTAGCAGGTGATGCCCTCGCGCTGCAGGCGCTTGGCCAGCCGGCGCTGGTTCTTGCGCAGCCGGTTGGCCAGGTACTCGGCGCCGCCGCCGAGCGAGCCGCGCGGACCGATGGGAGCCTGCGTCTCTGCCGCCGGCGCGGTGACGGCCGGCGATTCGGCGACCGCGGTCTGCGCCTCCGGCGGCGTCGCCTTGCGCGAGGACGAGCGCGCCTCCGCGCGGGCGGTGCGCGGCGCGGCCGCGCCGGTCGGCGCCGCATCGGCCCCGTAGTAGGCGAGCACGCATTCCAGCGGTCCGTTGCGCAGGTCGGTCTCGCGCTTGGGCGCGAGGCCGATGGCCTTGAGCTGCCGCTGGTCACCGGCGAGCACGACGGCGTTCCATCCCGGGAACGCCTCCCGGAGGCGCTCGCCGAGCTGCCGGTAGACGGCCTCGGTGTCCGCGGCCTCCAGCCGTTCGCCGTACGGGGCATTGGTGGCGAGCAGGCCGTGCTCCGCGGGCGCCATGACCGTGTCCAGCTGGGCGTGGTCGATCGCGACGAGGCCGTGCAGCCCGGCGCGCTTCACGAAGTCGCGCGCGACCTTCACGGCGCGCTCGTCCCTGTCCGAGCCGCGGATGGCCATGCCGGGGCGCGCCGCCGCAAGCCGTCTTGATGCCGACGCCGCGCCGCTCGCGCGCCTCGAGCAGCAGCGCGTTCCAGAGGTCGGCGTCGTGCTGGCGCCAGCGCAGGAAGCCGAACGCCGGCGCGGCGCCCGGCTTGGCCTCCGCCTCGGCGCGCAGCAGGCCGGGAGCGACGTCGGCCGCCATGAGGGCCGCCTCGATGAGCAGCGTGCCCGACCCGCACAGCGGGTCGAGGAGGCTGGCGCCGGCGGCGGCCTCGCCCGGCCAGGCCGCGTACAGCAGGAGTCCGGCGGCCAGGTTCTCCTTGAGTGGCGCTTCGACCTGCACCTTCTCGGCGCGGTAGCCGCGCCGGTGCAGGCTCTGGCCGCTGAGGTCGATCGAGATGGCCACGCGCGTGCTGGACAGGTGCGCGTTGACGCGCACGTCCGGCGCACGCGCGTCGACCGACGGGCGCTTGCCGCCGGAGGTGGCGCGGAACTGGTCGACGATCGCGTCCTTGATGCGCACTCCGCCGAAGCGCGTGTCCCGGATCCTGTCGTTGACGCCGGTGAAGTCGACGGCCAGCGTGTCGTCCACGCCGAGGTGACGAGACCAGTCGACGGACTGGGCGGTCTTGTAGAGCTCGTCGCCGTCGGCGGCCGCTCCGCTCGTCACCGGCAGCAGCACGCGGCCGGCGACCCGGGACCACAGGCAGGTGCGGTACGCCGTCTCGAGCGAGCCGCCGAAGGCGACGCCGGCGCGGACCTGCTTGACGTGCGCCGCGCCCAGATTGCGCAGTTCGCCGGCGAGCAGAGACTCGAGGCCGCGAGGGACGGTCGCGAAGAGTGAGAGGTCGGTCATCACGCAAGGCTACCACGCGGTCGCCGCCGGGCCGTCCGCTGAGGGCGGATGCAGGCGTTCAAGTACGGGCCTAGAATCGTCGACATAGTACGCAGACTGTCTCTGCGCTCCGCGGGTCCCCTCGCGCCGCGCCGCCGTGGGAGGGACCGTGGTCCGTCATCTGCTCATCGTCCTCGCCGCCGTCGCCCTCGCGCTGCCCGGCATCATCAGCGTGACGACCAGCGTGACCGACTGCGCCGGCTCGCGCCGCTCCGCGTCTCCGTCTCCGGTCGCCGTGCCGCTCGTGCTGCCGACCATCACGCCCTCGGCCTCGCCCTCGCCCGGCGACGTCACGCCGCCGGTGACCACCGCGAGCGGGATGGGCTCTCGCTGGCGCAACGACGCCGCGACGGTGAAGTTCACCGCCACCGACGACGCGTCGGGTGTCGCGGCGACGGTCTACCGGATCGACGGCGGCACGTGGCAGATCGGCGACCAGCTCGTGGTCCGGGCCCCCAAGGACCACTCCAACGACGGCGAGCACACGATCACGTTCTACTCGGTCGACAACGCGTTCAACGAGGAGACGACGAAGACAGCGACGGTGAAGATCGACACGCGGCCGCCGCACTTCGCCTGGAAGAGCGTCACGCCGAGCATCATCCGCCGCGTCGAGCCCGTGACGCTGCGCATCACCATCGACGAACGCAGCGGCCCGGTGAAGCTGTCGTACAAGGTCACCGACCAGTACGGCTACTCCGCCGTGAGCAAGGCCGGCCTGGAGCGGGACGCCGGCGCGCGGAGCATCCAGCTCACGCCGCGCTATCCCAACCACAAGGGCTTCGTGCCGGGCGTCTACCGGGTGCAGATCACCATCCGTGACGAGGCCGGCAACTCGACAGTGAGCAAGCGCCGCTCGTTCCGGGACCTCCGGGCGGTGAGCGGCGGTGTGTGGCACCGCATCAGCGGCGCCGGCCGGATGGTCGCGCTGACCTTCGACGATGGCAACAACACGCGCCTGGGCGAGCATCCTGGGCACGCTCAGGCGCTACAAGGCGCACGCGACGTTCTTCCCGCTCGGCCCGTATGTGGCGTCGAGCCCTTCGCTGGCCCGGCGCACGGTGCAGGACGGCAACGCGATCGGCACTCACGGCTGGACGCACTCGATGATGACGCGCCAGAGCGCGAGCCAGATCCAGAGCGAGTGGACGCGCGCGGCGGCGCCCTGGTGGAGCGCCACCGGCTACTCGCCGGTGCCGTACTGCCGGCCGCCTTACGGCGACATGAACTCGGCGACGACGTCGGCGTCGGCCGCGATCGGCTTCTACCGCGTGATCCTCTGGGACGTGGATCCGCGCGACTGGAGCCAGCCGGGCGCGGGCGTCGATCACGTCGCGGGTGCTCTCACACGTTCATCCGGGCGCGATCGTGTGCATGCACCTGACTCCGCAGACGGCGCAGGCGTTGCCGTCGATCCTGAGCGGCCTGCGCGCGCGCGGCTACAAGGCCGCGAGCCTGCCCGAGATGTTCCACGCGGCCGGCCTGCGCTAGCGCCGCCGGCTCAGCCCGTCAGATGAGTGTGCCGGGCTCCGGGCCGCCGGAGGCCTGCCCGGCGACCACGGCCAGGAACGCGTCCCCGTACCGCTCGAGCTTGGTCTGACCGACGCCGTTCACGTCGAGCAGCTCGGCGCGGGTGGCCGGGCGAAGCGCCGCCATCTCCGCCAGCGTCGCGTCGCTGAAGACCACGTAGGCCGGCACGTTCTGCTCGTCGGCGAGCTCCTTGCGCAGCCCGCGCAGCGCCTCGAAGAGCGCCTCGTCGACCGGCATGCCCGCGAGCTCGGCTGCCCGGCCGGCGCGTTGCGTGCGCAGCCGCTGCTTCTTGGTCGGCACGCGCACCCGCGGCTTGGCCATGATGAGCGTCTCGTCGCCGCGCAGCAGCGGCCGCGCCGCGTCCGTGAGCCGCAGCGCCGAGAAGCGCGCGATGTCCTGGACGAGGTAGCCGCGGTGGATGAGCTGGCGGATGAGGCTCTGCCAGTGGTCGCGGCTGAGCTCGGCGCCGATGCCGTAGGTGCTGAGCCCGTCGTGACCGCGGCTCAGGATCTTCTCGTTCTCCGAGCCGCGCAGGACGTCGATGACGTAGCCGACGCCGTAGCCGAACCCGTCGCGCTCCCACAGCCGGTACACGCAGCTGAGCGCCATGCGCGCCTGCTCGGTGGCGTCGAAGGTCTCCGGCGGCTCGAGGCAGATGTCGCAGTTGCCGCACGGCGCGGCGTAGGGCTCGCCGAAGTAGCCGAGGAGCGCCTCGCGCCGGCAGCTCAGGCCGTCGGCGTAGCCCACCATCGCGTTGAGCTTGTGGATCTCGATGCGCACGCGCTCGGGGTCGCGCGCGATCTCCTCGTCGCCGCCGAAGCGGCCGCGGCCGCCGCGGCCGCCGCCCTCGATGAGGCTGCGCACGACGGCGGCGTCGCCGAGGCCGAAGAGCAGCAGGGCCTCGGCCGGGAGGCCGTCGCGGCCCGAGCGGCCGGTCTCCTGGTAGTAGCTCTCGACGGTCTTGGGGAGGTCGTGGTGGACGACGAAGCGCACGTCGCTCTTGTCGATGCCCATGCCGAACGCGACGGTGGCGACCACGATGTGGACCTCGTCGCGCGCGAAGGCGTCCTGGACGCGCCGCCTCTCCTCCGGCGCCAGGCCGGCGTGGTAGGCGGCGGCGTTGACGCCGTGCCCGCGGAGCTTGTCGGCGACGTCCTCGGTCTTCTTGCGCGAGAGGCAGTAGACGATGCCGGACTCGCCCTCGTGGGCGGCGAGGAACTGCAGCAGCTGGTGCAGCGGCTCGCGCTTCTCGACGACGGTGTAGCGGATGTTGGGCCGGTCGAAGCCGGTGATGTACACGGCGGCGTCGGAGAGGCCGAGCCGGAAGCGCACGTCGTCGCGCGTCTCGGGGTCGGCCGTGGCCGTGCACGCCATGATCGGCACGTCGGGGAACAGGCCGCGCAGCCTGCCCGAGCTGGACGTACTCGGGGCGGAAGTCGTGGCCCCACTGGCTGACGCAGTGCGCCTCGTCGATGGCGAACAGGGCGATGCCGTGCTCGAGACCGTGCAGCCGCTCGAGGAAGCCGTCGGTCATGAGCGTCTCGGGAGCGACGTACAGCAGTTCGAGCTCGCCGGCGTGCAGGGCGCGCAGCACGCGGCGCGCCTCGTCCGGCTCGAGCGACGAGTTGTAGGCGGCGGCGCGGACGCCGGCCGCCCGCAGCGCGTCGACCTGGTCCTTCATGAGCGAGATGAGCGGCGAGACGACGACGCCGGTGCCGGCGCGGACCATGGCCGGCAGCTGGTAGCACAGCGACTTGCCGCCGCCGGTGGGCATGAGCACGAACGCGTCGCCGCCCGCCACGAGGCGGTCGACGATCTCCTCCTGGTCCGGCCGGTACTCGGCGAAGCCGAAGACCTCGCGCAGCAGGTCGCGAGCCGAGCGCGGCGCAGCCGCGGAGCCGGTGGGGGTGGAGGGTGGAGTCACGCGTCCGAGTCTAGCAAGGTTGACGGACGGGAGCGGCGCG
>CAWIDR010000036.1:0-26247 GCA_963834905.1 uncultured Thermoleophilia bacterium | reverse complement strand
GTCGGGGACGACCTTGAGCTGCTTGACCATGACGCCGTCGATCATCTGCTTCCTCCTCCCCGCGCCGCGGGGCCGTGCTTACAGGATGCCGATCTGGCAGGAGTCGCCGACCAGGAACCGGTAGGCGACCGGTCGCGCCTCGCTGTGCGCGATGACGCAGTCGCGGCCGATCAGGCTGTCGGCCATGCGCGTCGGCAGGTGCGAGATGCGGCTGTTCTCGAGGACGATCGAGTGCTCAAGCTCGGCGTGGTCGACGATCACGCCGTCGCTGATGGACGTGTACGGGCCGACGAAGGTGTCGCTGAGGTGGCAGCCCGCGCCGATGACCACGGGGCCGCGCACGGTGCAGCGCTCGAGCCGGCTGCCGGGGCCGATGACCACCGGTCCCTCGAGCGTGGTCTCGCACAGCTCGCCGCGGACGTCGCCGACCAGGGTGCTGAGCACGAGCCGGTTGGCCTCGAGCATGTCCTCGAGCTTGCCGGTGTCCTTCCACCAGCCGGTGACCACGTGCGGCTCGACGTGCAGGCCGCGGTCGACCATGTGCTGGATGGCATCGGTGATCTCGAGCTCGCCCCGGGCGCTGGGCTGGATGGCCTTGACGCTCTCGAAGACGGCGGGCGTGAAGAGATACACGCCCACCAGGGCAAGGTCGCTGCGCGGCTCGGCCGGCTTCTCGACGAGCCGCGAGACGTGCCCGTCGCCATCGAGTTCGGCGATGCCGTAGCTCGGCGGGTCGGCGACCTTCTGCAGGAGGATCAGCGCGTCCGGGCTGCTGGCCTTGAAGGCCCGCACGAACGGCTCGATGCCCTCCTTGAGCAGGTTGTCGCCGAGGTACATGACGAACGGCTCGTCGCCGAGGAAGGCCTCGCTGATGAGCACCGCGTGCGCGAGGCCCAGCGGCGCCTCCTGCGGCAGGTACGTGACGGAGAGGCCGAACTGGCCGCCGTCGCCGACCGCGGCCTCGATCTCGGCGCGCGTGTCGCCGGTGACGATGCCGACCTCGGTGATGCCCGCCGCGCGCATGGCCTCGAGGCCGTAGAAGAGCACCGGCTTGTTGGCCACGGGAACGAGCTGCTTGGCGGCGGTGTGCGTGATGGGGCGCAGTCGCGTACCGGCGCCGCCGCTCAGGATGAGGCCTTTCATGGGCGTGCCCCCTGCGCCCGAGGGTCAGATGGTCTCGTCGCCGGCGAGCTCGTCGTCCGTCTCGGTCGAAAGCAGGTCGAGGACGTCGTGCTCGTCGACCGCCTTGCCGACGAAAACGACGTTGGGGCCCGTCCAAAGAGTGACGCGGGCCCCGACCGGCAGCCGGAACGGGTCACCGTTCAGGACGATGTTCGTCAACGTCGAGCGCTCGATATCGCGGGTGACCTCGGCGCTGTCGATGCGGAACGGTTCCGCGTCGCCAAGCTGCAGCCGAGGCTCTCTGCTGTCGTCGATGATCACGGCGCGGAGTATAGCACCGGTGTGCTGCCTCGAGCTCGGTGTTAACGGCTTTGGTAGGATGGACCGGCACGGTCTGTCCGTAGGGGGAACGGAAGGAGCGAACGTGGGTGTCATGCGCACACGATCGAGGGGCCGGCTTCTGGCTGGGGTGATCGCCGGACTGCTGGCCATCGGCCTCTTATGGGGCATCACCAGCGCCATGGCGTCGAGCGACAGCCCGTCGCCCGCCGCCGGCAAGACCATCCTGCGTCTCGGGTGGACGACCGAACCGGACAACCTCAACCCGTTCATCGGCTATGAGTCGTCCAGCTACGAGATCTGGGCGATCAACTACGAACTGCTCGTCGGCTTCCGGGCCAGCGACTACGCCAACGTGCCCGGCGTCGGCCTGGCCACCGACTGGCAGACCTCCGACGACGGCAAGGTCTGGACGTTCACCATCACCGACAAGTCGAAGTGGCAGGACGGCCCGCCGCTGACCGCCGAGGACGTCGCCTTCACCTTCAACTACATCATCGACAACGACCTCGGCATGTTCATCGACTACGTCAAGTTCATCGAGAAGGTCGAGGCGCCCGACGCGACGCACGTCGTGTTCACCTGCTCCAAGCCCAAGGCGAACATGCTCGGGCTCTGGATCCCCATCCTGCCCGAGCACATCTGGAGCAAGGTCTCGCCGAAGGACGTCGAGAAGAGCTTCACGAACCCGCCGCCGATCATCGGCTCCGGTCCCTTCCAGACGGTGGAGTGGAAGAAGGGCGACTACGCGCGCCTGGTCGCCAACAAGGACTACTGGCGCGGCGCGCCCAAGGTCGACGAGGTCATCTTCCAGATGTACCAGAACCAGGACACGATGGCGCAGGACCTCAAGACCGGGGCCATCCAGTCCGCCTGGAACATCCCCTCGGCGCAGTTCGATGCGCTGAACAGCCAACCCGATCTCGAGGCCATCAGGGCGTCACCATCGGGTTCGACGAGCTCGGCTTCAACTGCGCCGACAAGAAGGTCTACCCCAAGTCGACCGGGCAATCCGGTGCTTCAGGATCCGGCCTTCCGCAGCGCGCTGCAGTGGGCCATCGACAAGGACAAGATCGTCTCCATCGGCTACAGCGACAACGCGGCTCCGGCCGACACCATCGTCACGCGTGACTTCTACTCGGCCGAGGCCGACTACCATCTGACGCCGCCCAGCCCCTACACCTTCGACCTCGACAAGGCGCGCCAGGCGCTCGACGCGGCGGGGTACCCCGACGCGAACGGCGACGGCATCCGCGAGTACAAGGGCAAGCCGATCAAGCTGCGCCTGTACGCGCGCACCGAGTCTCCCGAGAGCCAGAACTGCGGCAAGCTCATCACCGGCTGGTTCAAGGACATCGGCCTGGACATCGACTACCAGGTCATCGACAACGGCGCCCTCGGCGACAGGCAGTACAACTACGACGGCAAGGACTACGCGCCGGACTTCGACATGTTCATCTGGGGCTGGGGCGGGGACGTCGACCCGAACTTCATCCTCTCGGTGCTCACGACCAACTCGATCGAGAACTGGAGCGACTGCGTCTGGTCCAACGCCGAGTACGACAAGCTGTTCCTGCAGCAGCAGACGACGCTCGACGTCCAGGAGCGCATCGCGATCGTCAAGAAGATGCAGCAGATCGTCTACGACGAGTCGCCGTACATCCCGCTCGTCTACCCGCTCGACCTCGAGGCGGCCAACAAGGGCACCTGGTCCGGCTGGGCGCGCGCCGGCGAGAACAAGGGCGCTCTGGTGGTACAACACGCAGCCCGACACCTACGTGGCGGTGCACCCCGGGACAGCCGCGGCGGAGACCGGCGGCGGCTCGAACACCGGCGCCATCATCGGCGTGGTGATCGCGGCGGTCGTCATCATCCTCATCGTCATCCTGCTGATGCGGCGGCGGGGAGGACGCGCCGAGACCGAGTAAGAGGGCGCGCCGGGCAGACGCCCGAACGACGAAGAGGCGGCCGGGGCGTGAGCCCCGGCCGCCTCTTCTGCGTCCTAGGAGGCGTAGCTCAGGTAGGGCCGCCAGCTCTCGTGGACGTGGTCCACGTGGAGCAGCACGAAGGCCGCCGGCCCCGGAGGCCGTGGCGGCCGCATGAGGTGCAGCCCCGCGAGGTGCAGCGGCCGGTCACCCTTCTTGCGGTTGCACGGGGCGCAGGAGGTGACCAGGTTGTCCCACGTGTCGGCGCCCCCCTTGGAGCGCGGCACGACGTGGTCGACGGTGAGGTGGCGAGTGCTGCCGCAGTACTGGCAGCGGTGCTTGTCCCGGGCGAAGACCGCGCGCCGCGAGATGCGCGCCGTGGCGGCGCGGCGCGGGATGTGGACGTAGGAATTGAGACGGATGACGAGGGGGATCTCGTGGGCGCCGCGCTCGCTGTGCAGCGCGGCGCCGGACTGTTCGAGCACCTCGGCCTTGTCCTTGAGAAGCAGCACAAGAGCTCGCCGCACTGTGCACACGTTGAGCGGCTCGTAGGTGGTGTTCAAGACCAGCACCTTGCGCATCGTTTGCGATAGTAGCAGATAGCCGCGCGCGTGTGACGGGGCTGGGCCCTGACGTAGACTGGGCTCATGGACGACCTCTTCTCCATGAGCGATGAGCAGGCCGCGGCCGAGGCGCCGCTCGCGGCGCGCATGCGGCCGCGCAGCCTGTCGGAGTTCACGGGGCAGGAGCACATCGTCGGGCCCGGCACCGTCCTGCGGGCGGCGGTCGAGGGCGGCCAGCTGTTCAGCATGCTCTTCTTCGGGCCGCCCGGGTGTGGCAAGACGACGCTGGCCCGCCTGATCGCCGCCGAGACCGGCGCCCGGCTGGTGCAGCTTTCGGCGGTCAGCTCCGGGACCGCCGACGTGCGCGCCGCCATCCAGGGCGCGCGCGAGGCGCGCACCCTCAGCGCGGCGCGGACGGTCCTCTTCATCGACGAGATCCACCGCTTCAACAAGGCGCAGCAGGATGCGCTGCTCCCGGCGATCGAGGACGGCGTCGTCACGCTGATCGGCGCCACCACGGAGAACCCCTACTTCGAGGTCAACTCGGCGCTCATCAGCCGCTGCCAGCTCTACCGGTTCGAACCGCTTGCGCCCGAGTTGGTGGAGCGGGTCGTGACGGCCGCGCTGCAGGACGTGGAGCGCGGCCTCGGCGGCAAGGGCGTGAGGCTCGGTGAGGGCGCCCTGGCGTTTCTCGCGGGCATGTCGCGCGGCGACGCGCGCGTCGCGCTCAACGCGCTCGAGACGGCCTGGCGCTCACGCACGGCCGCCGCTCCCGGCGCGCCCGTCACGGTGACGCTGGACGACCTGCAGGACGCGGCGCAGAAGTCGCCGGTCATGTACGACCGTGACGACGCCCACTACGACACCATCTCCGCCTTCATCAAGAGCATGCGCGGCAGCGACGCGGACGCCGCGGTGTACTACCTCGCCTCGATGATCGCCGGCGGCGAGGACCCCAAGTTCATCGCCCGGCGCATGATCGTCTTCGCCAGCGAGGACGTCGGCAACGCCGATCCGCAGGCGCTGCAGGTGGTCGTCGCCGCCGCGCGCGCGGTCGAGTTCGTCGGGCTGCCGGAGTGCCGCATCAACCTGAGCCAGGCGGCGACCTACCTGGCGCTGGCGCCGAAGAGCAACGCCGCCTACAAGGCGGTGGACGCGGCGCTCGACGACGTGCGCCGCGAGGGCAACCAGCCGCCGCCGCCGCACCTGCGCAGCGCCAACTACCGCGGGGCGAAGGAACTCGGGCACGGCGCGGGGTACAAGTACCCGCACGCCAGCGGCGGCTGGGTCCCGCAGCAGTACCTGCCGGAGAAGCTCTCAGGCCGCCGCTACTACGTGCCGATACGAGGGGTCGAGAGCGAGCTGGCCGCCCGCCTGGACGAGACCAGGCGGCGGGCGGCTTCAAGCGGTGAAGGCGAGGAGGACGAGCGGACGTGAGCGGCGCGTATGTAGTGGTCCTTGCCTTCCTCGTCGTCGCGCTCGTCGCGCTCGTCGTCGTCTGGTACCTTGCCCGCCGGGTCAAGGACGACCTCGACACCTCGCCGACGGCGGCGGCCGGCGCACGGGCCTCGCTGGAACTGCAGCCTGGCAATGCCGCCCGCCTCCGCGAACTCAGCTCGGAGCCCATCCTGCTCAAGCAGAGCGAAGAGGGTGTCCGCGTGCAGATCGAGCACCGGCCGATGCTCCCGCTCATGGCGTTCGTGGGCAAAGACGTCAGCGCCGCGCTCACCGAGGCGGCAGGCCGCGTGAGCGAGAAGTGGGGTCCCAAGTGGGTCGTCCTGCTGACCGCGCGTGAGGACGGGGACGTGTCGGTCCAGCGGCTCGCCTGAAGAGCCCCTGCGAGGAGCACCGCACAGCGGCTGTCGAGCGGGGCGCCGGAGGGGCACGGGTCCGCGTCCGGCAGGACTGCACCCGGGTCCAGCGTATACAGGGCTGTAAACTGTAAAGCTCGGGCACGTTTCTACCGACGTACACTTCGCCGGCTTCGCGCGCCTGTGCGGCTGGCACGGCAGCGGTCAAGGAGGCAGGCATGAAGTTGATGAGGTTTCTGCTCGGGCTCGCGATCGGAGCAGGCGTCGCCCTGCTCGTCGCGCCGAAGAGCGGACGTGAGTTGCGCCAGCAGCTCGCCGGCGGCGCCAGCGGCAAGCTTCTGGGCGCCGCTCCAGACGAGTACCCGCAGCCGGAGCCCATGGCCGAGTGGGGCGGCCCGGCCACGGTGGTCGCTGAGGCGCCTTCGGTCGTGGAAGACGAGCCTCGGGCGGTCGAGCCGGTCGTCGACGAGGTCGTCGCGGAAGTCGTCATCGAGGAGGCCGTCGAGCCGCCCGCGCCCTTCCCTGCGTGGGACGACCAGGCCGAGACTCCGGCGAGCGACGACCTGCGCGCGCGCATCGACGAGACGCGCGCGGCGCTCGAGAACGAGCTGGCGCAGCCGTTCGCCGACGCCACGGCCGAGCACGCCGACGAGGCTGCCGCCGTTGCCGACGACGCCGTCGTGGACGCGGTAGCGGCCGAGGTGGTCGCAGAGGAGGCCGTGGTCGAGGCCGTCGCCGCAGAGCTCGTGGCCGAAGAGGCTGTCGCGGAGGCCGAGGTGGCCGAGGTCAGTCGCAGAAGAGGCCGTGGTCGAGGCCGTCGTTGCGGAAGAGGTGGCCGAGGAGGCCGTCGCCGAAGCGCTGCTCGTCGGCGACGAAGAAGCCCCCATCGCTGAGATGGTCGCCGAGGCTGCGATCGAAGAAGCCGACGCAGCCACGTCCGTCGCCGAGGAGGCCGTCGCCGAAGCCGACGCCGCGGAGCTGGTCGCCGAGGTCGCGGTCATCGAGGCCGTCGCCAGCGAAGTCGTCGCGGAGGAGGCGGTCATCGAGGCCGTCGCCGACGACGTCGTCGCCGAAGAGGCCGTGGAAGAGGCAGACCTGGCCGAGGTCGTCGCCGAGGAAGCAGTGGCCGAGGAGGCAGTGGCCGACGAGGTGATCGCCGAAGCGCCGCTCGCCGGCGAGGAGCCGGAGCCGTTCCTCGGTCCCGCCGTCCCGCCGCAACTGGTCCCCGACGCCGCCGCCGAGCCGGCGTCCGTCGTCGAGGAGGCGCCGCCGGAGAGGGCGCACGCCTGGGACATCTCCTACGAGGACGCACCGGCGGCCGCAGCCGGCGTCGCCGCGGCTGAGGCCCTCGCTGCCGAGCCGGTCGCGGAAGAGCCCGTCATCGAAGAGCCGGTCGCCGAAGAGCCCGTGGTGATCGACGAGCCGGTGGTAGCCGAGGAGCCCGTGGTGGCCGAAGACGTCGCGGTCGAAGAACCGCTGGTCGCCGAGGAGCCCGGCTCGTGGCCGAGAGAGCCGAGCTCGTCGAAGAGCCTGTCGTGGCTGAGGAGCCGCCCGCCACGGCGGCCGCGCCGCGTGAGGGTGGCGGGATCGACCAGGCCGAGATGCGTCGCCGCATCGAGGAGACGCGCGCACGGCTCAAGGCCAAGGCGTTTGACGCGATGATGAGCGGCGAGGCCGCTCTGCTCTCCCGCGACAGCGGCGAGAAGCCGGTGCCGTCGGCCGACGACGTGAAGATCGACGACGAGACCGACTCGGCCATCGACGAGTCGCTCTCGCAAGAAGACTACTGATCGACGACCGTAGAGGCCGGGGGCGCTCGCAGGAGCGCCCCCGGCCTCTTCGTCTTTCTACCTCTTCAGCGGCCCGCGTTTGCGCCGCCGTGCGCGGCTCCCATGGCGCGTGCGCCGCGTGTCGACCTCCGCGACGGTCGCCCACTCCTCATCGCTCATCCGCTGCGGCCCGCGCCGGTCGACCGCCGGCCAGGAGAGCGCCCCGGGCGCCAGCCCGCGCTCGTGCAGCGTGTGCGCCAGCACGCCGGCCGTGGAGAAGAACAGGGCAGCCAGGAGGACCGCCGCAGCCGGGATCGTCCGATTCTCGAACAGCAGGAAGAAGTACCACCAGACCTTCCAGCCCACGTCCAGCTGCAGGGCGTAGTAGATGAGCGGTACCGGCACCATGAGCAGCCCGAGGTAGACCGGCACGATCGAGCGGGCCCATCCGCCCGGCCGCGCGAGCGGCCACAGGATGGCGCCGGGCAGCACCAGGATGACTGCGAAGGGGTCGACGAGCAGCAACAGCAGCGCGATCGCCACGAGGAACAGGTGCGAGACGAAGATCGTGGCGCGGGCGTCCGTGGCGAAGCGTCGCTCTGTCCGCCGCTCGACGGCGACGGCATAGGCGTAGGCGACGAGCATGAGGGCGAGGAGGACGACCACGCGCAGGTAGCGTGGGGTGTCCGCCAGCCGCGAGTCGGGAGGAATGACCGCGTCCGGACTGTGCGGCAGCAGGCCGACGAGGTTGGCGAAGTACACGATGGCGATGAGGACGAGCCACGGGGCGAGGTGCAGGCCGGCGCGCACGAAGGCGGGGCGCAGGCGGATGCGGCTGCGCCGGACGTGGGCGAAGAGATCGACGGTGACGCCGACGAGCGGCAGGAGCAGGGCGGCGAGGATGGCGGCGAGCGCGCCGCCCGGCAGCGTCGTCTTGTGCGTCAGGAAGATCGCGCCGCCACTCGGCGCGCCCGGCTCGGTGGTCCCGTCGACGGCCATGAGCATGTTCTGCGCGGTCGTGCCCACCTTGGTCAGCGTCTCCTTCGACACCGTGTCGAGTGTGTCGTTGCGCGCGGGGGTGGATGGGCCGGACGCGGACACGGTGATGGCCGGCACGCCCCTGGCGACGAACGGGCCCTGGCTTCCCGCGCTCGTGGGTGCGGCGAGGCGGAGCACCTGCGCCGCTATGGTCGGAAGCTTGGCCTCCAGGTTGGAGTCGCGCCTGGCGGCCGGCGCCGAGAGCAGCCAGAGCCACGGCGGCGCGGTCTTGGGCTCGGAGCTCCAGCCGTCGAGGCCGATGCCGTTGCTGTCGCGCTTGGCCACGTCTCGCAGGGCGAGGACCGAGTAGAGGTTGTCCGTCTGGTGGACCTCGGCGAAGTCGCGCGCCCCGAGGGCTCCGAACGAGTCGCCGGTGGTGCAGAGGAAGATGAGCGTGTGCTCGTGGGCGGTGACGGTGAACGCCTTGGCGAGGCCGAGCATGGCTGCGACGCCGGAGGCGTTGTCGCCGGCGCCCTGCGTGGCCAGTGGCGGGACGTCGCGGTTGGCCAGGACCATGATCGTCCCCTGGGTGCGTCCGCGTGCGATGGCCCAGACGTTCTGCAGCGCCACGTCCCTGCCGTTGACGGTGGCGGTGAAGCCGTCGATGTGGGTCTCCAGGCCCATGGCGCGGAACTGCTGCTCGACCCAGATGCCCATGCGGTTGTCCGGGTCGGTGCCGGCGACGCGTTGCGGGAAGTCCTTGACGATGGTCACGAGGTCAGCGTAGGCGGCCTCGCCGTCGAACGACGGAGGTTCCTGGCTGAGCTTGGGCGTGTCGGCGCTGCCCAGCGTGAACAGAGAGACGATGACGAGTACGGCCGCGACCACCCAGGCCACTCGGTAGACCTTCAGGTTGGGCAGTGGAGTCCTCCTCGAGCGTGCCTGACATCCTATCAGACGCCCCGTGCCACGAACCCGGCAGCAGGGCGCCCGGCGGCCGTGCCCGGCGCCGGCCACGTGGAGGCGGGTATGATGGCTCCATGTCCGGACCCGCCCGCATCCTGGTCGTCGACGACGAAGCGCGCATCGCCGAAGTCGTGCAGAGCTACCTCGAGGGGCAGGGGCACACGGTGGACCGGGCGGCGACGGGTGAGGAGGCCCTCGCCGCCGCCGCGAGTCGCCGCCCCGACCTCGTGATCCTCGACCTCGGCCTGCCGGGCATGTCCGGCGAGGAGGTCTGCCGCCGTCTCCGCGCCGAGTCGGACGTGCCCATCATCATGCTCACGGCCAAGGACGCGGAAGAGGACCTGGTGCATGGACTCCAGCTCGGCGCCGACGACTACATCACCAAGCCGTTCAGCCCGCGCGAGCTCACGGCGCGTGTGCGTGCGCTGCTGCGGCGCGCCCGCTCGGACGAAGTCCCTCAGGCGGACATGCTCGAGCGCGCCGGTGGGCGGCTGGTGGTCGACAGCGCCCGGCGGCGCGTCACCCTCGACGGCGAGCTCGTGGAGCTCACGGAGTCCGAGTTCCGGTTGCTCCAGTCGCTCGCCCGCTTCCCCGGCCGCGTCTACACGCGGGCGGAACTGGTGGAGCGGCTGCAGGGCATGGAGTTCGAGCCCTACGAGCGCACCATCGACGCGCACATCAAGAACCTGCGCCGCAAGCTCGGCGACGACGCCCGCTCGCCGAGGCTCGTGCTCACGGTCTACGGGCGCGGCTACGCGTTCGCGGAGGACCAGCGATGAGAGCGAGGCCTGCGCTTCCGGCTCGCGCTCACACACCTCGCGGTCGCGGTGCTCGCCATCATCGCCGTCGGCCTGATCGTCACCTACACCGGCTCGCGGCGCTTCGACAGCTACCTGCAACAGGTGCAGGACAAGCGCAACGCCGCGGTGGTCACCTCGCTTCGCTCCACCTACAAGCCGCCCGACGGGTGGGACGCCACGGCCATCTACGCGCTCAGCCAGGTGGCCATGTTCAACAATGTCGACGTCGCCGTCTACGACACCGGCGGACGGCTGCTGTTCACCGTCCAGGGGCGGCACATGGGCCCCGGCATGATGGGCGGCAACGGCCAGGGCATGATGGGCGGTGGGATCGGCACGGCGAGCGTCGCACCCTCGGCGTCGCCGACGCCGTTCAACAGCGCCGACTACACCGTCCAGAGCGCGCCGATCGTCGTCGCCGGCCAAGACGTCGGCTCGGCGGAGATCTTCGCGCCCAAGGGAGCTCGCGCTGCCGCCGAAGCCGCGTACCAGAGCGCGCTCACGCGCAACCTCATCATCGCCGCGACGATCGCCGGCGTGCTGGCCCTGCTCGTCAGCCTGCTCGTGAGCCGGCGCATCACCGGTCCGCTCGAGGAGCTCACCGACGCGGCCGGCGACGTCTCCGCCGGCAACCTCGACGTGCGCGTGTCGCCGCGCGGCGACGACGAGGTGGCGGCGCTCGCGGCGGCGTTCAACTCGATGGCCGACCGCCTGGCGCGCGACGAGCAGTGGCGGCGCGACATGACCAGCGACCTCTCGCACGAGCTGCGCACCCCGCTGGCGACGATCCAGTCGCGGGTGGAGGCGCTCGAGGACGGCGTCCTGCCGCCGACGCCCGAGAACCTGCGCGTGATCGGCGAAGAGGTCGAACGGCTCGGCCGCCTGCTCGGCGCGCTGCGCAGTCTCAACGAGCTCGAGAGCGAGGACCTGAGCGTCCAGCACGAGCCCGTCGACTTCATGGACGTCGCCGCGGGCGCCGCCGACAGGCACCGTCCCGCATTCTCGGCGAAGGGCGTCGAGCTGGCCGAGGACCTGCATCCCGCGGTCGTGCTCGGCGACCGCGACCGCCTGCTCCAGGTAGTCGCGAACCTCCTCGACAACGCGCTCAAGTTCACGCCGGCCGGCGGGCACGTCGTGCTGGCGGTCGATACGAGCGCCGGCCCGGCCGCAGGCGCGCCGGCGCGGCCGGCGCCCTCTCGGGTCCGGCCGGAGCGTCGGTGCGCCTCACGGTGACCGACGACGGCCCCGGCGTGGACCCGGTAGACCTGCCGTTCGTCTTCGACCGGTTCTACCGGGCGCAGGCCGCCCGCGGCACCGCCGGCGCGGGGCTCGGCCTCGCGATCTGCCGCGCGCTCGTGGAGGCCCAGGGCGGATCCATCGCGGCCGGCGAGGTCTCAGGCGGTGGCGCCCGCTTCACCGTCCTTCTGCCGTCCGCCGGGGGGCGGATCTGACCCTCGGGATGGCTGCGCGCGCCCGGCGTTCCGGCCGGCCCTTGCTGCTCGCCTGCGACCTGGACGGGACCCTGCTCGACTATGAGTCGGTCCCCGTCCCCGGTGCTGCTGAGGCGATCACGGAGCTCGTCGCCGCCGGCGCCCAGTTCGTCGTCGTCACAGGGCGGCCGCTGCGGTCAGCGCGCCGGGCGACGGCCGCACTCGGGGTCGAGCCCGTCGTCTTCGTCTGCTACCAGGGGGCGCTCATCGTAGAGGCCGGCGGTGCGCTGACCCGCCACCTGCCCGTGCCGTCCGGTCCTGCCCGCGCCGTCGCTGCCGAGGCCCTGGCGGGTGGCGTCGGCGTCACGGTCTGGGACATGGACGAGCCGCGCGAGCTCGACGAAGGTGCGGGACCCGGGGACGAGCCGGGAGACGAAGTCAGCCGGCTCGTCCTGCACGGCGACCCGCTCGTCGTGGCGAGGCTGCTCGGCGAGCTGCGGCAACGGTGGGCCGGGCGGCTGCGCATCCAGCGGATCCGGCCCGGCTTCCTCGGCGTCTTCGCGCCGGAGGTCGACAAGGGCGAGGCCATGAGTCTGGTGGCCGGCCGCCTGGGTGTGCCGCCGGACAGGACGGTCGCCTGCGGCGACGGGATGGCGGACGAGACGCTGCTCGCCGCGGCCGCCGTGCGCATCGCCGTCGGCGAGGCGCCGCACGTGCTCGGGCGCCTGCCGGGCGTCGTCGTCACGAGCCGGGCGCGGCTCCCGGAGACCCTCCGCGCCCAGGTCCTGCCGCTGCTCTAGCCAGCGAGGCGCGCCGTGACGATCGGGCGCTCGGCGCGGCTCCCGGAGACTCCGGACTCTCCGCGCGGCCCCGTACGCGCGAGAGGGCGGCGGGGCTGTCGCCCTGCCGCCCTCTCGGCGGTACCGATGGTCACCCGGCAGGGTGACGATCGGTCATTGTGCGGTGCTACGGTCGGGTGTCCCTTCGGTGCACCCGACGACAGGTCCACTGCGTCGCCTAGTCGACCTTCGGGAGCTTCGCGATCGACGCGGCGATCGCCTCCTCCGGGTGGTCGTAGTCCTCGAGGTCTCCCGAGAGATAGCGGTCGTACGAACCAAGGTCCAGAAGGCCGTGTCCGGTGAGGTTGAACAGGATGTTCCTGCTCACACCCTCTTCCTTGGCCTTCAGCGCTTCGTTGATCGCGGCGAGGATCGCGTGGGCGCTCTCGGGCGCGGGCACGATGGCCTCCGTCTTGACGAAGAGCTGAGCAGCTTCGAAGACCTTGGTCTGCGGCACCGACACGGCCTCGAGCAGCCCGAGGTCGTAGACGTGGCTGAGCAGGGGCGCCATGCCGTGGTAGCGCAGTCCGCCGGCGTGGATGCCGGGCGGCATGTAGTCGTGGCCGAGGGTGTACATCTTGAACAGCGGCGTGGTCTGCGCCTCGTCGCCGAAGTCGTAGCGGAACTGACCCTTGGTGAGGGACGGGCAGGCGGTCGGCTCGACGGCGACCAGGCGTGTGTTCGTCTTGCCGGCGAGGTTCTCGCGCAGGAAGGGGAACGCAAGTCCACCGAAGCTCGAGCCACCACCGACGCAGCCGACCACGACGTCCGGGTAGGCGTCGGCGTCCTGGCTCTGCAGGATCGCCTCCTCACCGATGATCGTCTGGTGCAGGAGGACGTGGTTGGTCACGCTTCCCAGAGCGTACTTGGAGCCGGGATGTGTCACGGCGTCCTCGACGGCCTCGCTGATGGCGATGCCGAGGCTGCCCAGTGATTCCGGGTCCTCGGCCAGGACCGCGCGACCGGCATTGGTCTGGTCGCTCGGGCTGGGGATGACGGTGCCGCCCCAGAGCTGCATCATGCTGCGCCGGTAGGGCTTCTGGTGGTAGCTCACCTTGACCATGTAGACCATGCACTCGAGGTCGAACATCTGGCAGGCCATGCTGAGGGCGCTGCCCCACTGACCGGCGCCGGTCTCGGTGGCGAGGCGCGTGGTGCCGTCGAGCTTGTTGTAGTACGCCTGCGCGACGGCGGTGTTGCTCTTGTGCGAGCCGGCCGGGCTGACACCCTCATGCTTGAAGAAGATCTTGGCCGGCGTGTCGAGCGCCTTCTCGAGGCCGGTGGCGCGGATGAGCGGCGTCGGCCTCCAGATGCGGTAGATCTGGTGGATCTCCTCGGGGATCTCGATGTAGCGCTCGGCCGAGACCTCCTGCGCGATGATGCTCGGCGGGAAGATCGGCGACAGATCGTCGGGACCCGCCGGCTGCAACGTGGCGGGGTTGAGCGGTGGCGGCGGCGGGGCGGGGAGGTCGGGCACGATGTTGTACCAGGCCTTGGGGATCCTCTCCTCGTCAAGGACGAACTTCTTCTTGTACTCGCTCATGACCTACCTCCTCTCGAATGACGCTTGGGCTGACGGTTCGATGCGGTATGAAGATGCACTGATCCTGTGCTCCGTGTCCGGGGACGGGACGACCACTCTACTGCGGTCAGGGGATGCGGGCCGGGCCCGCGCGGGTGTCAGAGTAGAGGCGCTACGCGCGCCAAGCCCAGCGACGCCGATTGGCGCAGGAGGTGGTGCCGCTGCGTTTGACGGACGGTGCGGCTGCGCTGCCCCGTCCCGAAGCGTTCCTGCGTCGGCTTATGTCGTGGGTAGTCATCGTGCGCGGCATGCTATCACACGGCCTCGGCAGCGGCCAGTGCATCCGCCTACTTGGGAGTCACGGCCTCGAGCGGCGGGTAGGCCTCGCGGAGCGGCCGGTCCGACGCCGGCAGCCCGAAGAGGAAGCCCTGCCCGTGCGAGACGCCGAGCTCACGCAGGGTGTCGAGCTGCTTGCGCGTCTCGATGCCCTCGGCGATGAGCGTGATGGCGGCCTCGCGGCAGAAGTCACGCAGCGTGCGCACGAGGCGCTGCTTGACGATCGACGCGTCGACGCCGCGGATCAGCGATATGTCGAGCTTGATGAAGTCCGGCTCGATCTCGACCATCGTCTGCAGGCCGGCATAGCCGGCGCCGGCGTCGTCGATCGCGACGCGGAAGCCGTGGGCGCGCAGCTGGCGCACGATGTCGCGCATGCGGTCGAAGTCGTCGATGACGCTGTTCTCCGTGACCTCGATGACGGTCAGGCCGCGGAGCGACGACGGCGTCATGTCGACGAACTCCTGCACGAAGCTGTCGCCCTTGGAGTGCATGAACATGGCCATCGGCTCCGTGTTGACGAAGCGCAGGCAGCCCTCCGGCAGATTCTCGCCGGCACGCGATGCCGTGCGCCGGCAGAGCCTGTCCAGTTCGGGGATGCGGCCTTCGCTGCGGGCGATGTCGAAGAGGGCATCGGGGAGGTGCAGCTCGCTCTCTCGCGGTCCGCGGGACAGCAGTTCGAAGCCGATCGCTGCGAAATCCTTGAGGTTGACGATCGGCTGGAAGACGCACGTCAGCTGCTCTCCCGTCATGACCGCCTCGAGCTCCCCTCGGAGGCGGGTGCGGATCTCATCGCGCTCCGCCTCGATCGACTGGGTGGCGCGCGCGATGGCGTCCAGCAGCGCGCGCTTGAAGCGGATCTTGGGCGACTGGGTGAGCCGTGAGGAGCCGACGAAGAGGTCGACCTTGGCGAGCAGGCGGCTCTCCAGCTCGGCCTCGAGGCGCGTGATCAGGTCCTTCTCGAGGCGCTGCTTGACGACCAGCAAGTCCTCCTCGGCGATGAACCCGGTGTGACGCGAGGGCGAGAGGACGATGAGGAATGCATCACTCAGGCTGGAGATGGAGACGAAGTCCTCGTTGCGGATCAGGTCGCCGCGCGCGTGCTGCAGGCCCTGGCCGACGACCCGATACACGTCGTCGACCACTTCGAACCCCTGCAGCTGCTCCAGCGCCTGTACGCCGCCGATGCTGACGTGGATGATGCCGAGCTGGCCGTGGTCGAACAGCATCCGCTGCACCTCGACCTGGACGTTGGCCAGCGTGGGGAGCCCGGTGATGTCGTCGTGGTAGACGCTCGCGTCCCGGAGGACGTCGGCGATCGTCTGCAGCAGGTGATCCGTCTTGAAGGGCTTGGTGACGTAGGCGGAGGCGCCGGAGCGGCTCGCCTGCATCATGTGGGTCAGCTCGGTCCTCGCCGTGAGGAACACGACCGGGATGTCCTTGGTGTAGCCGAACTGGAGCTCCCGGCAGACCTGGTGGCCGTCCATGCCCGGCATGGTGACGTCCAGGAGGATCAGGTGCGGGTGCCCGGTGAAGGCGAGCTCAAGGCCCTGCTCGCCGCTGGTCGCGGTGAGGGCCTCGTAGCCGTTCGCGGACAGGACGGCGGCGACCGATGTGGTGAGGTCGTCGTCGTCGTCGATCACCAGTATCCGGAGACGTTCGTCCGGCATCCCCTTGTCCCCCTCAGGGCCGGTCGGCGGGCGTGCCAGTAACTTCGTGCGCCCGCGCACGAATCCTATCGGCACAGCAGGCAAAACGATTAGGCGCGCGCTGCCGGGAGGCGTCCCGGGCGGTAGACTTGCGGAAGAGAGGCGAGGCCGAGGCGAGGAGACGACCATGAAGGGATACGGCCCGGATGGCGGCACGAGTCCGCCGCGCGTTGCCGGAGTGAACACGTTCCTGCGAGTGCCGCACGTCACACAGTACGCGGACGTCGACGTCGCGATCGTCGGTCTGCCCTTCGACACGGGGCTCGCCGTGCGCACCGGCGCCCGCTTCGGACCCCGCGCCGTCCGCGAGGCCTCGCTCGTCCTCCACCCCGCCTACAACCCGGCGCAGCGCGTGTCGGTGTTCGACTGCCTCTCGGTGGTCGACGCCGGCGACGTGCGCCTGGTCGCCGGCTTCACCGACCGCAGCCTGGACGCCATGGAGGCCATGCTCGCGCAGGTGCACGCGGCGGGCGGTGTCCCCCTGGGCATCGGGGGCGACCACACGGTCACGCTCGCGGAGTTGCGCGCCGCCGCCAAGCGGTTCGGGCCGCTCGCTCTGCTGCACTTCGGCGCGCACACGGATTGCCTGGAGCAGACCGCCGGGCAGCGGCACGTCCACAGCACGGTGATGCGCCGCGCCGCGGAGGAGGGCATCGTGGATGCCTCCTGCTCCACGCTCCTCGGCATGCGCGGCGGTATCGACTCTCCGGACGAGTACGACCAGGCGCGCGCCCTGGGCTTCACCGTGGTGCCCTGGGACGACCTCGCCCAGCTCGGCACCGGCGTGGTCGCCGCGGCCGTCGAGGCGATCGGCGAGCGCAAGGCCTTCATCACCGTCGACGCCGACTTCGTGGACCCGGGCTTCGCCCCGGCCGTCGGCACGCCGGAGGTCGGCGGCCCGAGCTCGGCTCAGGCGCTCGCGCTCATCCGCGGCTGCCGGGGCCTCGACCTCGCCGGCGCCGACATCGTCGAGGTCGTGCCGGAACTCGACAGCAGCAACCTCACCGCGACCGTGGCCGCGACCATCGCCTACGAACTTCTGTCGCTGATGGCGTGCTCGGCGGGGGCCTGCGAGTGAGCGCTGCTGCGGATGCGGCCGGCGCCGCGCCGGCCGGCGTCCTGCGCGTCGCCTGCGTCCAGCTCAACACGCGCGACGACGTGGCCGCCAACGTGCGCGCCGCCCTCGAGCTGGTGGAGGCGGCGGCGGACCAGGGCGCCCGCCTCGTCGCCCTGCCGGAGACCTGGGCGTTCAAGGGCCGCCGCGAGGGCATCGTGGCCACGGCGGAGCCGCCGGACGGACCGTCCAACCGCGCCCTCGCCGCGGCGGCGGCCCGACGCGGCATCTGGCTGCTCGCCGGCTCCGTCTACGAGCCGGCCGCCGCCGGCCTCGTCTCCAACGTCTCGGCGCTCTTCGACCCGGCCGGCGACCTCCGCGCCGTGTACCGCAAGATCCATCTCTTCGACGTGACGTCGGGTGCGGTGCGCTACGAGGAGTCCGAGGAGGTGGAGCCGGGCGAGGAGATCGTCACCGTCGACGTCGACACGGCGGACGGCGCGCCGGTCCGCCTCGGCCTGTCCATCTGCTACGACCTGCGGTTCCCCGGCCTCTACACGTCGCTGGCGCTGCGGGGCGCACGGATCCTCTGCGTCCCGGCGGCGTTCACCGCGCACACGGGCGCGGCGCACTGGGAGGTGCTGCTGCGCGCCAGGGCTATCGAGAACGGATGCTTCGTCGTCGCCCCGGACCAGGTGGGGGACCATCTGCCGGGGCGCGACTGCTTCGGCAACAGCATGATCGTCGACCCGTGGGGGACCGTCCTGGCGCGGGTCGAGCAAGGCGTCGGCATCTGCGTCGCCGACCTCGATCTCGCGCGGCTCGACGAAGTGCGCGGGCAGATCCCCTCACTCGACCACCGGCGGCCGGACATCTACGACCGCTGAGGCCGGCGGCCGTCCGCCGCCGGCCGGCTCAGTCCTTGAGTACGCCGCGCAGGAAGTCACCGAGCACGGCAAACCGCCAGGTATCGCCGCCGTCCTCCGAGATCAGGATCATGCGCTGGTGATAGCGGTTGGCGACGCGGTCGTCCGTCGGCCAGTCGTGCGGGCGGAAGTAGTTGAGCGAGAGGTAGAGGCGCCCGCGGCGGTCGACGGTCATCTTCTGGTAGTACTGCGCGTAGCCCCTGAAGCGGCTGCAGTAGATGATGCGGCGCGCCTCGCTCCAGGTGCCGCCGGGATCGAGGCGCTGCACGGAGAGCGCCTGGTACGACTCCCCGTGGAACGCCGTGTCCACGCCGCGGCGCCACTGCCGGTAGACGACCACCAGCGAGTCGTCCGGCATGCAGACGAGCGACACGTAGGTCTGACGGCCGTGGCCGGGGCCCGTCTCTCCCGGCTGCCTGTACCCCGACCTCAGGACGGGCTCCGGGCTGCTCCACGTCGTCGGGTCGGCGGGGTCCAGCGTGTGCGTGTACATGAACGGCGTGTTGTGACCGCCCGACAGTACGTGCAGCAGACCCTTGCTGTCCGCCACGATGCCTGGGGTGGTGTGGTCGTCGTTGCGGGGGCGCGCCGTGGCCACCTGCTGCGGCGCGCCCAGCGTGCCCGTGGTCTGGTCGTAGGCGGCGACGTAGACGGGCGAGCCCGGCGCGGTGACTGCGGCGACCTCCGCCCAGACGATGTAGGTCGTCGTCCCGACGGTCGCCGCGAAGGAGGCGCCGCCGGCCGCCTGGATCAGCCCCAGAGCCCGGTTGGTCACTGGTACCGGGTCGGGGAGCACCAGGCGGTCGCCTTCGAAGCGCGGTTGCAGCACGTACAGCGCCATGCGGCAGGCACGGTAGCCTGGCCAGTTGCCGACTGGCTTCCAGACCGCGATGAGCGGCGGCTCGCTACGGAGGTTGAATCCGGAGAGGTGCTCCGAGGCACAGGTACCGTCGTTGCGTCCATCGGGTGAGCTCCGCGGGGGCGTGAACGGTAGCTTGCGCACGCGCCAGCTCCGGCCGCCGTCGGTCGAGTAGAGGAGGAGGTTGCGCAGGCTCCCGTCCCTGATCTTGATCTCCAGGAGGGTGTACAGGCGACCCTGAGCGTCGGCCTCGATCGCCTCTCCCGCCCAGCCGCCGGCGTTGACGGTGGCGCGGAAGCCCGGGTACGTGCGGCGGACGGCGTCGAGCAGCGATGCGCGCCGGAACCGGCTGTCGCCCTGGGAGAAGGCGTACGCGGTGCCGTCCTGGGTCGCGGTGCGGCTGCGGATGTAGGCGCGGTTGGCGGCGTCGAACGAGGGCAGGTTGCGCTCGTAGGCCGGCGTGTAGTGGAACTGCGCGCGCAGGCTGCGCTGGTTGTCGAGCCGGAGGGGTGAGTCTGCTCGGGCGGGACCGGCCGCCCACCCCGCCACGGCCCCGGCCGTGGCCAGCAGGAGCGCGGCGGCGGTGAGGCGTAGTGCGCGCTTCACGATCCTGCGCCCGGCGCGGCCGCGGCGGCTGCGGCGTCGGCCTTCGTGATGCCGTCGAGGAAGTCCGTGGTCGTGGCGAAGCGCCAGGCGTGCCCGCCGTCCTCAGAGATCAGCACCATGCGGTGGTGGAACCGCCGGAAGGACCGCGTCGCCGGCGGGTCCCGGCGCGAGAAGTAGCTGCACGAGACGAACAGCCGACCCAGCCGGTCGACGGTCAGCTTCTGGTAGTACTGCGAGTACCCCGCCCTGGGGCGGCACGACGATGAGGTCGGGCCGGCTCCACTTTGCCGCCCCGGGAGCCAGCGACTGGTGCACGAGCGCGTCGTAGCCCTGGTTGCGGAAGTGGGAGTCCACGTTGCGGCGCACCTGGCGAGAGGCGATGTGCAGGACGTCGTCGGGGCCGATGACCATGGAGAGGTACGTCTGCTTGCCCAGGCCGTCGGCGTCCGTCGTCCGCGAGCGGTAGCCGCTGCTGAGGACGCTGATCTGCCTGGTCCAGCTCGCCGTCGTCAGCGGAGCCGTGGAGTGCACGTACTTGAACGGCCGGCCGTGGGCGCCGGTCACGACGTGGAGGATGCCGGCGCTGTCCATGCAGATGCCCGGCGTGCAGTGCAGGTCGTTGGCGGGAAGTGAGCGGGCGACGCGCCTGCTTCGCCCGACGGTGTTGGTGGTCTCGTCGTAGGTGGCCGCGTAGGTGGGCGTGTACCCTGTGCCGCGCGGCACGACGGTGCTGTAGACGAAGTAGCTCTTGCCGTCATGCGTCGTCGCGAACGAGGCGCCGCCGGAACACTGCAGCAGCGTCAGCGCCAGCGAACTCACGGTCACCGGCGGCCGGAGCATGAGCATGTTGCCGGCCCAGTACGGCTTGATGACCTGCAGCTGGTTCTGCGACGCCCACTGGCCCTTCCAGGGTCCGAGCTGCTTCCAGACGGCGATGAGGGGCGGCCCTTCGAGGAGCCGGCCGCCGTCGTGCTCAGCCGTGACGTTGCCCCAGTCGTGCGGGTCGGTCTGCGGCGTGTCGTCGCCGAACGGGAGCTCGAGGACCTGCCAGGACTGGCAGCCGTCCACGGAGGCCATGAGCACGTTGCGGAAGCCGCCGTCGTCGTCGAGGCGGATGGTGAGCACGGTGTAGGCGCGGCCGGCGACGTCCCAGTCGACCCGGTCGCTGCCGTAACCGCCGGCGTGCACCGTGCCGGCGAAGTCGGGATAGGCGGCGCGCAGCGCCTCGAGCATGTCGTGACGCACCCAGGCGCCGCCCTCGAGGCGCTGGACGAACGAGGTGTCGTCCTCACTGGCGCCGCGGCTGCGGATGCTCGGGACGTTGTCGGCGTCGAACGTGACGACGTGCTGGCGGTAGTCCGGCGTGTAGCCGAACTGCTGCGCCAGCGTCAGGCCGTCCCGGAGGTCGATGTGGCCCGCATGGCTCGTGGCCGGCGCGGCGGCGGGCAGAAGCAGCAGGAAGGCGGCGACGAGGACGGCGACGCGAACGATGCGTATCGGGGAAGTCATGGATGGTCCCCCCTCCAAGTCGGCCCCTGACTTGCCGGAAGTCTACCACCAGTCCGCGCCGGGGCGGACTGGGGTCGCAGCGGCGCGGCAGCGCGGTCAGGCCGCCGCGGTCTTGCCGGCGCGGCGGTCGGCCAGCGCACGCCGCGCGAACGCGACGATGATGCCGATGATGAGCCCGGCCAGCGCGCCGATGGCCACATTGAGCGACATGGTCGGCCCGCTCGGCGAGTCGGGGATGCCGGCCTCGTGGAGGATGCGCGGCTGCTCGACCTGCTTGGCGGTGAGCAGCAGAAGCTCGGTCTTCTGGTTGGAGGACGACGAGATGACTCCTGCTCGGTGGCGGCGCCCTGGACGATGGCGAGGTAGGGCGCGCGACGTCGCGTGCCTTCTCGGCGCTGGAGACGCGTTGCCCCTGGCGATGGTGGCGATGGCCTGCTGGGCGGCGACGCTGCGCGCGGTGGCCGCCGCGTACTCCTTCTTGCCCTGCGCGAGCTGCGTCTCGAGCATGGCGATCTTCTCGTTGGTGCCGGTTCGAGGTGCTCGAGCAGCACGTTGGCGAGCGCGTTGGCCGCCGCCGCCGCGCGCGCCTTCTTCGTGTCGGTCACGCTGATGACGATGATGTTGACCACGGAGGTCGATGTCTTGACCGTCGAGGACGGGGTCTCGACGGTGGTCTCCTTGCGCAGGCAGGCTCGTGGAGATGTCCATGCCGGCGCGGTCGGCAGCCTCCTTGAGCATCACCTGGCTCGCGAGCAGCTGAGTGGCGGCCTTGGCGTTGGAGTTGAGGCCGGCCATGGCGTTGCCGTTGGCGTCGGTGGTCTGGCCGATGTAGACGGACGCGGTGGCCGTGTACTCCTTGGGCTGCGCCATGGTGACCACGGCGCCCACGACGATGCCGAGGACGATGAGGCCGGCGATCACCCACCAGTTGTGGGCGAGCGTGGCGAACCAGGACCCCACGTCGATGGTCGTGTTCTCGTCGTTGCTCATGCACTCCTCCGGAGGCGCTGACTGCTCGCGGTCATCCTATCGTAGTCACTGAGGCCGGGGCGCGCCGCGCTCCGCGACGGCCGCTCCGGTGTTCCGCGCTCACGCGCTCGAGGATCTCGAGGTAGTCGTGCGCGAGCTTGCGGCGGTCGAAGCGCTCGAGGACGTAGGCGCGGCCGTTGCGGCCGAGCCGCCGCCGCTCGTCGGCGGGGGCGGCGGCGAGGCGTTCGGCCGCCGCGGCCAGCTCCTCGTCGTTGGACGGCTCGAAGGCGATGCCGCAGTCGGCCTCCTCCAGCATCGCCCGGGCGTCGCCCTCGAACCCCAGGAGGATCGGCCGCTCCATGGCGGCGTCCTCGAAGAACTTGCTCGGCAGGATGGTGCCGAAGAGCTCGTCCTTGCGGAAGTGGACGAGGCAGGCGTCGCTGCCGGCAAGGTACGCGGGCAGCTCGGCGCGCGGCACCATGCCGGTGAAGACGACGTTCGTCAGGCCCTCCGCGCGCGCCTGCTCCTCGAGCCCGGCGCGCACGGCGCCGTCGCCGATCGAGCAGGAAGGCGATGTCGTCGCGCCCCTTCGCCTTCAGCCGGCGAGCGGCGCCGAGGGCCACCTCGAGCCCGCTGGCCATGCCGATCGTCCCGGCGAAGGTGATCACGAAGGTCTCCGGCGAGAAGCCGAGCCGCGCGCGGAGCGCCTGGTCGGGCTCGCGCGGCTCGAACAGCTCGGCGTCGACGCCGTTGGTGATGACGGAGATCCTGGACGGGCCGATGCCTTTGCGGATCATGTTCATGCGGTAGCCGTCGCCGACGGCGACGATGTGGTCGGCGCCGTCGTACAGCGCGTGCTCGAGCTTGCCGAGCGCGCTGATGATGCGGCCCTTCTCGAGCGCGCCGACGGCGACGATCGAGTCCGGCCAGATGTCGCGGATCTCGAGCACGAACGGCGCGCCGTGGGCGCGCGCGACCGGCCAGCCCGCCCAGCCGGCGAAGAACTGCGGGCTGGTGGCGATGACGACGTCGGCGCGCGGCCGCAGCAGCGGTCCGGCCGCGCCGGCCGCGGCCAGGTACGAGAGATAGTTGAGGCCGCGGCGCACGCGGCCGCGGTTGGCCGCCAGCCAGGTCCAGACGCGCACGGTGCGGATGCCGTCGATCCACTCTTCCTGGTAGAGCTTGTTCTCGTAACCCTCGTAGACGACCCCGGCAGGGACGTTGGGCGCGCAGGTCAGCACCGTGACCCGGTGCCCGAGCCGCGCCCACTCCTTGGCCATGCCGTGCACGCGCGCGGCGGGGGCGTTGTTCTCGGGAGTGAAGTAGTGCGTCAGGAAGAGGATGTGCACGCTGCGCGCGCCTCCTTGTCGTCGGGTCGGGGCCGGCTCACGCCGGGCTCACTCGTCCCAGAAGACCTGGTCGTAGTAGCGCACCGAGCGCCGGCTGGTGCGCACCCGCGCCTGGATCTCGGCGACGTCGTCCCTGGTCAGCTCGCCCAGTGCGTACTTGATCCCGAGGTACGGGATGATGAAGTCCTCCTGGTACACGAACGTGCTCACGCGCGGGTTGATCTCCAGCAGCCGGCCGCCGATCCACTGCACGCTCTGGTAGTAGTCCAGGTCGAGGTGGCGCACGACCTTGCGCGTGAGCTCCACGAGCTCCGGCCGGTCGATGGTCTTGAACGCCATGGCGAGGCCGGTGAGGAACTCCTCACGCGTGCGCGTCTGGTGGAAGACGACCTCGCCCTTGTCGGCGAAGAGGTCGACGGTGATCTCGGGCGCGTCGACGTACTCCATGAGCATGAGGTCCGGGAAGGGCTCGTAGCCGGTGAAGAGGTCGACGAAGTCGTCCAGGGTCAGGTAGCGGTTGATCGGCTTCTCGTAGAGCAGTTCGTGGACGCGGTCGACGTGCGCGGAGAGGATGCGGAAGCCGCGCGAGCCCTTGGCGACCGGTGGCTTGAAGCACACGGGGACATCCGGGTAGCCGAGCTGCCGGGCGCCGGCGACGAACTCTTCGAGGCTCGCCGGCCTGAGCAGCTCCGGCTGCGGCACGGGGATCTCGGCGCAGGCGGCGTGCATCACGGCCTTGTCGCTGGCCATCTCGATGCCGCGCACGCCGTCGGCGAGCACGCGCGCGCCGAGCGCCTCGAACACGTCGCGGTTGCGCGCGACCGTCTCGATCTCGTGCGAGGACTGGACGAAGAGCAGGTCCGGGCGCTCGCGCTCCACGACCTCCGCAAGACCCGGGATGTACTCCGGCGAGGCGCCGGCCGGCACGAGGCTGAAGCCGTCGCAGAGGAAGCGCCCGATCGCATCCGGGCGCATGTCCACGCCGTGGATGACGATCTCGCGCTCGCCGTTGGCTTTGAGCTGGCGGATGAGCGTGCTGGCGCCGGGGCAGCCGGCGGCGGTGAGCACGAGCTTGAGCGGCGGGAGCGTCATGGGATCTCTCAGGAGTCGGGGTGGAGCCGGTGGGTGGAGGGCGCTAGAGGATCCAGCGGTAGACCTCGAACACCTCGGCGTACTCGCAGCCGATGTTGATGCCGCGCGTGAGCGCGACGTTGCGGATGTAGTCCTCGTTCAGGTAGTTGCGGTGGCCCTGGCTCGCGTAGCACGCCAGGGCCTCGATCTTCCTCTGGATGTGCCGCTCCTCGAGCCGGACGTAGGCCTGCTGCGAGAAGTTGAGGTTGTTCCACGGGATCTCGTAGGCCATCACGGTGGTGCGCTTGAAGGCGCGCAGGCCCTCCTCGGCGATGGTCTTGTGGTCCTGGTGGAGGTCGATGAGCGCCGGCAGCAGCACGCAGTCCGGGTCGAGCTCGCGCTGCAGGACGATCATCTCCTCGAGGATGTCCTGCCGGACGGTCGGGAACGTGCGGACCTCGAAGTCGTACACCTTGAGGTCCTCCGGAGCGATGCCGAGCACGCCGGTGGCGGCCCGCACCTCGTGCTTGAGGACGTCCTTGGGGAAGCCCTCCGGGACGCTCTTGGCGGCGGTGCTGAAGGCGGCGTAGGTGACTTTGACGCCGTTCTCGATGAGGCGCGCCATGGTGCCGCCGCAGCCGAACTCTCCATCGTCGGTGTGCGGCGCCAGGACGAGCACGTTGTCGAAACGCTCGATGCTCACGTGAGGTTCTCCCCCTTGGTGAGGCGGTCGTAGAAGTCTACCAAATCGCCCCGGATGGCCTCCCAGCAGTAGCGGCGCTCGACCGCGCGGCGGCCGCGAGCGCCCATCGCCGGGAGTTCGGAGCGGTTCGTCAGGAGGCGCCGAAGCCCCCGCAGGTGGCCTTCGGCGCCCGGCTCGACGGCGAGCCCGCACTCCTCCAGGCGGACCAGCTCGCCGCGCCCGGGCATGTCGCTGACCAGCGCGGCGAGCCCGGCGGTCATGCCCTCGAGCAGCTTGGTCGGGACCGTCGGGTGGCTGTACTGGCGGTCCGGCTGCGAGGGCACCCAGACCACGTCGGCCGCCGCCAGGTACTGCGGCAGCCGCGGCGGCGGGATGCGGCCGAGCAGCTTGACCCGGTCGGCGAGGCCGCCGGCGAGGCGCTCGCGCGTCTCCGTCTCGAGCGCCGGATCGTTGAACGTGCCGCCGAGGTAGAGCACGGCCTCGTCCGGCTCGAGCTGCTCCATGACGTCGAGCATCATCGTGCAGCCCCTCGCGCGCGAGAGGCTGCCGACGTAGATGAGCTTGAGGCGCTGGTCGGCGGCGAGCTCGGCCACCGGCTCGGCGTCCTCGAAGCGTTCTACCCGCGGGTAGTTGGGCAGCACGAGGCGGAGCTTGGGCGTGCTGCCCAGGGCGGCCAGCTGGTCGTCGGTGACGACGACGACGCCGGAGCCCAGCGCCGCGAGGCTCTTCTGGGCGACCGCCGTGGTCTGCGAGGCGACGGGCCTGACCTTGGACGGGATGTACGGCTTGCCGGCCACGGCCTCGGGCACGTACTCGTGCATGTCGTAGACGAGCTTGGGCACGATCATCCTGGCGGCGGGAAACAGCGTCAACAGCTCGGGGTCGTGCACGTGCAGGACGTCGGGCTTGAGCGCGCGCAGAGACCTCGTGATCTCGATGGAGCTGAGGAACCTGGTGCTGCGGCCGCGCTCCGGCAGCGGCGCGAGGATCACGCCGGCGTCGTCGTGACCGGCTCGGCGCCGGGCACCATATACATGACCTCGTAGCCGGCCTCCGCCAGCGTGCGGCACTCGCGTTCGTAGATGCGCGGGT
>CAWIDR010000035.1:0-22311 GCA_963834905.1 uncultured Thermoleophilia bacterium | reverse complement strand
GACCGTGTCGATGGCGCCGATGTGGCTGATCTCTTCCAGGGAAGCCTCCGGCAGGGCGCCGTTGCCGGAACGACGCTAAACAGACCCTTAGGGTGACAAGCGTCGCAGGGGATGGGGGACGTGTCAAGCGAAACGACTGCCGCGTCCGCGAGACGTCATCCGGGGCCGTTTACCGTGGCGGGCGGCGGCTCACGCCGTGCCCCGCGGCCCCATGTCCTTGGGCGAGCGCACGTCTCGCCAGGAGAGCTGGAAGACGCTCACCGCCACCGCGACGCCGGCGCTGGTCCACAGCACGGTCGTCACCCCGAACGCGTCGGCCAGCGGCCCGGCCAGCGCCAGTCCCGCCGGGTAGAACGCCAGCGAGCCCAGGTAGTCGTAGCTGGACACGCGCGAGATCATCTCCGGCGCCACGGCGCGCTGCATGCACGTCATCCAGAAGGGGTCGTAGAGCCCCCACTCGACGCCCATCACGGCCAGTGAAACGTAAAGCGTCCAGACCGGCGCCTGCATCGCGAGCAGCGCGACGGGCAGGGCCGCGAGACTCATGCCGGCGGCCACCACGAGCATGGGCCGGCGCGGCCGCCAGCGCAGGCTGAGGAGACCTCCGGCGATCTGCCCGACACCCATCGCCGCCGACGTGAAGCCCCAGGTGCGCGCTCCGTCGTACACGTCGCGCGCGACGATCGGACCGAGCACCTGGATGGGGCCGTCGATGGCGAACAGGAAGAACGCCACGCCGGCGACCATCACCCAGAGCCACGTGTGGCTGGTGAACTCCCGCCAGCCGGCGCCGAGATCGGCCAGGAAGCTGGTCTGGCTGCCGGACGGCCGCGTCTCTTCGCCGGCGGCCGCCTCCTCGCCGGCGAGCGCGCGGCCCGGTCCGGCCGGCTCCGGCGCGCGCGCCGACCGCCGGCCGAGGAACTTCGCCGGCCTCAGGCGCAGGAGGAACCAGGCACTCACGAGGTAGGTGAGGCCATCGATGCCGATGCCCCAGCCCGGACCGACGGCCGCCACCAGGAAGCCGGCGAACACCGCACCGAGCGTGATGGACGCGCTCATGACGAGGCTGCTGAGCGCATTGGCCTGCTGAAGACGCGGCTCGCTCACCACCTCCGGCATCAAGCCCATCGCCGCAGGCCGGAAGAACGCCTCGCAGACGCCGATGCCGACCTGGATGAGAGCGAGGTGCCACACCTGCGCGACGCCGGTGATCAGAAGCGCCGCCGTCAGCGTCTGGAGCACGAAGCGGATGAAGTCGCCCGCCAGCATCACCCGCTGCCGGGGCAGCCTGTCGGCCCAGACCCCGCCGATGAGCAGAAAGATGGCCAGCGGCACCAGGTTGGCCGCCTCGACGATGCCGATGTCGGTGGCGGTGCCGCCGATTTCGAGCACGGCGAAGGGGAGGGCGACGACCGTGAACATGACGCCGACGACGGACGTCGCCTGCCCGAAGAACAGCTTGCGGAACTCGGGCTCCCGCAGTACGGCGATGTTGTCGGCGAGCCTGCTCACCGGAGCATCCTACTCGGGCGCCGCGGCGGCGGACTCCGCTACTCGATGTGCGGCAGCCACCGCAGCCAGCCCGGCAGCCACCAGTTCCAGCGGCCGAGCAGCCGCATCGCCGCCGGCACCATGAGCACGCGGATGACGGTCGCGTCCAGCGCCACGGCCACGGCGAGCCCGATGCCGATCGCTTTGGTGATGACGATCGACGTGAACGCGAACGACAGCCCCACGACGACGATGATCAGCGCCGCGCTCGTCACGATGCGGCCCGTTCGCGCGAGCCCGAAGCTCACCGCGCGGATGTTGTCGTGCGTCGCATCCCACTCCTCGCGCATGCGCGAGAGGAGAAACACCTCGTAGTCCATCGAGACGCCGAAGACGGTGCAGAACAGCACCACCGGCAGTTCGGCGTCGATCGCCCCGGTCGCCGTGAACTGGAAGAGCCCCTCCAGGTGGCCCTCCTGGAAGATCCACACCATCGCCCCGTACCCCGCGAGCAGCGAGCAGACGTTCATGATCACGGCCTTCACGGGGAGCACGACGCTGCGCAGCATGAGGAAGAGCACGAGACCGGTGATGCCGACCACGAAGGCGATGATCCAGGGGAACCGGCTGTAGATGGCGTCGACGAAGTCGTACACGGTGAGGGAGGCGCCGGTGACGTAGGTGGTCGTGCCCGGCGGGCCGCCGGCCCGGAGGATGTCGACGGCCAGCGCCTGGGCCTCCTCCGAGGTCGGCGGCGCCTCAGGCACGACCCGGAAGAGGGTCGTGCCCGGCGCCGTGGTCGCGGCGGCGAGCTTCTGCGCGCCCTTGACCTGCTCGGCGCCGAGCATCCCCTGGATCAGCCCGGGCAGTCCGGACCCGCTCGTCTGCGGCGCCGCCTCGGCGCGCGGAGCTGCGGCCGCGTCGACCCCCTTCCAGAACGCGGCCGCGCCGGCGGCCGACTCCATGCCCGGCAGGGTGACGATGCTCGTGACGCGGTCCACGCCGGGAGTCGCCTCGAGCGCCCTTCCGTAGTCGTACAGGCGCCTCAGGTTCGCCGGCGCGAACGGGTCCTGCGCGCCGTCCCAGGTCACGAGCACCTCGATCGGCGAGAGTGCGGCCGCGTCGAAGCGCTGCAGCAGCAGGTCGTAGCCCTGCCGCGACTCGGAGTCCGGCGGCAGGGCCGTCGCACCGGGGATGTCGGACTGGATGCGCAGCACCGGCCACGCGAACACGACGACCAGCGCGATCGTGCCGATGAGGACGGGGATCGGGTGGCGCATGACCCAGTCGCTCCAGCGGCGCCAGAACACCTCACCGCCGCTCTTGCGCCCGATGACGCGCAGCGAGTCCACCCGCGGACCGAGCAGGCCCAGCAGCGCCGGCAGGAGCGTCAGGGCGGCGAAGACGCTGACGAGCACCACGAGCGCGCCGCCCAGCCCCATCGAGCGCATGGACATGTACGGGATGATCATGAGGCCGAGCAGCCCGACGACGACGGTGAGGCCGCTGAAGAAGATGGAGCGGCCGGCGGTGGCGACCGTCGTCTCCACCGACTCGGCCACCGTGTGGCCGGCGGCGAGCTCCTCGCGGAACCGGCCGACCATGAAGAGCGCGTAGTCGATGCCGACGGCGAGCCCGAGCAACGTCGCCACGTTCAGAGCGAACACGGAGATGTCCAGGACCTGGGCGAGCAGCCAGAAGAGGCCCAGGGTGACGGTGACGGCCATGCCGCCGCCGATGACGGGCAGGGCGGCGGCCACCAGCGTCCCGAAGATGAGCACGAGCACGAGGATCGCCACGGGGATCGTGTAACTCTCCGCCTTGCGCAGGTCCTCGCTGGAGCGCTGCTCGAGCTCCGCGTAGACGGCCGGGTCGCCCGTCAGGTAGGTCGTGAGCTCCGTCGGCCTGAGCGCCCGGCGCAGCGCCGGGATCTGCGCCTGGACCTGCTCGCTCGTGCCGTCGAACTCGAGGACGGCGAACGTCGCCGTGCCGTCGCGGGCGATGAAGCTCGCGTCGCCCGTGGTCTGTGCGGTGCGGACGCCGGTGAGGCCCTTGAGGCCGGCGTCCTCCACACCGGAGAGAGCATCGCTCACCTGCGCCTGGAAGGCCGGGCTGCGCGCCGAGAGCTCGTCGCTGGCGAAGACGATCGTCAGGCTGGCCGGGCCGAAGCCGAGACGCTCCTGCATCTGCCGCTGGCCCTGCTGGGAGGGGGAGGCAGGATTGGTGAAGCCGCCGCCCTTGAGCTGCGCGGCGACGCTCAGGCTGGCGACGAGGCCGGCGATGAACACGGCCGACCAGAGCACGACGATCAGCCTGCGGTGGCGATAGACGGACCGCCCAAGCGCCGCGAACACCAGTGACCCCTCCCCGAGAAGCGCCGTTCGAACGTATACTACGCGGAACCGAGCCCGTCCCTGAGGGCGGACAACGATGAGCATGCCTGGCCAACTCGAACGCACATCCGCTGGTGGTGTCGTCGTCCGCACGGACGGCGGTGTCGAAGTGTGCCTTATCCGCCCCACCGGACGCTCGGTGTGGGGGCTGCCAAAGGGCGGCGTCGAGGAGGGGGAGACCCTGCCCCAGACCGCCCTGCGCGAGGTGGCGGAGGAGACCGGCCTCGTTGGGGTCGTCGAACAGGAGCTGGGCTCGATCGACTACACCTTCTACTCGCGCGAGCAGGGCGGGCGCATCCACAAGACCGTGCACTACTTCCTCGTACGGGCCACCGGAGGCGACACGTCGCGGCACGACCACGAAGTGAGCGACGCGAAGTGGGTCCGGCTGCGCCAGGCGCTGCGTCTGATGACCTATCCCAACGAGCGGGAGATGGTGCGGCGGGCGGCCGAGGCGCTGGGCCGCCCCGTCACCGACTGACGGTCACGCCCACGCGATGGGCTGATGGGCCTCACGTGCGTGGTGCATGCTGTGCCCGAGCAGCGCGAGCATCTCCTGCGCGTTCACGTCCATGAAGTCGTAGTGCGCGAGCGCGAAGGTCAGTTCCGGTGGATCGCCATGGCCGCCGCAGGACCCGATCTCGCGACGCAGGCGCTCCGCCGCCCCCGCGAGACCGCGACGGCTGATGTCCGGGAGCACGAGCACGAAAGCGCCGTCGTCCGTGAGACCCACGCTGTCGTAGCGCCGCAGGTTCTCGCGCAGGCAGTCTCCGATCTGGTGCAGGTCGGCGCGTGAAGGCCTGCCGGCCGCGCGCCGCTCCTCCTCGCGGCTGTCGACGGCCAGTTCCAGCAGTCCCAGCGGCAGGTCCATGCGCTGGCACCGCTCCACCTCCAGCGAGAGGCGGCCACCGAACTCGCCAGGCTTGATCGCGCCGCTGTCCACATCGAGCGGCGACGATTCCTCCGCCAGGCGCTGCAGTCGCTCGATGGTCTCCTCGAGCCCGCCCGAGTACCCGCCGGCGATGCGCGTCAGGGCGAGATTGTCCAGAGCCGTGAGGCGGCGGGCGGATTCGGCGCCGCCGCCGCCCTCGAGCAGCTTCTCGCGGACCGCGTCGCTCCCACGGATGTACGCGTCGAGCAGGTCGGTCACGGGCACGTTCTGGGTGAGGCCGGAGCCGCGAGCGGCGGATTCGAGAGCGTCGAGGAACAGGGTCTCGTCACCGGCGAGCGCTGCCGCAAGATGAGGGAGAGCGGGTTCCCAGAGGTCCCGGGCTTCCTCGCCCAGTGAGAGATCGGCCGTCCTGATGTCGCGCGTGGGATCCACACCTGGCTCCCTGGCCGCCACGGCGTCCCCACGTGCAGGCGCCGTCCAATGACATTGTACCGTCGGCCCGAAAAGTACACACTCGTTGGCAGGCCGACGACGACGGAGGTGAGAACGCATGGACGTGACGTTGCTCGGCACGTTGGGCTGGATGCCCCGTGGGGCACGAGAGACCACCTGTTTTGCCGTGCGCTCGGGCTCGACCCTGCTGGTGTTCGACGCCGGCACGGGCCTGCGCAGGCTGCTTGACCCGGAGCATGCCGGCCTGCTCGAGGGCGCCGGCGAGGTGCACCTCTTCCTCAGCCATTACCACCTCGACCACGTCTGCGGGCTCGCCTATCTCTCCGGCGTGCTGGCGGGCCACGACGTCATCATCCACCCGCCCGCCGAAGTGCTCACCGGCGTGGACCCGCTGGCCGCCATGGCCGGGCTGGTGCGGCGGCCCTACAACCCCGTCGACCTCGCGGACATGAAGGCGGTGCGCGTGCAGCCCCTGGCAGGCGGCGAGAACGAGGTGGCCGGTCATGTCGTCCGCCTCCGCCCGCAGCGTCACACCGACACCAGCGTGTCGTTCCGGCTGGACGACGAGCTCGTGATCGCCACCGATACGTCGCCGGACCCCGACGCGGTGGCGTTCGCCGAAGGCGCCGGACTGTGGCTGCACGAGGCGTGGTACTGGGCCGGCGACCCGGCGCTGGCCGCCGTGCCGGAGGAGCTGCGCCCCGGCTATGCCGCGCACAGCGAGGCGACGGCCGTCGCCGGGCTCGCCGCGCAGGCGGGCGTCGGCCGCCTCATTCTCGTCCACCTCAACCCTCTGGCCGGCGAGCCGTCGTACCCGCCGATGCGCGATGCGGCGCGGGCGGTGTTCGCTCACACGGACATCGTGGAGGACGGGACGGTGGCTGCCACATCGGCTCCCGTTTGACACGTCCGCCTGCGGCCCGCGAGGATGCTCTCGTGGCCCGAGCATGATCCGCTTCCGCGACAAGCGCTTCCTCGCCGTGGCGATCGTCGTTGCGGCGCTCGTCATCTTCGTGCTGCCCGCGTTTGTGGCGTTCCGCTATACGGCGCCGGAGCAGCGCGGCCAGTTCCTCACCAGACCGTGGCGCGGCTGGAGCTTCGCGTACGCCGCCCTCGCCGTGCCGGGCAACTCCGCGCTCAAGACATCCGGGATGGCCCTGCGCAAGGCCGACTGGCTGTTCAAGGGCACAGCCGTCGATCCCCGTGAGGTGCAACTCCTCTTCGTCAAGCGCAAGCAGCCCTACACGTTCACTCACGCGATCGACGGCCGCACCCTCACCAGCACGGTCGTGCCCAGCTACCGCTTCATCTGGCAGGTGCAGGGCGTCGTGGACACGATCACCGACAGCGGTGACACCATCGTCGCACTGCTGGACTACAGGTCGGGCCGGGTGCTCTACGACATCCGCGACGACCTGACGCCGGCCGAACTCGCACCGCAACCGGGCGATACGACCACCCCCAGCCCGGCGCCGTGACCCACTCCGCCCGCGGAGAACGCGGATGACCCTCGTCGCCACGGCGTTCTACGAGACGGACTGGTTCAAGGCGACCGTCTGCGGAGGCATCCGTCTTCGGCTGCACGCCTGCTGCCCCGACCCGCTGCGACGGCGCGAGCTGGCGAGCGACCTGCGCATCGCCCTCCTCAGCCGCCTCCGCGGCGACGGCCTCATCGGCGAGGAGAAGGCCTATGGAGGCGACTGACCTGCCGGGAGCCGCCGGGGACGGACTGCCGACGGGCGTCGATGAGCCGCCGGGCGCCGGCACGGACATCGCAGGCGGCGCGGAGACGGCCTCCGGCGCAGTCGACGCGCTGGACACCCCCGCCGGAGCGACGAGCCGCCCGCTCACGCGGGCCGTCGTCGTCGCCGTGGGCAGCCGCGTCCTCATCTTCGCGGTGGCCTTCGCCGCCGCAGCCCTCATCGGCGTGCACGGCCTGCCCGTCGGCTGGCGCTTCCCGGTCCGCGCCGAGGTCTTCACCGGCTGGCTCGGCTCGTTCTTCAATCCGTGGGCGCACTGGGACGGCGTCTGGTACATCAAGATCGCCACCAGCGGCTACGCCGACGGCGACGGCAGCACCGCCTTCTTCCCGCTCTTCCCGATGATGCTGCGGTACGTCGGCGTGCTGCTGGACGGCAACCTGCTCGTCAGCGGCATCGTCATCTCGCTGCTCTGCTACGCCGGCTGCGTGTGGCTGCTCTACCGCCTCGTGCGCCGGGACTTCGACGACTCGCTGGCCAGCCGCGCCGTGATCTACCTGGCCATCGGGCCACTCTCGTTCTTCCTCCAGGCCGTGTACACCGAGTCGCTGTTCCTGCTGCTGTCGCTGGCCTGCTTCGTGTTCGCCCGCGAAGGCCGCTGGCGACTCGCGGGCATCATGGGCCTGCTGGCGACGCTCACGCGCAGCACCGGCGTCCTCCTGCTCATCCCGATGGCCTACTACTACTATCAAGGTCGCGGCTGGAAGCTCCGGAAGACCGACTCCCACGTCGCCAACCTGCTGATGGTCGTCGAGGGGCTGCTCGTCTGGATGACCTACCTCGCGCTCGCGTTCGGCAAGCCCCTGGCCTTCTCGACGGCGCAGGCGCAGTGGGAGCGTGGCATCGGGGCGCCCAACTACACCGTGACCCGGGCCATCGTCGCCACCGTCTGGGGCCTGCGCAAGATCGTGTCGGCCGAGTACTACCGGCTCTTCTGGGAGGTGCCCAGGCCTGGGTCCGAGTACAGCACGCTGGGCACCAATATCCTCAACCTGCTGTTCCTCGTCGGCGCCGCGCTGCTCCTGTGGTACGGGGCGCGGCGGCTTCCCCGCGCCTACTCCTGGTACGCGCTGGCGGCGCTCGCGTACCCGCTGTTCTTCCCGAGCAAGTTCGTACCGCTGATGTCGTACCCGCGGTTCACGCTCACCGTCTTCCCGCTGTACGTGGCCCTCGCGCTGTACACGCGCGACCGGCCACGGGCGCACAAGGTGGTGGTGGTGGCCGGGGTGCTGCTGCTGATCGGGTTCACGGCGAAGTTCGCCGTGTTCAGCTGGGTGGCCTGAGGCCCGCGGCGCCGCTCAGGGGGCCGCGGACACGCCCGGCGACGGAGTCGCTCCGGGCGACGGCGCCGCGGCGCCGGGCGCCTGAGTTCCACCGGCGGCGCCGACGCGTTTGAACACGAAGACGCCGTCCTTGGCGAACACCGACTGGAAGTTGGGGTCCAGCACCAGCCGGCCGAGGGCGAGCGAATGCATCTGCGCGTTCTCCTTGTCGTAGAAGAACGGGTGCTTCTGATCGACGATCACCCAGTCCGCCTTGGCGAAGTACGGGAAGATGTACGCCACACGCCGGGCCGCCAACTGGGCGCCCGCGTTGTTGTTGGCCGAGATGACGGCGTTCGGCGGGATCATCGCGACCGCCTCGTCGAGCGCCACGTCGTGCGCGGTCTTCGCGTAGTCCCTGCCGCTGTAGGCGGCTCCCGGCAAAGAGAAGGGAAGCGGCCCGAGGAAGTAGTTGCCCGCCAGCGCGCAGAGCAGCACGAGGAGAGCCAGCGTGACGCGCTGCACGCGCTGGCCCTTCATCAGCTTCTCCGCCTTGCGGAAGCCGCCGCCGAGCCAGCGCCACAGGCGCATGACGCCGAGCACGGCGGCGGCGTACAAGAAGGGGATCTCCAGCGCCGTGTAGTGGAACTCGATGCGGCGCTGGAACACCGTCGCCGAGAGGGCGTTGAGGGCGTACTCGGGGAGCGCGATGAGAGCCGTCAGCGGGCTGAGCAGCGACGTGAACCCGAACGGCCACAGCAGCGCCAGCAAGTAGCGGAGGTTGGACTCGGAGAAGAGGTCGCTCACCGTCTGGCCCGGATGCAGCACGGCGTTCTTGGCCACCTGCCCGGCGCCGTTGCCGTAGTCGCCATAGCGGGCGATGAAGGTGCTCTGGTCCCCGTTGAAGTGCGGGATCACCACCCAGACGTCCACCGCGAACACGGCGGCGCCGAGCGCCGCGACGATGAGCGGCCACAGCGATCGCTTGCGCAGCGCGAAGTACACGCCCATGAAGGCGATCACCAGCGGCACGGTCTCCTTGCAGGCGGCGGCGAGCAGGAGGAAGACCGCCGCCCGCACCCACCGGTCCTCGTCCATGTAGAGGAACGCCCAGAGCAGCAGCGGCGTCGCCAGAGCGACCGGGTGGAACTCGTTGAGGACGAGGAAGCCGAGCGCAGGGTAGAGCAGGTAGGCCGCGGCGAGAAGGGCGCCTGCGCTCGGGTCGCGTGTGGCGCGCGTGCCCAGCCGGTAGGCCGGCCACGCGCCGGTCGCGACGATCACCGCTTGCGCGACGAGGAGCATCACCGGGCTCGGCCACACGAGCCAGGGCAGCGCGAACAGCGCGAGGATCGGGTCGACGTGCGAGCCGAGCCGCGACATCTGCCGCGGCTTCAGGTCGCCGCTCGTGATCTCCAGGAAGTGGCCGTGCGCGGTGTTGTACACGGCCTGGACCATGTTGCCGAGGTCGTAGCGGGCGTCCATGTAGGCCCTGTACTTGAGCCACGAGAGCAGGGCGTAGATCACCGCGAACGCGATGGCGCCGCCGATCACGTAGAGGGCACGGCGGCGGAACATGGTCTTCATACGCTCGGCGTCGAGCTCCTCGATCGGGCCGAGCGCGAGCGTGCCGGCGCGGGCCGCCTTCGGCGCCGCGCCCTTCGCGCTCCTCCCGCCCCTCCTCCGCTCCTGCCGGCTCACGTCTCGCTCCTCCGGCGCACCAGCACATCGATGCCGACGACGAGCCCGACGAACACCAGCTCCACCACCGTCACCCAGACGCGCAGCAGCAGCGCCCAGGTGAGGGCGACGCCGGCGGGCAGCTCCTTGGAGAGGGAGGCGGTGAGGACGGCCTCACGCACCCCGATCCCGCTGGGGATGAAGAACGCGATCATGCCGGCCACGTAGGCGAGGGCGTTGGCGACGATCACCAGCGGCAGCGCATCGACACCGAGGCCGGTGATGGCCCGGGCGAGCAGCCAGGCGCCGGTCCCCGCGATGAGCCAGTCGACGGTGAACAGGCAAAGGATGCCGAGCACGGCGCCGAAGCCGAGTGTCACCTCGAGCGGCGGGCGGTGCAGCAGGCGGAGCGCCCGCCCGGCCAGCGGTCCGAACACCCGCGGGTGCATGAGGGCGACCAGCACCGGGATCGCCAGCAGGCTCAGGGCCGTGAGCCCGGGCTTGTACTCCCAGAAGGGGAAGAGCACGGCCATCGAG
This sequence comes from uncultured Thermoleophilia bacterium, assembly GCA_963834905.1. GTDB lineage: Bacteria > Actinomycetota > Thermoleophilia > UBA2241 > UBA2241 > CAIXSE01. Next base: position 11,846 of record CAWIDR010000035.1, on the reverse strand, counting down.
AGGAGCGCGGCGCACACACCGAGCGCCTGTTCGTACACCATCGCCGCGGTCACCCGCTCGATGGCGAGACCCTTGGAGTGGCTCATCCAGGCGCGCCCCACGAACATGAAGACGTTGCCGGGCACGTAGCGCGCGAGGATCGACTTGCCCCACACCGACGCGGCCGGCCAGAACGGGCTGCTGGCGCCGCACCCGCGCAGGAGCAGCCACCAGAACCACGCCTGGGCGAAGTAGAAGAGGAGGAAGGCGGCGCCGGAGGCGGCGAGCCAGCCGGCATTGAACTCCCAGTCGAAGCTCTCGATGCTGCCCCACGAGCGGACCAGATAGGCGGCGAGGAAGTACACCGTCGCCGCCACGATGACCGCCTGCACGATGCGCAGGACGATGCGGCGCCGGCGCGAGGGCGGCCGCGGCGCCGCGCCGTCCGGAGTCGCGCTCGCCGGATTCTGCGACGCGTCCTCCGGGATCTGCGCGCCCTCCGGGCGCGGACTCGTCGTCCCGTCGACGGCGGTCACACCCGCTCCAGAGCGGCGAGCAGCTCGCCGGCCACGGCCAGCGGCGTGAACGCCCGCCGGTAGAGGCCGAGCCCCGACTCGCCGAGTCGGGCGCGCTCCCGCTCGTCGAGCAGCCGGCGGAGGGCGGCCGCAAGGGCCGCCGCGTCGCCGGCGGGCGTCAGCAGCGCCGTGTCGCCGTCGCAAAGCCACTCGCGCGCGCCGTCGCTGCCGGCCGTCACGACGGGTCGGCCGCAGGCGAGAGCGTCGAAGACCTTGTTGGGCACCACGCGCGCAGCCTTCTCGGAGCCGCCGAACACGCCGAGGCAGACGTCGGCGGCCAGCGTGTGCGCGCGCAGCTCCGCGGCCGGCAGTTCGCCCAGCCACTCGACGTTCGTGAGCCCGCGCGCCGCGATGATGCCGCGCAGTTCGGCCGAGAGCTGCCCCTCGCCGATGAGCACGAAGCGGAACGACTCGGCGCGCAGCAGCTCGGCCGCCGCCAGCACGACCTCGGCGCCGTGCATCGGGCTCCACTTGCCGTACTGCAGCACGGTCAGGGGCTCGCCGCGAGCGAGCGTCCTCGCCGCACCGTCCGCACGGGTCTCCGGCAGCGCGCCCACGGGCACCACCGCGACGCGGTCGCGCGCCAGCCCGAACGCCTCCTGGTAGTACGCGGCGTGCGCCCAGGTGTCGGCGAGGACCAGCCGCGGCAGGCGGAAGGCGACTTCGTCCACCGCCCGGACGGCGGTGGCTTTGGCGCCACCGCTGCGCACCAGCCCGCGGTCGCCCGCGAAGGTGTCCAGCAGGGAGACCAGCGGGTCGAACACAAGCGGGGCGTGGCGGAAGGCCGCAAGGAGCCGCCCGAACGGCACCAGGAAGTGGCCCGGGTACCCGACGATGACCGCGTCGACCGCGAGACCGCTGCGGTGCTGCGCGAACAGCCGCACGTGCGCCGCCGCGACCCCGGCGGCGAGCCGCGCGGCGCCCCGCCCACCGGCCATCTCGGCCGCGGTCATGCGCGGCAGCGCGGCCCGGAACTCGAAGACCTCGATGCCCCGCTCTCGGAGACCCGCGATGAGCACGGCGTTGCGGGGATAGTCCGGCTCGTACGTCCCGAAGTACGCGACGGCCCGGGTCACGGCTGAACGGCGGCTCCGGGGACGCCCTGCGACGCGGCGGCGTCGCCCTCGTCGACGGCCGGCGCGGACGCGTGCTGCGCGGGCTCGATGACGACGGCCACCTGGTCGGGGTCGGGACCGCCGCGGGCGCGCGAGTTGGCGATGAGCTCGCCGATGAGCCCCAGGCTGAGCAGCTGTACGCCGACGATGATCGCGAGCGCCCCGAGAAGCAGCAACGGACGCTGCCCGATGGGGTGGCCGAACACGAGCTTGTCGATGGTGAGATACAGCTCGACGAGCACGCCGATGAAGATGAGCAGCGTGCCCATCCCGCCGAACAGGTGCTGGGGCCGGTGCTGGTAGCGGCCGAGGAACATGACCGTGAGCAGGTCGAGGTAGCCGCGCATGTATCGCTGCCACCCGTACTTGGACCGCCCGGCTGTACGGCGACGGTGGCTGACCTTGACCTCGGTCACCTGGAAGCCCGCCTGCGCGGCGACCACCGGGATGTACCGGTGCAGCTCGCCGTAGATGAAGATCGTGTCGGTCACTTCGCGCTTGTAGGCCTTGAGGCCGCAGTTGAAGTCATGCAGCGGGATCCCGGACGCCTTGCGCACCGTCCAGTTGAAGAAGCGCGACGGCAGCGTCTTGTTGAGGGGATCCTGGCGGCGTTGCTTCCAGCCGGAGACGAGGTCGTAGCCCTCCGCCAGCGGCGCCGTGAGGTTGGCGATCTCGGCCGGATCGTCCTGGCGATCGCCGTCCATGGTGACGATGTAGTCGCCGCGAGCGACCAGGAAGCCGTGCGAGAGGGCCGCCGCCTTGCCGAAGTTGCGCCTCAGCTTGACGACGCGCACGTCGTCACGAGCTTCGGCGAGCCCCTTCATGACCGCGTACGACCCGTCGTTCGACCCGTCGTCCACGAAGACGATCTCGTAGGGGCTGCCGTACGTCGCAAGCGCCTCGTCGATCTCGGCGACGAGCGGTTCGAGGCTGTCCGCCTCGTTGTACACGGGGATGACGAGTGAGAGGAGGCCGTCCATTCGGCTCACTAGGATACATCGTCGCGGGTGGCGACGAAGGCGGCGAGGGACTGCGGCAAGCGCCGCATCCCTCTCTCAGACGTCCTCGACCCCGTCCAGGCGGATGCGCACCGAGTCGTCGGCGTGCAGGACGCGCTCCTCGACCTCGCGCTCGGCGCGCGCGTCGTCGGCGCCGGAGAAGGCCTCTCGTGCGCGCGCGCCGATCACCTGCACGTCCTCGTTGACGCTGCTGTTCAGCAACGCCGCGAGGCGGAGATTCTTCACCTTGAGCTTCACCCCGAAGAACTCGAGCTCACCGTTCTCGCGAGGGTCGCCATCTGCTGTGGACGGGGGGGTCATAGCTCAGATATCGACTGCAGGTGCCCCGCAAAAGAGAGCCGTCTAGACGGATGTACCGGTGTGACGGCCCTCCGCCCGGGCGCCGGCGAACGCGCGCTGTGACGCGCGCGTCTCTCCGGCAAGCCCGCATCCGGACGCGCGGCAGCCCAAAGCGTACGCTGGCGGGGGGGCAGAGCGCTTGGTAGCATGGGAGGCCATGCTCATGAGCAGGAAAATCTGGCTCGCTCTCGCGGTCGCCGCGCTCCTCGCGGCGTCGTTCGCGGCGAGCGTCGTCGCCTCCAGGAGAGCCAGCGACCCACGCACCAAATATACGACGCACGCTTTCGACTACCTGCACTCACGGCAGACGGACAGCGGGGGCTTCTCCACGCCCGAGAACACGGCCTGGGCCATGCTTGGCATGATCGCCAAGCGCGAGCGACAGGGTTCGAGCGCCTGGAGAGTCAACGGCAAGAGTCCCTTCATGTACCTGCAGAGCTCCGACCTCGTCGCCGGAGCGAGCAACGGCGTCGAGAACGCACCCATCTACTACTCGCGCCTCATCATGGCCTACGTCGCCTCGAGAAACAGCAATCAGACCGCGACCGCCGGCAGCAAGAGCATCAATCTCTTCACCGAGTTGAAGAAGTATCAGGACATGTCTGGCGGGCCCAACAACGGGGCGTTCGCGGCCATCGACCTGAACGACGCCATCCATACGACGGCGTGGGCGATCCTCGCCATGTACAGCCTCTTGGACGCCCCCAGTTCGAATGCGAACTTCGTCGCCGCCGAGTCGTGGCTGGCATCGCAACAGAACGACCCTGCCGATGGAAGCGCAGGTTTCTCCAGCAGCGTGAAGGGACAGGCCGCCAACGTGGTGGACACAGCGCTGGCGATTCAAGCGCTCTCCAAGGCCCCCGACTCGGCCGGTTGGGACTCGACACACCAGGATCTCGCCCGGACCTTCCTGAAGACACACCAGAACGACGTCGGCGGATTCGCGTACGCGAGCCAGACCGGGAGCACGCAGACAGACGCAACGTCGGCGGCCATCCAGGCGATCATCACGCTGGACGGCGATCTCAAGGACTGGAACAAGGGCACGAAGAATCCGTACACCGCCCTCAACGCCCTCATCCAAGCCAACGGCTCGTACCGGCAGGCCGATCAGCGACTCGGCCTGATCGGCACCACGAGCTGGGCGCTGGTCGCCCAGAACGTTGTCTCCCAGACCTTCACGAAGTACCCGAAGACGATACCGTCGGCCCTCAAGTCCTTCCGGTTCCGCCCCGCGTTCAACACCCTCTCGCCCAAGAACGGCACCAAGTACAAGACCCACATCGTCCTGATCCGGGCGACGTACACGGATCACAAGGGAGGCACCGGCATCAAGCCGTCCGCCTGCCGCCTGTACGTCGACAACAAGAACCGCAGCGGAGCGGCCGACATCGGCAGGTACGGGATGCACCTGCAACTCAAGAACGTACCCAACGGCGACCACACCTACGAGATCCAACTGCGTGACCAAGCCGGCAACACCAAGATCATCAAGCGCACGTTCGTCGTCGCCGTGCCCACGCCGATTCCCACGCACACCCCGACGACGCGCCCGACGTACTACCCGACGACGCGCCCGACGTACTACCCGACGGTGTATCCCACCGTGAACCCGACGCACACGACGACCCCCACGCCGTACACCACGCCGACGCCGACGCCGTACGAGACGATCACGCCGTATCCGTACGACAGCCCGTCGGCGGCGGCGAGCCCCCTGGTCACCGGCTCGCCCATCCCGTCGCCCAGCACATCGGCCAGTCCTGCAGGCGCGGGAGGCGGCGGAGGCGGGGGTAGTGCCGCCGGCTTCGTGGGTGGTACGCTGCTCGCCATGCTTCCGATCGGCGCCGTCATCTCCTACCTCCTCCTGAACCGTCGCGAAGAGGTCCTCGGCACCGCCAGCCAGGGCACCGTCCTGGCCGGTGGCGGCAGCGCCTGGGAGCGCTTCAAGCAGACACTTGCCCGATCCAAGGACCTGACCCGGCCGTCGCCGCGGAAATGAGCCCCGGGTGAACAACCTCCAGCAGCTCATCTACGACATCGCCAGGATCCTCCTGTGGCCAGTGCTCATCGCCGCGATCCTGTGCCTCGTGTGGGTGCTCATCGAACTCGGCGTGCTGCTGTACGAGCTGTGGCTGCGGTTCCGCTACCGCGACCTCGACGCGCTCGAGGTCCGCGCCCTTCGCGCACGCAAGGCGTTCCGTGACGGAAAGCCTCGCACCGCGTATCGCTACCTGCAGGAGAACAACTATTCGCTGGTCGTCGTCCGCTTTCTCTACGACCTGATCCGCAACTACCAGACGGAACGGCTCGCGGCGAAGCCGCTCAAGCTGCTCCAGGAGTACGAGTTCTACACGATCAAGCGGCTCGAACGGACGCGGATCCTGGTGCGCATCGGCCCCATGCTGGGTCTCATGGGCACCCTGATCCCGCTGGCCCCGGCGCTCATCGGCCTGGCCAGCGGCAACGTGCAGCAACTGTCCGACAACCTCGTCACCGCGTTCTCCGTCACCGTCATCGGCCTGCTCATCGGCGGCCTCGCGTTCCTGGTCAGCATCGTCCGCGACCGCCTGTACTCGCAGGACATCTCCGACATGGAGTACCTGCTCGAGCTGCTCGAGGGTTCGGACGTCCGGCTGCGGTCCGGGCGCCGGCTCTCGAAGACAGGCGTCTGGGACACCGAGGAGCCCATCGACTACGAGATCGCAGAAGAGGACGCCGAGCGCACGATGGTCGTGACGCTGCAGGAGACGCCGGACGAGCCATTGCTCCCGGTGGTCGGTGCGCCGGCCGGCGGCAACGGCGGCGGCGCCAAGGCGCCCGTGCCGGCTGCGGCCGCCGAGAAGAGCGCCTCCGGACACACGGACGCAGGAGACAGCCTCACGTTCGACGATCCCACCATGGATTGGAGCCGGGACGACGACCCCTTCGCCGATCTCGGCCCCATCGACCCCGAAGGCACAGACGATCCCAAGCCGCGGGGCGCCGGCGGTCCCTTGCGTCGTCGCTGAGCGGCCATGCCGTCGAACGACGACCATTCCAAGCTCCAGAACCTCGGCACCGTCATGGGCGCGCCGGAGAACGGGCTGCGCTACATGCGCCGCCGCAGGGTCGGCACCGCCGATCGCAACGGCGACCCTCTCGATGGAATCGTCAACCTCTTCGACGTGGCCATCGTCCTGGCCGTCGGCTTCCTGGTAGCTGCGCTGTCGGCGGCGGGCGTCACCGGGCTGCTCACCAGCAAGAACATGACGATCGTCACCAACCCAGGCACGCCCGAGATGCAGGTGATCGTCAAAGAGGGCAACAAGATCACCAAGCTCGACATGCAGTCCGGCGCGCAGGTGGAAGGGATGGGCACGCTCATCGGCTCGTTCTACAAGCTCGCCGACGGCACCGTCGTCTACGTGCCGGCCGGCGAGACGGCGCCGAGCGGCGCGGCGCCCCTTCCGGGCGCGACGCCCACACCTGGGGTGACGGCCGCTCCCACCACCACGCCTGTGCCGGGCGTGACGCTCACGCCCGAGGCGACCCCACCGCCGACGGCGGCACCGACGACGCCGCCGACGACGTTCCCCACGCCGACGCCGCCCGCGACGCTCGCGCCGGACAGCGGGACGCTCTAGGGCGCGAGCCGGGCGTCAGCCCAGCGAGCGCAGCAGCTCCATGAGGCGCCGCAGCTCGGCGGCATCCTTGAAGCCGATCTGGATGGACCCGCCGCGCTTGCCGCTGCGGATGCGCACCGGCGCCTCGAACACGCCGTAGAGCTCGTCGGCGAGCTCCGTGTAGTCCGGGCCGGCAGCCGGCCGCGCCGCAGGCGTGGCCACGTCCGGGCCGGCCTCCCCCAGCTGGCGCACCAGCGCCTCGACCTGGCGCACGGTGAGACCTTCGGTCACCGCGAGGCGCGCCACCCGGCGACGCTCACCGTGGTCCGGCAGCGCCAGCAACGCGCGCCCGTGGCCTTCCGTGAGATCGCCGCGTTCGAGCATCGACTGCACCTCGTCGGGCAGGTCGAGCAGACGCAGCAGGTTGGTGACTGCGACGCGGCTGCGCCCGACCAGCTCCGCGATGCGCTCGTGCGTGAGGCCGAACTCATCGACCAAGGCCGCGTACGCGAGCGCCTCCTCGACGGCGTTGAGGTCCTCGCGGGCGACGTTCTCGGCCAGCGCGATCTCGAGCGAAGAGATCTCGTCGGCCGGCCGCACGAGCGCCGGGATGTACTCGAGGCCGGCGAGTTTGGCGGCGCGCAAGCGGCGCTCGCCGGCGATCAGCTCGAAGCGCACGCCCGTGGCCGCCGGCCCGCCTTCGGCGGCCGGCTCCCCCGCGTGCAGCGGCCGCACCACGACAGGCTGCACCACGCCGAGCGCCTTGATCGAGGCGGCCAGCTCCTGCAGTTCGTCGTCCTGGAACGTCCGCCGCGGCTGCCGCCGGTTGACGCTGACGTCGGCCAGCGGCAGCTCCCGCAGCCTGCCCTCGCCGAGCGCCGGCGCGGCGCCGGATCGGCCGAGCGCGGCCCGGCTCTCGCCGATGAGCGCCCCGAGGCCCTTGCCCAGCGCCTTCTTGCCGCCGGACGGCCGGCCCGATTGAGGCCGCTGTGGCTGTGCGCCGGGATCGCGTGGGTCAGTCACGAGAAACGACCTCCTTGGCGAGATCGAAGTATGCGTCGCTGCCGGCGCAGGTCGGGTCGTAGCGCGAGATCGGCAGCCCGTGGCTGGGGGCTTCGCTGAGCCTGACGTTGCGCGGGACGATGGTCTGGAAGACGTGCTCTCCGAGGTGCTCCCGCACTTCGCCGGCCACCTCCCGGCCGAGCCGCGTACGGCCGTCGTACATGGTCACCACGACGCCGAGGATCGCGAGCCCGGGATTCAGATGCTCCTGCACCAGAGCGATGGTCTCGAGCAGCGCCGCGAGTCCCTCCAGGGCGTAGTACTCGGACTGCACCGGGATGAGCACCTCACGAGCCGCGACCAGCGCGTTGATGGTGAGGACCCCAAGCGATGGGGGGCAGTCGATGAAGACATAGTCGTAGGAATCCACGTGGCCCGCCAGCGCGTATTCGAGGACGAACTCGTTGCCGTCGGCGTTCGCCAGCTCGACCACGGCGCCGGCGAGGTCGGGGCAAGCCGGCACGACCGAGAGGTGGTCGAGGGCCGTGGCCACCGTCGCCTCGCCGATGCCCGCGGCCCCGCCCAGGATGCCGTAGCTCGTGAGGCGTGGGTCCCCGGCACGGACGCCGAGCCCGGCGGAGGCGTTGGCCTGAGGGTCCATGTCCAGCAGGAGCACGTCGAAGTCAGCCTCGGCGAGACACGCGGCGAGGTTGACGGCGGTGGTGGTCTTGCCGACCCCGCCCTTCTGGTTGGTCACGGCGATGACGCGGGTCACCGGGCTCCTTTCGCGGGGCACCGATACTAGCAGAGATGACGCCGGATCCGGCCGCCGCCGGAGGCTGGACTCAGACGCCGAGCGGCCGCCTGGCGGCGACGCCTTCGCGCCGCGGAAGCCAGTCGCCCGCCGGGGCCGTCTTGCGGAACACGGCACAGACGGCGTCGTCCAGCGGCGACGCCGAGAGCGGGACGGACGGCTCCGGCGTCAAGCCGCAGCGCTCACCCGCCACCACGGCGGCCTCGCTTTCCTTCTCGAGCGCCGGCCGGGTCTTGCTCGCCAGGAGCACACCGTCGTCGGCGAGCAGCGGGGCGGCGAGCTCCACCAGCACGGACAGCTCGGCGACGGCGCGGGCCAGCACCACGCAGTGGGCTTCCCGGCCCGGTGAGCTCGCGGCCGCATAGTGCTCGCTGCGGGCGCACATCACCTGCGCGCGCTGGTTCAGACCGCTCGCGGCCACGGCCTCCTCCAGAAAGGCGCACTTCTTGGCGACGGCATCGAGGAGCGTGATCCGGACGGCCGGCAGTGCGACGGCCAGCGGGATGCCGGGGATACCGGCGCCGGCGCCGAGGTCCAGCCAGGCGCCCTCCTCGCGCTCGCGCAACTGCGGCACCTTCAAGAGGGCAAGGGAGTCGCCGATGAGCGTGTCGACCACGGCGACAGGGTCGGTGAGCCCGGTCACATTGGCGCGGCGCCAGCCCAGCAGCAACTGAACGTAGTCGCCGAGTGCTTCGGTCTGCGCCTCGTCAAGGCCGTGCGTCGCGGCGACCCGCTCGAGCGCCGCCCGTGTCCTGAAGTCGTCGATCATCGCGCCTTGTCCGTCGCCGATCAGCCGCCCGTCGCCTCGGCGAGTGCCGCGGCGAGCTCGTCGATGTCGGCGGGTGTGGTCTGCCAGGAGCACATCAGGCGGACGACTCCCGCGTCCTCGTCCCAGACGTAGAAGTGGTACCGCTCGTGCAGGCGCTCGATCGCCGCCGCCGGCAGGGCGGCGAAGACGGCGTTCGCCTGCAGCGGGTACGCCAGCTCGGCGCCCGGCGTGGCGGCGACCACGTCGCCGAGCCGCCGGGCCATGGCGTTGGCGTGCCCGGCGGTCTCGCGCCAGAGGTCGCCCTCGAAGAGACAGAGCAGCTGGGCCGAGATGAAGCGCATCTTGGACGCCAGTTGCGTCCCCTGCTTGCGCGCGTACAGGTAGTCGGCGGCAAGTTCGGGCCGCAGGAAGACGACCACCTCCGCGCCGAGCAGGCCGCTCTTGGTGCCCCCGAGCGTCAGCACATCGACTCCGCAGTCGCTGGTCAACTCGCGAAGCTCCAGTCCCAGCGCCGCGGCCGCGTTCACCAGCCGGGCGCCGTCCATCTGCAGGATGAGCCCGGCTGCGTGGACGGTCCGGGCGAGGGTGGAGATCTCGTCCGGCGTGTACACCGTGCCCAGCTCGGTCGACTGCGAGATCGACGCGACCCTGGCCTGCACATGATGCTGGTCGCCAAAGCCGGTGAGCCGAGAGCGCAGCAGCTCCGGCGTCAGCTTGCCGTCCGCCGTCGGAACGTCGACGAGCTTGGCGCCGGCGATCCGCTCCGGAGCGCCACACTCATCGACGTTGATGTGCGCAGTCTCGGGGCAGATGACCGCCTCGTAAGGCCGCAGCACGGCCGACAGGGCGGTCACATTGCCGCCCGTCCCATTGAACACGGGGAACGCCTCGACGTCCCCGAAGAGCTCGCGCAGCTTCTCACGCAGCCGTACTGTCCACTCATCGTCGCCGTAGGCACGCGCCCAGCCGGCGTTGGCGGCGGCGACCGCCTCGAGGACTGCGGGGTGTGCGCCGGCGTAGTTGTCGCTGGCGAACAGCGTGAGCGGAGCGGTCACGGCGCCACCTTCTTCTTGAGCGAGTCGTAGAACATGTTGAGCGGGAACTCGTCGTCGAGCACCCGGTCGATCCAGGCGCGCGGCTCGGCCTCGTCCGAGTAGACTCGCGCCTCCCGACGCCACTTCGACCCGAGATTGGGCGTCACGTAGCGGGACACGAGGTCGTGTGCGGCGATCCAATACGTCACCTTGCTGGTCTCGATCCCGTGCCGGTACAGCTCTTCGACCATCTCACGCAGCTCGCCGACCGCGCCCTCGACGCGGTCCCAGTCGATCAGCAGCCGGTTGTCGGTCCAGCGCACCACCCCCTGGTCGTGCAGGTAGCCGAAGAGCAACTGGCCGCCCAGACCGTCGTAGTTGCGCACGCGGTTGCCGGTGATGGGGAACCGGAGGATGCGGTCGAACAGGATCGCGTACTGGATGTAGCGCGCGAACGGGAATCCCTCCCGCGCCAGCTCTCCGGCGGTCCCGTAGGTGGCCAGATCCACGCGGAGCTCCTCCAGCGAATACATCCAGTAGGGCAGCCTCTGCCTGATCATGAAGGGGTCGAACGGCAGGTCCCCGTGGCTGTGCCAGCGGTCGTGGATCATGTCCCAGAGGATGTACGTCTCGAGTGCGAGGTCCGCCGACGACGCGAGCGCCTTGGCGTCCGGCGGAAGGTCGATGTCAAGAGCCCGGGTGCCCGCGAGCGTCGAGCGCCGGTACCGGGAGGACTCGCGGTCGCAGAAGATGGCGCCGAAGTGGTTGGTCGGCCGTTCGGCGACGCTCACCGTCTCGGGGAAGAGCACCGCGCACTCGCTGTCGTAACCTGCTGTGTTGTCCACCAGCTGCACCGGCACGAACTTGGCGTTGTCATAGCGCTCGCGCTCCAGCTGCGCGACGAACTCCGGCCACGGCGTGCGCGTGATCAGCGCCTCGAAGCGCGTGTCGGGCGACCCGTTCGGCGTGTACATCGGAAAGACCACGAGGTTCTCCTTGCCGTCCTCGCGGTGCAGCTCGGGACGGAAGAGGTCCAGCGAGGCCCTGAAGTCGGGCTTCTCGCACCCGCCTTCGACCCAGTCCTGCAGGTCGAGCACCACCTGGGCGAGGTAGTCCTCCTCGTGCGGAAAGCGGGGGACCAGGTCGGCGATGGCCTCCGCCATCGTGACCACGAGCGCCCGGACCTCGCCGACGTCGTGCGCGTCGAGGTCGACCTCGCCCTTGGGCTCCTGCAGGAGCCGCAGCGCGTCGGTGGCGGTCTTGAGGCGCAGCCATGCCGGGTCCTGCGCGGCCTCCGAGACGACCGCGGTCGAGTCAGAACGGAACGCGCCGAGGCCGGCCCAGTACACGAGGTTCAGCCACAGCTGCCGGTTGTCACTTCGCATAAGGTAGTCGTCGCCGAAAAGGTCCGAGTCGGCGACGACCACGACGCGGCCGTCTTTGTACGGCACCGCCGCGAGCAGCCCGGCCCGGGGCGGGTCGGCGGTCTCGCGGGTGCGCAGCACGACGGCGCCGGGGCCGTGGCGGCCAGCGTCCCGGCACGATAGAAGCCGACGTCGTCGACGCGGTTCGAGGATCCCCTGGGCCGCCGGGTG
>CAWIDR010000034.1:0-142827 GCA_963834905.1 uncultured Thermoleophilia bacterium | reverse complement strand
GACTGTGCAGCCGCTCGAGGAAGCCGTCGGTCATGAGCGTCTCGGGAGCGACGTACAGCAGCTCGAGCTCGCCGGCGTGGAGGGCGCGCAGCACGCGGCGCGCCTCGTCCGGCTCGAGTGAGGAGTTGTAGGCGGCGGCGCTGACGCCGGCCGCCCGCAGCGCGTCGACCTGGTCCTTCATGAGCGAGATGAGCGGCGAGACGACGACGCCGGTGCCGGCCCGGACCATGGCCGGCAGCTGGTAGCACAGCGACTTGCCGCCGCCGGTGGGCATGAGCACGAACGCGTCGCCGCCCGCCACGAGGCGGTCGACGATCTCCTCCTGGTCCGGCCGGTACTCGGCGAAGCCGAAGACCTCGCGCAGCAGGTCGCGAGCCGAGCGCGGCGCAGCCGCGGAGCCGGTGGGGGTGGAGGGTGGAGTCACGCGTCCGAGTCTAGCAAGGTTGACGGACGGGAGCGGCGCGGAGACGGATCGGCGCCGGCGGGGACGACGCGGTGTGGGAGTGAACGCGCCGAGCCGGGAAGAGCTGGGCCGGCGGGCCGGGCTGTGCCCGGCCCGCCGGCCTTCGGCTCTACTTGACGGCCCTGGTCGTCCAGGCGCCGGCGGCGTTCGTGGAGCCGCCGCCGAAGCGCGCCCGCACGCGGCTGACGCCACCGGCGACGGTCGTCCGGGCGATCCCGTGAGCGATCGTCGCGGAGCCGGCGGCCACCCAGCGGCCGCGCACCTGGCGCTGGAAGAAGACCTTGCCGTCGGCGTCACGCGGCCGGACGTGGGCGACCAGCAAGAGCCGGCCACCGCGGTGCGTGACCGCCAGCCGGGTCGTGCCGCGGACCTTGACGGTGACCTGGTCGGCCCCCGGCAGGGTGTCCGCGGACAACGCGCCGACCTCGGCTGTGACGAGGACGTTGTGCTTGAAGCCCGGCAGCATGGCGGTGAACATCGCCATTCCGCCGGAGTCGTCGGCGTTCACGACGACCGTAGGCTCCGTCGGCTCGGGCTTGCCGGCCTCCTGGCAGTAGATGGCCACCGGCACGTCGTGAGAAGTGCGGCGCACGAAGCCCATCAGGGCGATGGGCGTGCCCACGCCGACCTTGCCCCTGACCCGGACCGTCACCGAGGCGGTCTGCTTCTCGACGCCGCCGCTGAACACCCAGTCGCCGGGTACGCGGGTCTCTGCCGCCGCGGTCGGCCCGTACATGTCCGCGTACTCCGAATCGGAGGAGTCGGGGATGTAGGCGACGACGACGTCCGAGTTGGCCGGGAGTCCGTCGACGAGCTCCTTGGTGTCCGCCAGCGTCTGCGGCGGGCTCGCGCCCCCGCTCCCGGAGTAGAAGTAGTCGCTGTAGTACGAGTTCCAGTCCGTCGCCGACATCACGTCGAGGTAGCCGCTCAGGTCGGTGCCCGCGGGGACGTCCAGCGTGGCGTGCAGGGTCTGCGGATCCGCCGAGCCGGTGTGGTAGTAGGTCACGTCGACCTGGTTGAGGCCGGGGCGGATGGCCCGCGGGATCGTCGCGTCGACGATGCCGGCGTAGCGGCGGGTGGAGGCGAAGGCGGCGGTGACGTCCACCGACTTGATCTGCACGTTGCGCACGCCGTACGGATCGGCGAGGACCTCGGCCATGATGGTCGCCACATCTCCGGCGGCAGCGTCGGCGAGGCCCGACCAGCTGTCGTCGCCGTTGTTGTCCCAGAGGTTGTCGCGAGTGATCGTGTAGTCGTCGGTCCCGTCGCTGACCACGACCGTGGTCGTCGTGGTGGCGCTGCCGGCGAGCGGATCGCTGTCGAGGGCGTGATAGAGGCCGGCCGCCGCCGTGTACGTCGTGATCCCGGGGTAGTCGCCCCAGTCGTCGGCGATCTCCGGGTAGTACGTGGTCGCGAACCAGTCGCCGAGGTCGGTGACGTCGGTGACCGTGGGCCCGCCGTCAAGGGACCCGTGTGTGGTCACGGGGAACGTGGCCATGCTGCCGCCGAGGTGAGCGACCATGCCGGCGGCGCGGTCCTGGACGGCCACGCCCTTGGCGTCGGCCGGAGTCATCATCTTGTAGGGCGTGTAGGTCGACGGCCACACGGCGTCGACGGTCGCGCCGACGAGGCTGCCCTCGATGGGTCCGAGCCCGAGGTCCATGCCGTAGCCGCCGAGTACCGGGTGACCGAAGAGCAGGGCGGTGTTCCCGTCGACGTAGGTCGTCGTGCCCAGGACGCTGATCGCGTAGCGGCCGGTGGAGAAGACGACCCCGCAGGGCGATCCGGGCTCGAGCGCCGGCGTGGCATCCGCTCCGGCCGTAGCCTGGCCCGCGAGTACGGTCAGGCCGCTGGCTTCGAGCTTGGTCGCGAGCTTGCGGTAGGCCGCGCTGCCGCTCGAGAGGCCGCTGATGCGGGCGACGGCGAGCGGATGCATGACGGCGGTGTCGGCCGCGGCGGTGGCGTTCGCCTTGCCGAGGACCAGCTTCTTGACGACGCCGGCCGAGGTCGCGACGGGCTTGTCGAGCTTGACGGCGGCCGCCTGCGCGCCCGCCGCCCCGTACTGATCCTGCAGCGCCGTCATGTACTCTATGGGGGTGGCGAGACCGGTGCCGCGGAGCGTGAACCAGTCGCCGTAGGACACGGCGCCGACGATGTAGTCGGTGCCGTCCACGGTGACGTAGACCGGGCTGCCGCTCATGCCGGCGGCGATCCCGCCGATGGCGTTGATCGCCGGGTCGTCCGATTCGAACATGATGAGCTTGCCCCAGTAGAAGCCGTCGACGATCGCGAGGATCTTGACCGGGATCTTGGTGACTGTGGTGCCCGACATACTCGTCTTCATGAAGCCGTCCACGGTGCCGCCGTGGGCCGTGAGCTCCGTCTGCAGGCCGTCGAGGCCCAAGGTGGGCGGCGGCGCGGCCAGGGCCGGCGACGCGACCGCGAGGAGGAGGACGACGACGAACGCGGCGAGGACAAGCCCCCACCACCTTTCGCGCCGCGTGCGTGACTGTGATGAGTGCGTGCCCATGAGACCCCCGTTCGGTGGACACCGGCAAGGACGGCCCCGTGCCGGTAATAATGCTACTTATATCGTTTCGCCCCGTCCGCGTCGGGCTCAGGAGGCACTCAGGTGAAGTACAGCTCAGCCCAGCTCGGCCGCGTGCTCGTCATCCGCCTCGAGGACGGGGACATCGTGCACGAGTGTATAGAGGAGGCGGCGCGGAGGGAAGGCATCGCCCGCGCCGCCGTCATCCTGCTCGGCGGCGCCGGCGGCGGCAGCCGCATCGTCGTCGGCCCGGAGGACGGGAACGTGCGGCCCGTCGTGCCCATGGAGCGCGTCCTCCACGACGTGCACGAGATGGCGGGCGCCGGGACGATCTTCCCGGACGAGAGCGGCGAGCCGGTGCTCCACCTGCACGCCGCCTTCGGCCGCGACGACCAGGTGACCGCCGGCTGCATCCGCACCGGCGTCAAGACCTGGGTCGTCGCCGAGGCCGTGGTCATCGAGCTCACCGGCAGCGAGGCGACGCGGCGCGTGGACCCGGCCACCGGGTTCGAGTTGCTCGACGCCTGAGGCGCAGAGCCGGGTCGAGGGACCGGGCCCCGCTGGACCGCTACTCCTCGAGCCGCCGGCCCCGGCGTCGCAGCAGCATGAGCGCGCTCGCCGCGATGACGGCCACTGCGATCGCGACGACCACGTAGGCCGTCGTCGAGCTGGAGCCGCCGCTCGAGCCGCCGGCTGCGGCGACCGCTGTCTTGGGGTGCACGTAGAGGTAGCTGTCGATGTTGTCGACGGAGTAGATCGCGGAGCCCGTCCTCGCCGGCGACTGCACCCAGCCCTCCCACTCGGAGGTGTTCAGCGCCTCGAGCCCCTTGGGATAGGCGAGCACGCTGTAGGGGCTCTGCTCGTAGACGATCTGCTGCATGCGGTCGATGAGCTGCTTGCGCGCCGCCGGGTCGATGGTCTCCGACTGCTGCGTGTAGAGCTTGTCGTATTCCGGCGTCCACCAGGCGCAGTCGCTCCAGTCGCCGATCTGCGCCTTGGTGAACAGCGAGAGGATGAAGTCCGGGTCGACGTCTCCCGTCCAGTTGTAGACGAAGAGGTCCATGTTGGGCGTGAAGACGCCGTCCTTCTCGTTGTAGAGGAACTCGTTCATGGCGCCCTCGGTCATGTACGAGTACTTGATGTCGATGCCGACGTCCTCGAGCCAGCCGGTGAGGAGCTTGCCGATCTTCTGGCCCTGCGGCGGCGCCTCGCAGGCGAACAGCCGCAGCGTGATCGGCTTGCCCTGTTTGTCGAGGAGCTTGCCGCCGCTCGTCTTGTAGCCGGCGGCGGCGAGCATCTCCGTGGCCTTGGCCGGGTCGTACGCGTACGCCTCTGCGGCGGGCGGGGTCCAGTGCCAGTCGGGGTCGCTGTAGAAGCCCTGGACCATGATCGTGCTGCCGGCGGTGGCGTAGCCGCTGTACGCGATCGAGACCAGCTTCTGCACATCGATCGCGTAATTCAGCGCCTGGCGGAACTTCCAGTCCTTGAGGACGGGATTGCCGAGGCTCGGCCCCGTATAGCAGTTGTAGCCGAGCTCATCGAAGCCCTTGACCACGTAGTCGATGGCCTTGAGGGCCGGCTCCTGGCCGAGCGGCTTGAACTGCGCCTCCGGCACGCCCCAGCAGGCGTCGACGGCGCCGCTCTTGAGGTCCTGCACCATGCTGTCCGCGTTGGTGTAGTACTGGAAGATCACCTCGTCGATCCTGGGTGCGCCGCGCCAGTACTGCTTGTTGGCGGCCATGCGCACGAAGTCGCCCTTCTTGAACTCCACGACCTGGAACGGCCCGGTGCCGATGATCGGCGGCTTGTTCTGGAACGAGGTCCCCGCCGCCTTGGGGCCGATCTTGCTCCAGATGTGCTCGGGCACGATCGGCACGACCATCCCGAGCATGTTCGCCTTGGGCTTGGCCGTCGTGAACTTCACCGTGTAGTCGTCGACGGCCTCCACCTTGGTGATGCCGGTCGTGTAGCTGGTGAAGGCGGCCAGTTGGTTCTTGATGATGTAGTCGTAGGTGAAGACCACGTCGGCGGAGGTGAACGGCTCGCCGTCCTGCCACTTGACGCCCTGCCGCAGCTTGAACGTCCACTCCAGGCCGTCGGCGCTGGTGGTCCAGCTCTCGGCCAGGTCGGGCGTCGGAGTGACGTCGGCCGCTGTGTACCCGGTGAGCTGGTCGTAGTTGAGGTGATAGACGAGGTACGACGAGGTCGAGTAGCCGATGAACGGGTTGAGGTTGTCGGGCTCGTTGACCCAGCCCACGCGGAGCGTGACCGGGGTGGTCGGCGACGGCGAAGCCGCTTCGCCGGCCATCGCCCTGACGAGGCCGCCGCCGAGGCCGGCGAGCAGCACCGCCGCGCCGGCCAGCGCGAGCACGAGCAACTGGTGGCGCATCCTGGCCTGACGGATCCCTGACGACATCGAGCCCTCCCCCCGGAGTCCCCCCGTGGCTGTGGCGCCGCGGCGTCTGAGGGCACCGTAGCAGGCACCGGCTCCGACGACCAGAGCGGGCCGCCGTGGCGACAGGACAAGCCGCTGGAGTGTGCTCATCGCGCCCCGCGCGCAGCCGATCAGGGACCGCAGGACGAAGAGAAGCCGGGGCGGGACCCTGAGGTCCCGCCCCGGCTTTCAGGCCCGGAGTCGGTGTCCGGCGCCGGCTCGTATCCCGAAGGATCGGCCAGGTCCGTCGCCGCGTCCGAGAAACTGGTGATCGGCGGCAGGGCCGCCGATTCGGGGGATTCTACACGCTTTGTCGACAGAGGCAATCCCTTTTGTCGATTGTGACGCGTCGCACATGGTCGGCCGGATCCGGAGGCAGCACAGGAGCCGCCGTCGCGTGTATCCTCTGCGCATGGGCGGACCGCGGAGAACTTGCTCGCGTCGGCGTGGTGTCGCGCTCCTCGCCGCCTTGGGCGTGCTCCTCGCCGCCGCGGCGGCGCTGCCGCCGTCGGCCGCCGCCGCTCCCTGGACCGGCCGTACCTACCCCAAGAAGTACGACCTGCGCGCACACGGCCGCGTCACTCGCGTCGGCCTGCAGGACCACTACGGCACCTGCTGGGTCTTCGCCGGCATCGGGTCGCTGGAGTCCTGCCTCCTGCCGGGCGCGCGCCTCGACTTCTCCGAGAACCACCTCGCCGACCTGAGCGGGTCGCGCCTGCGCTTCGGCGGGCGCGCCCCGAGCACGATCTCCACGGCCTACTTCGCGCGCTGGGAGGGTCCGGTGCCCGAGCGCCGGGACCCCTACCCCCACCCGGGAGCTTCGCGAGAAGGCCTGCGCGCCGTCCGCCACGTGCAGGAGGTGCTGTTCCTGCCGCCGCACACCAGCGCGCGGGCCAACGCGGCCGTCAAGTGGGCGGTGACGAAGTACGGCGCCGTGGACGCCTCCATGGCCTACGAGTCGTCGGCCTTCAACGTCGCGACCAGCGCCTACTACTCGCGCGGGACGGACGTCGACCACCACGTCTGCATCGTGGGCTGGGATGATGCCTACCCGGCGGGCCGGTTCCTGCGGCGGCCGCCCGGCCCCGGCGCGTTCCTCATCAAGAACAGCTGGGGCAAGTCGTACGGGCAGGGTGGCTTCTTCTGGGTGTCCTACTACGACCGCGCCTTCGGGACTACGCTCGCGGTCTTCGAAGGCGTCGAGGGCGCAGCCAATCACGACGCCATCTACCAGCACGACGCGCTCGGCTGGTCGAAGAGCATCGGCTACCAGAGCACGACGGCGTGGTTCGCCGCCCGGTACACGAGCGGCGGAGACGGGCGCGTGACCGCCGCGAGCTTCTATACACCCGGGCCGGGCGCGACCTACGAGGTCAGGGTCGCGCCGTCGCTCGACGAGGTCGCCGCCGCACCCGTGGCAGGCGCCGGGACCATCGCCGTTGGCGGCTACCACACCGTGGCGCTGACGGCGCCGGCGCTGGTCGCCACGGGCGCCGACTTCGTCGTCGCCGTCCGCCTGACGACGCCGGGTACGCGGACGCCCATCCCGGTGGAGCACCCGACGAAGCTGCTTGCCCCGCGTCCGGCGGTGGGCCGGTCCTTCATCAGCCGCAACGGCGTGACGTGGACGGACGTCCGCACGAAACGCGGCTTCAGGTCATCCGACGTGTGCCTCAAGGCGTTCGTGGATGCGGTGGAGGGCGGGGACGACGCGCCCCCGCGCGTGGTGCTCGAGCCCACGTCGGCGCGACGCGGCGCCGGCGCGCGCGTCCGTTTCACGCTTACCGACCCGGCGTTCTCCGGCGGCAGCGCTGTGATCCGGTTGCAGGTGCGGGACGCGCATGGGCGCACGCTGCGGAAGCTCCGGATCCCGGCCGCGACCGTCAACGAACGCGACACGTGGCGCTTCGCGGCGCCCCAGCGCCGCGGGGACTACCAGATCGTCGCCCGCGCCTGGGACGTAGCCGGGCATCGCTCGGTCCTCACGCACGCCGTCCTGCGGGTCCGCTAGCCCCGGCGATCCTCACGCCGCCGGCGGCCTCTACGCCAAGGGCATGTGGCCGGGAGGGCCGTACGGCGCGCGGATCATGTCCTACCATCCACCGTGCGCCATCCGGCACCAACGAGCCGGGGCTGCTCAAGCGCTTCCCGCGCAACTTCTCTCACGGCTGCACGCGGCTCGCCAACGCGAATGCCATCTGGCTCTACGACCACGCGCCGCTCGGGACGCCGGTCTGGAACGTGCGCTGAGCCCGCGCCCTCGTGACGCGGCCGAGCCGTCGCGCTCGACGCGTCGCCGCACGTGAAGAGGGCGGGGAGTGCACGCACTCCCCGCCCTCAGGCGCTCCGGGCTTGGGCTCGCTGGTCGGCGTGCCTTGCCCGGGGCGCCGGCTCAGGCGCCGGTCTGCCCCGCTTCTGCGCTGGTGCGCGACTCAGATGCCGAGGGCCGCGCGCTTTGCCGTCGATCCACGCCAGCATCGCGGCGACGGCTTCCTTGGCGTCGGTCTCGACCGCCAGCTTGCCGCCGGTGACGCCGGGCAGGTCCTGGGTCACGAGCTTGACCAGGTTCGGCGCGCCGGTCACGAACGGCACCGGGTTCACGTGCGTGTAGAGGCCGAAGGCCAGCGCGGCCATGGCGTCGATGGTGGCCTTCTGCTCCATGTACTCGGGGGCGGTGGCCACGACCGGCAGGTCGCAGGTGTCCACGCCGAGGGCGTCGGCGATGGCGCCCACCAGCAGCAGGATGCGGCCGGTGTCGGTGCAGGTGCCGAAGCTGAGCACCGGCGGGATGCCGAGCAGTTCGCAGACGGCGGTGAGGCCGGGGCCGGCGTACTTCTTGGCCTCGGCGGTCTCGAGCCCGGCGACCTGGAGGCCGGCGTTGCCGCAGCCCATGGCCAGCACGAGCACGTCGTTCTTGATGAGCTCCTTGGCGATGGCCACCGTGTGGCTGTCCTGGTCGGAGTCCCGCAGGGTCGTGCAGCTCACGAGGCCGCAGACGCCCTTGAGCGTGCCGTTCTTGATCACGTCGAGCAGCGGGTCGAGGCTGCCGCCGAGGGCGCCGAGGATGCTCTCGGTGCTGAAGCCGGCGACGGCGTCGCCGGTGCGCAGCTCGGGCGTGACCTGGCCGAGTCCCCGGCGCTTGGGGTAGTTGGCGACGGCGAGGGCGATGAGCTCCTGCGCCTGCGCGCCGGCGTTGGCCGCGTCGAAGACGATCGGCGTCTCGGCGCCGTCGACGCCGACGAGGTCGCTGACGGGCACGAGGAGTGTGCCGTGGGCGGCGCAGGTGGCGCCGAGAGTCGGCACGACGCAGTTCATGTCGGCGGCGAAGACGTCGAGGCCGCCGGTCGCGACCGCGAGCTCCTCCGTCAGCCAGTTGCCGGTGAGCCCGACGAAGACGTCGTCGACCTCGAAGCGCTGGACGAGCTCCTGGCCGGTCTCGATGGAGCCGACGATGCGCAGACCCTTGGCGCCGGCGGCCTTGGCCTTCTCCTGGGCCGCGGCCTCGTGAGCAGCGTCGATCAGGGCTGCGCCGATCATCGGCTCGTGGCCGTTGACGGCGATGTTGACGTACTCGGGGTCGATGATGCCGAGGTCGACCTTGATCGCGTGCGGCGCCGGCGTGCCCCACAGCGCGTCCTGGGCGAGCTCGAGCGGGATCTGCGCGCCGTACGCGGTGGCGATGCCGAGGCGGAGGCCCTTGAGGGCGAGGCTCACGTAGTTGCCGTCGACGTTGGTGAGGCAGCTGGAGGTGGCGAACATGTTCTCGTGGAGCACACCGCCCGGCATGATGCCGAGTTCCTTCCACTTCGCGACGCGCTTGGCCGGAGCCATCTTCTCGACGAACGGCGACGGGCTCTTGTGGTCGCGGTTGAACTCAGTGAGGATCGCGTCGGCGACGCGCTTGGGCAGCGTGTCGCGCGGCTCGACGGCCTCGTCGACGACGCCGGCGAGCAGCTCGAGCTTGCTCCAGTCCTTGATCTCGTACGTGCCGCCGGGCTTCGCCTGCGCGAGCGTCTTCATGACCTCGACGGCGTGGTAGGTGTAGGTGGCGGTGCCCATCGTGTTCTGCAGCAGGAAGTTGCGCATCGCCATGCCGTCGGCGTCGATGCCGCAGACGCCGCGCGGCGCCTTCTCGGTGAGGCGGCAGGGACCCTGCGAGCACAGTGAGCAGCGGATGCCCTGCTCGCAGAACTTGCAGCGCGTGCCCATGTCGTCCATGCGGTCGAACGAGGTGCTCTCGCCGGCCTCCCTGGACTCCTCGAGCATCGTGTGTACGGACGCGTGATAGCTGTCTGCCATGGATCCCTCCCGGGGATGGAGTGGAACGTCGGGCGCCGGAGGCGCCGTGTCAGGTGCTGGAACGGGCCGATCTCAGCCGTGGATGAGCGCCGGCAGGCACTTGACGCACACCCAGGTGCTCTCGCCCTTGGTGCGGGCGGGGAACAGGATGGCGTCGTTCTCGCTGCGGCCGCAGTTCATGCACTTCTGCTCGATGGTGATGCCGGCGGCCAGCTTCTCGGCGACCTTCTCGGCAGCGGCGTCTTCGTCGAACTCGGGGGCGTCACGCTTCTCCACGGTGAGGGCTCCTTCGGGGCAGACGGCGAGGCAGAAGCCGGCGCCGTCGCACAGCTCCTCTTTGACGACCTTGGCCTTGCCGTCGATGATCTCGATCGCGCCTTCGGCGCACGGGGTGACGCAGACGCCACACCCGGTACAGAGGTCTTCGTCGATCTTGACGATGCTGCGGACTGCCATGCACTGCTCGCTTTCGCGTGGTTTTCACGATGGTGACAGTGCTAACGGTACTCCCCGGCAGCGGCCGGCTCCATTGACCTGCGTCAAGGGTCCCGCGGCGAGGACGCGCTCCAGCCGGCGAGGCGGTGAGCTCAGTCGCGCGGCAGCTTGACGCGCCGCGCCGTCTCTTCCACGCGGCGCATCCTGGTCTCCGGGCGCCTGGCCTCGAGGATCCAGTCGATGTACGCCCGCCGATGCGACGGCGGCAGCGCGGCGAAGGCCGCCGCCGCCTCGGGGTCGTCGTGCAGTTCTATCTGCAGGTCGTGGGGCAGGGGGATCTCCGTGCGCGGAGCGCTGCGGTCCTCGCCGTTCTCGTTCACCCGGACCCCCTGCCCGTCATGCGGCCTTCGTCTCGCTTCTCGGCCGGGCGATCCGCTCACGGATGTCGTGCACGGTCGCGTTGGCGCGCCGCGTCGTCTGATCGGCCGCACGCAAGACGCTGCGCCTCGAGCGCGGCCACGCGAACGCGACGCCGATCGCGAACGAGGTGATGAGCAGCCCGGTCCCGATGAACAGGGTGCGCAGGAAGCGCCGCGGCCTGAGGTCGTCGCGCAGGTGGTCGGCGCCGCTCTGGGTGGACCGCACCAGGTGGCGCACGTCACGCCGCAGGCGCCTGTCCGAGCGCACGTGGGCCATGAGGTCGTCTGCCGAGCGGATGAGATCCGCGACGTCGTCGCGCAGCTTCTCGTCCCTCGCCAGCCGCCTCACTGCGGGCGCCGTGGTCGCCGCTACGCCGGTCATTCTGCCGATGGTCTGGAGTCTGCTGTTGAGAGCCATGATGACCCACCGTCCTCCCGTGAGGTCGGGTTTCCAGATACCTCCGGTGTTCCCGTTCGCGGTGCGCGCTTCACCGTCGAGCGTCGCCCGGGGACGGCGAGGGAGGACGGACGTCGGAGGATCGGTCGGCCGCGGTCGCCAGGACCAGCAGTAGCACGCAGCCAAGAAGGAACGCGCGCCCCGTGGCCGCGGGAGTGGCGCGCCGGTCCGCCCGACGAGAGGTCATTCTGGAGGAGGGGTCCGGCTCCACACGTCTACTCCTGCGCCAGCCGGTGCAGCTGCTCGAAGCTGAGGATCTCGATGAGCCGGTGGTCGCCGCTCATGCGGATCACCTGGGCGCGCTTGAAGCGGTCGAACGTGCGGCTGAGCGTCTCCGGCACGGTGCCGAGGCGTGCGGCGAGCTCGCGCTTGCTCACCGGGAGCCGGATGACGCGCGGCACGTCCGCCGGGGCCTCCTCGCCGCCGGTCGCCGCCGGCTCGAGCTGTTCGTCGGCGCGCGCCAGCAGGTACCTGGCGAGGCGCGCGGGCACAGGCAGCAGCAGCTCCTCCACGCGGCGGTTGAGCAGTCCCAGCAGGTGCGCCATCGCCGCCAGCAGGTTGACCGCGAGCTGCGGCTCGGCCAGGAGCAGCGCCAGCGTCTGCTCCTTCTCGAAGCGGTAGAGCAGGCACTCGGTCAGCGTCTCCGTGCTGGACGGATACGTCTCCTGGAAGAGGGCCGCCTCCGCGAAGGTCTGTCCCGGATCCACGTGCCGGACGGTGGCCGTGCGGCCGTCACGCAGCAGCTTGAAGACCTTGAGCCGGCCCTCGGAGAGGAGGTAGAAGGCGTCGGCTGCGTCCCCCTGCAGGAACAGGGTCTCGTCGGCGCCAAGGCGCCGCGGCTGGGCGAGGCCGGCGAGTTGCTCGAGCTGGCCCTCGTCCAGATGCCTGAAGAGCGCGGCGGCGCGCAGGTCGGTCAGCGTGCGGACGTCGGTGCTCATGCCCCGAGTATACCGAGGGTCCAGCGGCCGGCGGCGCACGGACGCCGGCGGCGCGGTCGGCCCGGGGTCCGCTTGACCGCCACGGGTCCGCTCGTCTAGCATCCTCGACGCTTGGAGGTGCCCGCGAGGGCGACCTGAGGGAAGCCGGTGCAAGACCGGCGCGGACCCGCCGCTGTGACCGGGGACGAAGGCTGCGAGAAGCCACTGCCAGCTCGCTGGCGGGAAGGCGCAGCCGGAGGACGATCCGGGAGCCAGAAGACCTGCCTCCAGAGTGTGCCGACGCGTCCCGCGTGGTGAACGGGATGGCGGCGGCGCATGCTGTGGCCTCAAAAACGGGGGGCCCGGGCCAGAAGCACCATCGGCCCGGGCTTTGTCGTCTTGGTGGCCGGGAGGCAGGCATGCGAGCAGCGGTGACAGGAGCGGACGGCGCCGGGCGCCGCGTGGCCGCGCGCCCGCTCCGGGCGTCCGGCCCGAGACCTTCCCGCTCGTCGGCCTTCCCACTGGTGCTTGGGCTGTTCGTCGCCCTCACGCTCGGCGCCGAGCTGGTCGTGCGCGCCCTGCACGTCGCGCCCTACATCTTCCCGCCGCCGTCGGCCGTGCTGGCCGAGCTGGCGGCGGACCCTCTGCTCTTCGCCCGCGCCGCGCTGGTCACGGTCTCGGAGGCCGCGGCCGGTCTGGTGCTCGGGGCGGCGCTGGCGCTCGCGTTCGCCGCCGCCGCGACCTACTCCCGCCGTCTCGACCAGCTGCTCACGCCGCTCGTCGTCGCGTCACAGACGGTGCCGGTCATCGCGCTGGCCCCGCTGCTCGTCCTCTGGATGGGCTACGGCTCGCCGCCCAAGGTGGTGGTCTGCGCGCTGATCGCCTTCTTTCCCATGGCGGTCACGGCCCGCGAGGGACTGCGCGCGACCGATCCGCAGCTGCTCCTGCTGATGCGCTCGGTGGGGGCGAGCCCGCGGGACGTCTTCTGGCGGGTGCGCATGCCCTTCGCGCTGCCCTATCTCGCCGCCGGCGCCCGTACCGGCATCACCCTCAGCCTGGTCGGCGCCGTGGTGGCCGAGTGGACCGGGGCCGACAGCGGCCTCGGCTACCTGGTCCTCTCCGCCAACGCCCGTCTCGCGACCGCGCAGGCGTTCGCCGCCATCGTCGTCATCACCGCCATCGGTCTGCTGGCCTACGCCGCCGCGGCGCTGCTCGAGCGGCGGCTCTGCTGGTGGACTCCCTCCCAGAAAGGATCCTCGTGAACGTCATCGCCCCGCCCGGAAGGCATCCACTGTCTTCGACTCTCTTCGCCCGCTGGACCTGCCTCGCGCTCATCCCGGCGCTGCTGCTCGTCGCCGGGGCCATCGTCTCCGGCTGCGGCGGCAGCGCGAACGCCGCGACGAGTCCATCCTCCGCGACGCCGGCGCCCGACGCCACGGAGGTCACGCTGATCATGGACTGGGTGCCCTGGGTCCTGGACATCCCCGTGGATGTGGCGCAGGAGAAGGGGTTCTACGCCGGCCACGGCCTGAAGGTGAAGCAGACGCTGCCGGCCGGGGCCACCGACGTCGCCAAGTTCGTCGCCGTGGGCAAGGCGCAGTTCGGCCTGTACTACGCGCCCGACACGCTCATGAGCGTGGCCGCGGGCGCGCCCTTGCTCTCGGTGGCGAGCCTCATGAGCCACGCGCCCGTCGGCATGGCCATGGCTCCGGGCGTGCACGCCCAGACGCCGGCGGACCTGGCGGGGACGACCGCCGGCGTGGTCATGATCCCCTCGACGCGCGCGTCGTTCGCGACCATGTTGAAGGCCGGCGGCGTCGACCCCGGCGCCGTGAAGGTCGCCGACCCCGGCTTCGACCTGGTCGCGCCGCTCCTCGCCGGCAAGTACGGCTCGGTCGCCGTGACCGAGTTCGGCGAGCTCGTCCAGGCCGAAGCGACGGGACAGCAGGTCGACTACCTCGACTTCCGCGACTGGGGCACGCCCGACTACGCGTTCCTCAACCTGCTCACCCAGAAGGGGTTCGCCGCCGAGCATCCGGCGACGGTCAAGGCCTTCGTGGCCGCCACGCTCCAGGGCCTCGACTGGGCCGTCGCGCACCCCGATGAGGCGGTGGCGATCTACGTGGCGCGTCATCCGGAGCTCAAAGCCGATCTCCTGCTGGCGCAGTGGAAGGCGGCGATCCCGTCGATGGCGTCCGGTGATGGGCGCGTCTCGGGCCTCCAGGATGTCGCCGGCTGGGACCGCCTGAACGAGTGGATGGTGACGACCGGCCAGCTCAAGGAGAGCGCCGACGTGACCGGCACGGTCAGCAACGACTACCTGGCGGCGCAGTGACCGCCACCGCTCTCTCCGCGTCGGCGGTCTCGGCCGGGTACGGCCGCGGCGGCGACGCTGCCGCCCTGGTGCTCGCCGGCATCGACTTCGAGCTCCCGGCCGGCGAGTGTCTCGCCGTCGTGGGCCGGAGCGGGTGCGGCAAGAGCACGCTGCTCAACGTCCTCGCCGGCGTGCATCCGCCGGTGACCGGCTGGGTCCGCGCCGGCGACGAGACCGTGGCGGCGGGCGACTGGCGGCGCACGGGCTCGCCCGGCTGCACGTGCGGTCACGCCGCGTATCTGTTCCAGCAGGACCTCCTGCTGCCGTGGAAGGGCGCTCTCGCCAACGCCGTGTTCGCGGCGCGCGTGGCGGCCGGCCGCGCCGCGCGGCACGAGCGCCTGGACCTCGAGGAGCGTGCTGCCGGGTTGCTCCGCGAGTTCGGCCTCGGCGACAACCTGGGTTCACTGCCGCGCGAGCTCTCCGGGGGGATGCGTCAGCGCGTGGCCCTGGCGCGCACAGTGCTCATGGACCGGGGTGTGATCCTGCTCGATGAGCCGTTCGGCAGCCTCGACGCGGTCACCCGCGCGGAGATGCGCCTCTGGCTGCTCGACGTGATGGCGGCGCATCCGGCGACCTGGGTGCTGGTCACGCACGACGTGGACGAGGCCGTGCTGCTCGGCGACCAGGTCGCCGTCCTTCGCGGCCGGCCGGCGCGGCTCGAGGGCTGGGCGCCGGCCCCTCTGAGCCGGCCCCGCCGCCGCGCGATCGCGGCGATCGCGGCGGGGGAGCGGGAGACGTCGGGTGGAGAGCCGGCCGGCGCCGCGGTCGACGTGCGGGCGGACCTGGAGGCCGTCGCCTCGGCCGCCGCCGGGCTGAGACGGGCTCTGCTCGACGAACGGTGGGCGTCGTGAATTGACGCCTCCCTCGCCGCGGCTGTAGCCTTGCCGGGCATCTCTCAGCTGTCGGGAAGCCGGTGCAAGACCGGCGCTGCCCCGCAACTGTAGGCGCCGACGAACGTCGCAGCATGCCACTGCCCCGAGGGGTGGGAAGGCGCGGCAAGTAGGACGACGCGCAAGCCAGGAGACCGTGGCCGGGAGATCACTGCGACAACGCCTCGAGGGAGGGCAGCGGTGGACACATCACCAGACGGGTCCGTATCGGGCCGGCTCATTCTCGTCACCGGCGGCGCGCGCAGCGGCAAGAGCACGTACGCGGAGCGGCTCGCGGCGCAGCTGGCCGAGCCGCGCGGCGGCAGGGTGACGTACATCGCCACGTCCCAGACCTACGACGACGAGATGGTGCAGCGCGTGAGCGCTCACCAGGCCTCGCGGCCGGAGACGTGGACGACGGTGGAGTGCCCGGTCGCAGTGGCGGCGGCGGTGCGAGCTGCCGCCGCCGATGCAGGCGATCGGGGCGCCGGGCCCGCAGGGTCCGCCGGCGCCCCTCCCGTGATCCTCCTCGACTGCGTCACCCTCTGGGTGACCAACCTGCTCTTCAGCGACGGCGCTTTCGGCGGCAGCGAGCCGCCGGCGGACGGCTACAACTACGACAAGGACCTCCTGCCGCCGGCCGAGGAGCGCGCCGCCGCCGAGCGCGTCACGGCCGCCGTGACCGACCTGCTTGCGGCCGTCGCCGAGACCGGCGTCACGCTCGTCGCCGTGACCAACGAAGTCGGGCTCGGCGTCGTCCCGGAATACCCGCTCGCCCGTCTCTACCGCGACCAGCTCGGCTGGGCCAACCAGCGCCTCGCCCGCGACGCGGACGGTCTCTACCTCCTCGTCTCGGGCTACCCGATCGACGTCAAGGCGCTGGCAGCCGACTCGCTCGCCGCCGGTACCTCACCCGCCCCATCCAGCGACGACCCCTCGTCATCCTCCAAGGAGCACCAGTGACCGACCTCCTCGACCGCACCATCGCCGCCATCGGCCCGCTCGACGCCGACGCCATGCGCGCCGCGGAGGCGCGCCAGCTGCAGCTGACCAAGCCGCCCAAGGCGCTCGGCCGCCTCGAGACGCTGTCCATCCAGCTCGCCGGCATCCAGGGCAAAGAGCAGCCGGTCATCGTCGACAAGGCCATCGCCGTGATGGCCGCCGACCACGGCGTGACCGCGGAGGGCGTCAGCGCGTTCCCGGCCGAGGTGACGCCGGCGATGGTCTTCAACATGCTCGCCGGCGGCGCCGCCATCAACGTGATCGGCCGCCACGTCGGCGCGCGCGTCATCGTCACCGATGTCGGCGTGAACGCCGACCTCAGCGCGGCCGAGGGCCTGCGCCAGAAGAAGATCCGCATGGGCACCGCCAACATGGCCCAGGGCCCGGCGATGACCCGCGAGGAGGCGCTGCGCGCCATCGAGATCGGCATCGAGCTGGTCGAGGAGGAGCTCGCGAACGGCCTGGACATCATCGCCACCGGAGAGGTCGGCATCGGCAACACGACGGCCGCCTCGGCCGTCATCGCCGCCCTCACGGGCCAGCCGGCGGCGAGGGTCACCGGCCGCGGCACCGGCATCACCAAGGACGCGCTCGCCGGCAAGGTCGCCGTCATCGAGAAGGCGCTCGCCGCCAACGCCCCCGACGCCGCCGACCCGATCGACGTGCTCGCCAAGGTCGGCGGCCTCGACATCGCCGCGATGACCGGCGTGTTCCTCGGCGGCGCGGCGCACCGCATCCCCGTCGTCATGGACGGCTTCATCAGCGCCGCCTCCGCGCTCGCCGCGGTGCGGCTGTGCCATGAGTCCGTGGACTACATCCTGCCGAGCCACGTGAGCATCGAGGTCGGACACCAGGTCGTGCTCGAGGAGCTGGGCCTGGTGCCGCTGTTCGACCTCGAGATGCGGCTCGGCGAGGGGACCGGCGCGGCGCTGTCGATGAGCATCATCGAGGCGTCCGCCCGCATCCTCAGCGAGATGGCCACCTTCGAGAGCGCCGGGGTCGCCGGCGACCCCAATGAGGCCGATGCCGACCTGACGCGATAAGGTCGACCGCGACCCGGCAGTGCAGGGCGATCAGGGACCTCGCGAGACGATGACAGACGACGAGCAGACACGGATCCAGGAGCCGGAGGCGGTCACGCCGCCGGCCACCGGCCCTGACCCCGGCTCGGCCGGCGGCCGGGCCTCCGGATCCGTCAGCCGCCGTCTGACGCTCGCGGTCACGTTCCTCACCGGCATCCCGCTCAAGGTGGAGGGCGACGTGAGCCCCGCCGACCTGTGGGGGAGCATGGGCTGGTACCCCCTCGTCGGACTGACGATGGGGGTGGCCGCATGGGCCGTCTATGCGGGGCTGGTCTCGTTCCTGCCCGGCCTCGTGGCGGCGACCCTGGTCGTCATCCTGCTCGAGCTCCTCACGCGTGGGCTGCATCTGGACGGGCTCATGGACACCGCGGACGGCATCCTGAGCGGCGCGCCGCGCGAGCGCGCGCTCGAGATCATGAAGGACCACAACGTCGGCGCCATGGGCGTGGCGTCGGCGGTGCTGCTGCTGGTGCTCAAGGTCGCGGCCCTGGGCGCGCTCACGCGCGCCGACGCGGCCGCGCCGCTGCTCGCCGGCTGGTGCGCGGCGCGCGCGCTGCCGGCGCTCAACGTGTACTGGTGGCCGTACGCGCGCCCCGCCGGCACCGGCGAGGCGTTCACCAGGGACCACACGCCGGGGCCGCTGCAGCTGGCCGGCGGCCTGCTGGTGGCCGGCGTCATCGTCGCCGGTCTCGCCGGCCTGTCGGCCGGCGCCGCCGGCTCCTGGTACGCCGGCCTCGTGACCGCCGTCGTCGCGATGGCCGTCGCGCTCGGCGTCCAGGCCATCGTGGCCAGGAAGCTCGGCGGCCTCACCGGCGACGTCTACGGCATGGGCATCGAACTCGCCGAGGCGGCGGCTCTCGTCGTCGGCT
Organism: uncultured Thermoleophilia bacterium; assembly: GCA_963834905.1. GTDB lineage: Bacteria > Actinomycetota > Thermoleophilia > UBA2241 > UBA2241 > CAIXSE01. Next base: position 124,659 of record CAWIDR010000034.1, on the reverse strand, counting down.
GCGCCATCGTCGGGCTCGCGACATGACCCGAACCTCAACGACCGGGGAACCCGCATGAAGCTCTATCTCGTCCGTCACGGCCAGTCCACCGGCAACATCGGCGGCACGCTGATGGGCCAGAGCGACCACCCGCTCACGCCGCTCGGCGAGCAGCAGGCGCGGGCGGCCGCGGCGCGGCTCGCGGCCTTCGGCCCGATGCCCGTCTACTCCAGCGACCTGCCACGGGCGCGCACCACGGCCGAGCGCATCGTCGCGGGGTGGGAGGTTGCCGGTGCGGCCGATGCGCAGCAGGTCATCCTCGACCCTCGCCTGCGCGAGATCTCCCTGGGCGACTACGAGGGCCGCCCCTGGCAGGAGTTCGAGGCAGACACCGCGCTCACGGAGGCGTTCACCGCCGACCCGTACCGAACGTCGCTGCCCAACGGCGAGTCGCTCGAGCACCTGGAGGCTCGGGTCCACGCCGCGGTCCTCGACATCCTCGAGCCCTTCGGCGTCGACGAGACCGGCGCGTACTGCGGCAACGCGGTGAGCCAGGGCGACGCGAGCGCCGCCGACCGCAATGGGACCGCGGCGATGAAGGCCGGCGCCGCGGCCGCGGCCACGGACGGCGCCGCGACCGCGGTCGCCGCGGAGGATGCCGCAGGCAGCGCCGACGGGCTCCCCGAGACGATGGACGCGAGCGTGGTCGCCACCGGCTTGTTGCCGGTCGAGGACGGCGGCAGCGCCTGTCTGGTGGCCCACGACGGACCCATCCGCGCGATCCTCAACCACTACCTGGGGGTGCCGCCGGAGAAGTGGTGGACGCTGTCCACCACCCACGGCGGCGTCTCGCTGCTCGAGTTCGCCGCCGGCTGCGTCACCATCCGCTTTGTGAACGCGACGGACCACCTCGCCGGGCTGGAGCCCGACAAGTACGTCCCGTCCGACGACTGACGCGGCGCAGCCGCCGCTCGCCTGCCCGTGTTCTTCGTCCCTCATGACTGGCGGCTCGCGCTCGCCACGGTGCTGCTCGCCGGGCTGATCGACGTGACGCTCGGCGAGCCGCCGAACGCGCTGCATCCCGTGGTGTGGATGGGCCGGCTCATCGGGGTGCTGGAACGGCGCCGGCCGCGCGGCCGGCCCGGCGCCGAGTTCGCCTACGGCGTGCTCATCGTCGCCGTGACGGCCGGAGCGGCGTTCGCCGCCGGCCTGCTCCTCACGCTCGCCATGGAGCAGCTGCCGTGGTGGCTCGCGCTGCCGATCGGCGCGGGCGCGCTCAAGACGACCTTCTCCCTGCGCGGGCTGGTGCGCGCCGGACGCGACGTCCAGCGCGCGCTGGCCTCCGACACCGCCGCGGCGCGCGCCTCGCTCTCCGCCCTGGTCAGCCGCTCGCCCGACCTCGACCCTCCGCTGATCGTCTCCGCGACCATCGAATCCCTGGCCGAGAACCTCACCGACAGCGTCGTCTCGCCCCTGCTGTACTACGCCCTCTTCGGGCTGCCCGGCGCGCTCGCCTACCGGGCCGTCAACACCATGGACGCGATGCTGGGCTACCGCGACGAGCGCGAGTACGTCGGCAAGGCCGCGGCGCGCAGCGACGACGCCGCCAACTGGCTGCCCACGCGTCTCACCGGTCTGCTGCTCGTGGCCGTCTCGGCGCTGAAGGGGACGGCCGGCCGCGCCTGGTGGGCGTTCCGCACGCAGCACCAGCCGCAGTACGGCCCCAACAAGACGCTGGCCATCGCGACGATGGCGGGCAGCCTCGGCGTGCAACTGCAGAAGCCGGGGGCGTACGCGCTGGGGACGGCCGACCGTGCCCTGACGGGCGACGTGATCGACGACGCCGTGTGGCGGGTGTGGGCGGCCGGCGGCGCCACCGTCGCGCTCGCCGCCGGCCTTGCCGCGCTGCTGACCTGGGCGGTGTGGGGATGAGTCCGCTGCCGTCCCACAGTCGCGTCGGCTCGCGGCGCCTCGAGCAGAACGACCTGCTCGACGGGCGTTCGCGTCTCGCGCCGCCTCGGACCGCGTCCTCAGAGGTTCCGCGATGACGGGTACTTCCGGCCGCGTCATCATGCTGCAGGGCACGGCCTCGCACGCCGGGAAGACCGTGCTGGCCGCGGCGCTGTGCCGCATCTACGCGCGCCGCGGCCTGCGCGTGGCGCCGTTCAAGGCGCAGAACATGGCGCTCAACTCGTTCGTGACGGAGGACGGTGCGGAGATGGGCCGCGCGCAGGCGTATCAGGCGCGCGCGGCAGGTCTCGAGCCACACGTGGACATGAACCCGGTGCTGCTCAAGCCCAGCTCCGATGCGACCAGCCAGGTCGTGGTCATGGGCAGGCCGGTCGGGCACATGACGGTACGCGAGTATCAGGCCTACCAGGTCGAGGTCTGGCCCACCGTCACCTCAGCCTTCGAGCGACTGAGGAGGTCACACGACCTCGTCGTCCTCGAGGGGGCCGGCAGCTCGGCGGAGGTGAACCTCCGCGGCCGGGACATCGTCAACATGCGCATGGCGCTGCACGCCCGATCGCCGGTGCTTCTGGTCGGGGACATCGACCGTGGCGGCGTCTTCGCCAGCCTCCTCGGCCACGTGGAGTTGTTCACGCCCGAGGAGCGCGGGCTGGTGGCGGGGTTCGTCATCAACAAGATGCGTGGCGATGCGAGCCAGCTGGACTCCGGCATCGAGATCCTCGCCGAGCGCACGGGGGTCCCGACGCTCGGCGTCGTGCCCATGCTCGAGGGATGGAGCGGCGACGAAGAGGACTCGGTCGCGCTCGACGGCGGGCAGCGCCGGGAGAAGCAGGGCGCGCCGCTGCGGATCGCCGTCGTCCGACTGCCGTACCTCAGCAACTCGACGGACACGGACGCGCTGGCCGCGGAGCCGGACGTGGACGTGCGCTTCGTGAGCTCGCCCGACGAGCTGGCGGAGGCCGCGGCGATCGTGGTGCCGGGCACCAAGAGCACGATCGCCGACCTCGCCTGGCTGCGGGAACGCGGCCTCGACGACGCGGTCAAGGAGGCCGCCGCCGCCGGGACGCCGGTCGTCGGCATCTGCGGCGGCTACCAGATGCTCGGCCGCCGCATCATCGATCCCGAGCACGTCGAGTCCTCCGCCCTCGCCGTCGACGGCCTGGGCCTGCTGGACGCGGAGACGACCTTCGCCGCCGGCAAGCGGACCGTCCGCGTGGAGGGTGAGCTGATCGGCCGGGACGCCGGACCGCCCGGCGCCGGCGCGCGCGTCAGGAGCGCCGGCCCTCTCGGCCCGCCCGGGACGCCGGTCCGCGGCTACGAGATCCACATGGGGCGCACCGAGCTCGGGTCCGGCGCGGCGCCGTTGCTGCGACTGCAGGGCGCCGGTGAGAGCGAGCACGCCGACGGCGCCGCCGCGGGGGCCGTCTGTGGCACCTACGTGCACGGTCTCTTCGACCATGCGGATCTGCGCGCCGCGTTCCTGAACGGCTTGCGCGCGGCGCGCGGCCTGCCTCCCCGCCCGGCCTCTGTCCCGCAGGGCGACGACATCGACCGCCTCGCCGACCACGTCGAGGCGCACCTCGACACAGCCGCGCTCGACGCCATCATCTGGGCCTGAGCGTCCGGCCGCACCGCAAGGGCTCGCCGGCGGCCGGGGGGATGTGCCGCGGCGCCGGGATTCGGCCGTCGCGCGGCCGGGCACCGTCAAGAGCGTCGGCGGACGATCCGCCGCGACGGCCCCAGACGAGGTGATCATCGTGTGCAGGAACATCAAGACCCTGTACAACTTCGAGCCGCCCGCGACCGACATGGAGATCCGGGCGGCCGCCATGCAGTACGTGAGGAAGATCAGCGGCTTCACGAATCCCTCGGCCGCGAACCGCGAGGCGTTCGACCGGGCGGTTGACCAGGTGGCACGGACATCAGCCGTGCTCCTCGAGGAACTGGTCACCACGGCGGCGCCGAAGGACCGCGAGATCGAGGCGGAGAGGGCGCATGCGCGCGCGGTCCGCAGGTTCGGCGCCTGAGCCCGCAGTGAAGATCCACCTCGTCGACGGGACCTACGAGCTCTTCCGCAGCCACTTCGGCGCGCCGCCGAGACAGGACGCCGGGGGCCGCGAAGTCGGCGCGACCGTCGGCCTGCTGCGCAGCCTCTGGCTGCTCCTCTCGACGCCGGGCGTGACGCACGTCGCCTGCGCCTTCGACCACGTCATCGAGTCGTTTCGCAACGAGCTGTACGCCGGCTACAAGACGAGCGCCGGCGTCGACCCCGACCTGCTCGCCCAGTTCGACCTCGCCGAGAGGGCGGCGCGAGAGCTCGGCCTCGTGGTCTGGCCCATGGTGGAGTTCGAGGCCGACGATGCGCTCGCCTCCGCGGCCGCTCGCCTCCGCGATCTGCCCGGCGTCGACCAGGTCGTGCTCTGCTCGCCGGACAAGGACCTCGCGCAGGCGGTGGTCGGCGAGCAGGTCGTCGCCTGGGACCGCCGCCGGGACATCGTCCTGGACGAGGCCGGCGTGATCGGCAAGTTCGGCGTGCCGCCGGCGTCCATCCCCGACTGGCTGGCGCTGGTCGGGGATTCGGCCGACGGCTTTCCCGGCATCCCCGGCTGGGGAGCGAAGTCGGCCGCCGCCGTGCTGGCCAGGTTCGGACACCTCGAGGCCATCCCGGACGACCCGGCCGCGCTCGGGCTTCCGGCGGCGCGGGCGGCCCGCCTCGTGGAGAGCCTGCGGGCGGGCCGCGAAGATGCAGAGCTGTTCCTCCGCCTCGCGACCCTGCGGCTCGACGTCCCACTCGAGCTCGACGTCGCCGAGCTCGAGTGGCGCGGCGTCCGGCCCGGCTTCGCCGAGCTCTGCGCTGGAGCTGGGCGACGAGGGCCTGGCGCGACGCGCGGAGGAGGCAGGCGGGTCCCGCTGACCGCCCCGCCCGGCGCTTCGCCCGCCGTCCGCAGTCTGCGGCATCCGCGGTTCGCCGAGCACCACGCCGGGGACCATCCGTGCATCGGCACACGGCAGCGAGGTGCGGCATGCGACTCACAGTCACGACGTTCCTGACTCTGGACGGCGTCATGCAGGCTCCGGGTGGCCCGGAAGAGGACCCCAGCGACGGGTTCGAGCACGGCGGGTGGTCGTTCCCCTACGCGGACGAGGACTTCGGCAGGCTGGTCACCGGCTGGTTCTCCCAGGCCGACGCATTCCTCCTCGGGCGCAGGACCTACGAGATCTTCGCCGCCTTCTGGCCCCAGGTCACCGACGCGGGCGATCCGGTGGCCGCGCCGCTCAACCACCTGCCCAAGTACGTCGCGACCAGGACGCTCGGCGAGGCGACATGGGCGGGCACGACGCTGCTCAGCGGCGACGTGATCGAGGAGGTCGGGCGGCTCAAGGACCAGCCGGGCCGCGAGCTCCAGGTCCACGGCAGCGGCGATCTCCTGCAGACGCTGATGGCCCACGACCTCGTCGACGAGTACCGCCTGTTCGTGTATCCCGTCGTCGTCGGCAGTGGCCGGCGACTCTTCCGGGACGGCGCCCCGCCGAGGGCACTGAGGTTGACCGAGCAGACGAGGACCTCGACGGGAGTCGCGGTCCTCACCTACGTGCCGGACGGACCGCTCCGGACGGGCAGCTTCGAGCTGCCGAAGCCGTGAGCGAGCACGCCACAGCCGGCGTCGTCAGGGCCGGAGAGGATCTGTCCGGGCGAGCGCCACGGCCTCGGCGTGAGCACCATCGCTTTCAAGGTGATCACTCCGGATCTCCTGGTGCTCGAGAACGCATTCCATGCTGCCGGTGGTCCGCCGCGCCACCTGCACCTCGCGCAAGACGAGTGGTTCTATGCGCTCGACGGCGAGTTCGTCGTCGAGGTGGGCGACGTGCGGCACCTCCTGCGGCCAGGTGACTCTGTCTTCGGGCCGCGCCGCGTGCCGCACGTCTGGGCATGCACCGGCCGGGGGCGCCTCCTCGTCGTCTTCACGCCCGCCGGCGCCATGGAGGCCTTCTTCCGCGAAGTGACCAAAGCCGATGCCATGCCTTCGCAGGATCCCGCCGTCTGGGCGGCCCACGGCATGGAGGTCGTGGGGCCGCCGCTGGCGCTCGACTAGCCTGCGCGCCCGCCCCGCTTGCCGCAACGCATGCAGCCGGGCGATGATTCCATCATGAGCTCAGGTCGAGAGCAGCGCAGGGCCGCGAAGGACGCCGCGCGAGCGGCCAAGCACGCGGCCAAAGCCGACAGGAAGCGCATCGCGGCGCAGGCGGATCTCTGGCGCCTGGCCGCGGGCGAACCGGCTTCGCCGGAGGCCCGCGGCTTCGTCAACTGCACCTGCCCCAAGGACTGCACGCTCCACGGCGACTGTCTCCTGTGTGTCGCCTACCACACAGGACGCGGCGAGCGGCCGCGCTGTGACCGATGAGCCGCCGGGCGCTCATCCTCTCGGCTCTGGGACTCGACGCCGATCACGGCGCCGCCCTGCAGGCCGCCCTCGAGGAGACGCTGGCCGGCCGTGGCTACGACGACCGAGACCGTCGACTGCCTCGTGGCCGACGTCATCCCGTGCACCGGCTGCGGCAGTTGCGGTCTCAGGACGCCGGGGACGTGCGTGGTCAGGGACGACATGCAGGACATCTTCCGGAAGATCGTGGCGAGCGACGTGCTGGTCCTCGCCACGCCGGTCCGGTTCGGCTCCTACTGCGTCGGGACTCAAGAAGGTCGTGGACCGGTTCCAGCCGCTGATGGTGCCGATCTACGTGATGCGCGACGGCGAGATGCACTTCCGGGGCCGATACGACCTGCCGGCGCTGGTCGGTGTCGGGCTGGTCCGGGAAGGCGCCGGGCCGGATGGCGCCGCCGTCGCGGCCGGGGAGGCGGACGCGTTCCGCTTCCTCATCGGCCGCCTGGCCCTGAACATCGACACGCCCCACGCCGCCGCGGCGTTCGTCGCCGGCGACGGATCCGCCGTGCGGGCGGAGCTCGAGAAGGTCGTGGCCGCCGTCGCGGGGAGGCCGTCATGAACGTTCTCGTCGTCGACGGCAGCCGACGGCCGAAGTCCAACACCGGAGCCATCGCGCGGGAGCTGCAGGCGCAGCTGGAGCGCGCCGGCCAGACGGCCGACCTCTGGCGTGTGCCGAAGTGGGGCGCCGGTCCGGAAGCCACCAGCGAGGCGCTGCAGAAGCTGGCAGCTGCGGACGCGGTCGTCCTGGTCGCGCCGAGCTACCTGGACGAGCTGCCGGCCGTCACCCAGCGCCTGCTCGAGGACGTGTGGGAGCGGCGCGCGGAGCTGGACGGGCACGCGCCGCTCTTCTACGGCATCGCCCACTCCGGCTTCCCCGAGCCCATCCAGAGGCGTGCCGAGCTGCGCAGCATGCGTTTCTTCGCCGAACAGATGGGCTGGGCCTGGATGGGCGGCATCGGCTTCGGCGGCACCTCACCGATCGACGGCCGCCCGCTCGCCGAGGCCGGCATGTTCTCCAAGCGGCTGCGCAAGGTCCTGCCGCTCGCCGTCGCCGACGTCGCCGCGAGCCGCGGGCTCTCGCCCGAGACCATCGCCGGGTCGGACAAGTCGCCGTTCCCGATGCCCCGCAAGGTGATCATCGCTCTGGTCAACTCGCGGACGCGGAAGAAGGCGCGGGACGAGCAGTTCCACCTCGACGCCAAGGTGTACGCCGAGGGCGACTAGGACCGCGCGCTAGTAGGAGAATCGCGCGCCGTCTTTGCGGCGGACCGCGTAGCATCCGGCGGCGAGGCCGGCGACGCCGGCGCCGACGATGACCAGTCGTGGGTCGTTCATGGGTCGATTCATATCGCGACTCGCGCCGTACGCTCAAGACGCTGCTAAGCTTCTGGTCCTGATGAACGGGTCTCGTCGATGAAGTACCTCGCCCACCTCTTCGAGCGGAACCAGGCGTGGGCCGGCGAGCGAGTCGCCGCCGACCCCGGCTACTTCTCACGCCTGGCGCACATCCAGCTGCCGGACCTGCTCTGGATCGGCTGTTCGGACAGCCGGGTGCCGGCCAACCAGATCGTCGGCCTGGAGCCCGGGGAGCTCTTCGTCCACCGCAACGTCGCCAACGTGGTGCCGGTGACCGACCTCAACGCCATGGCGGTCATCGAGTACGCGGTGAACGCACTCGGCGTGCGCCACATCATCATCTGCGGCCACTACCACTGTGGCGGCGTGCGCGCCGCGCTCGAGGGCCACCAGGCCGGCGCGGTCGCCCTGTGGCTGCAGCCGCTGCGGAACCTCGCCGCGGCGCATCGCGCAGAACTCGACGAGCAGCCGTCCGACGACGCGCGCTGGGACCGGCTCTGCGAGCTCAACGTCGCCGCGCAGGTGCAGGCGGTCGCGACCTCGGAGATCGTCCAGGCCGCCTGGGAGCGCGGCGCGGAGCTTGCCGTGCACGGCTGGATCTACGACCTCGAGGACGGCCTGCTGCGCGACCTCGAGGTCACCGTGGGCGCCGCCGCGCCGGGCGACTGATGCCTGCCGAGCGCCTCGGCGGGCCGGACGTCGCGCTGCGGCCGTGGGCCCCCGGCGACGAATGGCTGCTCCAGCGACTGCTGGGCGAGCCGGAGATGATGGGCCATCTGGGCGGCCCCGAGTCACCGGACGCGATCGGCGCCCGCCACGAGCGCTACCTCGCCGCCGACCCCGCCGGGAACGGCCTCTTCGCCGTCACTCTCGGCTCGGACGAGAAGGCCGTCGGGTGGGTCGGCTTCTGGGAGTCCGAGTGGCGCGGCGAGACCGTGTGGGAGTGTGGCTGGAGCGTTCTGCGGAGGCGCAAGGCGTGGCATCGCCACCGCGGCCGCCGCCCTCATGATCGGCGCCGTCCGGCGCCGCGGCACGCACCGCCATCTGCACGCGTTCCCGTCCGTGGACAACGCCCCGTCCAACGCCCTCTGCCGGACCCTCGGGTTCGAGCTTCTCGGAGAAGTCGAGGTCGACTACCCGAAGGGACACCTGATGCGGAGCAACGACTGGCGGCTGGACGTGGCGCGCCGCTCACCCACGATGATGCCCGCCGACTCGGGTGGGGCTTTCCCGCGGCTCCCGAGTGGGTAGGTTGCGGCCATGAAGAAGTCCGACCGCAACGCGCTCGTGGCCGTCCCCGTCGTCGTGCTCATCGCCGCCCTGGTGGCTGTGGCCGGCAGCCAGGGCGGCTCGACGGTCGGCGGCTTCCCGGTGTTCGCGCTCTGCGTCATCCTCGCGTTCGCGATCCAGTGGCTCGCGTTCGTGCCGGCGTACCTGCTGCAGACCGAGCGCTTCTTCGACCTCACCGGCAGCCTGACCTACATCGCCGTCGCGGTCGTCGCGCTGCTGCTCTCCTCCTCGGTCGACGCTCGCTCGGTGCTGCTCGTGGCGATGGTCGTCATCTGGGCGGCGCGCCTGGGGTCGTACCTCTTCCTGCGCATCCGCAAGGCGGGCGCCGACTCGCGGTTCGACGAGATCAAGCCGTCGTTCCCCCGCTTTCTGAACACGTGGACGCTGCAGGGCCTGTGGGTGACGCTGACGCTCTCCGCCGCGCTCGCGGCGATCACCGCGAGCGAGCGCGTGAGCCTCGGTACGGTGACCGCCATCGGCATCGTCGTCTGGGTCGTCGGCATCGGCCTGGAGGCCACCGCCGATGCCCAGAAGAGTCGCTTCCGCGCCGACCCCGCCAACAAGGGACGCTTCATCCGCGGCGGGCTGTGGTCGTGGTCGCGCCACCCCAACTACTTCGGCGAGATCCTGCTCTGGGTCGGCGTCGCGATCGTGGCCCTGCCCGTGCTCCGCGGGTGGCAGTGGGTGACGCTGATCTCACCCGTGTTCGTGTTCCTGCTCTTGACGCGCGTCAGCGGCGTGCCGCTGCTCGAGAAGAGTGCGGACAAGCGCTGGGGCGGGGAGCCGGAGTACGAGGCGTACAAGGCGCGGACCTCGATTCTGCTTCCGCGCCCGCCCCGCTGATGAGGGGTGCACCTGCGGCGCCCCCTCGCCTGACGTGGCTGCGCCGGTCAGCCTTGCCGGAGACCGGCCCTTCCAGACTATGATGAGCTAGGGCGCCGGCCGAGACGGCCGCGTGAGGGGCAGGAGGGCCAAGCTGAGCGACTTCTCATCGATAGCTCGCATCTACCGGCAGACCGCCACGGCGCAGAAGTCGGCCGCGGAACGGCTGTTCTGGATGCTCGGCGTCGAGCGCACCGACGACGTGCTCGACCTCGGTTGCGGCACCGGCCACCTCGCCCAGGAGATCCGCGTGCTGACCGACGGCCGCGTGGTGGGCATCGATCTCTCCCCGGAGATGATCGCGCTGGCGCGCGAGGCGGCGCCGGAGGGCATCGAGTTCGTCACCGGCCCGGCCGAAGAACTGGACATGCCCGGCGAGTTCGACGCCATCCTCTGCAACTCGGCGTTCCAGTGGTTCACGGACGAGCCGCGGGCGCTCGCCAACTGCTTCGCGGCGCTGCGCCCGGGCGGCCGGGTGGCCATGCAGGTGCCGGCACGCCACGAGTACTGTCCGACCTTCGTGCGCGCGGTGGCCACGCTCGCCACCGACCCGCGTACCAGGGAGACCTGGGCGCGCTGGCGCACGCCCTGGACGTTCTACGAGACCGCCGACGAGTACGGCCGGCTCTTCACGGACGCAGGCTTCACGCTCGTGGCCGCCGACATCGAGGAACTGCATGAGCACGCGACTCCGGAGAGGGCGCTCGACATGTTCGAGTCCGGCGCGGCCGCCGGCTACCTGAACCCGGCCTGCTACGAGGGCGGGTTCTCCGAGGGATATGCCGAGGCGGCCCGCGAGCTCATCCTGCGTGACTTCGCGGGGCAGGCCTCGGCGGACGGCCACATCGACCTGCTGTTCTACCGCGTGTACGTCCTGGCGCGCAAGCCCTGATGGACATCGCCGGCCGCATGGTCGTCGTCACCGGCGCTGCGTCCGGGATCGCCATCCTCGCCGCGCTGCGCACCGGCGAGGCGGAGGTCGTGCCGGGCCGGTCTTCTGCGGAGCACCGACGCCCGTGTTCCTGAACGCGAGTGACGAGGGCTACCTGGACGCCCTGCCGGGCATCCGGCGCAAGACCCTGAGCTACGGCGACGCGACCCTGATGAGCGAGTTCCGCCTGCAGGCCGGCTATCCGCTGCCCACCCACGACCACCCTCAGGAGCAGACCGGCTATCTGGTCAGCGGGCGCCTGCGGCTCACGATCGGGCACGAGACGCACGATGTGGCGCCCGGCGACAGCTGGTCGATCCCGGGCGGTACGCCCCACGGGGCGGAGGTGCTCGAGGACGCCGTGGCGATCGAGGTGTTCTCGCCCGTCCGCGAGGACTACCTGCCCTGACCGCGCGTTTGTCCCCGCGTCCGCCGGGAACCTAGAGGCGGTCTGGAAAGCACGCGATCCGGGAGGATCGTCATGAGTGAGAAAGACTTCACGGACCGGGTGACGGTGACGCTCGAGGAGCGAGACGGGCGGACGCCCGATGCGTGAGGCCGGCCAGGCGGACGTGCCGGAGCTGATCGGCCTCATGCGCGGGTTCTACGCGGAATCCGGGTTCGCCCTGGATGAGGAGCGCGCGGCGGCCGGGTTCACGGCGCTGCTGGCCGACCCGCGCCTGGGGCGGGTGTGGCTCATCGATTCCGCTCCTGCCGCCGCCGGCTATGTCGTCGTGACCTTCGTCTTCGCCATGGAGTACGGCGGCATGGCGGCCGTCGTCGACGACTTCTACGTGCGCCCGGAGGCGCGCGGCCGGGGTCTGGGCAAGGCGGCCCTCGTGGAGGTCCGTCGCGCGTGTCTGGAGGTCGGTGCGCGCGCGCTGCGCGTCGAGGTGGGCGTGAACAACCTCGTGGCCCAGGCCGTGTACCGGAGCGCCGGCTTCGAGCCCTTGCACGACCACGGCATCATGGCGGCGCCGCTGGCGCCGCCGTCGCACGCGACCTAGTCGGCCCGGCGCTCGTGCGTCCGGCCGTACGTTCGACGACGCGTGTGTGTCAGAGGACGTACCTCCGAACGTGCCGTCTGGAATCGACTACGTGCCCCGCGACGCCCGGGCGGCGTTGGCCGCCGTCGCGTCGCGCAGGTAGGCGGCCATTCCCGGGCGGATCTTCTCGTAGGTCGCGGCGAACCGGGCGTCCTCCACATACATCCGCCCGAGCTGCTCGTGCGCCGCGGCAGTGCACGGGTAGAACCAGGTGTCGATGAGGACGCGGTGCCGCTCGACGGCGTCCATGGCTTGCGGATCCGCCGGCGCGACGCCCTCGTCCATCAGCCGCGCGAGCGCCTCGTTCACGGCGTTGCTCTCGGACTTGAACCGCGCCCAGTCCTCCTTCGTGTACCGGCGCGTGCGTCGCGCCGACTCCCTGTACTCCGCGGTCTCGCCCCAGCGCGCTTCGGCCTCCGCCTCGTGCTCCGCCGGGTCGAAGTCGCCGAAGACCTCGAACAGGTCACTGCGTTCCATCGGGATCCCTTCGTCCATCGCGGCCAGCGTCTTGTCGATGAGGGCGAGCATGGCATCGACGCGGGCGGACCGGCGCGCGAGCTGCTCGCGCTGCGCGCGCAGGGCCTCGCGCCGGTCGTACCCGGGCTCGGCGAGCAGGTCGCGGATCTCGCCGAGCCCGAACCCGAGCTCCTTGTACAGCAGCACCGTCTGCAGACGCTCCAGGTCTTCGGTGGCGTACAGGCGGTAGCCGGCCGCGGTCCGCGCCGACGGGCGTACCAGGCCGATGCGGTCGTAGTGGTGCAGGGTGCGCACGCTCACGTGGGCGAGCCGCGCCACCTCTCCGATCCGGCTCGCCCCACTCTGTCTCTCCATGTCGTGTGCGTCGGTCATCCGCTCTGCCCCGCCGTCGGACCTCATCTCCGGAACGAGGATAGACCCTGACGTAACGTCAGGGTCAAGCGGCTGTGCGCCGGCCCCTCGATCTGCCCGGCCGGGCTGCTCCAGCTTGATCTGGCGGCCGCGTGAGCGCGCGTCGGGACCGCGGCCGAAGGTCGGCGCCCGGCCGCGGTCGAATATGGCCGAGGCGGCCGCGTCACGTCCGGGCCGCCTCGGCTGAAGGAGACGCGTGCCGCAGACGTGGACCATGCAGAGCCGCCGCGGGCGGCAGACCGCCCTCGCGGTCGGCAGCCTGGCGGCAGGTCTGGTCCTGATGGTCGGGTTCCGCGACTACCACGGCGACTCGAACATGCTGGCCGGGTTCCTGCTCGGTGTCCTGCTGCTCGTGATCGGGGCCGCGGGGCTGGTGGTCGGCGGTACCCAGACCGTGGTCGTGGACCCCATCCTCCGGCGCATCGTCGTCGAGGACAAGAAGACCCTGGGTGGCGCCACGAGGCGGGAGATCGGCTTCGGAGAGGTGACCGGCGTCTCCATCGGCTACCTGGGCAAGAAGTCGAACTTCGCGCAGACCTACTACCTGGTGCTCAAACTCACGAACGGGCAGGAGTATCCTCTGTTCGCGCCCGGGCGCTTCTATCCCGGGGCAAGTGACCGGGCGACGGTCGAGTCCTGGCGGCGGCGACTGCAGGGATACGTGACGACATGAGACAGATCCTGACCTACGGCGACTCCAACACCTGGGGCGCCGACCCCGCCGACGACGCGCGCCGCTTCGAGTGGCCGGCCCGCTGGCCGGGTGTGCTGCAGCGAGAGCTCGGCGACGAGTACCACGTGGCGGAAGAGGGCCTGGGCGGCCGGACCACCGTCTACGACGATCCGCTGCTGCCGCGCCGGAGCGGGAAGGACCTGCTGGCGCCGGCGCTCGAGACGCACGCGCCGCTCGACCTCGTGGTCCTGATGCTGGCCACCAACGACATCAGCTACGCCCACATCACGGCGGCGGACGCGGCCGACGGCGCCGCCGAGCTGGCTCACCTCGTCCAGCGCTGCGAGCTGGGTCCCGGCGGCGCCGCGCCCGAGGTGCTCCTCGTCTGTCCGCCGCCAGTGGGGCCGTTCGAGAACAACTGGCGCCCGGAGCTCTGGGTGGGGGCGGACGTGAAGTCGCGCGCGCTGCCGCAGGAGTTCGCGCGCGTCGCCTCCGCCCTCGGCGTCCCGTGGCTGGACGCGGGCAAGGTCGTCACGACCAGCCCGCTCGACGGCTGGCACCTCGAGGCCTCGCAGCACGAGCTTCTCGGCGTGGCTGTCGCAGGTCGCGTCCGGGAGCTGCTCGGCTAGGGAGCGCTGCGCCAGGATGGAGCTCAGGGTCTCCAGCATCGCGGGTCCCTCGGACTGGCTGGTCCTCGCCGCGATCGTCCTGGCGACGATCGCGGCCGCCTGGCTCCTCTACCGCTACCGGCAGCGGACGGTGGAGATGCGTCCGCCCGGCGCGCCGAAGACCGTGAGCGTGGAGCCGCAGCCGTTCGAGCACGTCCAACTCCGGGAAGTCATCATGGTCGCCGCGCTGGCGCTGGCGGTGTACGTGCTGATCCCGCAACTGGCCGATGTGACCGGCGTGTGGTCGAGCATCAAGCAGGCCGACTGGGCGTGGGCGCTGTGGGCGCTGGGCGCGTCGGCCATGACGTTCGTCGCCGCCGGGATCGGCTTCGTCGGGGCGGTCCCTGTGCGCCTTCCGTTCCCGACGACGACGGCCGCCCAGCTGGCCGGCTCCTTCGTCAATCGCATCGTCCCCGCGCGCATGGGCGGCATGGCGACCAACCTCCGCTACCTGCAGAAGCGGGGCGTGGACCTCGCCGTCGCGACCGCGAGCATCGGCGTGCAGCAGGTGTCGGGGCTCATCGTGCACGTCGCCCTCTCGGCGGTCCTCCTGGTCTGGGCCGGCCGCAACGCCGGGGACGCGCTGCACGCGCTTCCCTCCGGGCAGACCGTGCTGATCGGCCTCACCGTCCTCGGCGTGCTCTCCGGCCTGCTCTTCCTGCTGCCGTGGGGCCGGCGGCTCCTGCGCGCGCGCGTCCTGCCGCCGCTGCAGCGGTCGCTGACGGGCGTCTCGGCCGTCGCGCGGAGCCCGCTCAAGCTGCTCGAGCTGTTCGGGGGCGCGGTGTTCCTGACGGTCATGAACATCGCCGCGCTGGTCTTCTCGGTCTACGCGTTCGGAACCCCCGACGTGAGCGTGGCGGTGATCGGGGTCGTGTTCCTGGTGGGCTCCGGTGTCGCGTCGGTCGCGCCGACGCCGGGCAACCTCGGCGCCGTCGAGGCCGCGCTGATCGCCGGTCTGACGGCCGTCGGCGTGGGCCGGGACGTCGCCGTCCCCGCCGTCTTCCTCTTCCGCATCGTCACCTTCTGGCTGCCGATCCTGCCGGGCTGGCTGACGTTCGTCCTCTTGCAGCGCCGCGGCGACCTCTGAGCCGGCCGCGCCGGCTCCCGGCCGGCCGGCGGTCAGGCGGGCTCCTCGGACGACCGGTCGCGCACGTAGTGACTCCTGGTGAGCTGCGGCGTCAGCGTCTCCGTGCTCGCGCGCTTGAACGCCAGCGAGCGCCCGATCGCGCCGAACAGCGGG
The DNA here is from genome assembly GCA_963834905.1 of uncultured Thermoleophilia bacterium. Lineage (GTDB taxonomy): Bacteria > Actinomycetota > Thermoleophilia > UBA2241 > UBA2241 > CAIXSE01. Next base: position 109,293 of record CAWIDR010000034.1, on the reverse strand, counting down.
ACGCCGTCCCCCAGCAGGATCGGGACCGTGGCGATGATGAGCTCGTCGACCAGGTCCGCCTCGAGGAAGCCCTGGATGGTGCGGCCGCCGTCCACGTAGAGGTTCTCGAAGCCGCGCTCGCGGAGTGCGGCGACGATGCTGCGCGGGTCGCCTCTCACGATCTCCGCCTTGCCGCTGAGGTCCGCCGGCACGTCGCTCAGCGTCGTGCTCAGCACGAAGACCGGCTTCTCGTAGGGCCAGCTGCCGAAGCCCAGCACCGTCTCGAACGTCGCGCGACCCATCACGATCGCGTCGATCCGGCCGAGGAACTCGGCGAAGCCGAAGTCCCCGCCCTCGGGATCGGACACCGAGGTGAGCCAGTCGAGACCGCCGTCGCGGTCGGCGATGAAGCCGTCCAGGCTCGTGGCGATGTAGACGGTGTTCACGGGACCTCCGCCGGTCGACCGTGGTGGTGTGGCACGGTGCCGGCTGTGTACCCATCGCGACGTTCTCCACTCGCCGAAGCGCGTTTGCCGGATGCGGCGGAAGGAGTTGACGACAGCGCCTCTGGTTGATAGGTTTTCTCAACACTGTTGAGAACAGTTCTCAACTGGAGCTTGGGGAGCACACGAGTTGACCGATCCGCAGCCGGCGCACGAGATCGAGGCCGTCTTCCGCCAGAAGGGCATCCCCTTCACGCGGCAGCGCCGGCAGATCTGGGACTTCTTCGCCGGCGCCGACCGCGCCGTCACCATCACGGAGGCGGCCGACGCGCTGCACGGCGAAGGAGTCGGGCAGGCCACCGTGTACCGCACCGTCCAGTTGCTCAGCGACCTCGGCCTCCTCGCGCGCGTGCAGGACGGCCGCGGCGAGATCTGCTTCATCGCGCCGCCGATCGGCCACAGCCACCCGCTCATCTGCGGGGTCTGCCGCAGGGTCGTGCGCTTCGACGGCGACGGCGACGTCGCCGAGCTCGAAGCGCGGCTCGCGGAGGCCACCGGGTTCACCATCTACGGCCACCACCTCGAGGTCTACGGGATCTGCCCCTCCTGTCGCGCAGCCAAGGGGGGCGACCATGGCGAGTGACGCGCCGCGGACCAGCGTTCCGTCCGCCGACGGCCGGTCCGCCGGCGCGTCGCTCGCCGATCAGTCGCGGCACGGTCGCCGGCTCGAGCGCCGGCCCGGCCGGCGCCGGGCCCGACCCGCTCGCCGGCCGCCGCTTCTTCTGTTCGTGGAGCGGCGGCAAGGACGCGTACCTGGCGCTGCAGCGCGCGACGCTGCGCCGCGGCGTCCCGGCCGCCTTGGTGTGCATGCTGCACGAGGACGGCCGCGTGAGCCGCGGCCACGGCCTGCCGCTCGCGCTGCTCGAGGAGCAGGCCGCCGCGCTGGGCATCCCGCTCGTGGCGCGCGCCACCACGTGGGACGAGTACGAGGCGACCTTCGTCTCGCTCCTCCACGAGCTGCGCGCGCAGGGCGTGGAGGCCGGCGTGTTCGGCGACATCGACCTGCAGGCGCACCGCGACTGGGTCGAGGGAGTCTGCGAGGATCGCCGGCCTCGGCTGTCACCTGCCGCTGTGGCAGGAGCCGCGCCGCCGGCTGCTCGACGAGTTCCTGGCCGGCGGCTCCCGCGCCACGATCGTCGCCGTCGACTCGTCCAAGCTGGACGCCGAGTTCCTCGGCCTCGAGCTGGACGACGCCGTCATCGCCCGCCTCGAGGCCGCCGGCGCCGACGCCTGCGGCGAGGAGGGCGAGTACCACACCATGGTCACCCAGGCCCCGCTGTTCTCGCGTGCCGTCCCGCTCGTCTGGGACGGCACCGAGGAACGCGACGGGCACTACGTCCTGCGCTACGCCTAGCAAAGTCACGAAGGGAGTCACCGGCACCATGACCACCACCCGCATCGGCCGCCTCGCCGCGGCGCTCCTCCTCTCCGCCACCCTGGCCGTGGGCGTCATCGCCCTGAGCGCCTGCGGCTCGGGCTCCGACACCACCGCCTCGAGCTCACCGTCCGCCGCCGCGGCCGGCCCCATCACCGTCACCGACGACTCCGGCACCGAGGTCACGCTCGACCAGGCCGCCGACGCGCATCGTCAGTCTCGCGCCCGCCAACACCGAGATCGCCTACGCCGTCGGCGCCGGCGACAAGATGGTCGCCGGCACCAGCTACGACGACTATCCGGAAGAGGCGAAGGCGCTCCCCAAGATCGGCGACTTCGCCAATCCCAACGTTGAGAAGATCGCCTCGTACTCGCCGGACCTGGTCCTCGCCGCCGGCGGCATCCAGGACAAGCTGCGCAGCAAGCTCGAGGCGCTGGGCATGAAGGTCTACGTCGTGGACCCCAAGACCTACGACGGCACGATCGCCACCATCGAGAACATCGGCAAGCTCGCCGGCACGGAAGACGGCGCCGCGACGGTGGCCGCCACCATGACCGCGGCCGAGCAGGAGGTCCAGGCCAAGGTCTCCGGGCTGACGCCGGCTACGACCTTCCTCGAGATCTACAGCAAGCCGCTGATGACGGCCGGCTCGGGCACGTTCATCGACGACATGATCACCATCGCCGGCGGCGAGAACATCGGCGCCCAGGCCGGCAGCGGCTTCCCGACCTTCAGCACCGAGGTGCTGGTCAAGGACGACCCGCAGGTCTACATCGCCGACTCCGGCTCCATGAGCAAGCCCGGCGACATCAACGCGCGCGCGGGCTTCTCCGGCCTCACCGCGGTCAAGGACGGCCACGTCTATGTGATCGAGGACAGCACGATCGCCCGGCCCGGCCCGCGGCTGGCCGAAGGCCTCAAGTCGCTGGCCGGCATGATCCACCCGGAGGCGTCGAGCGCGCAGTGAGCAAGCTCGCCCGCACAGGCGTGTGGCCGGGGATCCTCCTGGCCACCGGCATCCTCGCCGCCTGCCTCGTGCTGGGCCTCGCCCTCGGGCCGGTCTCGCTGTCACTGAGCCAGCTCTGGCATCTGGTGACGGCGGGGCCGGTCCAGGGCGACCTCGAGAACGCCATCTTCTGGCAGATCCGCATGCCGCGCGTCCTCACCGCCGCCCTCGTCGGCGCGGCGCTGGCCGTGGCCGGCGTGATCCTCCAGGACCTCTTCCTCAACCCGCTGACCGACCCGTACGTGACGGGCGTCTCGTCCGGCGCCGCGCTCGGCGCCACCATCGGCATCGTCCTCCACATGTCCAACCTGCCGTGGATGACGGTGCTGGCCATCGTCGGCGGCCTCGGCACGCTGGTCATCGTCTGGATGGCGGCGCGCCGGCGCGGCCGCATCGACGTCTTCGTGCTCCTGCTCGCCGGCGTCACCATCTCCTATCTGGCCAGCGCCGTCGTCACCGTCCTCATGATCAAGGCGAACCAGGACATGACGGCGATCATCTACTGGCTCATGGGCAGCTTCTCCGGGCGTGGCTGGCCGGACGTGCGCATCGCGCTGGTCACGATCCCGTTCATGGCGATGCCGCTCTTCTTCACCCGAGAGATGGACATCATGCTCCAGGGGGAGAAGCGCGCGATGGAACTCGGCGTCGAGGTGGAGCGCAACAAGCGCATGCTGCTGGTGACGGCCGGGGTGCTCACCGCGCTGGCCGTCTCGGTGAGCGGCATCATCGGCTTCGTCGGCCTCGTCGTGCCCCACATCGTGCGGCTGCTGGTCGGACCGGGACACCGTGGGCTGCTCCCGGTCTCGCTGCTGGCCGGGTCCTCGATGATGGTGATCGCCGACCTCTTGAGCCGCACGGTGATCTCGCCCAACGAGATCCCCGTCGGCGTGGTCACCACGTTCGTCGGCGCTCCGCTGTTCGTGTACCTGCTGCGGCACGGGAGGCGGGCGTGACGGCCGCGCCGCGCTCCCGCCCCGGAGCCCCGGAGCCTGCCGCCCCGCTCGTAGCCCTCAGGGACGTCGACTTCGCCTACGACGAGCGACCGGTGCTGCGGCGCATCGGTTTCACGCTCGAGGCCGGGGACTTCATCGGCATCGTCGGTCCCAACGGGAGCGGCAAGTCGACGCTGGTCGATCTCATCGACGGCCTTCACCAACCGGCGGCCGGTGAAGTGCTCATCAAGGGTCTGCCGACCGGGCAGTACAAGCGCAAGGCCATGGCGCGCGAGGTCGCGCTCGTGCCGCAGCACTTCGACCTCGACTTCGACCTCGCCGTCCGCGAGGTCGTGGAGATGGGCGGCTACTGCCGCGTCAAGGACCCGACGGCGAGCGGCGACCCCGAGCTGACGCTTGCCCGCCTCGGGGTCGCCCATCTCGCGAGCCGCCGCTTCTCGGAGCTCTCCGGCGGCGAGAAGCAGCTCGTGGTGCTCGCCCAGGCGCTGATGCAGCGGGCGCCCCTGCTGCTGCTCGACGAGCCCGCCTCGGCGCTCGACGTGTCGCATCAACTGCGGCTCTTCGATCTGCTCAAGGAGCTCAACGCGGACGGGCTCACGGTGCTCTGCATCCTGCACGACCTCAATCTCGCCCTGCACTACTTCGACAAGCTGCTGGTGCTGAGCGACGGGGAGGTCGCCGCGTTCGGGCCGCCCGACGACGTGCTGCGGCCAGAGGTCGTGGAGGCGGTGTACGGCGTGCGCGCCTACCTGCACAAGCACGCCGGACGCACGTACCTGACGTTCTCGCCGCGGCTGCGCGGCGAGCGCCGCGGCCGCGTGCACCTGATCTGCGGCGGCGGCACCGGCGCCGGCATGATGCGCGAGCTGGCGGACGCCGGGTACGAAGTCACCGCCGGCGTCCTCAACGCGCTCGACACCGACGAGGAGACCGGCCGCGAGCTCGGCCTGCAGATGGCCGTCGAGGCGCCGTTCTCCCCGGTCGGCGAGGAGGCGCACGCCGAGAACATGGAACTGCTGCGCGCCGCCGACCTGGTCGTCCTGAGCGCGGTGCCGATCAGTCACGGCAACGCGCGCAACGTCGAGGCGGCCCGCGAGGCGCTTGCCGCCGGCATCCCGGTCTGGGCCGACGAGGGCGTGCGCGCCAACGACTTCGTCGGCGTCGTGGACGACCTGGCCGCGGCCGGCGCTCAGTTCTTCTCCGGCGAGGAGGCGCTGCTTACGGCCGTTCGGGGGCGCAGCCTTCCGGGGTCCGGCGCGGCCGCCGGAGACCGACGCCGCATCGAGCAGCGAGGCCGCCGGCACGCCGGCGCCTGACGAACACGATCGGCCGCCAGAGGCGGCGACGTAGGGGAGACGGGGCGGGCGGCGCGCTGCGCATGCGCCCGCCCCGCCTCCCTGCACCACCCGGGGCCTCCATCCAGTACGTGCCCCGGCAGCCGGACGGCGGCCTCCCCGGCCGCGCCGTCCGGCCCCAGGCGAGCGTGACCGCAAGCGCGCTCGCCGACAGTCGCGCGAGGGCGACCGCAAGCGTCCTCGCCGGCAAGCCGCGTGAGACGCGACGGCAATCGCGCTCACCGCAAGGCCGGGGCGGGTGATCCTCCCGACCACCCGCCCCGGCCCACCGCTTCTTCAGTCTCTTCCGGCCGCCGCCGTCGTCCGTCTACCCCAGCAACTCCCTGAGCTCGGCGGCGTACGCGCGGTCCTGCTGCGCGCTCTTGCCGAACAGGCGCGCCTGCAGTTCGAGCGTGTCCGCGCACTGCATGGCGAACTCCTCGTGGTAGCGCGCGGCGTCCTCCTCGGCCTGGATGAGCTGCTCCACGGCCGCCGGCCAGCTCGTCTCCGGCTCGGCATCGAGCACGCCGAGGTACGGGGCGCCCTTCAGCGAGCCGGCAGAGGCCGAAGCGCGGTCGCCCAGGCTGCCCCTGCTGCGCCATCAGCTTCTGCACGCGGTCGTCGTGCGTGCAGACGACCTCCTCGAGCTTGTCCTGCCACTCCTGGTCCGGCGCCACGACGCCGGCGGCAGCCGCGAAGTCGGCGCATGCCTGCTCCGCCTCGAGCGCGAAGCGGAGGGCGGACCCGTAGGCGGTGATCTCGGGGAACTCGTGAGCCACGTCGGTCTCCTTCTGGTCGTCTTCTTGCCGACGTTCCTACCCGGTCGCGGCCATTTCAACGACCGAGCCTGGCGGGACGGCGAGGCCGGAGGGCGGACCCGCGGGCCCTCCGGCCTCGCCGGACGCAAAGGGCGGGGTGACGTTGGTCACCCCGCCCTTTCGCGGGTCACTCTCAGTTGAGCCGGGGCCGCCGCAAGGCGACCGCCTGAGGCGCCGTCACCACTGCTTGTTGACGGTGCCCTCCCAGGTGCCGACCTTCTTCTCCTTCTTCTCCGCCTCGGTGAACCAGCGCGAGGTGACGCACTTGGTCTCGGTGAAGAAGCGGATGCCGTCGAGCCCGAACACGTGGCTCTCGCCGAAGAACGAGTCCTTGTGGCCGGCGAACGGGAAGAAGCTGACCGGCACCGGGATGCCGACGTTGATGCCGACCATGCCGGCGTCCGTGCGCCTGGCGAACTCACGCGCGTAGTAGCCGCTCTCGGTGAAGATGCAGGAGCCGTTGGCGAAACGGCTGTCGTTCATGATGGTGATGCCCTCTTCGAAGTCCTCGACGCGCTTGATGGCGAGTACCGGGCCGAAGATCTCCTCGCGGCCGATCTCCATGTCCTCGGTCACGTTGTCGAAGATCGTCGGACCGACGAAGAAGCCGTTCTCGTAGCCCGGCACGACCAGGTCGCGACCGTCGAGGATGAGGTCGGCGCCTTCCTCGACGCCCTTGTCGATCCAGCCCTTGACGAAGGCCTGGTGGCCGGCGGAGACGACGGGGCCGAGCTCGGTCTTGGGGTCGTAGGAGCAGCCGACGACGCGCCGCTTGGCGAAGTCCATCATGTAGCCGATGAACTCGTCGGCGATCTTGTTCTCCACCACGATCACCGGCAGCGCCATGCAGCGCATGCCGGCACAGCCGAAGGTCGAGTTGATGATGCCGGCGGCGGCGCGCTCGAGCGCGGCGTCGGCGAGCACGAGGCCGTGGTTCTTGGCCTCGGTCTGGGCCTGGACGCGCTTGCCGTGGGCGGCGGCCAGCGAGTAGACGTGCTTGCCGACGCTGGTCGAGCCCACGAAGCTGACGCCGCGCACCAGCGGGTGCGTCATCATGATCTCGGCCTCGACGCGCGAGCAGGTCACGACGTTGACGACGCCCTTGGGCAGGCCGGCCTCGTAGAGCAGTTCGAGCAGGCGCATGCCGGTCGTCGGCACCATGCTGGCCAGCTTCAGGACCAGGGTGTTGCCGGTGACGATGCAGAGCGGCAGCATCCAGCCGAAGGGGATCATGCCGGGGAAGTTGAACGGCGCGATGCCGGCGAAGACGCCGATCGGCTCGCGGTAGCTCACGGTGTCGTGCCCGGTGGACACGTTCATGAGCGACTCGCCCTTCATGGTCATCGGGGCGGAGACGGCGACCTCGCAGCCCTCGATGATCTTGATGACCTCGCCGCGCGCCTCGTCGAGGTTCTTGCCGAGCTCGCGGGAGCAGAGCTCGGTGACCTCTTCGGCGTGCTGCTCGAGCAGGGCCTTCCAGCGGTAGAGCACCTGGGTACGCTTCTGGATCGGCGTGGTCGACCAGGTCTGAAACGCCTTGTGGGCGCTCTCGATGGCGCCCTCGACCTCGGCGGCCGTGCAGCACGGCGCCTTGGCGAACACCTCGCCGGTGCTCGAGTCGGTGACGTCCATGTACGTGTCGGTCGTGGACTCGCGCCACTCGCCGTCGACGCAGTACTTCAGCATCCGCACGTCTGTCTTCTCGACTGTCGCCATTGCGTTCCTCTCATTGCGATCATGGGGTTGCCTAGAGCAGCGTGAAGTAGTCTAATCAATCGAGTGATTAGTTTCAACTGTCAAGAGGGAAGCCCTTCGTGAGCCGTACCGAGCCTGGCGCCAACGGGCCGTCGTTCGCCCCCGTGGCCGACGTCACGTCCCATCGCCGTGCCGCGCGGCGCGGCGACGACTCGCCGCGTCGCGCCGAGGCCGGCCAGCCGAGCGGCGACCCACGACATGGCATGTCGCCGCCCGCGCTCAACATGCTCGCTGCCGCGCAGCGCGTGCTGGTGGACAAGGGGTTCTCCGGCCTCACCCTTCGAGCCATCGCCCAGGAGTCGGGCGAGAACTCCGCCATGGTGCAGTACTACTTCGGGAACAAAGAGGGCCTCGTCAAGGCGATGATCGACTCCGTGTTCCGGGACGATCAGCAGGACGCGGCTGCGGCGATGAGCACGGGCACGACCGACGACCGCCTGCCGCGGTTCGTGGACGGCCTGCGCACCATCAGTTCGTCGCGCTCGTTCCGCGTCTTCTTCGACATCCTGCCCTACGCCCTGCGCAACGAGGGGCTGCGCGGCCGCATGGCGCGCGCCTACGACTCGTACCGGCGCATCAAGTGTGACTGGCTCCACGGCGAGGACGAGCCGGCGGCGGAGGCGCCGGCGGCCACGCAGACGTGTCCGCCGGACGAAGAGGCCCTGCTCGGCGTCGCCGAGCTCATGACCGCCGTGGTCGACGGGCTGGCCATCCAGGAGTCCATCGACGACGAGTTCGACATGCGTCGGGCCTACGCGGTGCTCGAGTTCATGCTGCAGCGCTCGCTGCCGGAACTGCTCGAGGCGGGGCTGCCGGGCGAGGTCCTGCAGGACTGACCGCCTGGGCGGTTCGGCCGGCGCGGGCCGAAGGCTCGCGCGCCGGCTTCTCAGATCACGTGGCCCCGGCTGTGGCCCTCGCCCTTGCCGTCGCGTGACAGCAGCAGGAGGGTGACGTCGTCCTCCAGCACGCCCTCCTGGTCCGCCCTGATGCCGTCCACGAGCGTCTGCAGGTCGGCGGCGGTCGTGGCGTGGCGCCGCCAGAGGTCGTCGACGGCCGGGAGGAACCGCTGCAGCCCCAGCCTGTCGCGCGAGCCGGGCGCCATGCGCGCCTCGACGATGCCGTCGCTGTAGAGGAGGAGGCCCCACTCGCCGGGCAGTGTCACCTCGTGGGGCGCCCAGTCGCCGTACTGCTCCACGCCGAGCATCATGCCGGGGGTGTGTACCACGGGCACGACCTCGTTCCCCAGGAGCAGCGGCATCGGGTGGCCGGCGTTGACGAAGCGGGCGCGCCGGCCGGCCGCGTCGATCTCGACCGCGCAGACGGTGGCCAGCAGGCCGAGGCCGAGTTCTCCCTGCTCGGCGCGGTCGCTCTCGTCCAGCGTCAGGCTGTTCAGCGTCTTCATGTTCGCCTGCAGGGACGCGCCGCGGAGGGCCAGGGCGCGCCAGGCGGCGCGGAGGCTGGCGCCGAGCGCCGCGGCGTCCGGGCCGTGGCCGGTGACATCGCCGATGACTGCGGCCAGCGACCCGTTGGGCCGCGTCACCGCATCGATGAAGTCCCCGCCGAGCAGCATGCGTCCCTCGCCCGGGCGGTAGAAGGTGGCGACCTTGATGAACGGGGTGTCCACCTTGACCGCCGGCGAGAGGCTGGCCTGGAACCGGCGGTACAGCGCGGCCACATCGTGTTGCGCCTGGGCGCGCTGCGCCTGGGCGAGCGCCACCGCGGCGTGCTCGGCGAAGCGTTGTACGACGCCGAGCTCTCCGCGCTCGGGCTCGGGCATGCGCCGTGCCCAGCTCATGGCCAGCAACGCCACCGGCTGGTCGTCGAGGAGCACCGGCGCGCGGATCGCCGAGACCTGCTCCGGGTCCGCGGTGATGGCACGCGGCACGCGCGGGCCGAACGGCTCGCGCATGTCGTGGATGAACTGCGGCAGCAGGTTCTCGGCGAGCTCCTGCTGCAGCTCGGACGACGGTTCCATGACCAGGCGCTCGCCGGTCTTGGCGAGGTAGGGCGAGCGGGCCAGCAGCCGCAGCCGCTCGCCCTCGATCGCGAACAGTGCGACGAGGTCGCAGTCGAAGGTCTCGAGCGTGACGTCGCAGATCGCCCGGGCCACCGCCGCGGGACCGCCCCGGGCATGGAACAGCGGCGTCGCTCCCACGACCCGGTCGAGTGCGTCGCGCGAGCGATGCGCCTCGTCGAGCGACCGGGCGACCTGCCCGCGGTAGCGATCGCCCAGCAGTCCGACGCCGAAGCCGGCGCAGAGCCAGAGGACGATCACGGCGGCGGACGTCGCCCCCAGCACGAGCCATTTGTCGCTGACGGCGAGGAGGTCGTAGGCGACGCCTCCGACAAGCGCGAGGGCCATGCCGACACGTGGCCCGCCGGAGACCGCTCCCGCGACCACGATCAGCGACACCAGGGCCGCCGGCAGTCCGATGAAGTCCTCCTGCCAGTTGACGTGCGGGAACGGCAAGAGGAACGCGACGATGAGGACCGTCCCCGCGACGAAGAGGCGCAGGGGGCGGGCGCGCAGATACTCGGCCACGGCGATGAGCCGCGACCGGACGGGGCCGAACGTGTCTGTCGGTCTGGAGCCGGCCATTCGGTGGATCCCGGCGCCGAAGCGGCGGGTCAGATCAGCTGTACTTCACGCGCGGGTCGAGCCACGTGTACGCTAGGTCTACTACGAAATTGCTCAAGGTGACAAGCAGGGCGGCGAACAGCACCGTCCCCATGATGAGCGGCAAGTCCTGCGTCTGGATGGCCTGATAGGCCTGCCCGCCGATGCCGGGGATGCCGAAGACGATCTCGATGATGAGCACGCCGCCGAGGAACCAGCCCACGTCCATGCCGAGCAGCGTGACGATCGGGCTCCAGGCGTTGCGCATGATGTGCCGCCAGACGACGGTGCGCTCGGGGAGGCCCTTGGCGCGTGCGGCCTTCACGAAGTCGGCGTTGAGGATGTCGAGCATGCTGCTGCGCAGCAGGCTCGAGTACCAGGCGGCGCCGGTGAGGCCGAGCGTGAGCCCGGGCAGGACGCCGTAGAGCGGCGCCGTCCACCCCTCGTAGCCGCCCAGCGGGAAGATCTGCCACTGGAAGGCGAAGAGGTACATGAGGATCATGCCGAGGAAGAACATCGGCATGCTGAGGAACAGCAGGCTGAGCACGGTGAAGGTACGGTCGCGGATGCCGTACTGCTTGAGAGCGCTGGTCATGCCCATGGGGATGCCGATGAGCAGCTCGAAGAAGATGCCGAACATGGCGATCATCACCGTGGCGGGAAAGCGCTGCAGGATCGCGGTCGCCACCGGGAGCTGCGTCTCGTAGCTGTAGCCCATGTTGCCGTGCAGCAGGTGCCACAGGTAGAGGCCGTACTGGCGATAGAGCGATTGGTCCAGCCCGAGCGTGTGGCGGATGCGCGCCAGGATCTCCGGCGTGGCGTGCGTGCCGGCGATGCTCTTGGCGGGGTCGCCGGGCACGGCGAAGGCGAGCAGGAACGTGATGAGGCTCACGAAGAAGAGCACCACCACCATCCAGAGCAGCCTGCGGACGACGTACTTACCCATCGCCCCTCCTGCTCGCCTTGCGCCGCGTCACCGTCATCCCCTTACTTGCCGTCGTCTTCCAGTAGTCCTGGAAGGTGAAGATCCACACCGGGTTGATGTAGTAGCCGCCGGTGGTCTTGCCGTACATGCCGTTCCACGTGGGCTGGTACAGCGGGGCCGTCGGCGCGTCGGCCATGATGATGTCCTGCATCTGCTTGAACATCGTCGATGCGCTTGGCCGGGTCGAGCTCGCTGGCCGATCGCTTGTACAGCTGCGTTGACCTGCGGGTTCTCGTAGAAGCTCGAGTTGGCCCCGCCTTCGATCGGGTTGCGTGAAGAGCGGCCCGATCCAGTCGCTCGGGTCGGGGAAGTCCTGGTACCAGTCGCTCAGGCCGATGGCGGCGTGGGACTTCTTGAGGCTGATGTAGTCCCAGTAGGTGGCGCGGTCCATCTGCTTGATGCTCCGCCTCGATGCCCACGGCCTTGAGGTCGGCCTGGACCGCCTGCGCCAGCTTGGGGAACGGGTCGACGTTGTGGGTCACGAAGGTCGTCTTGAAGCCGTTGGGGAAGCCGGCGTCGGCGAGCAGCTGCTTCGCCTTCGCCGGGTCGTAGGTGTAGAACTGCTTGTCGGCCTGGTAGCCGGGCATGCCGTTGGGATAGATCTGGTTGAGCGCCTGTCCCTGGCCGGCGAGCAGCTTCTGGATCTTGCGCCGTGTCGATCGCGTAGTTGACGGCCTGCCGCACCTTGCATGTCGTCGAACGGCTTCTCGAGCACGTTCATGAACATGTAGTACCAGGCGATCTGCGGCGCGCTGACGATGTACTTGTTCCAGTTCGGGATCGTTCTTGGTGCGGATGTAGTCGGCGCTCGGGATGGAGTCGCCGAGAATGTCCACCTCACCCCGCTCCAGCTTGAGCAGCGCCGTGCTCGGGTTGGCGGTGAAGCCGAACTTCATGTTGTCGACCCACTGGCCGGTGTCGCCGGTCCAGTTGGTGTTCTTCTCGGCGCTGATGGACTGGCCCGGCGGTCCAGTTCGTGATCACGTAGGGGCCGGTGCCGAGCGGCTTGCGTTTGATCTGTTTGCCGACCTTGTCGCACCCACTCCTTGGACATCACCGAGGTGAACGGCATGCTCATGGCCATGAGGAAGGCGCCGTCGGGCTTCTCCAGCGTGATCTGCACGGTGTAGTCGTCGACGACCTTGTAGCCGCTGATCTCCTTGGCCTTGCCGTCCATGAAGTCCTGGGCGCCGACGATGCCGGTGTAGAAGAACGTCGCCGGCGCGAGCGGCTCCTTCATCATGCGCTCGAAGCTCCACTTGAAGTCGGCCGCCGTGACCTCGGTGCTGATCGGCTGGCGCGAACTTGATGCCCTGCTTGAGGTGGAAGGTGTACGTCAGTGCCGTCGGCGGAGATGCCGCCGTTTTCGGCCGTAGGCACCTCGGTGGCGAGGTCGGGGACGAGCTCCGTGCCCGCCTCACCGGACTTGCTCGCGTAGGTGAGGAACGTCTGGTACGTGAGCCGCTCGATGCTCCACGACTCGACCTCCCAGGCGATCGCCGGGTCGAGTTCCGTCGGCTCGCCCTGGAAGGTGACCGTGAGCGTGCCGCCCTTGACCGGCTGGCCTGAGGCCGCCGTGCTGCTGCTCGCGCCGCCGCTCGAGCTGCTCGAGCGCCGCAGGCGGCGAGTCCCAGTGCGAGGGCCAGCAGCGCTACCAGCGCCACGGCCACCCATATCGTCGTGTGTCCCCTCATGTCTGCCTCCTTTGAGCGGTGCACCTTCGGCGCCCCCTCGTTGACCCCCTGCGGCGTCCACGCCCCACCTCAGGTCGGAACGGGCGGCGGCGGCCCTCCTGCCGCCGCCGCCCGTCGACTACTTCTTCCAGTACTGCGTCGGGTCGATCTCGTACACCGGGTGCAGGTAGAAGCCCCCCGTCGTCTGCGTGCACATGGTCGTCTGGATCGGCTGGTAGCAGGGCACGTAGGGGGCCTGCGTGGCGATGTACTCCTGCATGGCGGTGAACTTGTCGATGCGGGCGACAGGGTCGGTCATCGCCTGGGCCTCGGTGAACATCTTCTCCAGCTCAGGGCTCCACCAGAAGCTCGAGTTCATGCCGCCCGGCACCGCCGCGGACTTGCTGAACAGGGGCGCGATCCAGTCGCTCGGGTCGGGGAAGTCCATCCACCAGCCGAAGCTCCCCGCGGTGAGCGTCTTGGGCGTGGACTGCTGCGAGTAGTAACTGTTGTTGCTCATCGTCTTGAGCTCGGCCTGCACGCCCACGGCCTGCAGGTCCGCCTGCACCGACGTCCAGAGCTTGGGGTTCGGGTCGACATTGTCCGTGTACAGCATCGTCTTGAACCCGTTCGGATAGCCGGCGGCGGCGAGGAGCTGCTTGGCCTTGGCCGGGTCGTAGCCGTAGTAGACCTTGCCCTCCTGGTAGCCCGGCATGCCCTTGGGATAGAACTGCCAGAGGCTCATCGCCTGGCCGCCCTGCAGCTTCACGAGCTTGTCGCGGTCGATCGCCCAGCTGAGGGCCTGGCGCACCTTGACGTCGTTGAACGGCTTCATCTGGACGTTCATGAACATGTAGCTGATCGCGACCAGTGGCTGCGAGAAGATCTGCTGCTTCCACGTGGGATCGTTCTGGACGCGCACGAGGTCGGCCGTGGGAACGCCGTCGCCGAGCACGTCGACCTCGCCGCGCTCCAGCTTGAGCAGCGCGGTGGAGGGACTGAACGAGAGCTGGTAATCGATCGTGTCGAGGTACGGCTTGCCCTGCTCCCAGTACTGCGGGTTGCGGGTGAGCACGATCTCGCGACCCGGCGTCCACTTCTGGAACACGAACGGGCCCGTGCCCAACGGGTGCCGGTTGAACTGCTTGCCCCACTTCTCGACCCACTCCTTGGGCACGACGTCGCAGAACTCCATGGTGACGGCGTTGAGGAAGGAGAGATCGGGGGCCTTGAGCGTGATCTCGATGGTGTAGTCGTCGACGGCCTTGAAGCCGGTGATCTCCGTGGCCTTGCCCTTCATGAACTCGTCGGCCCCGACGACGCCCATGTAGAAGGATGTGGCGGGCGCGCGCGGCTCGAGCATCATGCGCTCGAAGCTGTACTTGAAGTCGGCCGCCGTCACCTCACGACTGACCGGCGGCTGGAAGTTGACGCCCTTGCGCAGGTGGAAGGTGTACGTCTTGCCGTCGGCCGAGATGCCGCCGTTGGCGGTGCTCGGGACTTCGGTCGCAAGTGCGGGAACGAGCTCGGTGCCGGCCTGTCCGGACTTCGGCGCGTAGCGCAGGAAGCCCTGGTAGATGTCGTGCTCGATCTGCCAGTCGATCACGTTCCAGGCGATCGCCGGATCGAGGCTCGACGGCTCCGTGAGATACGAGAGCGTGAGCGTGCCGCCCTGCTTGGGCTGATCCGAGGACGACGAGGGGCTGCCGCCGCCCCCGCCGCTGGTCGTGGCGCCGCAGGCGGCGAGCCCGAGTGCCAGCACCAGGACGAGTCCCAGCACCGCGACGGTCGCGACGGTACCTCCGCTGATCGAACGATGAGTCATGGCTTCCTCCTTGGATGTGCCCCATCCAGTGTGTGTGTCGTGGTCATCGCCGGCGCTGCTGCGGGTCGAAGGCGTCGCGCAACCCGTCCCCCACGAGGTTGAACGCGAGCACCGTGATCATGATCGCGAGCCCCGGATAGATCACGAGGTGCGGCGCCGAGAGATAGTAGGGCTGGCCCTCGCTGATCATCTGTCCCCAGGAGGGCGTCGGCGGCTGGATGCCGAGGCCGATGTAGCTGAGCGTCGCCTCGAAGAGGATCGTGGTGGCGAGGCCCAGGCTGGTGTACACGAGGATGACGGCGACGAGGTGCGGCAGGATGTGGCGGCTGAGGATGCGCCGGTTGCTGCAGCCCGTGAGCCGCGCCGCGTCGACGAACTCCTTCTCGCGGATGCTCAGCACCTCGCCGTGGATCACGCGGGTCATCGGCGTCCAGTAGACGATGCCGATGACCAGGATCAGGATCCAGATGCTCGGTTTGAGCACGCTCACCAGCGCCACGGCCAACAGGATGATGGGGAACGCCATCATCACGTCCGTCATGCGCATGAGCAGGGTCTCGACCCCGCCGCGGAAGTAGCCGGCGGTGAGGCCGAAGATCACGCCGAGCACGAGCGCGAAGCCGTTGGCGAGGACGCCGACGACCAGGCTGACGCGCGCGCCGTACATGAGGCGGCTGAGCAGGTCGCGGCCGAGCGTGTCGGTGCCCAGCCAGAACTGGCTCGAGGGCCCGACGGGCATGCCCTGCATGGTCAGGCCCTCGTCGTACTGCTTGGTCGGGTCGTGCGGAGCGATCCACGGCGCCAGCACGGCGACGAGGACGAGCACGATGATGATGACCACGCCGACCATCGCGAACTTGTCGCGGCGGAAGCGCCGCCAGATCTCGCCCCAGAGCGAGCGGTGCTCGATGAGCAGCGCGTCGGGGCTCCACATGCCGGCGGCGCCGACGGCCGTGGCGATCTCAGAGGCGCCGGACGTGGACGAGCCGAGCCCGAGGTCGATCTCCGTCTCGGGCTCGAGGCCGCGGATGGTCTTGTGGCTGCCCGGCCCTTCTGGAGGGACGTAGCTCATCCGCTCTCACCACCTTCGGCCACGACGGCGAGGTCGTCCTCGCCGGCGCGGATGTGCGGGTAGTCGCCGCCGGTGATGAGGTGACAGGCGGCCCAGTGGTTGGGGCGCACCTCCAGCAGCGGCGGGTCGTCGATGTCGCAGAGGCCCTCTTTGGCCGCCGGACAGCGCGTGTGGAAGTGGCAGCCGCTCGGCGGCTCGACCGGGCTCGGCACGTCGCCGGTGAGCACCACCGGGCGGCGGCGCTCCTCGGCCTCCGGGTCGGGGATCGGCACGGCGGAGAGCAGCGCCTGCGTGTACGGGTGCATCGGCGCCTCGTAGAGCACGGCGTTCTCCGCCAGCTCGACCACGCGGCCCAGGTACATCACCGCGACGCGGTCCGAGATGTGCCGCACGACGCTCAGGTCGTGGGCGATGAACAGGTAGGTGAGGCCGAACTCCCTCTGCAGCTGCTGCAACAGGTTGATGATCTGCGCCCTGATCGACACGTCCAGGGCGCTGATCGGCTCGTCGCAGACGATGAAGTTCGGCTCCACGGCCAGCGCCCGGGCGATGCCGATGCGCTGGCGCTGTCCGCCGCTGAACTCGTGCGGATAGCGGTTCAGCGTGTTCGGGTTGATGCCCACCGTCTCGAGCAGCTCGCGGACCTTGGCCTTGCGCGCGGACTTGCTCCCCATCTTGTGGACCAGGAGGGGCTCGCCGATGATGTCGCCGATCGTCATGCGGCTGTTCAGGCTCGCGTACGGGTCCTGGAAGATCATCTGCATGCGCTTGCGCTGTTCGCGGAGGCGGCGGCCCTTGAGGTTGGCGAGGTCGCCTCCCTCGTACAGTACACGGCCCGTGGTGGGCCGGATGAGCTGAAGGATGGCGCGGCCGGTGGTGCTCTTGCCGCAGCCGCTCTCGCCCACGAGGCCGAGCGTCTCGCCGCGGCGCACGTCGAAGGTGAGGCCGTCCACCGCGTACACGGCGCCGACCTTGCGCTGGAACACGACCCCGCTGGTGATCGGGAAGTGGACGCGGAGGTCCTCGACGCGCACGAGCGTGTCGCCGCCGGTGGCGGCGGCGCTCGTTCACGCCGTCACCTCCGCCGACTCGTCCTCGCGCAGCTGGTCGGCGTGGAAACACGCCGAAAGGCGGCCGTAGTCGGTGGGCTCGAGCTCCGGCCCCGCCGCCCAGCACTCATCCGTGGCCAGATAGCACCGCGGCGCGAACGAGCAGCCGGGTGGCAGGTGGGCCAGGTCCGGCGGCAGCCCGGCGATGGTCTGCAGGGTCTCGGCGCCGCGGCTCGTTGAGCCGTGGCACGCTCTTGAGCAGCCCGACGGTGTACGGGTGGTGCGGGTGCGCGAAGAGCGGCTTGGCCGCCCCGCTCTCCACGATGCGCCCGGCGTACATCACGAGGATGCGCTGGCACATGCCGGCGACGACGCCGAGGTCGTGGGTGATGACGATCACCGCCGCTTCGTGCTCGCGCGCGAGCTTCTTGAGCAGGCGCAGGATCTGCGCCTGGATGGTCACGTCCAGCGCGGTGGTCGGCTCGTCGGCGAGCAGCAGCTTGGGGTTGCAGGAGATCGCGATGGCGATCATCACGCGCTGGCGCATGCCGCCGCTGAACTGGTGCGGGTAGTCCTTGATGCGGCCGGCGGCCTTGGGGATGCCGACCTCGCCGAGGAGCTCGATGGAGCGCTTGACGGCGTCGGAGTGGCTGAGACCCAGGTGAAGCTCGAGACCCTCGGTCATGAGCCGCTCGATGGTGAGCACCGGGTTCAGGCTGGTGACGGGGTCCTGGAAGATCATGGAGATGTCCCGACCGCGGATGGAGCGGACATCGGACTCGGCGAGCGTGAGCAGGTCCCGGCCCATGAACTCGATGGCGCCGCTCACGGTGGCGTTGGGCACCATGCCGGTGAGGCCGATGATGGAGCTGGCGGTGACGCTCTTGCCGCAGCCGCTCTCACCGACGAGCCCGACGAGCTCGCCCGGCGCCACCTCGAAGGTGACACGATTCACGGCGTGCACCGTGCCCTCCTGGGACGCGAAGTCCACGGTCAGATCGGTCAGCCGGAGAAGCGTGTTGCCCACAGCACCCATGCCCCAGCAGTGTATAGCACGCTCGCCGCGAAGTGGGGTGACAGACGGGAGCGTTCCTTTGACCCGCGCGCGACAGGCTGGTATGCAGGTGCCATGCGCAAAGACCCCATCACCCCCGCCGGCGTGCTGCGCGCCCTCGAGCTCTTCGGCCCGCAGGCGCGTCCGTACAACTTCGACGACTGCTTCGACTGCTGGGGGCTGGTGCGCCGCGTCTTCGACCATCTGGACGACGGCTTCGAGATGGACGAGGAACTGCGGGGAGCCGGCGACCCGGAGGAACAGAACTGGGTCGCCTTGCCGCGGCCGGAGAGCTGGTGCCCGGCGACCTGCTGGTGACGGACCCGGCGTGGCCCTGCCTCCGGCGCGCCGGCGGACCTGACGTGGACCATCCGCCAGCCGCTCGTGTCCCAGGGGAGCTTCCACCTCGAGGTGTTCGAAGACGCGTGGCTTCTCGACGGCGTCGCGCCCGTGTTCACGGCCGACGCCAAGGGACCCGCGGCGAGGATCAACAAGGCGACCGTGCCCGGCGACGTCCTCCGCGCCGGGCACACCTACGCCTGGTACGTCACCGTCACCGCCGCCGACCGGCGGACGGCGTTCGCCCCGTCCGAGGGCGTCTTCCGTGTCGCCCGGGAAGGATGAAGAGCATGGCATTCGTCTCCACACGCCGCCTCGACCTGCGTACTGCCGCCCCGTTCGGCATCTCGCGCTGGACGCACAGCGAGTTCGCCCGCTTCGTGGTGGAGTTGCGCGACGGCGCCCTGGTGGGTCTGGGAGAGGGCGCCCCGAACGCCCGGTACGGAGAGGAGCGCGAGCGCGACATGGACCTGCTCGCCGACCTCGCGCCGGACATCGCGGACCTCGAAGGGCCGGCCGGCGTCGAGGTGTTCTGCGAGGGGCTGGCGGCGGGCGTGCCTGCCCTGCGGGCCGGCCTCAGCGCCGCCGCCTGGGACCTCGCCGGCCAGCAGGCCGGCGAGCCGGTCTGGCGGATGCTCGGGCTCGCCCGTCCGTCGGTGCGGACCTCGTACACCATCGCCATCGGCGCGCCTGAGGCGATGCTGGCGCAGGCGCGCGCCGCCTCCGCGTTCGGCACGCTCAAGGTCAAGCTCGGGTTCGACGGCGATCTCGACGTGGCGCGCCGCCTCAAGCTCGAACTGCCCGACGTGACGTTCCGCTACGACGCCAACGAGGGGTGGGACCGCGAGCGGGCGGCAGCGGCCCTCGCGGCCCTCGAAGACCTCGACGCCGAGCTCGTCGAGCAGCCGCTGCCCGCGGCGGACACCGAGGGCATGGCCTGGCTCAAGGAGCGCACCCGTATCCCGCTGCTCGCCGACGAGGCGGTGCTGACCATCGACGACCTCGATGCCGTCAGCGACGCCTACGACGGCGTCGTCGTCAAGCTGTCCAAGGCCGGCGGCATCGCGAGCGCCTTCGCTCTCATCTCGGCGTGCACCGAGCTCGGCCTGCGCGTGCTCATCGGCTGCATGGTCGAGTCGAGCCTGGGCATCGCCGCGGCGCTCCAGCTCGCGGGGCTGGCCGACTACGTCGACCTCGACGGGGCGCTGCTGCTGGCCGAGGACCCGTTCACGGGCATCGCCGTGGACGGCGATCTGCTCACCGCGTCGGAGGCGCCGGGGCTGGGGGTGTGGCCAGTCGGCTGACGAGCCCAGTCGCCTGCCTGTCCCGCCGCTGCACGCCGCCGCGACGGCGTGCGGAACGCACCATCTGTCGGGCGCTACGCCGGGGCGTCGCCGAGCGCCGCATAGAGCGCGGCTCCCGTGCGCGCGACCGTCTCGAACCCGCCGGAGTCGCGCGTCATCACCACCAGCACCGCTTGCCGGCCCCGATGCGCACCAGCGCGCAGTCGTGCGCGTATCGGCCGGCCGGGGAGTCGTCGCCGCACTTGCCCGCGTAGGACGCCTCCGGCGGAAGGTAGCGGGCGATGCCGTCGAGATGCTCCTGGAGTTCCAGCGAGGCGAGGACGCGCTCGCCGACCAGCGGCTCGAGCGCCTCGCCCGAGCTGAGCAGTTCGAGGAGGAGGGCCAGATCGCCGGCCGAGGTGTAGTTCTCGCGGCCGGCCGCCACGGCCTCCTGGTCCATCATGAGGCGCTGCATGCAGGTCTGCCGCAGGCCGAGTTCGCGCGGCGAGTTCGTTGACGCGCTCGAGCCCGACGGCCGACGCGATGATGTTGGTCGCGTCGTTGTCGCTCACCACGAGCGAGAGATGCATGATGTCGGCGAGGCTGAGTTCGGCGGCGTGCCGCAGGCCGCGGAGCACGCCGCTCCCGCCCACGCACGCGCCCGGCTCGAAGCAGTACATCTGTGCCTCGTCCAGCTCGCCGGCCGCCACCAGGCGCCAGAACGCCGCGGCGAGCAGTACCTTGATGGTGGAGTAGGAGGGAAGCTGTACGTCTTCGTGGGCGCTGAGCGTCCTGCCGGAGCCGAGCTCCCTGGCGACGTAGGCGATCATCGCCTCCGATTCTACCGTACCCTCGTCTCGGACCCGTGGGCGGCCGGCCGCGGCGGCCGGTGTCAGATCGTCGCGTGCGCTCCGGCGTCCACGTGCACGACCTCGCCGGTGATGGCGCGGCTGAGGTCGCTGAGCAGGAACACCGTCGCGTCGGCGACCTCGTCGGTGGTCACGTTGCGGCGCAGCGGCGTGTGGCTCTCGAGCAGCTCGAGCATGCCGCTGAAGTCCTTGATCGTGCGCGCCGCCACGGTGGCGATGGGGCCTGCGGACACCGCGTTCACGCGGATCCCCTCCGGCCCCAGGTCCGCCGCCAGGTAGCGCACGGCGCTCTCGAGCGACGCCTTGGCGGGTCCCATGACGTTGTAGTTGGGCACCACCCGCCAGGAGCCGGCGTACGTCATGGTGACGATCGCGCCGCCCTTCGTCATGAGGCGGCGCGCCTCGCGGGCGGTCGCGATGAGCGAGTACGAACTGATGTCGTTGGCCTGGGCGAAGCCGTCGCGCGTCGTCTCGACGAAGTTGCCCTGCAGGTCGTGCGCCGGGGCCCAGGCGATGCTGTGCACGAGGCCGTCGAGGACCGGCATCTGCTCCTGGAGCTCGTCGACGGCGTGCTTCACGGCTGCGTCGCTGGCCACGTCGAGCTCGATCATCGGCGCGCCGCCGAGCTCGTCGGCGAGCTGCTCGACGCGCCGCTTCAGCCGCTGGGCCTGATACGTGAGCGCGACGGCGCCGCCGTGGCGCTTGACCGCCTTGGCCACCGCCCAGGCGATCGAGCGCGAGTTGGCGGCGCCGGTCACGAGGAAGTTCTTGCCGTCCAGCAGCTCGGTCACGGTGCCTCCTGCGGTCAGGTCAGTCTGGCTTGACGGCGAGCAGCAGGAACTGCCTCGCCCAGTAGTCGCGGAAGACGTACAGCGACAGGACCATCGCCGCCGCCCTGATGGCCCGGTAGCGGGTGAAGTACGGCTCGACGCGCAGCACGCTCAGGCCGGCGCCCTGCAACAGCCGGACCATGTCGCGCTTGGCGAAGAAGCGTACGTGGGTGCGGTCGAAGATCCCTGAGCCGCGGCGCGGCCACGTCTTCAGCAGGAGCTGCGAGAACACGTAGACGTTGGAGATGTTGGGGAGCGAGATGACGACGGCGCCGCCCGGGCGCAGTCGCGTGACCGCCCGGGCGAGGACGCCCTCGGCATCGAGCAGGTGCTCGAGGACGTCGCTGGCGAGGATGGCGTCGAAGAGCTCGTCGCCCAGGTCGGCCGGGTCGAGCTTCGCGAGGTCGCACTCGACCACCCGGTCGAGACGCGTCCGTGCCTCCTTGGCCGCCCCAGGGTCGAGTTCCACGCCCACGACCTCGCGCGCGCCGGCCTTCTTGAGGAGTTCTCCGTTGTGCCCGCCGCCGCAGCCGAGGTCGAGCACGCGCAGACCGCGCGGATCGATCAGCTGCAGGAACGCAGGCTTGGCGTCGCGGAAGTAACGTCGCGGGACGGAACGTCCTGAAGAAGCGGTGCCCTCTTCCATCGCCGCATCATACACGCGCACGGCGGCCGGCCGGCCGTCCGCCGATCAGGGAAGGGGCAGGGTGACGCTGTTCGGGTCGGTGCCTGCGTCGAGCTCGCGCACCATGGTCGGTTCGCCATCGTAGGTGTACGCCACCGTCAGCGGCTTGCCGGGGAGGCCTTGCTCCCCCGTGGTGGCGCCGAGCGACGGGATGGGTTCGGGCGAGCTGCTCGGCTCGGCGGCCGTCGCCACGGGGT
This sequence comes from uncultured Thermoleophilia bacterium, assembly GCA_963834905.1. Taxonomy (GTDB): domain Bacteria; phylum Actinomycetota; class Thermoleophilia; order UBA2241; family UBA2241; genus CAIXSE01. Next base: position 87,088 of record CAWIDR010000034.1, on the reverse strand, counting down.
CGAGCATGAGGAGGTGCAGCCGGCCCTGGTCCGCAGGCTGGCCGTCGACCCTGAGCTCGACCACCTTGGGCGCTTCGCCCTTGAAGATCCGCAACACCGCGAAGCGCTGCAGGGCGCCGGACGCCGCTCGGGCGCGCGCCAGGACGACGACGGCGAAGCGGTCGAGCTGCTCGACCAGCCGCTGCGCGGGCGTGTCTCCTGTCGCCTCCGTGCCCGAACCCGCCTTGAAGCTCTGGGCGGCGGCGGGCTGGGCGTCGTCGGCGGCGGTACGCGCCACCTCGGCCGACGAGCCGCTCGAGGTGGAACTGCTGCCGCCCTGGTTCACGGCGACGATGCCGACGACCAGGGCGAGGATCGCGAGTGCGGTGACGGGCGCCACGACGCGCCACCAGCGGCGCTTGCGCGCGCGGCGCGGCGGCGCGCGCCGGCGGCTCGAAGAACTCCTTGAGGCCGCTCCAGCGTTCGCCGGACAGCTCGGTGTAGGCGTCGCCCGGCTCCGGCACCGACGGCGCCGACCTGCGCGCCGATCAGGGCGACGTCGGCGCGCATCGACGCCAGGCGCCCGGCCAGTTCGGCGTCGGCCTCGGCCGCCGCCAGCAGTTCGGGGTCGTCGTCGAGCCCGAGGGCGATCGCCAGCAGGCGGTCGTCGTCGAAGCCGCCGCCCGGCTGCGTCCCGTTCTCGATGCGTTCGTCAGTCATGAGTCGTCACGTCTCTTCGTCAACTCTCACGCACGTAGCCGCCCTCATCGAGGGCGAGCTTCAGTTTCTTGACCGCTCCGTGGAGGCGCGACTTGACCGTGCCCACCGGGATGTCCTGTGCCTTGGCGATCTCGTCCAGCGGAAGGTCGGCGAAGAACCGCAGCGCCACGCACTCGCGCAGCTCGTCCGGGAGCGTCGCCAGCGCGTCGCGCAGCGCCGGATCGCCCGGCTCCGACGGCGGGTCCACCGTCGCCTCCGGCGAGATCTGCTGCAGCTTGTCCATCAGGCCGTACCGCGTCTTTCGCCGCCGGCCGTGGTCGCGGCCGGTGTTGAGGATGACCCGGTAGAACCACGCGAGAAAGACTTCTTCGCGCGGGATCTCGGCCCGGTAGACCTTGATGAACACTTCTTGCACGGCGTCGTCCACCTCCTCACAGAACCCCTGGAGGTAGAGGATGCGCCGCACCTGGGGCGCGTACCGCCGGAAGAGCTCGGCGCGCGCCTCGGGCTGCCCCCTTCGCAAGCGGTCGATGAGACCGTGCGGCAGTTCCTCTATTGCCTTCCTCCTGGGTGAGAGACGCTCGTGCCGCCGGACGGGTTCGCCGCGCCGGCCTCCCGGAAATTATAGCGCGGCATCGGGCATGACCCGCCCGCGGGGAGAGGCGGCGCCGTCAGGCGAAGCCGAGGCGGCGGACCTCTTCGGCCAGCTCGAAGCCGCTGTCCTCGTGTACCCGGCGGACCACCTCGGCCGCGAGCGCGGTGATGTCGTGCGCCGTCGCGCCGGGCTCGGCGACGAGGAAGTTGGCGTGCTTCTCGCTCACGTGCGCGCGGCCGACCCGCAGGCCCTTGAGACCGGCGTCCTCGATGAGCCGGGCGGCCGGAAGCTCGCGCGACGGGTTCTTGAAGTAGCTGCCGCAGCTGGCGTACTCGAGCGGGTGCTTGCTCTTGCGCAGCGCGGCGTCGTCGGCGATGCGCTGCAGCAACTCGTGGCGGTGGCCGTGGTGGAGCTGGAACGAGGCGGAGAGGACGACGATGTCCCGGCGCGACTTGAGCAGCGAGTTCCGGTACCCGAAGCCGAGGCTGTCCGGCTCGACGACGTGCTCCTTGCCCTCCTCGAGCAGGTGGACGTCGAGGAGGCAGTCGCTCACCGACTCTCCGTAGGCGCCGGCGTTGCCGACGATCGCGCCGCCGACGGAGCCCGGGATGTTGGCGGCGAAGGTGAGGCCCGCGAGCCCCTGCCCGGCCAGGTCGGCGACGAGGCCGGGCAGTTCGACGCCGGCCTCCGCGCGGAGGACGTTGCCGTGCAGCGTGGTGCTCTCGTTGCGGGCCAGCACGGTGAGGCCGGTCACGCCGGCGTCGCCGACGAGCACGTTGGTGCAGCGCCCCAGCACCGTGACGGGCACGCCGAGCTCGCGCGCCGTGAGCACCGCGTGGATGAGTACGCCGGTCGTCCCGGCGCGCACGAGGAACTCGGCCGGGCCGCCGACGCCGTACGCGGTGAACGACGCGAGAGGGACGGCCTCTTCGAGGCCGGGCAGCTCGCGTCGCAGCGCCTCGCGCACGCGAGGATCGGCGGCCTGGTCAGCGGGCGTCGTCATGCTCGCCATGGTAACAGGCGCTGCGGCGTGCCGTTCCGCGCCTCTGGGAACAAGGGTCCAGTGACGTTTGACGGGCACCCCCCTCGTCAATAAAATCCCTAATCCTAGTGAGAAGTAGGAATTACGACGGAGCGCCTGGGAGCCACGTGATCCATCTCTCCACGAAGAGCGAGTACGCGATCAAGGCCCTCGTCCGGCTGGCGCTGGCGGACGGCTCGGCGCCGGTGACCGCGCGCGACATCGTCGCCTTCACCGGCGTGCCCCCCAAGTTCCTCGAGCAGGTCATGCACGACCTGCGGCAGGGCGGCCTCGTGGAGAGCCAGCGCGGCAAGGGCGGCGGGTACCTCATCGCCTGCGATCCCGCGAGCGTGAGCTTCGCCGACGTGATCGACCTCATCGACGGCCGGCGTGCCGATCCCGTGCTCGGGGCGCGCCGGCTCGCCCGGTTCCAACGGCGGGAAGGGGCGAATGCGCGGCGGCGACCAGGCGGACGCCCTGGTCGCCCCAGTCTGGCGCGAGGTGCGCGAGTGCACCCGCGCCATCCTCGGCTCGGCGACCATCGCCGACGCCGCCGCCCGGGCCGCCGAGGCCCCCATGTACTACATCTGACAGGAGACCAGCAGACATGAGCGACACAGACGCCAAGACCACGCAGGGCTTCGAGACCCTCGCCCTTCACGGGGGCCAGGACCCGGACCCGACCACCAATGCGCGGGCAGTCCCCATCTACCAGACGACTGCGTACACGTTCGACAGCGCCGACCACGCCGCCGACCTCTTCGGGCTGCGGGAGTCGGGCAACATCTACACGCGGATCATGAACCCGACCACCGACGTCTTCGAGAAGCGCGTCGCCGCGCTCGAGGGCGGCGTCGGTGCGCTCGCCTTCGCCTCAGGCTCCTCGGCCGTGACGTTCAGCATCCTCAACCTCGCCGGCGCCGGCGACCATGTCGTGAGCGCCAACAGCCTGTACGGCGGCACCTACAACCTCTTCGTGCACACGCTGCCGCGCTTCGGTCTCGACATCGACCTCGTAGACCCCGTGGATCCGGAGAACTTCCGCCGCGCGATCAAGCCGACCACGAAGCTGCTCTACGCCGAGACGGTCGGCAACCCCAAGCTCGACACGCTCGACATCGAGGCCGTGGCGGCGATCGCTCACGAGGCCGGCATCCCGCTGATCGTCGACAACACGATGGCGACCCCCTACCTCATCCGGCCGTTCGACCACGGCGCCGACATCGTCGTGCACTCGGCGACCAAGTTCATCGGCGGCCACGGCACGTCCATCGGCGGGGTGGTCGTCGACTCGGGGAACTTCGACTGGGCGGCGCACAGCGACAAGTTCCCCGGCATCTGCGCGCCGGACGCCAGCTACCACGGTATGACGTTCATCGACGCGCTCGGGCCCCTGGCGTACATCGTCAAGCTTCGCGTGAGCCTGCTGCGAGACATCGGCGCCGCGTTGTCACCGTTCAACGCCTTCCTCTTCCTTCAAGGCCTCGAGACGCTGCCGCTGCGCATGGAGCGGCACAGCGTCAACGCCTACGGCGTGGCCGAGTTCCTCCAGGAGCACCCCAAGGTCACGTGGGTGAGCTATCCAGGTCTTGAGTGCCACACCACCCATGGGCTCGCGTGCAAGTACCACTACCGCGGACTCTTCGGGGCGATGATCGGGTTCGGTGTCGCCGGGGGCCGCGAGGCGGGCCGGCGGTTCGTCGAGAGCACCGAGCTGCTCTCGCATGTGGCCAACATCGGCGACGCCAAGTCCCTGGTCATCCACCCCGCGACGACGACCCACTCCCAGCTGACCGCCGAGGAGCAGCTGGCGTCCGGCGCTACCGACGACTTCGTGCGCCTGAGCATCGGCATCGAGACGCTGGACGACATCGTCGCCGACATCGACCAGGCGCTGGCCAAGGCCTGACGGGCGCACATCGCGGGCGTGGTCGCGGCGGGGCAGAGGTCGGACGCACCTCCGCCCCGCCGGGCATTCGCCCGCGTCGCACCCGGGTTCGTTAGAATCACCGGAGCCATGACCGAGAAGAAGCCCGCAGCCCGCAAGGAGATCGGCGACGTCGCCATGGGATACGGCGACGACGCCGGCAACGCCGGCATCGTCCGCACCAGGTACGTGACGTTCGACCAGCCCGGCCAGGAGCTCGCCCTCGAAGGGGGCGGCACGCTGGCGCCGTTCACGCTGGCCTACGAGACCTACGGCACGCTCAACGAGAGGCGCGACAACGCCGTCCTCGTCACGCATGCCCTCTCCGGCGACGCGCACGTGGCCGGCCTGCACAGCGCGGGCGACAAGCGCCCCGGCTGGTGGGACATGATGATCGGTCCCGGCAAGGGCCTGGACACCGACAAGTACTTCGTCATCTGCGCCAACGTGATCGGCGGCTGCAGCGGCAGCACCGGGCCGGCGTCGGAGAACCCGGCCACCGGCAAGCCGTACGGCACCGACTTCCCGATCATCACCATCAAGGACATGGTGAACGCGCAGATCCTGCTGCTCGACCACCTCGGCATCGGCAAGCTCCTCGCCGCGGTCGGAGGATCGATGGGCGGCATGCAGGTGCTCGAGCTGGCGATCTCGCACCCCGAGCGCACGCACCTCTGCGTCCCGCTGGCCACCGCGGCTCGTCAGCCGACCATGGCGATCGCCTTCAACGAGGTCGGCCGGCAGGCGATCATGGCCGACCCCAACTGGCACGGCGGGCACTACTACGATGGCGAGGCGCCGGCCAAGGGTCTGAGCGTCGCGCGCATGGTCGGCCACATCACCTACCTGAGCGATGAGGCGATGGAGGAGAAGTTCGGCCGCCGGCTGCAGGACATCCACGACTACACGTTCACGTTCTCGGCCGACTTCGAGGTCGAGAGCTACCTGCGTCACCAGGGGCTGAGCTTCACCAACCGGTTCGACGCCAACACCTTGCTCTACATCACGCGCGCGCTGGACTACTTCGACCTCACGCGCCGGCACGGCACGCTCGTCAAGGCGTTCGCGGACGTCAAGGCGCGGTTCCTCGTCATGGGCTTCAGCAGCGACTGGCTGCACCCGCCGTACCAGCTCAAGGAGATCGTCAGCGCGCTGCGCGCGACGCACAAGCACGTGAGCTACTACGAGGTCGAGAGCCACTACGGCCACGACGCCTTCCTGCTCGAGCGGGAGAAGATGGAGGGCATCATCGCCGCGTTCCTGGCCAGCGGCGCCAAGAGCTACACGCCGCCGGCGCCGCCCGTCGCGCCGGCCGGCTGACGGCGGACGGAGGAGACCGGGCATGCGCCGCATCGACTACCAGCTGATCGAGGACCTCGTGCCCGACGGCTCCACCGTGCTCGACCTCGCCTGCGGCGACGGCGAGCTCCTCAGCGAGCTCATCGCCAAGAAGCACGTCCGCGGCAGCGGCGTGGAGATCGACCAGGCCGCGGTGGAGAAGTGCATCGGCCGCGGCCTCTCCGTGTTCCACGGCGACCTCGATGCCGGCCTCGCCGACTTCGACGACCAGTCGCACGACGTCGTCATCCTGAGCCTCAGCCTGCAGCAGTTGCGCCGGCCGCGGATGATAGTGCGCGAGATGGTCCGCGTCGGCCGCCTCGCCATCGTGAGCTTCCCGAACTTCGCCCACCTGGTCCCGCGCTCGCAGCTGCTCCTGCGCGGGCGCATGCCCGTCTCGCGCGAGCTGCCGTATCAGTGGTGGGACACGCCCAACATCCACCTGTGCACGATCCAGGACTTCCGCGCGCTCTGCCGGGAGGAGGGCCTGTGCATCGAGCAGGAGCAGTACCTGCGCTCGGTCGAGAAGCCTCCGCCGGCCCGACTCGTGGCCCCCAACCTCCTGGCGCGCATCGGCATCTTCGTCGTCACCCGCTGCTAGCGGGGACCTCCCGCAGGTCCCTGCGGCCGGGAGATCTCCGGGCCCACGGCGCCCGGCTTTCGAGGGTCCCAAAACGCGGGTACACTACCCCTACGCTCTGCGTCTCAGAGAACGGCGCGAGCGGCACAAGGAGTGCATATCGCCAAACGACCGAGCACCGGCGTGACGCGCTTCAAGATCAAAAGGAGAAACAAGTGCCTCAGGGTAAAGTCAAGTGGTTCTCGACCGAGAAGGCCTTCGGCTTCATCGAGCAGGAGAGCGATAACGACATCTTCGTGCACGTCACCGGCCTGGCCGACGGCGTCACCGCGATCGACAAGGACATGCTCGTCGAGTACGAGGTCGAGCAGGGCCGCAAGGGCCCGCAGGCCACCAATGTGAGGCCCGCGAGCGCACCGGCCGCCGCCGCGCCGGCTGCCGAGGTCGTCGAAGAGGTCGAGGTCGTCGAAGAGGTCGAGGTCGTCGAGGTCGAGGACGAGGCCGGCGACGTCGAGATCGTGGAGATCGACGAAGAGGTAGTGGTCGAGGCCGTGGAAGAAGAGGAAGAGGCCTGATCCGACTCTGAGTTGCTGACGGGCCGGCCACCGGAGGATCGCTCGGGATCCGGTGGCCGGCCCGTCGTTTTGTAGCCCTCCCGGGTAAGACCCTCCGGAAGCGACAGCACGGGAGGCGGGCGATGCTCGAGAACATCCATTGGCTCGGCCACGATTCGTTCAGGCTGGACGGGACCGTGACCATCTACATCGATCCCTGGAAGCTGCCGGCGGGGCTGCCGCCGGCCGGCCTGATCCTCGTCACTCACGAGCACTTCGACCACCTGAGCCTTCCGGACATCGCGGCGCTCGCCGGGCCGGACACCGTGGTGGTGGGTCCGGCATCCGTCACCTCCCAGCTCGCGGGCCGGGAGACCGTCACCGTCGCGCCCGGCGACAGCACCGAGGTGAGAGGGGTCGGCATCGAGGCCGTCCCCGCGTACAACCTCGACAAGTTCCGCGCGCCCGGCCAGCCGTACCATCCCAGGGAGGCCGGGCACGTCGGCTACGTGATCGCGCTCGACGGCGTGCGCTACTACCACGCCGGCGACACCGACGCCGTTCCCGAGATGGCCGAGGTGCGCTGCGACGTCGCCCTGCTGCCGGTGGGCGGCACGTTCACGATGACGTGGGACGAGGCGGCCGCGGCCTGCGACCTGCTGCACGCGACGGCCGCCGTGCCGATGCACTACGGGGAGGTCGTCGGCGACGCCGGCGACGCCGAGCGGTTCCGCGACCGCTGCAGCGTGCCCGTCACGATCCTGCCGCTCGAGCGCGGGTGAGGCCGCGAAGGTCGTCCGCGCCGTGCCGACTCGAGACCTGCATCGGAGAAGCTCGAGCGTGCAGCCGGCTCAGCGAGGTAGCGGCCCCTCCGGCCGAGCGCGATGCCGAGGTCGCCGGCTGATCGCAGCCGGCCGCTCGGCCTACTCCCCGGCCCACTCCAGGATCACGGCTTCTTCGGGGCAGGCCTCCTGGGCCCGCTGGACCGCGGCCCAGAGCGTCTCGTGAGGCTCCTCCTCGAGCACGTCCGGGAGCCCTTCGTCGTTCATGAAGAAGACCTCCGGGCAGACCTGCTCGCAGGCGCCGACGCCCGTGCACCTGTCGTAGTCGACGCTCACTCTCAGCTTGCGTGCCATCACCGGAGTCTATCTCGAGAGGCCGCTTCGCGCGGCCGGCGTCGTTTCGCCTCGAGTCCTCGCGGGGAAGCCCCTGCCGAGGGAGACGCGGCCCCGCCGGGGTCCCGCGACTGCGACCACTGGAGGGGCCACATGCTCAAGGAAGGCGCCAAGGCGCCGGCTGTCAGCGGCGTCTCGTACGACGGAGCCACCTTCGACATCGGCGTGCCCGGCAAGCGCACCGTGCTCTTCTTCTATCCCAAAGCCAACACCGGAGGCTGAACGACCGAAGCCGTTGAGTTCAACGGCCTGCTGGACGAGTTCGCCGCCCTCGGCGTCCAGGTGATCGGCGCGAGCGTCGACAAGCCCGGGAGCAACCAGCGCTGGGCGCAGAAGTACGACCTCAAGATGCCGCTGATCAGCGACTACGGCGACCACACCGTGTCGAGCGCGTTCGGCGTCGCGCGGCCGATGGTCGGGGTGGCCAAGCGCACGACCTGGCTCATCGACCCCGACGGCACGCTGCGCAAGATCTACCCCGCGGTGAAAGCCAAGGGGCACGCGGCGCAGGTGCTGGCCGACTGCAAGGAGATCTGGGGCTGAAGGCAGAGAGAGGGGCGGGCAGGGCGCAGCGCCTTGCCCGCCCCTCTCTGCACGGGTCTACTCCTCGGCCGGCTCGTCGCGCGGGCCGAAGTAGGCGGGCGCGTCGATCATGAAGATGCGGCTGGACCAGCGCTCGCCGGCCGGCGTGGCCGCCTCGGCGTCGTCGATGGCGCCGATGCGCGCCGTCATGTCGTCGCAGTAGTGGACGATGATCGCCTCGCGCGTCTGGGGCACCACGGGGCTGCCCTTCTCGCGCATGCCGTGGTGCGCCACGATGATGTGGCGCAGCAGCTTGGCCGACTCGGGCGGGAAGTCCGCGTCCTCCTCGATGAGCTCGCGCACCATGTCGTGGCCCATGACGATCTCGCCGTGCAGGCGGCCGGCGTCGGTCATCTGCGGAGCGAGGCCGCCGCTGGTGTACGCCTGGGTCTTGCCGATGTCGTGGAGAAGGGCGCCGGCGACGACCAGGTCGCGGTCGACGGAGTCGAACCGCGACGCCACGCCGGCGGCGGCCTCGGCCACGATGAGCGAGTGCTCGAGGAGGCCGTGCCGGTAGGCGTGGTGGTTGCGCACGGCGGCAGGCGCGACGGCGAACGTGGCGCCGGGCTCGCGCGAGCCGTCGAAGGCGCGCTCGAGGAGCGCGCGCACGTGCGGCTCTTCTACGGAGTCGATGAGGGCGTGCAGGCGCTCGGCGAGCTCCGCGGTGCCGATCGGGGAGACCTGCACGAGGTCGCCGGCGTCGTACTCGTCGTCTTCGGCGGGGCGCAGGCGCCGGATCTGGATCTGCGCGCCATACTGCGGGTGGACGCTGTAGGTGCCGCCGACGCAGACGACGTCGCCGGTGCCGACGCCCAGCGCCTCGTCGGATGGGTCGAAGTGGATGGCGGCGACTTCTCCGCTGGCGTCGCGCAGCTTGAGACGCAGGTACGCCTTGCCGTTGCGGTCGGTGGCTGCGGTGAGCTCAGAGCAGGCGTAGACGCCGTCTACGGCCTGGCCGCTCTCGAAGTCGATGATGGCGATGCGCGTGGTCGCGCCGGGGAAGCTGGCTTGGTCGGTCATGGGGTCTCCTTCGTCCCCGTCAGGGTACCAGACGACCCGGACGGGGTCCGCCGGAGGAGCGGTTCACGTTGAGCGGCGACGACCGCCGGCCGGCGCGCCAGGGTCGGCCGCCGGCGCCGCCGACCCAGCTCAGCTGCCGGCGGGGCGATTCTTGCCGGCGGGACGCGGGCCGGACGAGGAGCGCCGCGTCGATTTCTTGGGCGTGGCGCCGGCCTTGTTCTGGCTGCGGGGAGTCACGGGCGGCACGACCTTGGGCGCGGCCGGCGTCTTCTTGGCCGCCGCCTTCTTCGCGCGCCGCCTTCTTCGCGGCCGGCTTCTTGGCCGCGGGCCTGGCGGCCGGGCCGGCGGCGGGCTTGCGCGTCGCGGGCTTCTTGGCCGGGGTCTCCGCGGCGGCCGGCTCTTCGGTCGCAGCCGGCTCCTCGGCCTCCGTCCCTTGCGCCGCGACCGGCGTCGCGGAGGAGGCGGTCACCGGCCCGGCGGCCGTTTCCACGGTGGTCGCCGCCGGCTCGGCCGCCGGCGCGGCGGGAGCGGCCGCCGCGGGGGTCGCCTGTTCCGGCGTCTCGCCGCGCAGGGTCGAGATCTCGGCCTCCTTGGCGCGGACTTCCGAAGACGTCGCGCGCAGCCTCTCGACGGCGTGCGCGAGGTCGGGGTGGTCGAGCTCCCCCCGTTCGGCCAGGGCGAACGCGGCGTGGCCGAGCTCGCGCTCCGCCTTCCTGAGGTCGTTCTGCAGGACGACCAGCCGGGCCTGGGCGGCGGTCACCTTGCCGGCGCGCTGGGTGTCGGCCGCGAGGGCGCCGGCCTTGTCCTTGACTGTGTCGAAGAACCCCATCCCGCCCTCCTTGGCCGTGATCCGGCTGGGCGCCGGTTCATCACCTCTTCAGTGTCTCGCCTGCGCGGCCTCGCGTCCAGACCTCTGCCTCTCCGTGGACGAGTGCCGTCGCCGGGACGCGAGCAGCGTCACGAGTCACGCATCCCGGCCGCCCCTCGGTGGGCGGTAGCGCTATGAGCCGCGTTGGGGAACACTGGAGGGGTGGCGCGGGCGTCGTCCGCGGCACGTGACCTTCTTCCTGAGGAGACGATGACGATGCAGCTCGGCGGCATGGCCTTGAGAGATGGAGTCCTTCTGCAGAGCGACGGCTACTGGGCCGCCGCCGTGCGCGAAGAGGGCGGCGGCGTCAAGGTCGTCTCCGGGCCGAAGGTGCAGTTCCCTGCGCGGGAGACGCTGCGGCAGGTGCCGGTCCTGCGCGGTCTGGTCCGGCTGGGCGAGGCCATGGCGGTCCTGCCCGCGGTGCGCCGCAAGACCGGCCAGCCGGTCCTGCCCCAGGAGGACCCCCGCATGCTGGCGGCGACCGCGGCGAGCGCGGTCGCAACGGTCGCGCTGCGCGCGTCGCGGCGTGGCTCGCCGCTCGTGCGCGAGCTGGCCGTGGCCGGCGTCGGCCTGGCGCCGGTGCTCCTCGCGCTGCGCGACTCCCGGCTCTCGCACTATCACGGCGCCGAGCACAAGAGCGTCGCCGCCTACGAGAGCGGCGGCGACGCGTCCGAGGCGCACAAGGAGCACGCCCGCTGCGGCTCCAACCTGATCGCGCCGATGGTGGTCACCAGCCTCGCGACGAACCTGCTGCTGCGCGCGGCCGGCCGGGAGCGGCAGCCGCTCGCGACGTTCGTCGGCGGGCTCGTCAGCATCGGCACGGCCATGGAGTTGTTCTCGTGGATGTCGCGCCACCAGGACCACCCGCTGGCGCGCACGCTCGGCAGGCCGGGCATCGAGATGCAGCGCCTGTTCACGACCAGCGAGCCGTCGGACGAGCAACTGGATGTGGCCGACATGGCGCTGCAGGAGCTTCTGCGGCTGGAAGGCGAAGCGCCGGCCGCCTGAGCCGCGCGCGGCCGGCCGTCTGGGCCGCCGCTCATCCGGGCTTGGCCGGCGAGTCGGCGTCAGCCGTCCGTCAGTCCGCGGGTTCGCGCTCGACGAGGCGCTTGCGCCGCCGCTCCTGCGCCTCCGCGTACCATTCCTTCTGCTGGTCGGTCTGCGGCACCAGCCGGGGTACCGGGATCGGCTTGCCGCTGTCGCTGAGCGCCACGAACACCAGATACGCGGAGTTCGTGTGTGTGGTGATGCCGGTCATCAGGTCCTCGGCTTCCACGCGCACGCCGACCTCGACCGACTTGCTGCCCGCGAAGTTGACGTTGGCCCTGAAGCGCACGAGGTTGCCGACGCGCACCGGATGATGGAAGTCGATGCGGTCGATGGCCGCGGTGACGATCGTGGTGCGGCAGAAGCGGAACGCGCACGCGCCCGCCGCCTCGTCGATGAGCTTCATGATGATGCCGCCGTGGATGTTGCCCATGTAGTTGGCGTCGGCAGGCTGCGTAAGGTGGGTGAGGACGAGGCTGGTCTCGCTGCCGCGCGGCAGTGGTTCGTTCATGCGGTCACCTTGGGCGGGAGGGTCAGATATCGAACGAGCCCGGAGCGCGCCGCCGCCGCCGGTCGCGGGTGGTGCGCTCGCCGCCTGGGGAGCGGTCGGTGCGCCGCTCGCCCTGGCGGCGGTCCATGATGACTTTGACGTTCGGGTTGTCCCGGTAGTGCTCGACGAGGCGCCGGTACGCGTCTTCGCCGAGTTCCGGGGGTACCACGCAGTAGATCACGGCGCCCTCCCGAGGCTTGCGGCAACGGTAGCACATGCTCGCCGTCGGGGGCCAGAGTAACGCGGCCGTCATCCGGGTCGCGATGGCGGACGGCCGTCGCCTGGCGGGGCTTGGCGTCGCCGGCCGGCACGTAGGGGGGCAAACAGAAGGGCCGGACCGGCGAACGGCGCCGGTCCGGCCCTCTGAAGGGGGTACCATTCTCTGTATCGGCAGCCGCATCCAGACCTTGAGCGATCGCCCTCCCGACGTGTGACCGTCTGGTAAGCTACGGCCACGCGAGGAGACGGCGTGGACTGGGGGGTCAGCTTGTTCCCGTGTTTCGGCGAGATCGTGGCAGGGGTCCCGGACCTCGGGCGCTATCTGACCTTGGGCGAGCTCGAGCACTCCACCGATCTTCTGGCCGCCGCGCATCCCGAGATCGAGGTGTGGTCACCGGGGGCGTCGCGCGCCGGGCGACCGCTGCGCTGTCTCGAGATCCCCGGCGGCCCTCTGCAGGCGCTCCTCGTCGGCCTGCCGCATCCCGAGGAGCCCGTCGGCACCCTTGCGCTCGAGTACCTGCTGCCGCTGCTCGCCGATGGCCTCGCCGCCGAGCTCGGCTTCAACTTCTCCGTGATCAAGGCGGGGGACCCCGACGCGACGCTGCTCAACGAGCCCTGGTTCGACGAGCCCTACGACCTCCCCGGCTTTCTGCTGCGCGTCTACCGGCCACCGCTGCACGACCAGTTCGAGTGGACGTTCCCGATGAGCTACAAGCGCTACGCTTTCACGCGGCCTCTGCCGGAGGCGGCGGCGGTCATGAAGGTCATCGGCCGCCGCCCGCTGGACTTCTACATGCCGCTGCACAACTCCACGTTCAGCGGCGCGTACTACTACCTGTCTGAGGAGGACGCGCAGCTCCAGGACGACCTCACCGCCGTCATGGCGGCGGCAGGGCTGCCGCCCGACTGCGGAGAGCCGGAGATGCCGTACCTGCGTCAACTTGCGCCCGGGATCTTCCGCGGGTTCGGCCTCGCCGAGGACTACGAGTTCTACGAGGCCTACGGGGCCGACCCGGCGGTCGTCCTCGACTTCGGCACCTCGAGCGATGACTACGCCGAGGCCATGTGGGACTGCTTCACGCTGGTCAGCGAAGTCCCGTACTTCACCAGTCCCCGCATCGCCGACCAGAGCCCTGCCGGGCTCACCCGTCGCGAGGCGAAGCTCCGCGGCCTCGAGGTCCAGGAACAGCTGGCGCTGTGGCTGCACGAGCGCTACGTGGAGGCGGCCTCCCGCCTGACCGCCGAGACGCCGTGGCAGCGCACGGTGCATGCCTACCTCGACGAGATCAAAGACGACATCCGCGCCGCGCGCGTGCAGGCCGAGACCGAGCCGGAGTTCGCGCAGGAGGCGACGGTGGCCCAGCTCTTCGACCAGGTGTACCTGCGGGAGCTCGACTCGCTGGCCCGCGTGGGCCAGTTCGCCGGCATGATCGCCGCCGAGGCGCAGCAGGACGACGTGCTCCGCGCGCTGCACGACGAGGCCGCCCTGGAGGTGCGCACACGGGCAGAGCGGCTCGCGGCCGCGGGCGGCATCGAGGCGACGCCCATCCGCGCTCTGGTGCAGTGCCAGGTGGCGTCGCTGCTCTGCGCGCTCGTGGCTACGCGAGACCGCTATCGCCCGGCCCGTCCGCGTCCCGCCGAGCCGCGGACGGCGCGGTGAGACCGGCCACCGAGAACGAGCGCTTCCGGCTGGCCGTCGAGGCGGGAGCGGACATCACCCAGGCGCTCGCCAGGGAGGACGCGCCCACCGTCATCGCCCGGCGCGTCGCCGAGGCGCTCGACGCCTGGGAGTGCGACCTCTACGAGTACGACCCCGAGACGCGCACGCTCACGGCGGCCGCCGATCTGGGCGCGTGAGCCCACCGAGCGGGACGAGGAGTGGGTGGGCACGGGCGTGAGCCTGGACGACCGCCCCGGCTACCGTGCCGATCATCGAGGGCGGGGTCTGCGTCACGTCCGACATCGACGACCCCGGCCTCGATGCCGCCGACCGCGCAGCCATGGCGGAGTGGGGTGAGCGCGCCGCGCTCGCGGTTCCGCTGCGCTTCCGCGACAAGGGCGTCGTGGGCTGTCTGACACTGGTCGAGAAGCGCGAGGGCCGGCGCTTCACCGACGAGGACTGCGACCTCGTCACTCTGCTCGCCGGCCCGGCGGCCGTCGCCATCCGCAACGCGCGCCTCTTCCGGCTGCAGCAGGAGCAGAACCGCTACCTCGGGTCGATGGTCGACACCGCACGGGCGATCACCTCCACCGTCACGCTCGAGGACTCGCTGGCGCAGATCTGCCGCACCGCCGCCGAGGCCCTCGAGGCGGGGGAGTGCGTGGCCTACGAGTTCGACGCCGCCCGCGACGCGATCGTGTTCCGCGCCTTCTACGGCCGCGACGGCCAGCCGTCCGCCCTGGACGAGGCCGGCGTCTACCCGCTGGACGACTACCCCGCCGACCGCGACATCCTTCGCCGCGGGGAAGTCGTGCAGGAGACGCTCTCCGACGAGAAGCTCCCCCCGGATGTGCGCGACTCCATGGAGCAGTGGGGCGAGAAGGCGTGCCTCAACGTGCCGCTCGTCGTCGAGGGCGAGCCCCTGGGGATCCTGGTGCTCATCGAGACGGAGCGCGAGCGGATCTTCAGCTCCGCTGAAGTGGAGCTCGCGCGGGCGCTGGGGGAACAGGCCGCGACGGCCATCCGCCACGCGCGGCTGTACCGGCGCGGCGAGCGCCAGAACCGGCGTCTCAAGGCGCTGCTCGAGACGAGCCGGGTGCTCGTCTCGTCGCTCGACGCCGGCGCCGTGCTCGGTGAGGTCCGGCGCGAGGTCGCCGACCTGTTCGACGTGCGCGGCGAGGCGGTCACGCTGCTTCTGCGCCGCGGCGAGACGTTCGTGCGCTTCGAACCCGGTCCCGCCGCGGCCGGGTCTGGCGACGAGCCGGCGACGGTGGAGCTCGACGACCTCCACCGCCGGGCCGTCGACGCTCTCGGTCCGGCCATCGAGGTGGACGACGCCGGCTCCCGGCTCGTCGTCCCGTTCGTCTCCGGCGACGCCGCGGAAGGCCTGCTCGACGTCCGCGTCGGCGCGGGGCCGGCGACCGGCGCCGACGAGGTCGAGCTGCTGCAGATCCTCGCCGCCCAGGCCGCCGCGGCGCTGGCCAACGCGGCGCTGTACCGCACCATCGAACGCCAGGCCATCACCGACGGGCTCACTGGGCTGTACAACCACCGCTACTTCTACGAGCGGCTCAATGAGGAGATCGCGAGGGCGCAGCGCTACGGCCTGCCGCTCTCGCTGCTCATGATCGACATCGACGACTTCAAGCACTTCAACGACCGCTTCGGCCACCCGTCCGGCGACCTCGTCCTCAAGGAGGTCGGCCGCATCCTGGGCGCCAACCTGCGAGCCGGCATCGACATCGCCGCGCGCTACGGCGGCGAGGAGTTCACGATCGTCCTGCCCAACACCTCCCGCGACGGCGCCCAGGTGGTGGGCGCGCGGCTCGCTCGCGAGCTCTCGTCGCTGCCCGGCGCCCCGCTCGTCAACGATGAGGGCGCGGTCAGCGTGAGCGAACGCATCCGGGTCTCGGTGGCCGCCTCGTCCCTCCCGGGCGTGGACGACGGCACCAGGATCACGGTGAGCATCGGCGTCGCCTGCTTCCCGGGCCCGGCCGGCGGTCCCGGCGAGCTGGTGCGCAACGCCGACAAGGCGCTGTACCTCGCCAAGCGTCTGGGCAAGAACCGGGTGGAGGTGTTCGGTGACTGACGCGCCGGACATCACGCCGGCCGCCCGCGACCCGTACCGGACGGTCCTCGAAGTGGGCACGACGCTCGCCTCGTCGCTGGACGTCGACGAGGTGACCCAGACCATCGCCCGCCAGGTCGGCGAGGCGCTGGACGTGCAGTGGTGCGACATCAACGAGTACGACGCCGAGGCGCGGACCATGACCTACGTCGCCGTGTGGTCGCAGGAGCTGCGCGGCGCCGACGTCGACTACGTCGGCACCGTCGTCAGCCTGGACGATCGGCCCGAGCGCGATGCCGTCATCCGCAAAGGCGACCTCCTCGAGCAATACGTCGACGACGAGGACCTGGACCCGATCGAGCGCGCCGTGATGGTCGAGTACGACGAGCGGGCGGTCATGGAGGTCCCGCTCGAGTTCGGCGGCGAGACCCTCGGTGTGCTCGGCGTGGTCGAGTCGCGCCACACCCGGCGCTTCGCCGAGGAGGAGAAGCAGCTCCTGCGCCTGCTCGCCGGGCCGGCGGCGACCGCCCTCGGCAACGCCCGCCTGTTCCGGCAGCAGCAGGAGCGGGCGCGCCGCCTGGCCGCGCTGCTCGAGGCCTGCCGGACGCTCGCGGAGTCGGTCGACATCGACGAGGTGCTGGCGGGGGTCGCGCGGCTGGCCGCGGAGGTGGTGGGCGCCTCCTACGCCACCGTCTACGAGTACCGGCCCCACCACGACGCGCTCGTCTTCCGCGCGGAGCACGCGCTCGAGCCCGTTCAGTCTGGCGTGCGCGACGACGTGCTCGGGAGCATCTACGCGCTCGCGGACTGTCCCGGCGAGCGCGCGATCCTGGAGGCGTCAGAGGCCGTGCAGGAGCACGTCTCCGACGCCGGCCTGCCGGAAGACCGGCGCCGGACGATGGAGGAATGGCGGCAGAAGACGTGTCTGAGCCTGCCGCTGCGGTCGGACGGCGCGGCGCAGGGCATCCTGCGCATCACCAGCGTCCGCGAGGAGCGGCGATTCACCGCGGACGAGCTCGAACTGGTGGAGGCGCTGGCGGAGTCGGCCAGCGCCGCCATCCAGAACGCCCGGCTCTTCCGCGCCCAGGAGGAGGAGAGCGAGCGGCTGCTCGAGCTCTTCTCGGTCAGCCGCCGCCTCAGCTCCACCTTCGACCGCGGCGCCGTCGTGGCCGCGCTCGAAGAGGGCGCCGGCAAGCTCCTGGCCGGCGCCCCCCGTGCGCGCGTGTGGCTGCGGGACGCCGACGGAACGGTCGTGCCGGCGGCCGAGGGCGACGACGAGGCCGCCGGCCCTCTCGCGATGAAGGCGCTGACCAGCGGCCGGACCGCCGAGCGGGTCGCCGCCGAGCGCTCCGGCATCGCCGTCCCGCTGGCCGTCAAGGGCAGGGCGGAGGGCGCGATCGTCGTCGAGGCCGAGGGTCACCGCCGCTTCTCGTCGGCCGAGCACGAGGCGCTGCAGGTGCTCGCGAACCAGGCAGCCGCGGCGCTCGAGAACGAGCGCCTGTACCGGCGCGCCGAGCAGGAGGCCATCCGCGACGGGCTCACCGGCCTCTACAACCACCGTCACTTTCAGGAGCGGCTCCTGCAGGAGTGCCGCCGCTCTCACCGCTACGACACCCCGCTCACGCTGCTGATGCTCGACCTGGACGACTTCAAGTCGTTCAACGACCAGTTCGGGCACCAGATCGGCGACGAGGCGCTGCGCGAGGTGGGCGAGATCCTCTTCGCCGTCACGCGGCGTGGTGTGGACCTGGCCGCGCGCTACGGCGGCGAGGAGTTCGCCGTGATCCTGCCGCACACGCGGGTCTCGGATACGCCGTCGGAGGGCGTGGAGGGGACGGCGACCGACGGCGACGAGTCGCCACCGCCGGCCGGCGCCGGGGCGCTGGTCGTCGCCGAGCGCATCCGCGTGGCGATCGCCGGACACGCGTTCCCCGGACACGGCGGGCGCCGCTATGCCCGGTCCACCGTCACCGTGGGCGTCGCGGAACTGCGCATGGACGAGGAGCCGGCCGCGCTCATCGCGGCCGCCGACGCGGCCCTCTACGAGGGCAAGCACGCCGGCCGCGACAGGGTGGTCGCGCGTGACGGATGAGCGTCCGGTGGAGGACGGCCCCGACGCCGTGAACGAGCGGCGCGACGGCCCCGACGCCTTCACGCTGGCGTCCCATGTCAGCCAGGTCATCGCGGCCAGTCCGGACCTGGACGAGATGCTCTCGGCGATCGCGCGCCGGGTGGCCGAGGCGCTCGACGTCTGGGAGTGCAACATCTACGAGTACCGCAGGGAGACCGACTCGCTCGTCGCCACCGCCCTGTGGGCGAGCGAGATCACCGAGGACGACCGCGCCTGGCTGGGGAGCGTCTACGCCATCGCCGACCGGCCGAGCTACCAGCAGCTGCTCGCCGAACGCAGTGTGCGGGAGCGCCAGGCGGACGACCCGCAGGTGGCGGAAGCCGACAGAGCGATCATGGAGCGCTGGGGCGAGCGCAGCGTCTTCTCCGTCCCGCTCGTCTTCCAGGACGAGGTGATCGGCGCGATGACGCTGGTGGAGAAGCGCGCCCCTCGACGGTTCACGCCGGACGACCTGCGCCTCCTCGAGCTGATGGCCGTGCCGGCGGCGGTGGCCGTGCACACCGCGCGCATGTTCCGGCGGGAGGCGGAGCAGACCCGCCGGCTCGGCGCGCTGCTCAGCGCCAGCCGGGCGATGACCGCCACCATCGACCTCGACCAGCTCCTCGCGACGATCACGCACGAGGCGCGCGGGGCGCTGGACACGGCCGAGTGCGCCATCAACACCTACGACCCGGACACGGAGACCCTGACCGTGGTCGCGTTCGAGCAGCGCGCGCCGGAGCCGGGCTGGGAGAGCTGGGTCGGCCGCGAGTACTCTCTGGACGACTTCGCCTTCGACCGGCAGGTCCTGTTCGGCGGCGCGATCGTCGAGGAACGGGTCTCCGACCCGGACATGGACGAGCGGAACCGCGCCGAAATGCTCAAGAACGGCGAGAAGAGCTTCTTGAACGTGCCGCTCGTCTACGAGGGGCGGCCGATCGGCTTCCTCGTGTTCATCGAGACCGCGGTGGAGCGGCGCTTCACCGACGAGGAGCGGCAGCTCGCCGCCGCCTTGGGAGAACAGGCGGCGGCGGCCATCCATCAGGCACAGATGTTGCGACAGACCGAGGCCCAGAACCGGCAGCTCGGCCTGCTCCTCGAATCCACCCGCGCGATCAGCTCGAGCGTGGACCTGGACGAGGTGCTCGACTCCGTGGCGCGCGCGGCGGCCGAGCTGCTCGGGAGCCAGGAGTGCCAGATCCAGGAGTACGACGCGGCCGCCAACACGGTGACGCCGGTGGCCCTGTGGGAGCGCGTGCCCCATGAGGGCACCCGGGAGAGCATCGGGCAGGTCTTCTCTCTCGAGGAGGACCCGGAGGAGCGAGCCTTCCTTGAGGCGGGCGAGGTGCTGGAGCAGCGCTATTCCGACCCGGACCTCCCGGCGTCGACGCGCCGGTCGTTCGACAAGTACGGCGACCGCGCCTACCTGAACGTGCCGCTCATGTTCAGCGGTGCGCCTGTGGGCGTGCTCGTCCTGGTGGAGAGGACGCGGGAACGCCACTGGACACAGGACGAGGTACGGCTCGCCACCGCGCTCGCGGAGCAGGCGGCCGTCGCCATCGAGCACGCCCGCCTGTACAAGCGGGTCCAGGATCAGGCCGTGACCGACGGGCTCACCGGCCTCTACAACCACCGGCACTTCTACGAGCGCCTGGAGCACGAGATCGCTCGCGCCAAGCGCTACGGCACGCCCGTCTCGCTGCTGATGATCGATATCGACGACTTCAAGGTGTTCAACGACCGCAACGGCCACCTGGCGGGGGACGCCGTGCTGCGCGGCATGGCCGCGGTGCTCCAGTCCGAGCTTCGCCAGAGTCTGGACGTGGCGGCCCGCTACGGCGGCGAGGAGTTCGCCGTGATCCTGCCCAACACGCCGATGGCCGCCACCCGGGAGACCCAGCTGGAGATGGACCTCGCCGGCGAACTGCTGGCGACGCGAGGGGGCGAGGAGCCGCCACCACCACCCGGGCACCGGGACGGCGCCGAGCAGGTGGCGGAGCGCATCCGCTCGCGGGTGGCCGGCACCCGGTTCCTCGGCGCCGACGGCTCGATGCTGCCGCCGCTGACGGTGAGCATCGGGGTCGCGATGTTCCCGTTGCGCACGGCGTCTCCCGAAGACCTGGTGGGGCACGCCGACGCCGCGCTCTACGCGGCCAAGCGTGCCGGCAAGGACAGGGTCGATACCTATGGATGACGCGTCGCGGCCGGGCGCGCTGGCGGCGCGAGACGTCGGCGGGCTGCTGCACGCGGTGGTCGCCGACGTCGGGGAGTCGCTGGACCTGTGGTCGGTCGACCTCTGGACGTTCAGCGACGACGCGGACACGCTGGAGTGTCGCGCCTTCTGGTGCCGGGAGCCGGCTCCGCAGGCGGGTGACTGCGTCGGCGCCGTGGTCGGCCTCGATCAGAGTCACGATCTGCGCCGTCTGGTGCTGGCCGCCGAGGTGGTCGAGCGGCACCTCGACGACGATCTCTCGCCGGCCGATACCGCGGCGCTGACGCAGGCCGGCTTCACCAGCAGGATCGACGTGCCGCTGCTGGCGGGCGCGGAAGTACTGGGCGTCCTGAGCCTTGCCGAGAAGCGCGCGGTGCGCCGGCTTCACAGCGGACGAGCGCGCGCTCCTCGCCACGCTCTCGCGGCTCGCCGCCGCCGTGCTTCGCGCCACCCGTCTGTATGAGGCTGAGGGTGCGCGGGCAGAGCGGCTGACCACGCTGCTGGTCACCGGCCACGGCCTCTCGGCGTCGCTCTCTGCCCAGGAGATCGTCGTGGCCGTGCGTGAGGAGGCGGCGAAGCTCGTCGGCGGGGTCGAGTGCGTCGCGGAGGTCGTGCTGCGGCAGGACGACGGGACGTTCGCGCGCGTGGCGCCGACCGGTGAGGCCGGCTCGGTCTGGCGCGCCGACGCGGTGGCGCGGCAGGCGACCGAGCTTGGCCGGCCCGAGCAGGGGCGCACCGCCGACGGGCGAGCGCGGCTGGTGCTGCCGCTCGCCGGCACGGGCCGCGCGGCCGGCTACCTGGAGCTCACCGCGTCCCTGCCGCGACGGTTCCGCGAGTCCGAGGTCGAGCTCGCTCGCCTGCTCGCCGACCAGACCGGCGCCGCCCTGGATCGGGCCCGTGCGTTCCGGGCGCTGCAGGGCCGGTCCGCCACGGACACGCTCACCGGGCTCTACAGCCGCTGGTACTTCTACGAGCGCCTCTACGCCGAAGTCGCCCGCGCCCGCCGCTACCGTGAGCCGCTGACGCTGGTCGTCGCCGAACTGGATGGCGAGGAGGAACTCGCCCGCTCGCGCGGCCCGGCCTTCCGCGACGCGGTCCTGGTCGCTCTGTCGCGGCTGCTGCACACCAGCTTGCGCGACAAGGTGGACATCGCTTGCCGCTTGGGCGGCGGACGGTTCGCCTTGCTGCTCCCCAACACCGGTCACGGTCCGGAGGCGGCGGGGCTCGTCGCGGAGCGGATCCGCCTCCGGGCAGCCGCGACGCACCTCTCGGATGACGATCTGGGCGAGCTGGGCCGGTTCACGATGAGCCTCGGCGTGGCCGGGTTCCCCGACGCCGCCGAGGACGCGGACGAGCTGTCGAACGCGGCCGAAGAGCGGCTCTCGAAGGCACGGGCCGCCGGCGGCGACCGCGTCGAACCGCCGCTGCCCGAGCCGGAAGCAGAGGACGGGGAGGACGTCGCGCCGGAGGAAGCGCCGGCCTGACGGCCGGTGCCGCGGGCGCCCTCCACACGGCGGACGGGCCGGCCGGGCTTCGAAGCCCGGCCGGCCCGTCCGCCGGCGAGTGCCCCGTTACGGGTCCGTCAGCCGGACGCCAGCGTGGTGAGCGCGTCGAGCATCGACGGGTCGCCGCCCAGGACCTGGGAGGCGGCGCCCTCCACGCGCGCCGAAGCGGCGGCGACGAAGTACTCCGCCGCCAGCAGGCGGCGCGCGTCGGTCTGCGCCGCCCGCAGCAGCAGGTAAGCGCAATTCACGTCGATCGCCATCTCGGCGAGGCGCCGGCCGTGGAAGTCGCGGAAGCGCACGTCGTCGAGCTCACGGACGCGGGCGATCGCCGCGGCGAGTCGCGCCCGCGCAGCGCGCACCTTCGCGAGGAGTTCGGGCGTGGCCGAGAAGTCCTCTGCGTCGTAGCCGTCCAGACGGCCGGCGAGCGTTCCGCCGAGGATGCCGCCGATGGCGGCGACGACCTGCAGCTGCGTCGTGCCCTCGTAGATGTTGGTGATGCGCGCGTCGCGCGCGTACCGCTCGACGGCGAAGTCGCGCATGTAGCCGGAGCCGCCGTGCACCTGCAGCGAGTCGTAGGCGACCTGGTTCGCCATCTCGGTGCAGCAGGCCTTCGCGAGCGGCGTGTAGAGGGCGGCGAGCCGGGTGTAGGTCTTGAGCTCGCCGCGCAGCTCCTTGACGTCCGTGTCCGGGCCGGCCGGCGAAGCCTCGCCGGCCTTCTCGGCCGCCTGCAGCTGCGCGATGCGGTGCTCGAGCACTTCTTTGGTGTCCACGATGAGCGCGGTCTCGTAGAGCAGCGCCCGCGCCGCCTCGAGGTTCACGCGCATGTCGGCGAGCAGGCCCTTGACGGCGGTGAGCTCGCCGATGGGCGCGCCGAACTGGATGCGCTCGGCGGCGTACTTGGCCGCCGCGCGGTACGCCGCCTCGGCGATGCCCTGCGCCTGCGCCGCGATGGCGATACGGGCGCCGTTCATGAGGCTCATGACGTAGGTGGTGAGGCCGCGCCGGCGTTCGCCGACGAGCAGCGCCGGCGCGTCGTCGAACTGCAGTTCGCAGGTGGGCGAGCCGTGGATGCCGAGCTTGTCCTCGAGGCGGCGGATGCGCATGTGCGCGTCGCGCTCGTAGAGGAACATGCTGAGCCCGCGGGCGTCCGTCGTCCCCTCTTCGGAGCGCGCCAGCACGAGGCTGATCTGGCCGCAGCCGTTGGTGATGAAGCGCTTGACCCCGTTGAGGAGCCAGGTGCCGTCCGCCTGCTCGGTCGCCTTGAGCTGCACGTTCTGCAGGTCGCTGCCGGCCTCGGGCTCGGTGAGCGCCATGCTGCCGGTGACCTCGCCGCTGGCGAACCGGGGCAGATAGGCCGCCTTCATCTCGTCGTCGGCGAACTTGTTGACGGTCTCGCTGATGTCCTGGAGGCCGAAGATGTTCATGAGCGCCGGGTCGGCGCGGCTGACCATCTCGACGATCATCACGCTGACGGAGACGGGGAAGTTGAGGCCGCCGTACTTGCGCGGCAGCGTGATGCCCATGAGGTCGGCCTGCTTGAGGCGCTCGAGGCCTTGGGCGATGCCGGGGGCGTAGCAGACCTCGCCCTGGATGAGCTCGCTGCCGGCGCGGTCGACGTCCTCTGCGCGCGGCTCGATGTACTCGCCGGCCAGGTCGCCGGCGATCTCGAGGGTGCGCGCGTACGAATCGACCGCGTCCTCGAAGTCCCGGGGCGCGTAGGCGAAGTCGCGGGCCTGCGCGTAGTCGTCCTCCCGCAGGCGCACGATGCGCGCGAGGTCGAGGCTGCGGAGCGTCTGCTGGAGATCGGGGTTGTCGGTGAAGAAGTTGCTCACGACGCACCTCCGGCGGTCGCGGGAGCGGCTTCGCCGCCCGCGCCCTTCGTCTTGTACGCCTGGATCAGCAGCGGGATGACCTTGTGCAGGTCGCCGACCACGCCGTAGTGGGCGACGCTGAAGATCGGCGCCAGCGGGTCGTCGTTGATGGCGAGGATCCGCGCGCTCTGGTCCATGCCGGCGCGGTGCTGCACGGAGCCGCTGATGCCGCAGGCGATGTAGAGCTTGGGGCGCACGGTGGTGCCCGTCTGGCCGACCTGGTGGTCGTGGGCGATCCAGCCCGCATCCACGGCGGCGCGGCTGGCGCCGACGACGCCGCCGACCGTGCGGGCCAGCTCCTCGACCAGCGCGAAGCCCTCGCGCGAGCCGACGCCGACGCCGCCGGAGACGACGATGCGCGCGCCCTTGAGGTCGACGCGCTTCTCCTCCTGCACGCGCTTCACCAGCTTGACCATGAAGTCCGCGTCGCTCAGCGCCACGCCCTCGCGCACCGTGATCGGCTCGGGCGTGCGGGTGACGGGGACGGCGATGATGCGGCCATCGCGCCGCCTGTCCTCCTCGGGCATGACCATGACGCCCTCGCGGACGGTGGCCATCTGCGGCCGGTGCAGCGGGCTGATGATGGTGGCGATGATGTTGCCGCCGAACGCCGGCCGGATCTGGTAGAGCAGGTCCTTGTACTCCTCGCCCTTGAGCGAGTGGTCGCCGATGCGCAGGTCGGTGCAGTCGGCGGTGAGGCCGGTGCGCAGGGCGCTGGCCACGCGCGGCGCCAGGTCGCGGCCGGTGGTCGTGGCGCCGTAGAGGACGATCTGCGGCTCGTGTTCGCGGATCAGCGCGGTGACGACCTGGGCGTACGGCTGCGCCAGGTACTCGGCGAGGTCGGTGTGGGCGACGAAGTAGACCGTATCGGCGCCGCGGGCGACGAGCGCCGTGGCGATGCCCTTGAGGGCGCTGCCGGCGCCGATGAGCACGGCGCCGACCTGCACGCCGAGCTGGTCGGCGAGCTCACGGGCGCGGCCGAGCAGCTCGAGGCTGACCTCGGCCGTCACGCCGTCGTGCTGCTCGACGACGACCCAGACGTCGTTGCGCTTGTGTCGGCTCGAATCACCCAAGGATGTGCTCCTCGATCAGCTCGTGCACGAGCTCGGTGATGCCGGCCTCGTCGGGCGCGACCATGCGTGCCTCGCTCTGGGCGAGGACGACGCTCTCGATCTCTTTGACGCGCGTCGGCGAGCCGCGCAGGCCGAGCGCCTCGCGGTCGGCAGCCAGCGCCTCGTGGTCCCACTGGACGACGCGGGCGCGACACACGGGCTTTCCGTCGCGCCCGATCATGCACACCTCGGCGTCGTCGCTCTCCGGATTGAGGTAGCTGTCGTCGTACTCGGGCATGGCCTCGGCGGCGATGCCCTTGTACGTCATGACCAGCTTGACGCTCGGAGGGCGCGGATCGTTGGCCTCGCCGGTGACGGTGAGCAGGCACGGCAGCGTGCTGGTGAGCGTCTCGAAACCGCCCTCGATGCTGCGCGTCGCGGTGACTGCGCCGACGGCGTCAGCTCGTGGCGCTGCCAGCTCGTCCACACGGCTCACGCAGGTGATCTGCGGGTAGCCGAGCTTCTCGGCCGTCTGCGGCCCGACCTGTGCCGTGTCCCCGTCGATCGCCTGGCGGCCGCAGAGCACGAGGTCGGCGCCGCCGAGCTTCTGCACGGCGAGCGAGAGGGCGTAGCTGGTCGCGAGCGTGTCCGCGCCGGCGAACGCCTTGTCGGTGAGCAGGATGACCTCGTCGGCGCCGCGGTAGAGCGACTCGCGCAGCACCTGCACGGCGGCCGGCGGGCCCATGGTCACCACGGTCACGCGGGCGTCGTGGCGGTCCTTGAGCTTCATCGCCTCTTCGAGCGCGTTCAGGTCTTCGGGGTTGAACACGGCCGGTAGCGCCGACCGGTTGATCGTGCCGTCCTCTTTCATGGCCTCGCCGGTCACGTTGGCCGTGTCCGGGACCTGCTTGACGAGGACGACGATGCGCAGTTGCGGCATGTCAGGCGTCCAGGGTCGGGGGATTGGGAGTGATTCGAACCTCATTCACGAAGCCGGAAGGTTACCAGATGGTTCACGCGCGCGCACGTCGTGCGCGTGGGAGGCGGAGTCGCGCCTGGCCCGGCGGGCCACGCCCGGAGTCGACCGCCGAGGCGGCCCCGTGCGACAATCGGCGCATGACACGGGGCCGTCATCACTACGTCAGCACGCTCGTCATCCTCGGCGTGTTCGCGTGCGCGCTGCTGGGAGCGAGCGCGTGGCTGCCGGCATCCGCCCTCGCGGCCGGCAGTCCCGCTCTGGTCGCCGCAGGACCCGTGCAGCCGGCCCCGCCGGTGCTCGACGACCTCCTGGGGCGCGGGGCCGGCGCGGCCGCGCCCGTGCTCCCCATCGGCCTCGGCGCCCTCCCCAGCGGGCGCGAGACGGCCGCCTTCGCCGCCGGCCGAGTCGCCGTCGGCGTCGTCTTCCTCGAGAGCGACGGCAGCAAGATGACGAGCTCGGAGAACTGGTCGCGCCAGGATCCGCGGTACCCTGGGCCAGGACCGCCGGCAACTCGTCCTGGCCAAGATCCAGAACGCGCTCGACTGGTGGAACGCGCAGTCGCCGGACGGCTCGCTCGAGCTCTTCCTGCCCGCGGCGGGCTCCTACGGCGCGCCGCAGACGGTGAGGACCGGCTACGAGCCGATCAAGATGAACGTCGAGGTCGGCTGGAACGGCCGCCCCATCCTCTCCGACGCCGCCTGGCGCTGGCAGGCGATGGGCAGGCTCGGATTCGCCCACAACGCCGCCACCGACCGCCCGCGCCCGGAGACGCTCTACGCCGACCGGATCCGCCGGCGCGACCACGCCGACTGGGCGTTCGTCCTCTACGTCGTCGATAGCCTGAAGGACAGCGACGGCATGTTCCGCAACGGAGCCATCGCGTACACCGCCGATCTCTTCGGTCCCTACAGCACGCTCACCTACGACAACGACGGCTATGGCTTCGGCAACTTCGACGCCGTGCTGGCGCACGAGATGGGCCACGTGTTCGGCGCGCTCGACGAGTACAAGCCACCGACGCGGGGCTACCCGAGCACGGGAAGCTTGAGGTCGGGGTACCTCGGCGTGCGCAACAGCAACGCCGTGAGCGGCGGCACGACCGACCTGCCGTGCATCATGCGGGGATCGAACGCGACGCTGAGCGCGTTCCGCGCCGGCGCTCTCTGCCCGTCGACGACCGGGCAGACCGGCCTGCGCGACAGCGACGCCGATTCCCGGCCGGACGTGGTGGACACGCGGCCGGGCTTCTCGACCCGGCTCGAGGCGACGGCCGCGAGTGGCGCCGTGACCTTGCGGGGCACGGTGGCCGAGCGGCCGCGCCACCGCGGCCGCATCAGCGGCGGCGTGTACTTCCGCCACGACCTGAGCATCAAGGTGCCGCACGACGTGCGGTATCGCGTGGACGGCGGCGTCTGGCAGCCGCTCACGGCTGAGGATGGCGCGTTCGACGAGCCCTCCGAGGGCTGGACGCTGACGACCGAGCCGCTCGCGGAGGGCCACCACGCGCTCGAGCTCGAGGGGACGACCGGCGAGACGGCCGGCCGGGCCAGGGACCTGTGGGCCGGCCCCACGCCGGTCACGCTGGAGCTCGCGACGGACGCCGGCTTCACCAGGAAGAAGGTGACGGTCGCGGCCGGCTCCGCGGCGCGGCTCTACGTGCGCAGCACCGGGACGGGCACGAGCTTCCCCATCGCCCGCCTGGCGCCGATCAAGCTCGTCCGGCTCGCCGACGGCAGGGTCATGAGCACGCTGACGACCGGCGAGAACGGCGTCTGGACCGGAGTGCTGCGGCCGGCGCACAAGCGCACCTACGAGGTGCGCTTCGCCGGCGCCGGCCAGTTCCTCGCAGCGGAGGCTCCCGCTCCTCGCGTGACCATCACCGTCAGGTAGGGCACGCTTTACACTCCCCTGACGCTTGCGCCGAACGGGCGTGACCGTGCTCCCGCAGGATGCTCCCAGTCAGTGGGCAAGGGAGGTCCTCATGAGAACGGCGTCGGTCGCGGCTCGTCCCGGCGAACGGCTTGATAGCATGCGGTGGCAGGCGCGGCGGCAAGTGGGTCTACGACAGCCACACCGCCGCGTACGCGCGTGCGCTCGACCACTGGTATCCGGCGCACTTCACGGAGGTGAGGTTCTGCCGCGTCGCCGGCTCGGTGGACTATTCGGCCGCGGAGTGAGGTCTGGGCGCGGGTCGGGCCGGGATGAGCGTCGCGAGCCGGGACGGGCGGGCGGTGCGGCCTGCGGCCGCCGGGCCCGCCCTCAGCTCGGCTGGACGGCCTCGACCGGCTCGACCGACGTGCTGGGGACCCAGCCCGACTGGCCGGACTGCGTGCGGCAGAGGTACCAGCCGCCGACCTCGTCGAGGACGTCGAGGATCTCCTTCCGCCCTACCGTGAGCTCGGTGGAGTCGTAGTCGCGCAGCGCCGTGGCCTGGTGGCCGTCGCCGCCGATCTGCATGTACTCATCGGGCACCCAGCCCGAGCGGCCGGCCTGGTCGGTGGCCCACACATAGGTCTTCCAGACCTGGTCGTGGTGCCCCACGCCGAGGGTGTCGCCGGTCCGGAAGCGCACCGGATTGGGGTCGTTCGTGACGTGCGACTCGATGACGCGCACGCGCTGCGGCAGTTCCTGCTCGGTCACGGTGCCTCCCCGGTGTCTTCGACGCACGATTCCGGCACCCAGCCGGCCACTCCGGCTGCGTTGCGGCAGAGGAGGTAGTCCCCGACCTGATCGAGCACCCCCAAGGCCTCGCCCGCGATGACCGTGAGGTGCGTCGAGTCGTAGTCGCGCCGGGCCACGGCGTCGCGGCCGCCGAGGATCTCGATGTAGTCCTCGGGCACCCAGCCGTGATGTCCGTCCTCGGTCGCGCTCCAGACGAAGGCCGGATGCTGCTGGTTGCGGTGTCCGACGGCGAGGCTGTCGCCCGCGTGGATGCGGATCTCCTGGACCTGCTCGCGCGTGCACGAAGACGAGACCCGGACCTGCCGGGGCTGTGGATCGGTGGTCATCTCGCCGCCCCTCAGGAGTCGCCGGGGCCGATGTCCTGGAGGATGCGCCGTGGGACCCAGCCCTGGATCCCGCTTGCGTTGCGGCAGAGCAGCCAGTCGCCGACCTCGTCGAGCACCTCGAGCACCTCATCCGCGAAGACGGTGAGCTGTGACGCGTCGTAGTCGCGGGTGACGGTGCCCTCAGTTTCGCTCGTGTACTCGAAGTAGGACTCCGCCATCCAGCCGGAGTAGCCGCGCTCGGGCGTGCACCAGCGCATCTCAGGGAACTGCTGGTTGCGGTGCCCGACGCCGACCATGTCGCCGGCGTGGACGCTGAGGTTGCGGACGTGGTCGCGCGGGCGTGACTCCATGACCCGCACCTTGTGAGAAGAAGTGTCCATCCGGCCATTGTAGCCCGATTCGGGCTGCGGAAAAGCCGCGGGCCGTCTGAGGGAAGTGACGATGCGGTATCATGGCGCCTCATGACCGAGAGCAGCCACACCCGCGTCCGTTTCGCACCTTCGCCTACAGGCTACCTGCACCTGGGGAGCGCGCGCACCGGGCTCTACAACTACATCTTCGCGCGCCGGCACGAGGGCACGTTCATCCTCCGCATCGAGGACACCGACCTCAGCCGGAGCACCGACGCGGCGATCGTCCAGATCATCGAGTCGATGAAGGAGATGGGCCTGCACTGGGACGAGGGTCCCGGCGTGCCGGGACCTCACGGACCGTACCGGCAGACGGAGCGCGACGGCATCTACCACGAGCACGTCGCGCGCCTGCTCGAGGGCGGCCACCTGTACCCGTGCTTCTGCACCGCCGAAGAGCTCGAAGCCGAGCGCACGGCGGCGCAGGCCGACGGCCGCGACTCGGTGTACTCGGGCAAGTGCCGGGCGCTGGCCACGGAAGAGGTCCAGCGCCGCCAGGCGGCCGGAGAACCGTACACGCTGCGCGTGCGCGTGCCCGAAGGCCGCACCGTCTTCCACGACATCCTGCGCGGCGACGTCGCCTTCGAGAACGACACCATCGGCGACTTCATCGTCCAGCGCTCCGACGGCACCGTCACCTACAACCTCGCCGTCGTGGTCGACGACGTCACCATGGAGATCACGCACGTCATCCGTGGCGACGACCACATCAGCAACACGCCCAAACAGGTCGTGATCTACGAGGCGCTGGGCGCCGGCGTGCCCGAGTTCCTGCACATGCCGCTGCTCTTCGGCACCGACAAGAAGAAGCTCAGCAAGCGGCACGGCGCGACCAAGCTCGAACAGCTCACCGCCGAGGGGTTCCTCACCCCGGTCGTGCGCAACTACCTGTGCTTCCTGAGCGCCGAGTTCGACGAGAGCATGATCACCTGGACGCTGGACGACCTGGTCCGCAACTTCGACGTGACCAAGCTGGGCACGAGCCCGAGCATCTTCGACCCGGAGAAGCTCCGCTGGATGAACGGCCGCTACGTGCGCGCGATGACGGACGAGTGGCTCGGCGGCCGCCTCGTCGAGTACCTCACGCGGGTGGGGTTCTACGGCGATCCGGCCGGCGTCGGCGAGCTGGCGAGCCAGGGGCTGCAGGTCCTCGCCGCAGCCGTCGAGGACGCCGAGAACGAGCAGCTGCCGCCGACCGTGCCGGACGAGGAGCAGGAGGCGCTCACGCGCGAGATCGCCCCGCTGGTGCACGAGAAGACCGAGGTGCTGGCGGACTTCATCCCCATGGCCGGCTGGTTCTTCCGGCCGCTCGCGTTCGCGCCGGAGGCGCTCGAGCGGCTCCAGGGCACGGCAGGAGCGGCGGAGACCCTCACGGCCGCCGCCGCCGGCCTTCGCGACCTGGACGAGTGGGACGTGCCGGCCGTCGAGACGCTGGTCCGCGAGCTCCCGGCCACGCTCGAGGTGAAGCCCAAGGCGGTCTTCGCCGCTCTCCGTCTCGGCATGAGCGGCCAGACGGTCACCCCCGGCCTCTTCGAGAGTCTCTGGGTGCTCGGCCGCGACAATGCCGTCGCGCGCCTCGAGCAGGCGGCCGCCCTCCTCGTCTGAGACCGGCCGGCCGGGTCGGGATCGTCTCCTCGCTCACACGCCGCTGCGTAAGGCCCTTTTGGGGGAACACTCCGGTATCGGAAGCGATTCCCGTGAGAACCTGAGCGGGGTGAGGGTCATGACCACAACGACAGGCCCGGTCTACGTCGTGGGCGCCGCCGGGCACCAGGGCGGAGCGGCCATTCGCCATGTGCGCGCGCTCGGCGTCGAGGCGCACGCGCTGTTCGACGAGCGTGACGGGCGCCGGCTGCGCGACGAGCGCTGGGCCGGAGTCGCGACGCGGCTCGTGCGCTTCGACGATCCCGGCGCCGTCGAGGGCGCCCTGCGTGGCGCGAGTGCGCTCGTCCTCGTCCTCGAAGACCCGGACACCGGCCCGGCGGAGCGGCTGCGCCACGGCCACAACATCATCGACGCAGCCGCACGGGCCGGCGTCGGCCACATCGTCTTCGCCGCCGCCACGGGACCGGACCATCACCGGCTGTCTTGCGACGTCAGCGCGGAGACTGAGCGCTACCTGAGCAAGCTGGAACTGCCGGCCACGGTACTGCGGCCGGCCACCTTCATGGAGGAGGTGCCCTGGTACTGGCTCAGCCGCTTCGGGCCGGACCTGACGCTGTCCACGCCGTTCACCGCGAACCAGCACCTGCCGCTCGTGGCGCTCGACGACGTCGGCGCCATCGCCGCGCTGGCCGCCACTCGTCCGGGCGAGTTCGCCGGTCGCGTCTTCGACCTCGCCGGCGACACGCAGACGCCGCTCGGCATCGCGGCGCAGCTGGCTGCCGTTCTCGGTGAGCCGGTGCGCTACGAGGAGGTCCAGGTCGAGGGCATGTTCGTCTACCAGGAGGCCTCGACCCAGGTCCACGACGTGGAGTGGTTGCGCAGCGCGTACCCGCAGCTGCACACGTTCTCGAGCTGGCTGGAGAAGGGCGGCGGGCTCGACCTGTGCCGGCACCATATCGGACCCGCCGTACCGGCGTCATCGACGCGGGCGGCGTGATCGCGGCGCCCTGAAGACGGCGCGTCCGCGGTCAGTCGACGAGCACGAGGGCGAAGAAGCGGTACTCGTCGCCCTCGTCGCGGACCACGTCGATCGTCCGCCCTGCGTTGCGCACGGTCGCGAAGACGTCGATGCCGCAACCCTCCATCGAGGGACGAGCCTTCTCGGGCGTGGGACACTCCTTGCCCTGCGCGCATGACTCGCAGAGGTCGCACGGTCCGGCGCCCAGCATCCACGCCTTGTGATGCCCCGCGAGGAAGAGGTCGCGCTCGAGCGCGAGCGCGGCGTCGTTGAGGCGCCGCGACTCCGGGTCGCTGTTCTCTTCGCCGACGATGGGGCCGACCTCCAGGAGCACGCCCTTGCGGTACTCCGAGAGCAGCTTCTGGGTGATGGACACGGGCTGCAGATTGGGCGGGCACGTCTTGTGGACGCCCGGTTCGTCGCAGCCGAAGAGGCACTTCATGCGCACCCACTCGGCGGCGACGACGTTGTCGGCGTCGACTGCGGTCGCCGCATCGGCGCCCAGCTGCAGCGCGCGACGGCACCACTGGTCGGGATGTGACAGGTCCATGACTACCTCCCGTCCGGGGGCCCGGCCGGCGCTCCCGTGAGCGCGTCGGGCGCCGGCTGCGCCGGCGCGTCCGTCTCGTGGTCGCCGGGGATGGCGGCCGCCGCCGAGGCGGCCGAATCTTCGGCGGCCGTCTCGGCGCGCAGGGCCCTGGCGGCGGCGGCCGCGGCCGCGGCCGCTGCTGTCTCGGCGTCGGCCTTGCGCTGCTTGCGCGACCGCTTCTCCGGCTGGATGCCGGCGAGGCGGTCGACCGCGGCCGGCAGTTCGGTGAGCTTGCGGATCACGACGTCGGGCGGCTGCGTCCCTTCTGGGAACCGGCGCTTGGTCGGGTTGTACCAGATCGTCCGGATCCCGGCGCGCTGCGCGCCGGCGATGTCGTTGGTGGTGCCGTCACCCACCATGACGGCGCGCCGCGGGTCGAGCGGCAGGCCGCGATCGCCCTCGCGCAGGAGCGCCGCGCGGAAGAAGGCGTAGTTGGGCTTGTGGTCGCCGACGTCGGCGGAGGAGATCACGTCGTCGACGTACTCGTCGAGGCCCACGCGCGCCAGCGCGAGGCGCACGTCGGCTGCGGGCGAGTCGGCCGCGTTGGTGGCGACCACGAGGCGGTAGCGGGCGCGCAGCCGGAGCAAGGCCTCCTGCGCACCGGCCTCCGCCTCGACCTTCTTCCAGTCCTTCATCGGGCCCTCGCGCATGCCGTTGTCGACCATGAGCGTGTTGCCCCAGTCCAGGAAGACGACGTCGATGGCGGGTGCGCCGCCGCCGGGTGCGCCGCCGGCGGTCGCGCCTGCGGTGCCGGTCTCGGCGGCCACCACAGTCGCCGCGCCGCGCTCGCCCGCGGCCGGCGCGGCCGCGGCGCCCTCCTCGCCCTCCGTCTGTGCCAGCGCCGCCTCCTCGGGCGATGGCCATGGCATGACCGCTCGTACCGCCATGGCGATGGTGAAGCCCAGCGCCCAGCCCCCGAGCACGTCCGAGGTCCAATGCACGCCCAGGTACAGTCGCGAGACGCCCATCGCGAGCGAGAAGAGGGCGGCCACGGCGATCATCGGCCAGCGCCAGCGCGTGGGCCAGGCGATGACGGACAACGCACTGGCGATCGTCGTGGCCGTCGTCGTGTGCCCGCTGGGGAAGGCGGCGCTCGACAAGGTGAGGAGCGCGTCCGTCGTGGGGCGCGGCCGCTCGAACGCGACCTTGAGGAGCGGGTTGATGATGAGCGCCGCGGCGATGCTCGCACCCAGGTACACGGCCTGCACCATCCGGCCGGACCACCACAGGCCTCCGAGCAGCGCGGCGATGATGATGGTCAGGAGCCACCAGTTGTCGAGCAGGTCCAGCACCCGGGCGATGCCGGTGAACGGCTGCCGGCGATGGTGCGCCGCGAAGAAGTTGACGACCTTGGCGTCGAGCGAGTCCAGCACGCCGGTGCGCATGAGGACGGCCACGAGCAGGAAGACCGCCAGCCCGGCGCCGGCGGCGATCAGGAACCCCCGGCGTTGCCGGGTCAGGCGGGACATGTGGTCAGCAGCCGGCACAGCTGAGGTTGCCGAGCGCCTGCGGCAGCTCTTCGAAGTGACTGACGATGACGTCGCCGGTGGAGTGTGGCACGTCGGCGTTGTTGGCGCCGACGAAGTGGACCGCGGCCATGCCGGCGGCCTGCGCTCCGGCGACGTCCGTGCGCTGGATGTCGCCGACGTGGGCCGCCTCGGAGGGGCGCACGCCCAGCTCCTCGAGGACGTGGAGGAACACGCGCGTGTCCGGCTTGCTCATCCCGTGCTCGTTGGAGAAGTAGGTGTACTCGAAGTGGCCGAGCAGGCCGTGCTGGTCGAGCAGCTCGCGCAGCACGGCTCCGGGGGAGTACCCGGTGTCGCAGATGATGGCCAGCCTGTAGCGCTTGGCGAGCGCGGGCATGGTGAACACGGCGCCCGGCATGGGCTCGGGAGGGATCTCGAGGATGAGGCGCTCGAACCGGTCGACGAGCTCCTCACCGAGGGGCGCCGGCAGCTGCGCCCCAAGCGAGCCGAGGATGGCGTCGACGAGCTCGGCGCACGACGGCGTGCGCCGTTCGTGCAGCCACACGTGGTCGAAGTAGTCCCAGCTGGCGTGGAGGGAATCGCCGATCGCCTGGCCGGACGCCTGCAGCCCTGCGGCGCGCAGCGCGTCCTCGAGGACGGTGGCGCGCAGCGCCTCCCGTTCGCGGCCGCGGCTGTCCGCGAACAGGGTACTCCAGAAGTCGAACGTGACGGCCCTCAGCATGAGCCTAGGGTACCAGACCGCGTGCGGCAGACACCGCCGCCCCGCCCTCCCTGGGCGAGGCGGCGGCCCTGTCGAGCGTCGCTACGACGACCGCGCGTTCGCTGAGCTTCCGCCACTCCTCGGCGGCCGCTCCCTCACGAGCCGTCCACACGGCCGGAGACGGCCGCGCGACGGTCATGAGGTTGAGGTCGATGCTTCCGCACGCCGGGCACATCAGCGACCGCGTGTCGTGCGGCGCGCCTTCCGGCGTACGAAAGCGGTGGCGGCACTCGCCACACTCATACTCACTGCTGCCAGGCACGTGGTACTCCCTTCAAGTAGCCACGATTATCATCTTACCCGTTCGGTCCCGTTTTGTAAGTCGGGTGAATACCCGGTCTCGTGCGCGCGTGCAGTACACTCGGCCCATGGCCCAGGAATCCAAGAAGGCGGTCGTCGCCGCGATCATCGGCAACGTGGCGATCGCGGTCGTCAAGTTCATCGCCGGCGGCATCACGGGCAGCTCGGCGATGATCAGCGAGGGCATCCACTCCGTGGTCGACACCGGCAACGGCGGTCTCCTCTACTACGGCCTCAACCGCGGAGCCAGGCCCGCCGACGAGCACCACCCCTTCGGCCACGGCATGGAGGTCTACTTCTGGAGCCTCATCGTCGCCGTGAGCATCTTCGGCATCGGCGGCGGCATGTCCATCTACGAGGGCATCACGCACATCCAGCACCCGGCGCCGCTCGAGAACCCGACCATCAACTACATCGTCCTCGCCGTGGCGGTGCTGTTCGAGAGCCTCTCCTTCAGCGTCGCCTGGCGCACGTTCCGCAGGTCGCCGCGTCGCGGGCGCGGCACCATCGCCGCGATCCACCACGGCAAGGACCCGAGCCTGTTCACCGTCCTCTTCGAGGACACGGCGGCGCTGCTGGGCCTGGGGGTGGCGTTCGTGGGCATCTTCCTCAGCCATCAACTGGACGCGCCGTGGCTCGACGGCACCGCCTCCATCGTCATCGGCTGCATCCTCGTGGTCGCGGCGCTCTGGCTGGCCTACGAGAGCCGGAGCCTGCTCGTGGGTGAGGCGGCGGATCCGCAGATGGTCGCGGACATCCGCCGCATCGTCCTGGAGGATCCGGCGGTGACCGGCCTCGGTGTGGTGCTGACGATGCACCTCGGCCCGGACGACGTGCTGCTCAACATCGAGGTCAAGTTCACGCCCGGCCTGCCGGCCGAGGAGATCCACGCCGTCGTCCACCGCATCGAAGAGCGCATCAACGATCCGTACCCCGAGGTCACCCGGATCTTCATCGAGGTGGAGGCGCTCTCCGGCGGCGCCGGCAGGGTGTCGCCCGCCCAGGACACGCCCACCGCTTGAGCGGCCGGCCGTTCCGGCCGATGTCCGCGGGAAGATGGAGTCGCGGCGCCGAGACCTCGCTGTGATGGGCCGGATGCCCATGCCGCGCGGTTCCTTCGCCCCGACTGACGAACGCCGTCTCGGGTCTGGCCGGATCCCGCTGTCGCGGCAGCGCGGTCGCGAGTACGATGCGGTCATGTCGACGCGACTGCAGGACGAGCCCCGGGAGCCGGGCCGGCCACGTGAACTCGCGCCGGTCGCGTGGCTGCCCGTGACCGGCATCGCCGCGGGCGCGCTGGTCGTCCTCATGCTGGTGGCCGGCCGCTATGGCTACCACCGCGACGAGCTCTATTTCGTCGCCGCCTCCAAGCACCTGGCGTGGGGGTACGTCGACCAGCCGCCGCTGAGCGTCGCGCTCGTGTGGCTCGCGCGACGCCTGTTCGGCGACTCGCTCTCCGGCCTCAGGCTCTTCCCGGCGCTGGCGTTCGCGGCGGCCGTCGTCCTCGCGGGCCTGACTGCCCGCGAGCTGGGCGGCCGCCGCTTCTCGCAGACGCTCGCCGCGCTCCTCCTCGCCGTCTCGCCGTTCCTGATCCTCGCACACCTCGCCGGGCCGACGGTCTACGACCTGCTCGGCTGGGCGCTGGTCATGCTGGTCGTGTTGCGCATCCTGCGGACCGGCGACCAGCGCCTCTGGCTTCTCGTCGGCCTCCTCGTCGGCGTCTCGCTCTACGCCAAGCACACGATCCTGTTCCTGGTGATCGCGCTGCTCGTGGGCTTCGTCGTGAATCGGCAGTGGAAGGTGCTCCTCAGCCCGTATCTCTGGCTCGGCGCCGGCGTCGCCATCCTGCTGTGGGTGCCCAACCTGCTCTGGCAGGCGGACCACGGCTGGCCCACCCTGGCGATGAGCGGGGCGCTGCGCGAGAAGCACTCGGGAGCGGGGTACTCGGTGACCTTCGTCATCCTGCAGTTCGTGCTCCCGGGCCTGTGGGCGGCGCCCGTCTGGCTGGCGGGACTCTGGGCGCTGCTGCGGGACCGCCGGCTGCGCGACTACCGCGCCTTCGCCGTGGCGTACCTGCTGCTGTTCGTCG
This sequence comes from uncultured Thermoleophilia bacterium, assembly GCA_963834905.1. Classification (GTDB taxonomy): domain Bacteria; phylum Actinomycetota; class Thermoleophilia; order UBA2241; family UBA2241; genus CAIXSE01. The sequence continues at coordinate 50,190 of CAWIDR010000034.1, read as the reverse complement.
TCCTGATGGTGGCCATGGGAGACCGCCCCTACTACCTCGGGCCGCTGTACCTGGTGTTGTTCGGCGCCGGGGCGGTCGTCGCCGCGGGGGTGATCGATGGCTCGCGGCGCTTCTTCTCGGACGAGCCGCCCGCCGTTCGCCCCGCCCGCTCGATGTGGCGCTCTCCCGCGGCGGCGTACACGTGGATCGTCCTGCTCGCCGTCATCTTCCTTCCGCTCTCGCTGCCGGTGCTCCCCGCGAGCTGGCTGCACACCGTCCCCCTCCAGAAGATCAACTACAACCTGGGTGAGGAGATCGGCTGGCCGGACCTGACGAAGACCGTAGCCGGCGTCTACGACTCTCTGTCGCCGGCGGAGCGGCCCGGGACGGTGATCGTCACCGGCAACTACGGCGAGGCCGGAGCGCTGCAGCGTTACGGGCCGGCCTACAGTCTGCCGCCCGTCTACTCAGGCCAGAACAACTTCTACCTCTGGGGAAGGCCGCCGGCGCAGGCCACGACGGTGATCGCCGTCGGCATGGGCGAGGACCCCGGCTGGCTCGGGCAGTACTTTGGACAGGTCACCCGCGCAGCGAGGATCGACAACGCCGCGGGCGTCGACAACGAGGAGCAGGGCCAGTCGATCTGGCTGTGCCGGCAGCCGCTGCGCCCGTGGGCGCAGCTGTGGCCGGCGTTCCAGCACTACGACTGAGACTGGAGGGGACGATGAAGCGTCTGGTGCCGCTGGCGATCGGGTTGGGCGTGGTGGGCGTCATCGCGATCGTCCTCGCGATCGTGGGATGGAACTGGAGCTGGTTCGCTCTCGCCAACGGAGCGTTCACCGTCCTCTTGCTGGTGCTGTTCCGGGGGTCTGTGACCGGCGCCGACCCTGACCGTCCGCCGGGCGTCGCCCGGGCGTCCGCCGCGCACGTCACCGGACCGTTCGACCCCGAGGTGCTGGCAAGGTCTGGTGGCGCGCTCGAGCCGGACCCGGATGCTGCCGCGGCGGCTCGTGCCGACGACGTGGAGACGGGCTTCTCCTTCTTGTGGACCGCCGCCGCGCCTGCGGTCGCGGCGGTCCTCGCCGTCGTCTTCTACTTGTGAGGCGGCCGCCGGCTCAACCCCACCCGGCCGGGTATCCTTGGTGAGATGCATTCGTTTGCCGTCGTCATCGCGCTCCTCGCCGTGGCCGCCGTCGGCTGGCTGCTCACGGCGGCCGCCCGGCGCATCCTGCGCCGCCACGGCGTCCAGACCGACGAACGAGACCCCGGCGAGGATCGGTAGAGGTCCAGGGCGTCCGTACGTCCGTAAGGGTCGCGCCGTGCGTCCGTCGGGTACGCTGCGGCGACCGGTTCGCCCCCACGGAGGACCATGCTCACCGGTGTCATCGTCTATCCCGCGGCTGCGCTGCTGGCAGCGCTGGTGGCGTGGCGGGCCGCCCGCAGCGGCCAGCCCGCCTTCGTCGTCGCCATGCGCGCGCTCTTCATCCTGTACGTCGGCTGGGTCGTCGGAGCCACGCTGTTCCCGCTGCCGGTGCGTCCCGGCGTCGCCGAGCTCGAGGCGGCCGGCAGGGGCGTCACGGCCGGTCTGACCCCGCTGGCATCGATCCGGGACGTCGTTCGCCACGGGACGCGCTTCGCCCAGGCCTGGATCCTGGGCGGCAACGTGCTGACGCTCGCGCCGTTCGGCTTCTTGTTGCCGTTCGTGGCGCCGCGGCTCGCCGCGTGGCGGCGCATGGCGCTCGCGGCGCTGCTCTTCCCGCTCGCCATCGAGCTGAGCCAGCTCGCCATCTCGCTCGCGCTCGGCTACTCGTATCGGGCGCACCGAGATCGACGACGTGCTGCTCAACTTCGTCGGCGTGCTGTCCGGGTACGGGCTGTTCGTTCTCGTGCGAGGCTCCGTGGCGACGCCTGTCGCGCCCGCCCGGGAGTCACCGGGCGGCGGCTGAACCGGCCGCCGGCCGGGCCGTCCCCCGCCTACCTTCCGGGCGAAGCCAACTGCTCGCTGAGGACGCGCCGTTTGCAGACGTCGCAGAGCTCGCCGCCCTTCGCCGGCAGCTCCTTGTCGGCCGCCATCGCCGCCGCGAGCGCCCGGGTCGTGATCGGCCGGCCGCAGCGTTCGCACGCGAGCAGGTCGAAGGTGCGGCCCCAGATCGTGCGCGTGGCGGCCGTGTCTTCCATGGCGATGCAGTCGGTGGGGCACACCTCGACACAGGACCCGCAGCCGACGCAGTCCATGGCCGCGGCCTGCCCGAAGGGCGGGCCGATGTGTTTGTGGTCGCCACGGCCGATGGCCGCCAGCGCGTTGTAGCCCAGCGCCGAGCACACGCGCACGCAGAGCTCGCAGAGGATGCAGTCGGGGAGCGGTTCGCCGGTGACGGGGGCGAACAGCGGCTCCGTCACGCCGAGCTGCGCGGCGAGCTGCTTGAGCACCGGCGCGTCCGGGGCACGCCGCAGCAGCAGCTGCAGGTTCATGGCCCGGTGCTTGCGGATGCTGCGGCGAGTCCGTCACGACGACGAGGCCGGCCGACACGGGGTAGTCGCACGAGGTCGTCAGCTGCACCCAGTCGCGGCCCGGCCGGCGCACCTCCATCAGGCACAGACGGCAGGAAGCGATGGCCGGCACGGCCTCGTGGTGACAGAGCGCCGGGATGTCCACGCCGGCGCGGCGCGCGGCGTCGAGCACACTCGCGCCCTCCGGAGCGGTGACCTGCACGTCGTCGATGATCAGCTCAACGTCCACCACGGCCTCCTAGTGCACCAGCACTGCGTCGCGGTTGCAGACGTCCTTGCAGATGCCGCACTTGATGCAGAGCTCCTGGTCGATCGAGTGCAGCTGCTTCTTCTCTCCGGCGATCGCGTCCTGGGGGCAGCGGAGCGCGCACAGCGTGCAGCCGTTGCAGCGCTCCGCGTCGATGCTGAAGGTGATGAGCGCCTTGCACACCGCCGCGGGGCAGCGCTTCTCGTCCACGTGCGCGAGATACTCGTCGCGGAAGTAGCGCAGCGTGGACAGCACCGGATTGACCGCACTCGTGCCGAGGGCGCAGAGCGACGTGGCCTCGACGGTGTCGGCGAGCTCCTCGACGAGGGCGATGGTCTCCCGCGTGCCGCGCCCCTCGGTGATGTCGCCGAGCAGGTCGTGCAGCAGGGCGAGCCCGTCGCGGCAGGAGGTGCAGTTGCCGCACGACTCGGAGGCCAGAAAGCGCAGGAAGTACTTGGCGACGTCCACCATGCAGGTGTCCTCGTCCATCACGATCATGCCGCCGGACCCCATCATGGAGCCCTCGGCCTCGAGCGTGTCGAAGTCCACCGGGACGTCGAGCTTGTCCGCCGGCAGGCAGCCGCCGGAGGGACCGCCGGTCTGCACGGCCTTGAACGCCTTGCCGTCCGGGACGCCACCGCCGGCGCCGAACACGATCTCGCGCAGGGTCGTGCCCATGGGCACCTCGACGAGGCCGGTGTTGCTCACCTTGCCGACGAGCGAGAAGATCTTGGTGCCGCTGGAGCCTTCGGTGCCGATGGACGAGAACCAGTCGGCGCCCCTGCAGCACGATGTGCGGCACGTTGGCCCACGTCTCGACGTTGTTGAGGTTCGTGGGCCGTCCCCAGAGGCCGCGCTCGGAGAGGTGGATGAGCCGCCGGCGCGGCACGCCGCGCCGGCCCTCGAGGGAGGCCATCATGGCGCTCGCCTCGCCGCAGACGAAGGCGCCGCCGCCGCGGCTGACGCGCAGGTCGAAGCTCAGCTCGCTGCCGAGGATCGCCTCGCCCAGCAGGCCGAGCTCGCGCGCCTGGTCGATGGCGCGCGTGATGCGCTCGACGGCGACCGGATACTCCTGGCGCACGTAGACGTGACCTTCGCGAGCGCCCATCGCGAGGGCGCCGATGATCATGCCCTCGAGCACGCTGTGCGGGTTGCCCTCGAGCAGCGCGTCGTCCATGAACGCGCCGGGGTCGCCCTCATCGGCGTTGCAGACCACGTACTTGAGCTCACCCTCCGACTTGCGGCACGCCTCCCACTTGCGGCCGGTCGGGAAGCCGGCGCCGCCGCGGCCGCGCAGGCCGGAGCGCTTGACCTCTTCGAGGACGGCCTCGGGCCCCATCTCCAGGGCTCGCGTCAGGGCCGCGTAGCCGCCGAGCGCGATGTAGGAGTCGATGGAGGTCGGGTCGAGGAGGCCGTTGTCGCGCAGCAGTACGCGCTGCTGGGGCCGGTAGAAGGGGAGCTCCTCCTCCTTGCGGCACTGCAGATCCGTCACCGGGTCGACGAAGAGCAGGCGCTCCACGAGCTCGCCGCCGAGCACCGTCTTCTCGACGATCTCGGGCACGTCTGAGGCGCGCACGTGCTGGTAGACGACGCCTTCGGGGACCAGCAGCAGCAGCGGGCCACCCTGGCAGAAGCCCTGACAGCCGGTGGCGCGCGCCTCCACCTTGCGCGCCACGCCGCGCGCCGCCACCTCGGCGCGCAGGGCCTCGTACACCTTGAGCGCCCCGTTGGCGCGGCAGCCGGTGCCGACGCACACGGCGATGACTCCCCGGCCGGGGCTCGGGCCGGCGGCGAGCGCCTCGCGATAGAGCGTCAGCGCCCCCGCATCGGCGAGTCTCGCCGTCATGCCGGCTCCTCCTTGCCCAGGAGCTTCGTGACCATGCGGGAGAGGTTGTCGGGCGTCATGTGCCCGTGGGTGTCACCGTCGACGATGACGAGCGGGCCGATGGCGCAGGCGCCCACGCAGCTGACCTCCTCGACGTTCAGCGACAGGTCCGGGGCCGTCCCCCCGGCGGCGACACCGGTATCTCGTTCCAGCTGCTCCAGCAGCCGCGCCGCGCCGCGTACGTGACAGGCGGTGCCCATGCAGACCGTGCAGGTGTGCTCGCCGCGCGGCTCGGTGTGGAAGCCGTGGTAGAAGGTCGCCACCCCGTAGACCTGCGTGGGTGACAGGCCCAGGTAGGACGCGGCTTCCTGCAGCGCGGCCTCGGGCAGGTAGCGGAACTCGCCCTGCAGGTCGTGCAGGATGTTCACGAGGTCGCCGGGATCGCGGCGGGGATAGCGGTCGAGAATAGCACGCGTAGCCGAGCTATCGAGCGGGGCGCCGGAGGGGCGCCGCTCCGTGGCCGCTACGCGGCGGGCGTTGGCGACCTCGGTCTCACTCACGTCGGAACCCTCCTTCATCCGCCGGCCACCATGGGGAAGATCGAGACTTCGTCGTCCTCGGCCAGCGGGGCCTCGAGGCGTCCGGAGTACACCACGTTGCGCCCGTTCACCAGGATGATGATCTCGGGATTGAGCTCATCGCCGGCGAACACGGCGCGCCGGAACGGCCTGCCGTAGCGCGCCGCCAGCGTCTCGAGCAGCGGCCCGAGCGTCGCCGGAGGGCCGTCGACGCGGCGTTCGTTCTCGCCGGTGTAGGTCCGGATGGTCGCGAAGTATTTGACGATCATCGTGGGGGCTCTGCGGGGCGCCGGGGCCGGCGAGAGCTGCTGGCGCAGCTCGCCGGCCCCGGCGCGTCTCCCGTCAGTTCAGAGCCAGTTCCTTCAGCTTGGCCTTGCCGGGCACACCCTTCTCGTCCCAGCCGCGCAGCGAGTAGTACTCGGGCAGCATGACGTCCAGGTGGCTGACCTCGCCCTTGGCCGGGCCGGTCTTGATCGGGTCGTGCAGCAGGCGATCCGGCAGCGTGTCGTCCGCCGTGGTGTAGCCCTGCCCGAGGTTCCAGAGGCGCTCCTGGTTCCAGATGCGCTCGCCGATCTTGAGGAACTCATCGAGCGAGTACTCGACGCCGGTGAGCGCCGAGAGCATCTCCGCGAGCTCGGCGCCGCCGATGCCGAACGTCGAGAACAGGCAGGCGCCGCTGGAGTCGAGGGCCGCGGTGAGGTTCTGGAACAGGATGTCCAGGCCCGCCTTGCCCTCGGTGACCCGCGGGTCCATCACGGCGCCGTTCTGCAGCACCTCGATGGCGATGGTGTAGCCGCGCACGTGGCAGCCGCCGCGGTTGCCGGTGGCGTAGTTCAGGCCGATGCCCTGCACGCCGCGCGGGTCGTAGGCCGGCATCTCCTGCTTCTTGCAGGTCATGGAGAGCTCCGGATGGCCATAGCTCTCGGCCAGGCGATACGAGCCCTGGGCGAGTTTGGCGCCGAAGCCCTCGGCCTTGCCGGCCTTGTGCACCATCTCGACCATGGCGGCGGTGTTGCCGAACGTGAGCTGCACGCCGTCGGTGTCCTTGGTGGTGATGACGCCCATCTCGAAGAGCTCCATCGCGCAGGCGATCGTGGAACCCAGGGAGATGGTGTCCATGCCGTACTCGTTGCAGAGGAAGTTGGCCTTGGTGATGGCGTCGAGGTCGTCGATGCCGCAATCGGCGCCGAACGACCAGGCGGTCTCGTATTCCGGACCCTCGCCGAAGCCCTTGTAGTCCGGGTTGTCGACCTTGCTGACCCGGCCGCAGCTGATGATGCAGCTGAAGCAGCCCTTGGGGCGGACCAGCTGCTTGGCCGCGAGCGACTCGCCGCCGATCTTGTCGGCGGTGGGGAAGTAGCCGTCCTGGAAGTTGCGCGTGGGCAGGGCGCCCGTCTGGTTGAGGATGTTGACGAGCACGTTGGTGCCGTAGGCCTTGAGGCCGGCGCCGCCGACGGGGTGCGCCTGGATGAGCTTCCGCGACTTCATGACGGCCGCCTTGAAGCCGTCGGGATCGGCGACCTGCACGGAGCCCGTGCCGTAGACCGCGATCGCCTTGAGGTTCTTGGAGCCCATGACGGCGCCGACGCCGGTGCGGCCGGCGGCGCGGTGCATCTCGTTCATGACATTGGCGAGGAGCGAGAGGTGCTCGCCGGCCGGCCCGATGCACGCCACCTTGGCCTCTTCGTCGGTCTCGGCGCGCACCAGATCGGTCGTGTCCTGCGTGTCGTGGCCCCAGATGGCCGCGGCGTCACGGATCTCCACCTGGTCGTCGCGGATCCACAGGTACGACTGCTTGGCCGCCTTGCCCTCGATGATGAGGGCGTCGTAGCCGGCGTACTTGAGCTCAGGGCCAAACGCGCCGCCGGAGTTGGACGCGGCGATCACGTTGTTGAGCGGGCCCTTGGTGACGACGTTGAAGCGGCCCGCCGAGGGCGCGAACGTGCCCGTGAACGGTCCGGGCGCGAAGATCAGCTTGTTGTCCGGGCTCAGGGCGTCGGTCTTGGGATCGAGCTCGTCGCTGATGATCTTGCCGCCGAGGCCGCGGGCGCCGAGGTAGTCGTGAGCCATCTTGATGTCGGTCGCCTCACGGGTCACCTTGCCCTTGGTGAGGTCGATGCGGAGGATGGTGCCGGTCCAGCCGTACATCTCAGCTCACCTCCTGGAAGGCGTCCCTGAACTTGGCCGCGTAGGCCTTCTTGCGCGAGCGCACGTGCTGCTCGTCGTCGACGAACTCGAGCGCGCCGCTGGGGCAGAAGGTCACGCACTCGGGTGCGCCCTGGCAGGTGTCGCACTTGAAGATGCTGCTCGAGGCCGCGTCGTAGCGCGCGTTGCCGAACGGGCAGGCGATGGTGCACATCTTGCAGCGGATGCACGTGGCCGCGTCCCAGTCCACGAGGTTGGCCATCGTGTTGCTGCGGTGCATGGCGCCGGTGGGGCAGACGGTGACGCAGGCGGCGTCGTCGCACTGCTGGCACATCATGGGCACCGACATGCCTTCGCGCTCCCACGTGTACGCCTGAACGCGCGCGGCGCTGGGCCGGAACTGGCCCTCGTGCTCGAACGAGCACGCCAGTTCGCAGTTGCGGCACCCCGTGCACTTGTCGGGATGGATCATCAAGACTTTGGCCATGGCATCCTCCTGGCTGGAGCATCGTTGCCGCCTGAGCGGCGGGCCTGGAGCGCCGCCTGGCGATGGCGGCGGACCGTCGCTTCGTAGGATGCGGCCACGCGGATGCGAGCGTCGAGTCGACCGGCGACCACTCTTTGCGCCGGGCGACTGGTCGCGTGCACAGGGGCGTGAAGAGCTGCTCAAGGTCGCGGCGGCTGCGCGGAGCCCACGCCTCCGCGGGCGCCGGAGGGTCAGGCGACGGGTTCGCCGAGCAGTTCGGCGGCGTGGAGCCCGAGGCGCACGTCCACGATCGCATCGAGGTCGCTGAGGTCGATGTCCAGCAATTGCTCGGCGTTCGCCAGCCGCTTCTGCAGGGTGTTGCGGTGGATGTGAAGGGCGTCCGCCGTCTCCTGGACCGCCAGGCGGTGCTCGAACAGCGTGCGGAGGGTCTTGTACAGGCTGGCGCGGTGCTGTTCGTCGTACTCCAACACGGGTCCGAACGTGCGCTGCACGATGTCGTTCAGCTCGTCCTCGTCGAGCGCGTCCAGGAGGCGGAAGTGGCCGCTCAGCTCCTCGAAGACGCCGGTGCCTCCGTGGTCCTGGCTGAGACGGGCCGAGATGCAGGCGGCCTTCGCCTGCTGCAGGCCCCGGGCAGCCCCGGCGATCCCGGTGAGCGGCGAGGAGCAGCCGGCGACGACGCCTCCCGGGGCGACGTGCGCGGCAGCCTCGCGCAGCTGCGCGAGAAAGGCTTGCGCGGTGGTCGTCTCCGCGTCGCGGAACGCGGTCAGCACCACTGCCAGCGGTCCCTTCGACGACGTCAGATAGGGGAGGCGCCGCTCGCTCAGCACGGTGTCGATGGGTCCGAGAAGGCTGGTCTCCCGCTGCTCGGCCGCCCGCTTCTCCGCCGCTTGCGGGCGGGAAGTCACGGGTTCGACGACTGCGATGCGGAGAACGCTCTCGTCGTCGAACCCCTGCGCCTGCAGGCGGATCCTGAGCTGGTCCGGCGCGTCGTCGCCGGCGAGCACGTCGCGCAGGAGGCCGCGGCGCAGCCTGCGCCGCATCCTGAGCTCGTCCTTGCCGCGAAGAAGATCGAGCGTGACGAGCTGCTGGAGGAACAGCAGGGAGGCGCCGGCGAACTCCATGGGCCGCGAGTGGGTGGCCACCGCGGCCAGCATGCGTTCGGCTCGCCCCATCACGAGCACATCGCGGAACAGCACTCGCTCGCCGGCGTCGGTGACGGACCCGGCGGGATCGGGCCCGCCGCGCGCGGCGCTGTATGCCTTCCAGAGTCGTGGCGCGAGGTCTGGGTCGCCGGTCGCGCCATGCGAGCACGAGACGACACGGCCGCGCGTGTCGAAGAGCACGATGGGCATGTCGAGGATCGACGAGACCCGCTCGATGAGCTCGCCCACGTCCTTCTGCTGGACGACGAGCTCGAGCAGCTGGATCTGCAGCGCCGCCGTGCGGCGCAGCGTCTGCATGTCCCCCGGCGCGGCGGTCCGGGAGTCGCCCGCGTCGGCCGCCCTGTCCTGCAGGGCCGTCTCGAGGGCCTCCGTGTGCAGCCGGACCTGGTCCTGCAGCATGATCGTCGTCTGGAACAGGCCGAAGTCGGAGCCCTGGACGTTCATGCTCGCCTCCGAGCGGTCCATGAGCGCTTCGACGACCTTGTTGAGCCGGGCGATCTCGGCCAGGAGGGCCGGCACGTCCCGGGCGTCCGCCGGCTCCCTGTCAGGCATGCCCTGCACCCCGGCCGGGGGTGTGCGCGGCGGAGCCGAGGGCGACGGCCGTCAGGGTCTGGTTGACGTGCACGCCGCAGAACTGCTCGCCGTACGTGTTGAAGCCGACGGCGTTGTTGCGCCGCAGGATCTCGCTGACCGACGGCTCGAGCCCGCCCTCGGCGATCTCAAGCTTGCGGAGGATGCAGTCGAAGGTGAGGACGAGCTGCGGCGGGCCTATCTGGGCGCGCACCCGCGAGAACGCCGACTCGAGGTTGGCCACGAGGTCGTCGCTCCTGGCCACGCGGAGGACGACACCGCGTTCGATGGCGCAGTAGAACTTGAGGCTCCCGTCGGGCTCCGCCTTCTGGATGGAGCGCACGTAGTTCGCGCCGTCGATGAGCACCACGACCGGGGACGCGGCGAAGCGGACCGGGTCGAGTTCGTCCGCGTCGAGGCCGAGGATCCGCGCGTACTCCTGCGCGGCCGGCAGACCGTTGATCTCAACGACGACCCGATCATCGGGACGGGCCTCGGTGACCACGAGCCTCTCGTCGGTGGGCACGAAGTGCTGGGTCTTGAACTCGGTGAACGGGAGCGGGGTGCTGACCAGGACAAGGACGGCCGCGTCGGACCTGAAGCGGCCGTCCCGGTAGATGAACGTGCGCTCGAAGCTCAGGCTGTCGCCCGCAGAACCGCCGACCAGCGGGATGTTCCCCAGACCCTGCTGCAGCGCGTGGGCGAGCTGCTCCTCGTGGCCCGAGAGGCCGTCCACCAGCAGGAAGGCGAAGGTGTTCCCTGTCTCGTCGCCGGAGGCGCGGTCTTCGAGCCTGCGGCGCAGGTCCTGCGCGAACGTCACGCCGTCCGGGATCTGGAACCGGCGCAGGTCTTCGAGGTGACCGACCTCGACGCTGCAGACCTCGGCCGCGAGGCTCACGCCGGCGACGCTGTGGTCGCGGCAGCCGAGCGGGCCGATCTCTCCGGCGGTCGTGCAGCCGACCACCGGCACGCCGGCGAAGCGCCGGGCCATCTCCGCTGCCAGCGCGTCGTGGTCGAACTCGCTGGAGCAGAAGAACAGCACGAGCGAGGCGTCTGGCTGCCGGAGGCCGTCGTGAAGCGCCTCTACTGCCGCCACGGGATCCTGTGCGCAGGATTGCGCGATGCGCACGGTCCGCTCATCGCCCATTAGCAGTCCCTTCTCGCTCCGCCTCCGGCCTCGCCGGCGGATCCGTCCGTGCCCATGATACTTCCCCGGGGAGCGGTCGTGGAGGTGCGGCGGGGGCGTGCACCCGATCCAGGGCAAACGGGCGCGGCGGGCGACGAAGCGACCTCGCGCGTGTACACTAGAGGAGTCCGCCCGGCCGGCGCAGCCCAGCCGGGCGTTCGGTCGTCAGCCGGCAGCCCTTGCTTCGCCGCGACCCGCCAGCCACCCCGACAGAGAGAACCCCCGTGCACGCCGCCGAACAGATCCGCAACCTCGCCATCATCGCCCACATCGATCACGGCAAGACGACGCTGATCGACAGCATCTTCCGCGCCGCTCACGTGTTCCGCGAGAACGCGCACGTGGACGAGCGCGTGATGGACAGCAACGACCTCGAGCGCGAGCGCGGGATCACCATCCGCTCCAAGCACTGCACCGTGGAGTGGAAGGATTACCTCATCAACATCATCGACACCCCCGGCCACGCCGATTTCAGCGGCGAGGTCGAGCGCGTGCTCAGCATGGTGGACTCGGTGCTCCTCCTGGTGGACGCCAACGAGGGTCCCATGCCGCAGACGCGCTACGTGCTCATGCGCGCGCTGGGGTTCGGGCTGCGGCCCATCGTGATCGTCAACAAGGCCGACCGGCCCAACGCGGACCCGTCCGGCGCCCTGGACAAGACCTTCGACCTCTTCGTCGAGCTGGGCGCCAACAACGAGCAGCTCGACTTCCCCGTCCTCTACGGCTCGGGCCTCGAAGGCTGGATCGTCAACGATCTCGACGAGTACCAGAAGGAAGAGCGCGAACGCGAAGCCCACCTCGCCGACGGCGGGACGCTCTCGCCGGCGCTGCTCAAGGAACTGGCCGACGCCGCCATGAACGATCTCTTCGAGACGATCATCGCCAGCGTCCCCGCGCCGCAGGTCGACCAGGAGGCGCCGTTCCTCATGCAGGTGAGCACGCTCGCCTGGAGCGACTACATCGGCCGCATCGGCTGCGGACGCGTGCTCGCCGGCTCCCTCAAGGTCGGCGACGATGTGCAGCGCATCACGACGCGCCACCTCGAGGTCGGCGACCCGGACGCCGGCTGGGAGTTCACCGGCGCGACGCCCGCGCGGGTCACGCACCTGTGGGTGACCCACGGGCTCGAGAACCGTGAGGTCGAAGAGACCGCGGCCGGCGACATCGTCTGGCTCGCGGGTCCCGACGACATCACCCTCGGCGACACGCTCGCGTCACCCGAGCTCGAGGCGGCCGGACGCAGCTCTTGCGCCGCTCGAGATCGAAGAGCCGACGGTCAGCATGTTCTTCCTCGTCAACAACGGCCCGTTCGCCGGCCAGGACGGACGTGCCGCGACGCTGCGCCAGATCAAGGACCGGCTGGAGCGCGAGCTGCGCGTCAATGTCGCGCTCCGCGTCGAGGACCTCGGCCGCCCCGACGGCGTCAAGGTCAGCGGCCGCGGCGAGCTGCACCTCGCGATCCTCATCGAGGAGATGCGGCGCGAGGGCCTCGAGCTCTGCGTCTCGCGCCCCGAGGTCATCACGCACCGCGACAGCCACGGCAAGCTTCTCGAGCCGATGGAGCAGCTGATCATCGACGTCCCCGAGGAGTATCAGGGCACGGTGATCCAGGAGCTCAGCCTGCGCAAGGGCGAGCTGGTCGCCGTCGAGGCGACGGGGACCGGCCTCGTCCGCCTCGAGTTCACGATCTCGACGCGCGGCCTGATCGGCTACCGCAACGACTTTCTCACCGAGACCCGCGGCCTCGGCGTCATGAGCTCGCGGTTCACGGGCTACGGCCCGTGGAAGGGCGACCTGCCCGGCCGCGAGCGCGGCTCGCTCGTCAGCCAGACCGGCGGCGAGGCGGCCGGCTACTCCCTCGAGAACCTGCAGAACCGCGCCGTGCTCTTCGTCGGCAACATGACGCCCGTCTACGAAGGGATGATCGTCGGTGAGAACTCGCGCGCCGACGACATGCTCTGCAACCCCACCAAGCGCAAGGCGCTGGGCAACTACCGGCAGTCGACCAAAGAGATCGACACGGGCCTCAAGGTGCCGCGTGCGATCACGCTGGAGAGCGCGCTGGAGTGGATCGCCGACGACGAGCTCGTCGAGGTGACGCCGAAGATCGTGCGCGTGCGCAAGCACATCCTCAGCACCGAGCAGCGCAAGAAGTTCGAGAAGCGCGGCGCCGCGGAGGCGTGAGCCTCCGCCGCGGCATGCCCCCCGGCCGCATCCTTTTGGGCGAATGTCGTTCGGGGTACACTCCGATCATGGTCGCGATCGACGTCGCGACCGGGCTCATGCCGCTGCTCGCGAACGAGTCAAGAACAACCATCCGGGAGCCGGCGGGGACGGCTGACCGGACCGGTCGCGGCAAGGAGGCCTCCATGGTTGTCGGCATCGCGAACTTCATCGTCTACGGAGCCACCTTCATCGCGGTGGCGATCGTCATCTGGCTGGTCTTCTCTCTCGTCTGGTTCGTGGGCGGCCGCATCGGCCGCGCGACCGGCGCCAGCGCCAAGGCGGACCACCTCCTCGACACCGGCGGCGTCACGCTGCCCGACGAGGAGCGCATCAAGGACGACGGCGGGTTCCGCGAGGGGATCGGCGGGCTCTGACCCAGAGGCGCCGGCCCTGTCGTCGGCGCACGGTCGCCACCCGTCAGACCGACAGCAGCACGATTCCCGCGACCACCGCCGCGAACCCGGCCCACTGCCGCGGCGCCAGCCGCTCGTGCAGCAGCACCTGGGCGTACGACGGTGACCACCACCGGTGAGAGTGACCCGAGGATGCTGGTCACGCTCAGATAGCCGATCCTGGTGGCGATGATGAAGAAGAAGTTGGCGACGGCCAGCAGGATGCCGATGGCGGCGAGCACGGGCACGTTCTGGCCCTTGAGCGAGAGGCCGCGTCCGGTCAGCAGCACGTACCCCGCAGAGCGCCACCGCGGACGCGACGCGCGTGTCGAACACGGTCCACACCGGGTTCCCTTTGCCGACGGTCCCGTAGATGAGCAGCATGAAGCCCCAGGCGATGGCCGTGAGGATGGCGAGGATCACGGCCTTGCGCGCGGCCCGGTGGTGCGCCTCGGAGCGGTTCTGCTTCTCCTTGCGCGGCGTGCGCGCGACCAGCACCACGCCGCCCACGGTGAGCACCATGCCGACGTAGGCGTGCAGGCCGGGACGCTCGCCTTGCAGGATCCCGGCCGTCACCGGGATGAGCACTTCCGCGGCGATGATCGGCGCGACGACGCTCATGGTGCCGATCGCGAGCGCCTTGTAGAACATCACCAGTCCGGCCGCCGTGGCGACGCCGGTGAGGACGAGGAGGACGAAGTCCCAGCCGCCGGGTGGGGACTGGCGGGCGGCGACCAGCGCCACGGCGGACGCCGCCGCTGCCGCGATCTGGCTGAGCGCCGCAACGTGCCACACCGACCGGGTCCGGCTCTCGATCCCGGCGAGGTAGTTGGAGGTCCCCCACGTGAAGCTGGCGGCCAGGGCCAGGAGAGCGGCGAGCATCTATCGATCCGTCCGGTGCATGGCGGCAAGCGTACTGCAATGGACTCTCGTGCGAGGCGGGTGGATAGTATGCGCACGCCGGGTCACCAGGAGGAGGGTGCAATGCCGAAGTACCTGATCGTCGCTACGTACAGTCCCGAGGGCATGAAGGGCGTGTTGAGAGAGGGCGGCAGCGAGCGTCGCAAGATGATCGCCGACATGGCCAGGAACCTCGACGGCGAGCTGGAGTCGTTCTACTACGCGTTCGGCGAGAACGACGTCTACAGCGTCGTCGATCTCCCCGACAACGTGACCGCGGCGGCGATGGGTTCGCACATCACCGCGGGCGGCATGGTGCGCTGCAAGATCACCGTGCTGGTGACGCCGGAAGAGATGGACAAGGCCGCGCGCACCGAGATGTTCTATCGCCCGCCGGGCGACTGAGCGTCCCCGGCGGCTGACGAGTTGGAGGCAGAGTGACTGACGGAAGCAGGTTCTACATCGACGGGCAGTGGGTCGAGCCGGCCCACCCCGGAGACGAGATCGTCGTCGTGAATCCGGCGACGGAAGAGGAGGCGGCGCGGGTGGCGGCCGCCTCTTCCGCCGACGTGGAGTCGGCGGTGCAGGCGGCCCACCGGGCCTTCGAGAGCTACTCGCAGACATCGCGCGAGGAGCGCATCGAGTACCTCACGCGGCTGCGCGAGGCGTACAAGCGCCGCATCCCGGCGATCGCGGCCGCGATGACGACCGAGGTCGGCATCCCGCGCGGCCTCGCCGGGGGCGGCCAGGTGCTGGCCGGCGCCAGGCACCTGAAGGAGGCCATGGAGGCGCTCCGCGACTACCCGCTCGCGGAGGACTGGGGCTCGACGCGCATCGTGCGCGAGCCCGTGGGCGTCTGCGCCCTGCTCGCGCCCTGGAACTGGCCGATGAACCAGGTGACGGCCAAGGTCGGGCCGGCGCTGGCCGCGGGCTGCACGATGGTGCTCAAGCCGAGCCAGCTCTCGCCGCTCTCCGCGCTGCTCTTCGCCGAGGCGGCGGACGAGGCGGGACTTCCGCCGGGCGTGTTCAACATGGTGAACGGCGCCGGCGCGGCTCTGGGCGACGCGTTCTCCACCCACCCGCTCGTCGACATGGTGTCCATCACCGGTTCGACCGCCGTCGGCGGCTCCGTGGCCGCGGCGGCAGCTCCGACGATCAAGCGTGTCTCCCAGGAGCTCGGCGGCAAGTCGGCCAACATCGTGTTCGGCGACGTGAACGTCCAGAAGGTCGTCGCCTCCGGCACGCTGGGCTGCATGCACAACTCCGGCCAGACCTGCAACGCCCCGACGCGGATGCTCGTCGCGCAGGAGGTCTACGACGAGGCGGTCGAGGTCGCGGCGCGCACCGCTGAAGCGGTCGCGGTGGGCGACCCGCAGGATCAGGCGACGTTCATGGGCCCTGTCGCCGGGCGCAAGCAGTTCGACACCGTGCGCGGCTACATCGAGATCGGCATCGCGGAGGGCGCTCGGCTGGTCGCCGGAGGGCTCGAGCGCCCCGATGGCCTCGACAAGGGCTTCTTCGTGCGGCCCACGGTGTTCGCCGACGTGAAGCCGGACATGCGCATCTTCCAGGAGGAGATCTTCGGGCCGGTGCTCTGCATCACGCCGTTCCGTGACGAGGCGCATGCCATCGAGTTGGCCAACGCCACGGCGTTCGGCCTCTCCGGCTACGTGCAGTCGGCCGACGTTGAGCGTGCGCGGCGCGTGGCCGGCCGCATGCGCACCGGCATGGTGCACCTGAACGGTGCGCCCACCGACGGCCGCGCGCCCTTCGGCGGCTACCGGCAGTCGGGCAACGGCCGCGAATGGGGCCGGTTCGGGCTCGAGGATTTCCTCGAGGTCAAGGCCGTGATGGGCTGGGAGCCGCGGGGGCGCTGAGCACGCCCCGGGGCGCTCCTTGGGCCGGGCCGGGCTAGGCGAGGTCCGCGAGCACCAGGTCCACGTCCTCGCGCGTCGTCAGCGGATTGACGAAGCAGAAGCGGAGCACGGTCTCGCCGGCGTGCCTGGTCGGCATGAGCATGGCGACGCCGCGCGCGAGCGCGTCGTTGCACCACGCGGCGTAGTCGTCCGCCGGCCAGCCGAGCCGGCGCACCAGCAGCACCGTGAACGCCGGCTCGATCACGAGCTCGAGCGCCGGCGTCTCCGCTACCCGCTCGGCCGCATACCCGGCCATCTCCACGCAGTGGTCGACGGCCGCGGCGTAGGCGTCGGTACCGTAGGCCAGGACCGACGCCCAGAGCGGCACGCCACGCACGCGGCGCGTGAGGTGGACGGCGAGGTCCGACGGGTTGCCGGTCGCCGCGTTGCCGATGGGGTCCAGGTAGTCCGCCGTCTGCGTGAGCGAGTGGCGCGCAGCGGTGCAGTCGCGGTAGACCAGCGCGGCGCAGTCGAACGGTGTGTAGAGCATCTTGTGCGGGTCGACGATGAACGAGTCGGCGCACTCGATGCCCTCCAGGAGAGGCCGCGTGCGCGGCGAGAGGAGCGCCGCGCCGCCGTAGGCGCCGTCCACGTGCAGCCACAGGTCGCGGGCGGCGCAGACGCCGGCGACGCCGGCCAGGTCATCGAAGGCGCCGGTGTTGGTCGCCCCCGCCGTCGCGACCACGGCGACGACGGTGGCCGGGTCGAGGGTCGCGAGCGCCTTCTCGAGGACGGTGCCGGTCAGGCGCCCGTGCGCGTCGGCCGCGGGCGCCGTCGCCAGCTCGCAGCCCATGATGTGGGCGGCCGCGGCCACGGAGGAGTGCGCCGACGCGCCGGCGACGATGACGCGGCGGTCGTGGGCGGACGCGCCGCCGCCGCGCGCCGCCACGAGCGCGCTCAGGTTGGCGATGGAGCCGCCGCTGACGAACGTGCCGCCGGCGGACGCGGGGAACCCGGCGGCGTCGGCGAGCCAGCGCAGCACGGCGTCCTCGGCCTCGACCGCGAGCCCGGCCTCGAGACGGCTGCCGCCGTAGATCATCGCCGCGGACAGCGCCATGTCGGCGAGCGCCGCGGCGACCGTCGGCGTCCCCGGTACGAACGCGAGGTAGCGCGGGTGGTCCGGGGGGATCGCCGTCGGGGCGACGGTATCGCGGAACGCCGCCAGGGCCGCCTCCGTGCCGATCCCGTCGCTTCCGAGTGGCGGCAGCGGCCCCGTCGCGGGGCTCGCCGGCAGGACGCCGCGGCGGTCGGCGAGGCGCGCGAGCGCCCAGTCCATCAGCTCGCGCGCCGCCGCCGAGTCCTCGGGCGTCGGCTCGTGCATCGTCATGACCGCGCCCTCGTCATCTCCGCGCCTTCGCGGTCACTGTTCGCCGTCGTAGTAGTCGACCTCGTGCTCGCGGCGCACCAGGAAGCCCTTGGTGCCGCCTCCGGGCCACACGCCGAACTTCTCGCTGTCCGGGTAGTAGCTGATGTCGACCGCCGGCATGGTGGAGAGCATCAGGATGCGGACCGGCTCCTCGGTCCCGTTGGTCACCTTATGCGCGCCGGCCGGGCCGGGCGGGAAGCAGACCGTGTCGCCCGGCTCCAGCTCTTCCTGGAGCTCGCCGTCCTCGGCGGCCCGGCGCAGCGTCGGCCGCCCCTCGAGCACCAGCAGCCACTCCTCCGAGCCGAACTCGAAGTGATACGGGCACACGGACTCGCCCGGCGCCAGGACGTACACGCTCCCGCCGATCATGGCGGCGCCGATCATCGGCCCGAGCTTGGCGGCCTCCGCCTGATAGCCCGGCGGATCCTCCGGATCGGTCTCGGTCCTGACGGTGAACACATTGACGGGCTTCATCAGTCCTCCTCGCGGCGGTCGCCGGCCCGGTCCCTTCGCGCCGACCGCCTCAGAGACGGGTGACGGAACCGGGACCGGGGCATCTGTAGTCTATGACCCGTGATGAACAGAAGCGTGCCGCCGCCGCGGCGGCCATCTCCTACGTGACGCAGGGCTCGACCATCGGCGTCGGGACCGGGAGCACGGCCGCCCGCTTCATCGAGGAGCTGGCGGCGCAGCCGGGGCTGGTCGCCGCCGCGGTGGCGAGCTCCGAGGCATCCGCGGCCGCGCTGCGCGCGGCCGCCATCCGCGTTGTCGGGCTCGACGAGGCCCCGTCGCTTCCGCTGTACGTCGACGGGGCCGACCAGGTGGATCCCGAGCTGCGGCTGATCAAGGGCGCCGGCGGAGCGCTCGCCAGGGAGAAGGTCGTGGCGAGCGCCGCGGACCTCTTCGTCTGCATCGTCGACGAGAGCAAGCTGGTGGAGCGGCTCGGCCAGGCCGCCGCCGGCGCCGCCGCGCCGCCGGTGCCGCTTGCCGTGCTGCCCATGGCGGCGGCGCTCGTGGCCGAGCGCGTGCGCGCGCTCGGCGGCACGCCCGCCGCGCGCCCGGGCTACGTCGCCGACGACGGCCTCGCCATCCTCGACGTCTCCGGCCTCGACCTGGGCGACCCCGAGCGGGTCGAGGCCGAGCTGCAGGTGATCCCCGGCGTGGTCGAGTGCGGGATCTTCGCGCGTCGACCGCGCCGACGTCGTGCTCGCGGGCGCGAGCGACGGCGTGCGCACCATTGTCCGGTGACGTGGCCGCGCGGGTACCCGCTCTGCTCATCGGCGGCGCATCGCACCGGGCGCCGCCGGGCGAGCTCAGAGTGCCGGCACCGCCGACGGTGACAGGCTCGGGTCCGCCGACGGTGACAGGCTCGGGTCCGGTGACGGTGACAAGCTCGGGTCCACCGATGGCGACGGCGAGGGGGTGGGGCGAAGCCGGTAGCGCCGCAGCAGTGCGGCTGTGGTCTTGCTGAGCTCGCGCTGCCATTTCATGCGCGACGTGGGCAACAGGTGCCAGAGGTCGCGGAAGTCCCGGCTGGTCAAGGCGAGGCGTCCCTGGAACTGGACGTAGGGGACGCCGTACCGTTTCGCGATGGCGCGGCATCCGGCGTGGTAGATGCGCAGGGGCCCGTCCAGCTGGTGGCCCATGATCGCCATGTTGCGCGGGAGATCGATGATCACGGGGTGCTGGCCGCGCGCAAGGCTGCGGCGGACGGCGCTGTCGAGCACGCCGAGGTTGTACCGGTAGTTCCGGAGGAAGTACGGCCAGCGCTCCTGCATCCACTCTGCGACCATCTGCCGCTTGCGCATCTCGGACAGGGGCTGGGTCCGGACGACCTTTCGCTGCTGCAGTGTCGGCGGCTCCCCCGAGGGCTTCGGGAGGACGATCGCCGGGTCGGCGTGACCGCGGCAGAACCGGCCCATGTTGACGCCGATGTAGACGATCGGGTGGACGTCGGGCAGCAGGCGTACCAGACGACGGTCCTGCGTGAGCAGGCGCTCTTTGGAGCCGAGATTGACGGCGACTACGCGGTACCCGACGTTCCTGCGGACCTGCGCGGACCAGGACGCGTCGCTCACGGTCGAGGAGCGCGCCGACGAGCCGCCGAGCATGCAGATCAGCGGATCCGTCGGTGGGTACGCTCGCAGGTCGGCGACGATCTGAAGCGCGCGACGATAGTCGGGCGTCGTCGTGGCGCCGGCGTTGGACGCGCCGCCGCCCGCCACTACCGCGGCGACGAGTAAGGCGACGCCCCCGAGCAGCGCGACGATACGGGGCAGGGCGTTCACAGGGTCGGCCTCACACCTGCTTGAAGATCATGATGCTGCCGGTGTAGCAGCAGAGCCAGACGCTCTTGGTCGGCGCGTCGTAGGTGATCCCGATCGGGAGTGAGTTGGTGGCCACGCTGTCGATCACCTTCATGTCGCTGGTGCGGACCTGGCTCATGGTGCTCGAGTTGTAGTTGACGACGAACAGCGACTTGCCGTCCGGGGCGATCGCCATGCTGCGCGGCTCGGACCCTGTGTAGACCTTGTCGACGACCTTATCAGTCTTCGGGTCGATCTTGGCGACGTTGCCCTCGCCGTTGAGGGTGGCGTACAGGTACTTGCCGTTGCCGGCCATGCACAGGTGCCGCGGGCCGCTGCCGACGCCGCTGATCCACGAGAGTGAGAAGTCGGTGAGGTCGACGACGGCGATGTTGGTGGTGCCCATGACGGCGACGTAGGCCGTCTTGGAATCCGGCGAGACGGCGATGCCGCGAGGGTACGGTCCGAGGGAGACGCTCTTGACGACCTTGCTGGTGTGGATGTCGATGACGGTGAGACTGTACGAGCACCAGTTGCTCACCAGCAGGTACTTCTGGTCGGGCGTGACGGCCAGGTACTTGGGCACCTCGCCGACCTTGATGACCTTGTCGATCTTGAGATCGGCGAGCGAGACCCGGTAGACGTAGCTGTCCGAGGCGCCGCCCGGCGAGCAGGTGTCGTGGCCCTCGGTGAAGCCGGCGCCGTACATCGAGTACTGCGAGACGTAGGCGAAGCGCCCGTCCGGCGTGAACGCGCACTCGACGGGCGCCCCCCGGATGGTCTCGCCGTGGCCCTTGATGTGGAACTCCGCCGCGGTGATCTTGTCCTGGATGGTCTTGACGAGCTTGGCGGTCTTGGAGTCGTACACGGTGATCGTGTGCTTGTACATCATGTTCTGGGCGAAGACGTAGCCGGTGCCGGAGCTGACCACGGACTTGGGCGAGATCTCCGCGCTCACGATGGTCTTGGTCGCCTTGAGCTTCAGCGAGGAGGACGGCGGGCCGGTCCACGCAGTGGGGCTCGGCGAGGGAGTGAGCACGGCCTGCTGGGTGCCGCCGTTCTTGTCGCCGCCGGAGGAGCCGGACGGGGAGGCGGCGGAGGACGCGGACGAGCCGCCGCTCGCGCTGCCGGTGGTGCCGGAGTCACAGCCGCCCACGGCGGCCCAGACGACACCGCCCAGCACGGCGATGGCGACCACGGCGGCGATGAGCGCGACGAGCCGGCGACGCCGGTAGACGCGCGCCTTGCTCGCGCGCCGGACACGCCGGCCGGGTGGTCTGGAGCTGCGGCTCGGGCTGCTCATGCTCCGGGAGTGTAGCAAACGGCTCGGCCCGACGGCGGCCGTCCGGGTCCGGAGAGCCTACGTGAGGACGGTCGCGAGGCGCCGCAGCGCCTCGTCCAGCGTCTCCCGGCGGCAGCCGAAGTTGAGCCTGAGGAAGCCCGGGTCGCCGAAGGCGGCCCCGGCAGAAAGCGCCACTCCGGCCTCCCGGCACGCCGCAGTCGGCGTCGCTCTAGCCCCAGCTCGCGCACGTCGAGCCAGGCGAGGTACGTCGCCTCGACGTGCGTCATGCGCACGCGCGGAAGCTCGGCGGCGACGAACGCCTCGAGAGCGTCGCGGTTGCCGCGCAGGTAGTCCAGCAAGTGGGCATGCCAGTCACCGCCGTCTCTGTACGCGGCCTCGGCGGCGGTCACGGCGAAGCAGCCGGGGAACGGCAGGAGCCCTTTGCCCGGCTGCAGGAAGCGCCGCCGCAGCGCCTCGTCGGCGACGATGGCGAAGGCGAAGTTGAGGCCGGGCAGGTTGAAGGTCTTGCTCGGAGACATGAGCGTGACGATGCGGTCGGCGTCCTCGGGACACGCCAGCGCCGCCGGCACGTGGTCGAGGTCGTCGAGGATGAGGTCGCAGTGGATCTCGTCGCTCACGAGGACGAGGTCGTGCCGCCGGCAGAAGCCCACCACGGTCTCCACCTCGTCCCGGCGCCACACCCGGCCGAGCGGGTTGTGCGGGTGGCAGAACAGCAGGACTCGCGAATCCGGCGTGACCGCAGCCTCCAGCCCCTCAAGCGGCAGCTCCCAGCGCCCGTCGCCGAGCTCGGCCGGCACGGTGACCAGCCGCCGGCCGCGCTGCCCGGGCGCCTCGAGGAACGGCGGGTAGACCGGCGTGACCGTGAGCACGGCCTCGCCGGGCGCCGCGAACGCGTCGCAGGCGAGGTTCAGTCCGGGCACGACGCTCGGCAGCCAGACGATCCACTCGCTCTCGATGCGCCAGCCGTACCGCTGCTCGAGGTGGGCGACGATCGCCTCGCACAGCGAGTCGGTGGTCAGCGAGTAGCCGAACACCCCGTGGGCGGCGCGGGCCTCGAGCGCCTCGACCACCTGCGGCGGCGAGGCGAAGTCCATGTCCGCCACCCAGAGCGGCAGCACGTCGCCGCCGTACAGGTCCCACTTGAAGCTGGCGGTTCCCCTGCGCTCGATGGCTGCGTCGAAGTCGAAGTCCACGCGCAAAGGCTAGCAGACGGCCCGGCGATGAGGGACTTGGCCGGCGCGAGCCAGCCCGCGCCTCAGGCCGCTCGCCGCTCGCTCGACTCCATCTGCAGGACGAGCCTCATCGCCTTCTCTCGCGCCGCGAAGGCGTGGGACCGGCAACGGGGGCTGCAGTACTTGCGCCGCGGGTTCGTGGTCACGAACGGCGCGCCGCACTGGAAACAGTGACGCTCCGTCTCCGCCGACTCGAGCCGGCGCAGGCGGACCACCGCCCGGCGCTGGTGGAGGGCGCATCGTGCTGAGGAGTTGTACACGGACAGGACGGTCGTGCAGCCCGGCTCGGCGCACACCCTCCCTTCATTGTACGTGCGGACCCGGTCGCTCCTTCGGCCCGACGCTGGGGGCGTCCAGTTGCCCCTGGTATCGACATCCATAGCGGTCTCTCTGTCCTGGTCGCACTTTGCCTCATCGGGGCACCGGGTTCAGCTCGTCCGCAGGGCGGGAGGCCGCCAGACGCCTCGTCGAGATCGGATGGTCCTCTCACGGCTGTTCCCTCCAGGGCCCTCGACTGCACACAAAGACCGTTTCAGTCCTGTATGCTGAAGCGGTCGCGCTTTGCCACAGAGGGTCCAGAGTCGGTAGCATCCCCTGACGGACCATCCCCCGCTTAAGGAATCGCCCCGAATGAAGATCCGCCTGATCGAACCTATCTCACCGAGCCGCCATCTGTGGTCCAAGTCGTACTTCGTGCGGCTTGGTCTGCCCATGATCGGCGCCGCGCTGGTCGAGGCCGGCCACGACGTGCGGATCTTCAATCCGCAGCTCGCGCCGATCGACTGGGCCGACGTGTACTCTTCCGACCTCGTCGGCCTGTCCAGCACCACCTCCACCATCGTCGAGGCCTACCGCATCGGCGACGACCTGCGCCGCCGCGGCATCCCCGTCGTCATCGGCGGCTCCCATGTGACCTTCATGGCCGACGAAGCTCTCGAGCACGCGGACTACGTCGCCCGCGGCGAGGCCGGCGAGACGATCATGGTGGAGCTCACCGAGTCGCTCAGCGGCAGCCGTGAGCTCAGCACCATCACCGGCATCTCGTACCGGGGCGAGGACGGCGCGGCCGTGCACGCGCCGCTCCACGAGCGCTGCGAGGACCTCGACACGCTGCCGTTCCCGGACCTCACGCTCGTGGATGGCTGGGAGCGGATCACGAACACGCCCATCATGACCAGCTGGGGCTGCCCGTTCGACTGCACCTTCTGCTCGGTGACGGCGATGTTCGGCAAGAAGTACCGCTTCCGCAGCGCCGAGAGCGTCGTCGCCGAGATCAAGGAGAAGAATCCCGAGAAGATCTTCTTCTACGACGACAACATGGCCGCCAACAGGAAGCGGCTCAAGCGGCTGCTGCAGCTCATGATCGACGAGGGCGTCGCCGTGCCTTGGGGCGCGCAGGTGCGCACCGACGTCGTGCGCGATCAGGAGCTGATGGAGCTCATGCGGGCCTCGAACTGTGACTTCGTCGCTCTCGGCCTCGAGTCCGTCAACCAGGCCACGCTCGACAGCTTCGAGAAGTCGCAGACCGTGGGCGACATCGAGCACGCCATCAAGGTGCTCCACGACTACGGCATCCGCGCCCACGGCATGTTCGTGCTCGGCGCCGACCACGACACGCCGGACTCGGTGAGCGACACCGTCAAGTTCGCGAAGAAGAACAAGATCGACACGGTGATGCTCAACATCCTCACGCCGCTCCCCGGCACGCAGCAGTTCGAGGAGCTCGACGCCGAGGGCCGCATCCTCGAGCGCGACTGGTCGTTCTACGACGCGCAGCACGTCGTCTTCCGCCCCAGGCAGATGACGCCGTACCACCTCCTGCAGGAGACGATCAAGGCCAACAAGCGCTTCTACGCCACCTGGCGGCCGGTGTGGGCGTTCCACAAGTGGCTGTGGCAGCGCGATGCCGTCCGCAAGAAGAGGACGTGGGACCGCATGCTCGAGTACGGCTGGCTCTGGTACTACTCGCGCACGTGGTGGACGGCCGCCAAGAACCGGGCGCAGCGTCGCCGGCTCAAGGAGCTGAGCAAGCAGCAGCCCCGCCCGGCCGTACGTGTCGGCGAGGCCGAGAAGCAGCGGGTCTGAGCCGCGGGGGCGTGCCTCCGGCGCGCCCGGGGAACAGTCGTGGTGCACGGCGCGCCGCCGGGAGCGGCGCGCGCCACCACCGACGACTGGACGGACACATGGCCACCGCCACCTTCGCCGCCGGCTGCTTCTGGGGCGTCGAGCAGCGCTTCGCCGCGCTGCCGGGCGTCATCAGCACCGAGGTCGGCTACACCGGCGGAACGACTTCGACCCCCACCTACGAGCAGGTCTGCTCGCACACCACCGGCCACGCCGAGGCGGTGCGTCTCGAGTACGACCCGGACTCGATCAGCTACGAGGAGCTCCTCGCGGCCTTCTTCGGTATGCACGACCCGACGCAGTGGAACCGGCAAGGGCCGGACGTCGGCGACCAGTATCGCTCCGCCGTCTTCTTCCACACGCCCGAGCAGGAGAAGTCGGCGCAGGCCGCCGTGGAGCAGCTCACCGAGAGCGGCGTCTTCAAGCGCCCCATCGTCACGCAGATCGTGGCGGCCCCCGAGTGGTGGCGCGCCGAGGAGTACCACCAGAAGTACTTCGAGAAGCACGCGGACTTCAGCTGTCGCGTCGGCTGAAGCGCCGCCGACGCGACCGCGCGCGCGCGGAGAAAGCAGCAGGTGACGCGCCCGCCGCCGCGTGTACACTGAGCCCGGAGGATCGGAGGGCTCATGGCACGCGGCGGCGGGCGTCTCGCCCCGATGGCGCGACGCGGCTCGGGAGGCTTTGTCCCACAGCGCGCGTCGCGCGCCGCGACGGCGGCCCTCCTCTGCGTCCTCGCCGTCTTCCTCACGGCCGGGCTGTGCTTCGCCGGCCCGGCCACCGCCAAGTCCTACGTCATCGACGACGTGCGCATCGTCGCCGCCGTCAAAGCGAACGGGGACCTGCTGGTCGGGGAGCAGCGCACCTTCGCCTTCGACGGCTCTTACCACTACGTCTACTGGGACATCGCCACCAAGGGCAGCCGGGGCATCAAGGTGCTCGGGGTGGACGGACCGGACGGGCCGATGACGAGGCTCGGCGCGGCGTCGGGCGAGGGCTACACCGTCGCCCACAAGGGGCGGTCGGTGAGGGTGACGGCGTTCTGGCCGATGTCGGCGTCGGACACGTTCACCCTTCGGTATCGCGCCCTCGGAGCGGCCAGACGCTACCTGGACACCGGCGAGCTGTACTGGCAGTTCATCGGCGACGGATGGGGCGCTCCCACGCGCACGGCCGGCATCCTGGTCACGTTGCCGCGTCTGCTGGACAAGTCGCAGGTGCGCGCCTGGGGACACGGTCCTTTGAACGGGTCGGTCACCATCCGGCCCGGAGGGTCCGTCTTCTACTCGGTTCGGGACGTCCCGCCGCAGACGCTCGTCGAGGGCCGCATCCTGTTCCCGGCCACGGTCCTCTCCAGGGCGCCGGTCGTCGACAGGGAGGAGGCGGCGAGCGCCGTCGCCCAGGAGAAGAAGTGGGCCGACGAGGCCAATGCGCTGCGCCGCCGCGCGGCCGCGCGGCGCGAAGCGGCGGCGCGGAGCGAGACCATCTGGCGCGCGGTGGGCCTCGCGGCGCCCGCGCTTCTCATCCTCCTTCTGCTCCTTCTCACCCTGACGAAGGGGCTCGGCTACCGGCTCGGGGGCAGGCGCGAGACGTCCATGGAGATCCCCGACGACCTCCCGCCGGCCCTGGTCGCCATGCTGTGGGAGTCCGGGGACTTCGTGCGCCGGGCCGTGCCGGCGACGCTCCTCGACCTCGTGCAGCGCGACGTTCTCACGCTCGAGCCGATCCCGCCCGGCGAGCCGGGTCACGACCCGGACAAGCCGGGCTACCGCTTCGGCCTCACCGGCAGGCACGCGAAGGAGATGAGCGGCTACGAGCACGCTCTCGTCTCCCTGCTCTTCCGTGACGCCGTGAGTGATGGCCCGGTGAGCATCACGCGGCTGCGCGAGTACGCGAAGAAGCACGCCGATCAGGTGGGCAGCCGGCTGCGCCAGTTCCGCTCGCAGGCGCTGGACAAGGACCGCTGGGGGCTCACCGCCGAGCCCGTCGCCTCCTGGGTCAAGACCGTACGGATCCTCTCGATCCCCGCCGGGATCGTCAGCCTGCTCACCGCCGCGAACGCCGGCAGCGCCTGGCTGCTGCTCGGCGTCGCCGTGGCCATCGCGGTGGCCTGGGTGGCCCCGCGCTGGATCCGGCGGCCCTCCGACGTCGGGGTGGAGAAGTTCCGTGCCTACCGGCGCCTGCGCAACTACATGCGCGCCGCGGACGGCATGGACTGGAAGCCCCCCACCGCGGTGGTCGTGTGGGAGCGCTACCTGGTGCTGGCCGTCGTCTTCGGGCTCGCCGACACGGTGCTCAAGGCGCTGGCGGTCAAGGCGCCGGCGGTCGTGGCCGACCCGGCGTTCCCCACGACGCTGTGGCTGGGCGGCACGGCGGGCACTGTCGGCATGGGCGTCGCTGAACGAAGGCTGGGGCCACGTGTACGCGCCGCGCATGCTGCACGTGCCGACGACCTCGTACGCCGGCCTCGGCGCGGGCGGGCACGACGCGGGAGGCAGCTTCTCAGGTGGCCTCGGCGGGTTCTCCGGCGGCCTCGGCGGCGGGGGCGGGTTCTCCGGCGGCGGGGCGGCGGCGGAGGGGGAGGTGGCGGCGGAGGCGGCGGCGGAGGAGGCGGCGCCGGCTGAGTCGAAGAGAGACTCCGGCGCCCCGGCTCGGCGGATGCTCTTGCCGCCACGCCCGCCGGTGAGCCACGCGTACGGCGTGGGCAGATACCGCCTGAGCACCGCAGCCGCCGTGATCGCGATCGCCAGCGTGAGCAGGGGCGCGGCGAAGTAGACGAAGAGCATCGCCGCGTCGCTCGATCCCAGCACGTGCAGGCCCAGCCGCTTGAGCATCGTGAGCAGCGGCTCCTGGGCGACGAAGATGAAGAAGCTGAAGGGCAGGAGCAGCGTGATCCACCGCCTGCTCCCGAGCGGCCGCAGGTACGCTTCGTAGCCGAACCACACGGCCGCCACGGCCATGCACATCAGAGCCTTGTGCAGGCTGTGCGCCCAGAATGCGGTCTCGCCGCGCAGGAACGCCGTGAACAGCACGCTGGCGAGCACCCAGAGCGGGAACAGGATCTTGCCGAAGGCAGGCGCCGGCGTCAGCCTGACGCCCCGGCGCCGCTCGAGCGCGATCACGGCGCCGAGCGTGAAGAACGTGAGTCCCTTCCAGTCGTTCCAGTTGCTCGCCGTGGTGCCCAGGATCCAGAACACGGCGAACGCCACCGGAGTGAGCCAGCGCAGGGCTCGCGCCGGCCAGTAGAGCAGCGGCGCGAGCGCGAAGCACACGATCAGCGTCTGGAGGAACCAGAGCGGATAGGCGACCGGGTGCAGGAAGAGCTTGTCGGCGATGTGCGCGACGCTGAGTTCGCCGAAGAAGTCGTGGGAGAAGTACGTCGACGACTGGGGCAGCGCCTGGAGCACCAGGTACAGGACCAGACTCAGCCCGCTCCAGAGCAGGAACGGCACGACCACGGTGCGCAGCCGCCCCGCGTACTTGCGCCGGTAGTCGTCCCAGTGCGGCTGCAGGTTGTGGAAGAAGAGGAAGCCGGAGATGGCGAAGAGCAGGGCCGCCGGCCAGCGGGTCAGCGCCTGGGAGATGAGGTACTCGACGAAGCCGACGACGCCGGGCGCGCCGCTCGTCTCGGCGGCGTTCTCGCCCGAGCCGAAGCGGCTGGTCATGTTGTAGGCGTGCACGAAGACGACCGCCGTCACCGCGAGCAGGGTGACCAGCCGCAGCTTCGCGCTGAGGTCCTTGGAGATGCGGTACGAGCCGAGGGTCGGGGACGCCATCGCGACAGCTTACCCTGTGTCGGGCTCCTCGGTCAGTACGCCGCGGCCGGTGACGGCGACGCGGAAGGTGAAACCGACGGCGAAGGGCTCGGCGACGGCGTCGGTGTCGGCTTGGCATGCGGTACAGCTTCAGCAGCCGGATCGTCTTGTCGGAGAGAAACGCGCCGGCGCGGCGATGAGCGTGAGCGCTCCGAGGCCGGCGGCCAGGAGGACGATCAGGGCCAGCCGGGCCGCCACGCGCACGGGGCGGCGGCCGAGGGCGTTACGAGCCGCCGCCATTGTCGAACGCGTTGCTCGTCAGGATCTTCGCGGCATTGGCGCTCAACAGGTTCTGCCACACGTTGCGCCCCGGCTCCACGAGGTGCCAGAGGTCGTAGAAGCTCGCGATTGGGCTCTTTGGCCGCGTTGACCAAGCTCACCCAGCAGTGCCGTACTTCGCCGCCAACTGCCCTGCACTTGGCGCGGTACTTCGTCGTCGGCGTGTTCAGCGAGCCGCCGATGATGCTCGTGTTGCGCGGCAGTTCGAAGAGGACCGGCGTGTAGCCGCGCGCCTGACACAGCTTGACGAGCGTCTCGAGCACGCCGGCGCTGGTCGCGAAGTTGCGCCGGTACACCGGGTACCGGTCGGCGAGCCAGCTCCTGACCAGCGCTCTCTTCTTGGCAGAGGAGAGGATGCCGGTCTTCGTGCTGTACTGGTGCGGCTGCTGGAGGGAGACGGACGAGGGCGCGGGCGACGGCAGCCTGATGGAGGCCGTCTTCTGGGCTGAGGTGAACGAGCCCAGGTTGATGCCGATGTAGACGAGCGCCTTGATGCCCTTGGGGAGCGCCTTCACCACGGCCACGTTCTGAGCCATGGTGCGGTTGCGGGAGCCCATGTTCCAGGCGAGCGTCGCGGGCCCGCCCTTGGCGACGATCTGATCGCGCCAGCTGGCGTCGCTGATGGTCGACTCGCGGGCGGCGGAGCCGCCCAGCAGGACGACGACCGGCTTGGCCGGCGGGTCGCGCGCATGAAGGCGAGCGCGTTGAGGACCCGGGACCAGTCGGAGCCGGCGCCCTTGGCTCCGGACGCGGCTCGCGGCGGCGGAGCTCGGCGAGCTGCCGGGCTGCGCGCCGTCCGCGGCCTGCGTGCGGCGGACTCGGCTCCGCCCGTCGCCTGCGCCGAGCACGCAGCCGCGAGCGCGGCGACGACGATCAGCGCGGCGACGAGCGCGATGGTGATACTGGTACGATGGTGGTCACGCGCCATTGGCCCCTCCCTGACGTGGACCCTGACTTTAGCACGGAAGACGCGCAGGGGGCGCGTGCGGTGCGCGCCCGCCGCGCCCGATGTAGGGTTGCGCGGCAGCCCAGCGAGTCGCCAGGAGGTGACTGCAGTGAAGTACCGCCGCATGCCGATCGAAGAGGAGTCCCCCGAGGAGTTCGGCTACGATCGCATCCGCTACAACCTCACCGAGAGTTCGGTCCGCGACCGCTCGCTCGCCGACCTCGGTATCGAGCTCCGCGACCTGCTCCTGTTCTACGGCGACCACGTGGGCAACGAGATGTTCCGCGACCTCGTCGCCGCACAGAGCAGCGGCGAGGCCGGCGGCGTGAGCCGTGACGAGGTGCTCGTCACGGCCGGCGCCGCCCAGGCCCTCTTCATCATCGCCACCTCGCTCCTGGACAAGGACGACCACCTCGTGGTCATCCGTCCCAACTATGCGACCAACATCGAGACGCCGCGGGCGATCGAGGCCGACATCAGCTTCCTCGACCTGTCGTTCGAAGACAGCTTCCGCATCGACCCCGAGAAGCTCATGGCACTGGTCACGCCGCGCACGAAGTACGTGAGCGTCACCCTGCCGCACAACCCGACCGGCGTGATGATGAGCGAGGCCGACCTGCGCAGCCTGGTCGGCCTGGTCGAGAGCGCCGGCTGCCGTCTGCTGGTCGACGAGACCTATCGCGAGATGACGTTCGGGGAGCCGCTCCCGGTGGCCGCCGCGCTGAGCGAGCGGGCGATCAGCGTCAGCTCTCTCAGCAAGACCTACGGCATCCCCGGCATCCGTACCGGCTGGCTGGTCTGCCGCGACGCGGAGCTCATGAGGACCTTCCTCGCCGCCAAGGAGCAGATCGGCATCTGCGGCAGCGTCGTCGACGAGGAGATCGCCGCTCGGGCCTTCGCGCAGCGCGAGCGTGGCTCGCCGAGCTCCGGCCGTTCATCGCCGAGCGGTTCTCGGTGGTCAGGGAGTGGATCGCCGGCGAGGAGCTCATGGAGTGGGTCGAGCCCCGCGGCGGAGCGGTGTGCTTCCCGCGCGTCAAGCCCGACGTGCCCGTGGACGTGGACGAGTTCTACCGCGTGCTCGGCGACGTCCACGGCGCCTATGTCGGGCCCGGGCACTGGTTCGAGCAGGACAGGCGCCACATGCGCATCGGCTACGCGTGGCCGCTGCCGGAGGAGCTGGAGGGCGGCCTCGCCGCGATCTCCGCATCACTCCGCGCGGCGCTCACGATCTGACGTCATGAGCCTCTCTCCCGTCACTCCGCGTCACACGTCGGACCAGTTCATGGGGGCCGGCGAGCGCCTGCACCTGCAGGCGTGGCTCCCGGCCGGCCCGGACATCGAGCAGCTGGTGGAGCCGGTGGCCGTGATCGCCCTTGTCCACGGGTATGGCGACCACGGCGGCCGTCACACCTGGTTCGGGGAGGACATGGCCGCTCGTGGCTACGCGGTGTACGCGTACGACCTGCGCGGGCACGGCCAGTCGACCGGCACGCGCGGCCAGATCAACCGGTTCGACGACTACCTCGACGACACGGCCCTCTTCCTGGACGAGGTGCGCCGCCGGCAGCCGGGCAAGCCGCTGGTACTGCTCGGGCACAGCCTGGGCGGCCTGATCTGTGCCCGCTTCGCGGAGGAGCGCCCCTGCGACGTGCGGGCGCTCATCCTCTCCTCGCCCTTCTTCGCGCTGACCATCCAGCCCGAGCCGCTGAAGCTCTTCGGCGCCAAGGCGCTCTCCGCCCTCTGGCCCAGTCGCGACATCGGCAACACGGTGAGGGCCGAGGACCTCTCGCACGACGAGGTGGTGGTGGAGGCCTACGTGACCGACCCGCTGGTGCACCACGTCGCCACGGCGCGGTGGGCGGCCGAGACCCTGGCCACCCAGGACGCCGTCATGGCAGGCGCGCCGCGCGTCACCCTGCCGCTGCTGGTGCTGTACGGCACGGACGACCAGGTCGCCGACCCCGCGTTCGCGGAGGCGTTCTTCGCCACCGCCGGGTCGGAGGACAAGAAGCTCGTGCACTACGAGCACCTCTACCACGAGCTCTTCAACGAGGTGGAGCGCGACCAGGTCTTCCGCGACGTCGCGGCCTGGCTCGCGGAGCGGCTGCCGGCCGCGCCGGAGGACGACGGGCCGGTCTGACCCGCTCCGGTCAGCGGAGCGCGAGGGGCGGCTGGGTGGAGCGCGCGTCGCCCGGCCTGCCGGCGGTGCTCAGGTAGACCACCGGCTCGAGCTCGGGGTCGACGCCGAGGATGGCCGCCGCCTCCTCGTCGTAGAAGGCGGCGATCTGGCAGGTCCCGAGACCGAGCGCCGTCGCTGCCAGGGCGACGTTCTCGGCGATGTGGCCGGCGTCCAGCAGCACGTAGCGGAGGAAGCGCTCGCCGTACTTCCAGCGCGAGCGCTGGAGCATCGCCGTCCACACGAACACGGCCTGCGCGTCGGCGGCGATCCGCTGGTCGAGCGCGGCGCGGGCGATCGGCAGCCGCAGGTCGGCGGCGTACAGGCGCTCGAGCGCGCGGCCGAGCACGTCGTAGTGGTACGCGCCCTGTTCGAGCCCTTCGACGGCGTTGGCGACGACGTAGTGCTCGATGGGGTAGAGGCCGCCGGCCGACGGCGCGGCGCGCAGGGCGAAGCCCCCCTGCCGCGCCGTGACCCCGGCGGCCGCCCACAGCAGCGCCCCGAGCTCGCCGAGGGCGAGCGGCTCGCTCGAGTAAGCCCGCTCGCTCCTGCGGCGCGCGAGTGCGTCGAACAGCCCGCTGTCGTCGAGTGCGAGGTCGGGGAGCTTGACACGCGGCGCGTCCGGATACGTCTTGAACCAGTCCGGCTGGTCCGTCCAGTCCATGCGGCCGCCGACGAGGTGCGCGCGGCTGTGCCGGGTCGCGCGCAGGTACCCCTGGCCGAGATCGTCGTCCACGCCGCCTCCGTGAGTGCCCGGAGGGCGGCGCCCGTTGCGCCGCCTCTCCGTGGGACTTATCTCCCCCGTGCCGCCGCCTCGAACCCGCCGAGTGGGTCCCCGGCACGCCTCACATCCGGCCGCCTGCCGAAGCGAGGCGAGGGGACTACCCGTTTGTCCGTCCGACGCACGACGCGTGCCGGCGAGCGGACGGAGACAGCCGCGCGCCCGCCAGCCGCTTCAGCTGAGGGCGTCTCGCCGCGGGCCAGCCGCGACCGGCGTCACTCGTCGCGGCTGCCCGTCCTGTACGGCGTCGGGATGAACTCCACGGACGGGCGCCGCTGGCTGCGGCGCGGGTACAGCTCCATCAGCCGGTAGACGAGCTCGGGCACGGCGTCGGAGACGGGCAGCCCGAGCCCCTGCGCCTCCTCCAGGCGGATCGGGTAGTCGTGGGTCCAGCGACCCTCGCTGAGCAGGGCCGCGAGCCTCTCCGCCTCCGCTTCGTCGAAGCGTCCGGCGAGCAGTTCCCGCACCGTCTCGCGCACCTGGTCGATGGCCTTGCGTGCGACGTCGCCCAGGATGAGCGTCTCGTCGTCGCGGTTCGGGTTGTCCTGCTCGAGCGCCCTGAGGATCGACGCCGCCGGCCATGACCCGCGCGTCAGGCTGCCGAGCTGCGGGTCGACGGGTCCGAGCACGGCGTCCGGGTCCATGAGGATCTCGTCCGCGGCGAGGGCGACCAGCGTGCCGCCGGACATCGCGTAGTGCGGCACGAGGACGGTGATCTTGCCGTCGTGCCGCTTGAGCGCGTGGGCGATCTGGTCGCTGGCCAGCACCAGCCCGCCGGGCGTGTGCAGGAGCAGGTCGATCGGCATCTCGGGCGGGGTCATGCGGATGGCGCGCAGCAGCTGCTCCGAGTCGTCGATGTCGATGTAGCGGCCGAACGCCAGGCCGAAGAGGCCGAAGCCCTCCTGGCGGTGGATCAGCGTGATGACGCGGGAGCCGCGGTCCTGCTCGAGTTGCCGGAGCAGGTTGCGCCGGGTCCGGTCACGGCGCCAGCGGAACCATCGCGGCAGCCCCCACAGGAGCGCCACGGCGATGACGATCGCGAGCAGGATCCAGGAGCCCATGGTCAGGTGGTGCCCGTAGCGGGCGCGGGCGACACTCTCGCCGCCCGCGCCCGGCGAGCTGTCAGTGGCGGGCCGGCGCGCCTGCGGCGGCCGGCGTGTGCGCCGGCGGTGTGCCGGCGCTCGCGCCGGACCCGTCGGTGTCCGCCGGCGCCGGGGATTCTCCCGCCGGGGTGCAGGCCTCGCTCACCATCTCCGGCACGCCCTTGTGCACGAACACGGCGGCGATGACGGACCCGGTGAGCAGGATCCCGGCCGACACCCAGAAGGCCACGTGCATGCCCGAGACGAAGGCGTTGTCGACGAGGCGATGGAGGGCCTGGGCGTCGACCCCTGTCGGCAGGGCGCCCTTCGCCGTGCCGCCGCCCTGGCCGGCCAAGGTGACGATCTGGCTCTTCACCCCAGCGGGGAGGGGCAGCTTCTCCAGCGAGCTGCGCAGGTTGGCGGCGAAGAAGTGGGTCACGATCGCGCCGAGCAGGGCGATGCCGAAGACGCCGCCGACCTCCCGGCTGGCGTTCGATGTGGCCGAAGCCATGCCGGCTCGCCTGCGCGGCACGGCGTTCATCACGGCGGCCGTCATCGGCGTCATCACGAGACCCATGCCGATGCCCATCATGAGCAGGTTCCACCACAGCGCGCTGTACGGCATGCCGGGGGTGATCCGCTCCATGAGCAGCATGCCGACGCCCACGATGGCCAGGCCGACGGTCATGGGGATACGCGGCCCGATGCGGCCGGCCAGGTTCCCGGCGATCGGCGCGGTGAAGATGATCGCGCCGGTCATGGGCAGCGAGCGCAGGCCCATCTGGAAGGCGGAGTAGCCCTGCACGTTCTGCAGGAACAGCGTCAGGAAGAAGAACACGCCGAACATGCCGAAACTCACGAGGCCGGCCACGGTGGCCGCGGCGGCGAAGGTCCGGTTGCGGAAGAAGCTGAGGTCGAGCATCGGGCTGGAGCTGCGCAGCTCGACCCAGATGAACAGCCCGGTGGAGATCGCCGCCGTGGCGAACAGGCCGAGGATGAGAGGCGACGTCCAGCCGTAGTGGTTGGCTTCGATGAGCGCGTAGGTCAGCGTCCCGAGACCGACGATCGCGAGCGCCTGCCCGGGCAGGTCGAGGTGCCGGCCTTCGGGGTTGCGCGACTCGTGGACGACGCGCTGCGCGACGATGAAGGCGACGATGCCGATCGGGATGTTGAGGAAGAAGACGCTCTGCCAGCCGAGGCTGTCGACGAGCGCGCCGCCGACGATGGGGCCGGCGGCGAGCGCCATGCCGGACACGCCGGCCCAGATGCCGATCGCCTGGGCGCGCTCCTTCGGGTCGGGGAACGCCTGGGTGAGGATCGACAGCGTCCCCGGCAGCAGGGCGGCGGCGCCCAGGCCCTGGATGGCGCGGCCGGCGATCAGCGCGTTCAGCGACGGTGCGAGACCCGCGATCAGCGAGCCGGCCGTGAAGACCGTCAGGCCGATGAGGAAGATGCGCTTGCGCCCATAGAGGTCGCCGAGGGTGCCGCCGGTGAGCATGAAGGCGGCGAAGACCAGCGTGTAGGCGTCGATGATCCACTGCAGGCCGGAGACGCCCGACCCGAAGTGCAGCTGGATGCTCGGCAAGGCGACGTTGACCACGGTGTTGTCGAGCATGGCCATGAACAGGGCGAAGCACATCGCCCCCAAGGTGAGGATCTTCGTGCGGCGGTCGACGGCGAACATGCGTTCTTCCCCCTCCAGCGGCGTACGGCTTGGGCCGCGCCGCGCTGAGCTTCTTCGGTCCTAGTGGCAGCTTCCCGGCGCGAAGGGGCCGGTAACGTCGATGAGACCGGCCCTAATGCCGGGTTCACACGACTTCATATCGGCTTCTCGGACGCGCTGCGGAGCTCTGAGGAGGTCTCAGCGCTTCGGCGAGGGACCGGGGTCGACGTGAAAGGCGGCGAACTGGTTGCGCAGTTCGGCCTGCGCGCGCAGTTCGCCGGTCGCCGCGAGGTTGCTGCGCCGCCGCCACAGCCGGCTCGCCTTGTTCTCTTTGGGCGCGGCGGGTGGCGGCGTGCGAACGCCGACCACGCGGCCGTCGCGGTCCGTGATGATGGTGTCGAGTACTGGGGGCTTGGGCCTTCTGTGACGGAACATGAGGCTACTGTTCCCGGCCCGGCCGCCGCGGATGCATCGCCGGCCGCAGACCGTCCGTGCCGGAAGGTCCGGCGAGCCGGCTAGAGCAGGTGGCTGAAGTTGCCGGTGCCCCAGGGAGAGGAGCCGACGGCCGCGGCCACGGCCGTGGAGTCGTTGCCGCGGCGCAGGGCGTCGATGATGCTGCCGTAGTAGCCGTTCTTCAGCGTCTTGACGGTGGCCTCGAGGCCCTGCTTCCAGCTCGTGTACGCCTTGACGCCGACGGAGTTGAACACCTTGGCTCCCGGCATGTCCTGGGTCGTGTTCAGCGGGTTGTAGTAGGCGGTGTTGTACCAGTGGCCGCCCTCTGCCATCTCCCAGGCGGTGATGGCGGCGACGTTGTCGGCCGTCACGGGCAGGCGCATCGCCACGAGGAGCGCCTGGGCCCACGTGAACTGCGTGAACTGGCCGTTCTTGGCCATCGCCAGCGCCGCGCCGAGACCGCCTCTGGCGAGGATCTTCTTGATGCGCTTGGTCACGTCCTGGAGGATCGCGGTCCGCTCGGCCAGCTTCTGGTCGACCTCGATCTTCTGGTTCTGGACCTCCTGCGCCGCGGCCACGGCCGCCTCGTGGTCCGCCTCCACCTGGCGCTCCAGCCGCCGCGACTCGCGCGCCAGTCGCTGCGCCTCATTCTCCGAGCGGCGGTCCTGGTCGGCGATCGCCTGCTGCAGCGAGCGGATGGTGTCGATGTCGGCGAGGCTCTGGATGCTGGAGATGATGTCGAACCAGTCGAGGTCGCCGGTCTTGTACATGGTGGCCGCTCGCCTGGCGAGGATCCCGCGCTGCGCGTCGAGCGCGTCCTCGGCTCTCTTCAGGTCGATGCGCGAGCGCACGAGGCGCTGGTTCACGGCATCGAGCTTCGCTTGCGCCTCGACGAGTCTTCTGCCCGACGCTCTGCAGCTCGTTCTGCAGGTTCGCCATCTCGGTGCGCGTGCGCTTGGCCTCCTTCTGCAGGTCGAAGAGGGAGGGAGCGGCCGCCGCTCGCGGAGCGGCGGCCGCGGCCAGGGCGAGCGCCACCAGGAGGAAGGCGAGCAGGACCGCGCCTGCCGTCGCGAGGCGCGGCCTCACCGCGTCACGGGTGTCCGTACGGGGGTTGGATGCCTGTCCGACCATGTGGCTGCCCTGAGTGCTCACTGTTCGGGGTATCGGCCCGGCTGGGCGCTTCTTGACCGCTGGACAGGCCGGCGCCGAGGCGCCGGCCTGTTCGAGGACCTTCGCGCCGCGTGCGCGAAACCCTCGCGCAGGAGGGTAGCGGCGAGGCCGCGGCGGCGCCACCGCGACGCCGGAGCGCCGCCGTCAGGCGTCCCGGACCGCGGCCTCCTGCAGCGCCGCCCAGGCCCCGGCCACGTGCTCGCGCTCGGTCGGCTGGGCGCCGACGGAGATGCGGATGATGAGCCGTCCCTTGAGCAGCGACGTGCCGAAGTAGTAGTGGCCGGCCGCGGTCACGCGCTCGACGATCGCGGCGTTGTGGGCGGCGAGCGCCTCCTCGTCGCCGGCGAGCGCCGGCGGCACGTGCCGCAGGCACACGGTCTGGAGCGGCGCCGGCGCCATGAGTCCCCACTCCGGCGCCGCCATCACCTGCTCGGCCAGCCAGCCGGCGTTGCCGACGTCGCGGCGGACGCGGGCCTGCAGCCCCTCGACGCCCTCCGCGCGCAGCAGGAACCACAGCTTGAGCGAGCGGAAGCGGCGGCCGAGCGGGATGCCCCAGTCGCGCAGGTTGCGCACCATGCCGTCCTGGGCCGTGCGCAGGTAGCTCGGGTCGGTGCTCATGACGCGCACCAGGTGCTCTGGGTCACGGACGTAGTAGGCGGAGAGGTCGAACCCCGTGCCCATCCACTTGTGCGGGTTGAAGACGATGGAGTCGGCGGCCTCGACGCCGGCCCACATCCAGCGGTACTCCGGGCAGATCATCGCCGTGCCGGCGAGCGCCGCGTCGACGTGGAGCCACAGCCCGTGCCGCCGGCAGAGGGCGGCGATGCCGGCCACCGGGTCGAGCGCCGTGGTGGCGGTCGTGCCGACGGCGGCCACCACGGCGCAGGGCCGGCGGCCCGCCGCGAGGTCGTCCTCGATCGCGCGCTCGAGCAGGTCGAGCCGGAGCGCGTGTTCGTCGTCGGTCTCGATGAGGCGCAGGTGCTCGGCGCCGAAGCCGGCGAGCAGCGCCGCCTTGGGGATGGAGCTGTGCGCCTGGTCGCTGGCGTACACGACGAGCGGCGCGTCCTCGGCCTGCAGGCCGCCGCGGTTCTGGGAGAACGCCGAGGTACGTTCGCGCGCGCACAGCAGGGCCGTGAACGTGGACGTGCTGGCCGTGTCCTCGATGACGCCGGTGAACGTTGCCGGCAGCCCCACCATCTCGCGCAGCCACTCCATGACCACGTCCTCGACCTCGGTGGCGGCCGGGCTGGTCTGCCAGCTCATGCCCTGCACGCCGAGACCGGAGGCGACGAGGTCGGCCAGCACCGACGAGAGGTCACTGTTGCTGGGGAAGTAGTGCAGGAAGCCGGGGTGGTTCCAGTGCGTGATGCCCGGCATGACGACGCGATCGAGGTCGGCGACGATGTCGCCGAGCCCTTCCGCCTGCTGGGGCGGCGCGGCGGGCAGCTGCGCCGCCACCTCGCCCGGACGCACCTGGCTCATGACGGGATAGTCGCCGATCCGCTCGCGGTAGTCGGCGATCCAGTCGATCAGGTCGTGGCCCAGCCTGCGGAACTCGTTGTCGTCCATCCCGTTCTCTCCCTTGTCGACCGCGGGGAAAGCCTATATGCGATCAGCGGCGGTGCGCGACCAGGACGTCCGAGCTGAGGAACCAGTCCGTGACGGGGAAGCTGGCGAGGACGATCCAGTCGTCGGCGTCGAGCAGCGGGCCGAGTCGCAGCGGGCGGCAGCCGCCGAGGAGCGCGGGGTTGAGGCGCCAGACGGCCTTCCAGAGGCGGGTGACGAGGCGCGCCGGCGGCGTGCGGCCCGGGGCGAGGCTCGCCAGGACGAGCATCCCGCCGGGACGCAGCACCCGGCGCGCCTCCGCGGCGAACGCGGACGCGTCGTCGGGGCTGAGCAGGTCGAGGACGTAGGTGCTCACGACCCGGTCGACGGACCCGTCGGCGACGGGCAGCCGGACGGACCCGTCCGTGAGCTGGATGCTCGCGCGGCCGGTCCACGGAGCCACGGCCGCGCCTGCCAGCGCGACCATGTGCGGGCTCACGTCGAGCCCGAGGTAGGTCGCGTCGCCCGGGAGCCGCTCGCGCAGCAGCCGGGCGCCGAACCGCCCCGTGCCGCAGCCGAACTCCACCACGGCCTCCGCCTGCGCGAAGTCGCCTTGCGCCGCGACTGCGTCGAGCGCGCGGCGCTCGGACACCGGCCGCGCGTCCTGGCCGCGGCCCATGCGGTCGTAGAAGCGCCGCGCCTGCTCGTGGGTGATGAACCGTGCCGTCATGGCACGGCCATCCTACCCGCGACCGCATCACTCCGCGCGTCCGTCCGCCTCGGCCTCGCGGTTGCCGGAGGTGGTCCCCCGTTGCAGGATGGGGCTCGTCGTCCCATCCTCCGGCCGGGAGGCCCCGTGCAGATCGAACCGTTCTTGGTCGAGCAGTGGATGAACGCCCACGAGACGACGGCCACCTGGAACATCGCCGAGACCTGCGTCCATTCGCTCACGTTCGACGAACTGCTGGAGCTCAGCGGCGACGCGGACGGGGTGGTGGAGCGCCTCAAGGAGACGTGGCTCGGCTACGGGGACATCGTCGGCTCGCCGCGGCTGCGCGCCGCCATCGCGGCGCTGTACGGCGAGCGCATCGGCCCGGATGACGTGCTCACCGCCAACGGCGCGATCGGCGCCAACTTCCTCGCCCTCTACGCGCTGGTCGAGCCCGGGACGACGGTCGTGAGCGTCCAGCCGACCTACCAGCAGCTCTTCTCGGTCCCGGCAGTCTCTGGGCGCCGAGGTCCGCGCGCTGCGGCTTCGTGAAGAGGACGGCTATCTGCCGGACGTCGAGGCGCTGCGCGCGCTCACCGACGAGCGCACCCGGCTCATCGTGCTCAACAACCCCAACAACCCCACCGGCGCGCTCATCGACGAGCCGCTGCTGCGCGAGATCGTGGAGGTGGCGCGCGAGCGCGACGCCTGGCTCTTCTGCGACGAGGTGTATCGCAAGCTCGAGCACGAGCCCGGCTCGACCGCGCCGTCGGTCGCCGACCTGTACGAGAAGGGCGTCAGCAGCGGCAGCATGAGCAAGAGCTACTCGCTGGCGGGGTTGCGCACCGGGTGGGTCGCCGGGCCCCCGGAACTGATCCAGCGCTGCCTCGACGTGCGCGACTACACGACCATCAGCGGCGGCGTGCTCGACGACGCCCTCGCCGCGGTGGCGCTCGAGAGCAGGGAACGGGTGCTCGCGCGCAGCCTGGGCATCGTGCGCGGCAACCTCGCGATGGTCGACGAGTGGATCGCGCGTGAGCCGCGGCTGCGCTACGTGCGTCCGCGGGCCGGCACCATCGCGCTCATCCGCTACGACTACGATCTGCCCTCCGTGGACTTCTGCCAGGGGATGTTCGACTTCAACGGCGCCTTCGTCATGCCGGGCATCGCGTTCGGCGAGGAGCACGCGTTCCGCCTGGGCTACGCCTGCGCCCGCGACGTGCTCGAGGGCGGGCTGGCGGCGGTCTCGGACTACCTCCGGACGCTGGAGGGCTAGGCGCACACGCGAGGAGAGGTGAACGGTCGTGCTCGGCAGGGCCGGACCGGCGGGTGCGGCGCGGGCGCGTGGCCGGGCGCGTGACGGCCGCCGGTGCGCCCGGCGCGCACGAGGGCTAGAATGCCGGGCGATGGCTCACGACCCGACACCAGACGAGGGCTTCACCGACTCGGCTCCGCGGCGCACGTGGCTGGCGGCGGAGCGCACGTACCTCGCCTGGCTGCGCACGTCCCTCGGCGCGCTCGGTCTGGCGCTGGCTGTCGGCAGGCTGCTCCCGGCGCTCATCGATGTCGATCACACCGCCTTTGGCCTGCTGGGCGCGGGGTATGGTCTGCTCGGGGCCTTCGTCCTCGTCCTCGGGGCCTACCGCGCCCAGCGCATCCGCACAGCTCTCGTCGCCGGGCGGCCGATGCCCGCCGACTTCTGGGAGATCTGGGCGCTCACCATCTTCAGTCTCGTGCTCGCGGCAGCGACCATCGTCCTCGTCTTCGCCGAGGTGTGAATCCATGAGCCACTACGGCCCGTCGCGAGAACTCGTGGTCGACGTCTGCCGGACGCTGCTCGAGCGCGGCTACCTCAAGGCGACGGAGGGCAACGTCTCCGTGCGCGTGCCCGGCGAGGACGCCCTCGCCATCACACCCTCCAGCTACGACTACGGCAAGATGGAGCCCGGCGACATCTGCGTCATGGGGCTCGACGGCCGGCACGTCCTCGGCGTCAGGAAGGCGTCGATCGAGTCGTCGATGCACGCGGCCGTGTACGAGCGGCGCGACGACGTGAGCGTGATCATCCACACGCACCAGCCGTACGCGAGCGCGCTGGCGCTCATGGAGCGGCCGATCCCCGCCCTGTTCGACGAACAGGTGCGCTACCTCGGCCGCTCGGTGGAGCTCGTCTCGTATGCCCCGTCGGGGACGAGCTTCCTCAAGAAGAACGTGGCGAAGAAGCTCGCGAGCGGCGCCAACGCGTACATCCTCGAGAACCACGGCGTGCTCGTGCTCGGCGGCGACGCGGAGCAGGCCGTGCACAACATGGCGCTCCTCGAGAAGGTCGCGCTCGACTACCTGCTGGCGTTGCTCACCGACGGCCGCGCCGAGAAGGTGCCGCTGCCGATCCGCGAGATCGCCTTCCAGAAGCTGCGCAAGGACGAGAAGAAGCTGGCGCGGCAGGTGGAGGAGGCGCGCGCCGCGCGCGAGGCGGCGGAGGCGCGCGCGGCGCAGGAGAAGGCTGCGGAGGAGGCGCGGGCGGCCGCAGGCGAGCCCGCGCCCGAGCCTCCGGCCGGCGCCGGACCGGCGGTCGTGGCCGCCGGCGGGTCGAGCCCCTCCGGCGCCCAGCTCGCCGGCTACGCCATCAGCCGCTATCCGGACGTCCCCGACGTCTACCGGCGGCTGGGCGACCTCGTCTCCCAGCCCATCCGCCCGATCCGTCGCGACGTCATGGACGGCTATCTCGCCTGGTTCGACGCGAGCTGCCGCCGCAGCAAGGAGCTGACCGACGAGGCGATGGAGCTCATCCCCGGCGGCGTGCAGCACAACCTCGCCTTCAACTACCCCTTCCCGCTGGCCATCGAGAAGGCCGAGGGAGCGCGTCTGTGGGACGTCGACGGCAACGAGTACATCGACTTCCTCCAGGCCGGCGGCCCGACCGTGCTCGGCAGCAACTACGAGCCGGTGCGCCGCAAGGTCGCCGAGGTGGTCGAGCAGTCCGGCCCCGTCACCGGCCTCTTCCACGAGTACGAGCTCAAGCTGGCCGAACTGGTGAGCCGCCTCATGCCGGCGTGCGAACAGTTCCGCATGCTCGGCTCCGGCACCGAGAGCGTCATGGCGGCCATCCGAGGGGCGCGCGCGTTCACCGGCAAGAAGTGGGTGGTCAAGGTCGGCGGCGCGTACCACGGCTGGAGCGACCAGATGGTCTACGGCCTGCACGTGCCCGGGACCTGGCGGTTCGAGGCCAAGGGCATCCCCTTCGGGGCGACCGCGCGGACGCGAGAAGTGTTCCCCAACGACCTGGACGCGCTGCGCAAGAAGCTGAAGCAGAACCGGCTGCTCGGAGGGACGGCGGCGGTGATCGTCGAGCCGGTCGGCCCCGAGAGCGGCACGCGTCCGGTGCCCTTCGGCTTCAACGCCGCCGTCCGCGAGCTCTGCGACGAGTTCGGCGCGCTGCTCATCTTCGACGAGGTCGTGAGCGGCTTCCGCCTCGGGATGGGCGGGGCGCAGGGCTACTACGGCGTGCGCCCCGACCTCACCATCTTCGGCAAGTGCATCACCGGCGGCTACCCCATGGCCGGCGGCGTCGGCGGCCGCCGCGACGTCATGGCGAGCTTCGCCAGCGGCATCGGCGGCAAGAGCGGCGAGCGCGCCTACGTCGGCGGCACGCTGAGCGCCAACCCGCTGAGCTGCGCGGCCGGCTACTTCGCCATCACCGAGATGGAGCGGACCGGCGCTCCGGTGCTGGCCGGCATGGCCGGCGACAGGCTGACCGCCGGCCTCAGCCGCATCATCGACAAGTACGGCCTGCCCTTCGTCGCCTACAACCAGGGCTCGATCGTCCACCTCGAGACCTCCGGCGTGATGCTCCTCGACCTCAAGCACCCGCTGCGCTTCGCCAAGCAGATGAAGCCGCGCAAGCACATGATCGAGGAGATGGGCGCGGCCTACACCGCCAACGGCCTGATCACGCTCGCCGGCTCGCGCATGTACACGTCGATGGCCGACACCGACGAGGTCATCGACGACGCGCTCGAGCGCTTCGAGCGCGTGCTCTCGAGCGTCGAGGGTGCCTAGCCGGGTGAGCGCCCGGGCGTCCAGGGCGCCGGAACGGGTGGCGGCGTGAACCTCGACGTCATCGCCTGCGTTCTCCTGGTCGTCGGGCTGACGGCGTTCTTCGTCTTCTGGTGGAAGGTGTTCCGCGGCTACGCCGGAGGGGGCTGGTGGCGCGTGCTCCGGATCGCTGTCTCG
The DNA here is from genome assembly GCA_963834905.1 of uncultured Thermoleophilia bacterium. Taxonomy (GTDB): domain Bacteria; phylum Actinomycetota; class Thermoleophilia; order UBA2241; family UBA2241; genus CAIXSE01. The sequence goes on along the minus strand of CAWIDR010000034.1, from coordinate 6,885 downwards.
CTGGCGCTCGCGCTCGTGCTGGTCGCGTGGGGCGCGTACTGGCTGATGAACTCGCGGACGGTGCAGTTGCTCGGCGATCACGTCTCGCGCGTGGAAACGACCCACAAGGTCGTGGCGCTCACGTTCGACGACGGGCCCGCGGACATGTACGTCAGCGAGCTGCTCGCCGACCTCAGGCACTACGACGCCCACGCCACGTTCTACGTCATCGGCGCGGACGCCAAGGCGCACCCGGCGGCCATGACCGCGCTGGTGGCGGCGGGCGAGGAGCTCGGCAACCACAGCTTCGACCACCGCAGGCTCGTCTTCATCTCGACTTCCACGGTGCGGAACGAGATCGGCGACCACCGATGCCGTCATCCGCGCGAGCGGGTACACGGGCCCCATCACGGTTCGACCGCCGTACGCCAAGAAGCTCCTTTCGTATCCGTTCGAGATGGCCACCGGCGGGCGCATGACCGTGATGTGGGACCTCGAGCCGGACTCGCTGGCCATCAGTGACGACGCCGAGGCGATGACCCAGTACGTCGTCGACAATGTGCGGCCGGGCTCGATCATCGAGCTGCACTACTGGGCGCCCGGCAATGACGCCACGCGGCGCGCGTTGCCGATGATCATGGCGGCGCTGAGCGAGCAGGGCTACTCGTTCGCGACGGTCTCCGAGCTGCTGGCGCTCAGGTAGGGGGCGGGGCGCGCGGCTGCGCTGAGCCGCGGAGAGTATGCTCGCCGGCAGTCGTGCCGATAGCTCGGTGTGGACGCTGCACCAGAGCCAAGCCCGCCGGTGACGGGCAGAGAGGCATCAGATGAACCCGTTGGCAGATGCGCGCGCACGCAGGGTAGCCACGACGCTCGAGCGGACGATCGTGCCCGACCCCATCCCCGCGGACGCGGAGAAGGTCCTCCCGTACGAGCTCGCCAAGTACGCGGCGAACGGCTACGGCGCCTGGAGCTACGGCCCGGGGCTGGCCGCCGAGCGGCGGCTCGACCTCATGCCGGCCGGCTACGACGGCACGGCGGCCGGCGGCGTCGCGGCTCCTGCGCTTCTTCGCCATCACCGACATCCACATCGCCGACGTGCAGTCGCCGGCGCAGGCGATCTTCTTCGGCTACAAGGGCTTCCTCTCGTCGGCCTACTCGGGGGTCATGCTCTACACGCACCACGTCCTCGACGCGGCGATGCGGACCGTGAACGCCATGCATCGGGAAGAACCGATCGACTTCGGCATCTCCCTCGGCGACACGTGCAACAACACCCAGTACAACGAACTGCGCTGGTACATCGACGTGCTCGACGGCAGGCGCATCGACCCTGACTCAGGGGCCGGGGCCGGGGCGCCTGCCGGGCCCAGGGCCGCGTTCCTCGACGCCTACGACGCGGCCGGCCTCGACGCGGACATCCCCTGGTACCAGGTGCGCGGCAACCACGACCACTTCTGGACCGGGTTCCTCAGGGTCGACGACTACCTCCGCAGGACCTACACCGGCGAGGAGATCCTCGACCTCGGCAACGTCTTCGAGGATCCCCTCGGCCCGGACAGCCGCGGCTTCTACATGGGCTGCCTCGACGGGCGCACGCCCTACGGTGACATCTTCGGCATCGGGCCTGTCGCGGGCTTCGCGACGCCGCCGAAGGTCCTCGCCGCCGACCCCGACCGCCGCTCGCTCACGAAGAGCGAGTGGATGAGCGAGTTCTTCACAACGGCGTCGAACCTCAAGGGACACGGCTTCGACGCGGCGACCGTCGACGCCGGCTTCGCCTGCTACACCTTCGAGCCCAAGGCCGGCGTACCGGTCCGCGTCCTCGCGCTGGACGACACGCAGCGCGACGACGATCCCTACGACAACGGCTACGGGCACATCTCGCTGGACAAGCAGCGGCACGACTGGCTCGTCCGCGAGCTGGACAGAGGCCAGGCCGACGGCGTCCTCATGATCATCGCGGCTCACTGCCCGATCGGCGTCGAGAAGGCGCCGCATCCGATGTCGTGGAGCTCGAGCGCCTTCGGCTCGGAGGAGGACCTGCTCGCGAAGCTGCACGCCTGTCCCAACCTGATCCTCTGGATCGCGGGCCATCGCCACTGCAACGCGGTCACCGCCTTCCCGTCTCCGGACGCGGAGCGGCCGGAGCTCGGGTTCTGGGAGGTCGAGACCGCTTCGCTCAGGGACTTCCCGCAGCAGCTGCGCACGTTCGAGATCGGGCTGAACGACGACGGCACCGCGTCGATCCTTGCGGTCGACGTCGATCCGGAGGTGGAGGACGGTTCGCCGGCCGCGATCTCGCGTACCTACGGCGTCGCGGCCCAGCAGATCTTCGACAACCCGATCGGGCGCCTGCCCACGGGCTCCTACAACGCAGAGCTCGTCGTACCGCTGAGCCCGGAGATGAAGGCGCGCCTGGGCTGACCAGGCGTGCGCCGGGGCGCCGGCGCTGCGTCTCACCTGCGCCCGCGAGGTCCGCGGCGCGCGGTGCTATGCTGCCGCCATGGTCGCCACCTCGAGCGCCTCCCGGTTCGTCCTCGCCGTCGACCTCGGCACGTCCGGCGCGAAGGTCGCGCTCATCGGCATCGACGGGCGCGTCGCCGCGTGGGAGTTCGATCCGGTCGAGCTGATCGTGCTGCCGGGCGGCGGCGCGGAGCAGCGTCCGGACGACTGGTGGCGGGCCGTGGTCGCCGCGACACGGCGGCTCCTCGCCCGCCACGACGGGCCGGTCGCCGAGGTCGCCGCCGTCTGCTGCAGCACGCAGAGCGAGGGCACCGTGCCCGTCGACGAGGCCGGCGCGCCGCTCACGGACTGCATGCTCTGGATGGACATGCGCGGCGCGCCGCACCTGCGCAGGCAGTTCGGCGGGCCGCTCAGCATGCAGGGCATCAGCCTGCCGCGCATCCGCCGCTGGGTGAAGCTCACCGGCGGCATGCCCTCGCCGACCGGCAAGGACCCTGCGGCGCACATGCTCTACATCCGCGACGAGCTGCCGGAGGTCTACGAGCGCACGCACAAGTTCCTCAACGTGCCGGACTACCTGAACCTCAAGCTCACCGGCCGCATGGCCGCCAGCTACGACTCGATCATGACCAGCTGGGTGACCGACAACCGCGACGCGGACGCCGTCAAGTACGACGCCGGGCTGGTGCGCGACTGCGGTGTCGACGGCGACAAGCTGCCGGAGATCGTGAAGTGCACCGAGGTGCTCGGCCGGCTCACGCCGTCGGCGGCCGGGGAGCTCGGGCTGGCGCCGGAGACGCAGGTCGTCGCCGGCGCCATCGACACCACGGCCGCCGCCATCGGCGCCGGCACCACCGACGATTTCGCGCTGCACCTGTACCTCGGCACGTCATCGTGGCTCGCCGCGCACGTGCCGTTCAAGAAGACCGACGTGTTCGCGAGCATCGCGTCGCTCCCCTGCGCGCTGCCCGGCCGCTGGCTGCTCACCGCGCTGCAGGCCACCGCCGGCGGCAACCTCACCTGGCTGCGCGACAACGTGCTCTACCATCAGGACGAACTGCTCGCCGAGGCGGAGCAGCCGGACGTGTTCAAGATCTTCGACCAGATCGCGGGGCGCGTGCCGCCCGGCAGCAACGGCGTGCTCTACACGCCGTGGATCTGGGGAGAGCGCGCCCCGGTCGACGACGGCGCGCTGCGCGCCGGCCTCTACAACCTCTCGCTCGACAACACGCGCGAGGACATCGTGCGCGCCTTCTTCGAGGGCGTCGCGCTCAACACGCGCTGGCTGCTCGGGCCGGTGCGCAAGTTCCTCAGCCGGCCCGTCGACCACATCAACCTGGTGGGCGGCGGCGGCCAGTCGGACGTCTGGTGCCAGATCGTCGCCGACGTCCTCGGCGTCGTCGTCCGCCGCGTCCGCGACCCGATCCAGGCGAACGCCCGGGGCGCGGCGTGGATCGCCGCCGCCGGGCTCGGCGAGATCGCCTTCGGCGACGTGCCGCGGCTGGTCGAGTTCGACGGCGAGTTCGAGCCGGGCGCCGCGGCCCGCGAGGTGTACGATGCGCGCTATCGGACCTTCCTCGAGATCCACAAGCGGATGCGTCCGGTGTACCGGCGCATCAACAGTCGGTGAGACTTCGGAGCACCGCCAGTCGACCCGACCACATCGGTCGATCGCGGGGGAGAGGGAGCGACGTGAGCGGACGGGCTGAGGCGCGGGAGCGGCGCGACGCCGAGCGGGGCTACCGGGTGTACGGCTACCGCTGGGTCGTCCTCGGCGTCGTCATGATCGTCAACTTCATGATCCAGGTCCTCTGGATCAGCTACGGGTCCATCATCGCCGACGCCTCGGACTACTACGGGGTGTCGCACCAGCTGGTCACGCTGCTCTCGATGGTCTTCATGATCGCCTTCATCCCGCTGTCGCTGCCGGCGGCGTGGGTGATCGACAGCCGCGGCTTCCGCACCGCCGTCGGCTTCGGCGTCGTGCTGATGGGCGTCTTCGGCGTGCTGCGCGGCCTGTCGGGCAGCAACTACACGCTCGTGCTCGTCTGCACCATCGGCATCGCCGTCGCGCAGCCGTTCCTGCTCAACGCGTGGACCAAGATGCCGGCCAACTGGTTCGCCTCCGGCGAGCGCGCGACCGCTGTCGGGCTGATCACGCTGGCCAGCATGCTCGGCGTCGGCGCGGGTCTGGGGCTCTCGCCGGCGCTCATCGGCGTCATGTCCATCGGCGCGATGCAGCTGTGCGTTCGGTGTCGCCGCCTCCGTTTCGGCCGCCGCCTTCCTCCTGCTTGCGAGGGAGCGGCCCGCGACGGCGCCCGGCCCGGCCGGCGAGGAGGTCCGCGCCCTCATGCTCGACGGCCTCAAGCACGCGCTCACCGTCAAGCCCTTCCTCGTCATCCTGGCGGTGGCCTTCGTGCTCCTGGGCGTCTTCAACGGCGTCAGCAGCTGGATCGGCGACATCGTCCTCCCCCGGGGCTTCGGCGCCGACGCCGCCGGCCTGCTGGGCATGGTGATGCTCGTTGCCGGTGTCATCGGCGCCGTCGTCCTCTCGGCGATGTCGGACCGCCAGGGCAAGCGCATCCGCTACCTCGTGCTCACGCTGGCGCTGGCGATCCCCAGCCTCGTCGGAGTGGCCTTCGCCTCTTCCACGTTGCTGCTCTACGCGAGCTTCGCCGCGCTCGGCTTCTTCATCGTCGGCGCTCTGCCGATCGGCATGCAGTATGCGGCCGAGGTGACGTTCCCGACGCCCGAGGGCACGTCGAACGGGCTGGTCCAGCTCTGTGGCCAGTGCTCCGTGGTCTTCGTCTACATCATGGGCCCGCTGCGCACGGGGAGCGGCTCGTTCGCCGTCTCGCTGCTGCTCATGAGCGCGCTCCTCGCGGTGACGACCGTCGTCGTCTCCCGCCTCAGGGACGCTCCGCTCAGGGTGGGCGCGACCGCGGGCTCTTCGCCCGCCTCCGCGCCGGCGATCGACCCGGCCGGCGCGGAGCGGCCCCTGCGGGGCCGGATGCGCCGCCCCCGCCCGCTCCGGTAGGCTAGCGGCGTGGCACCGGCGAGCGACCTGGGAGGGTCCGCGTGAGCACGACCACCCCAGAAGCGACGACCGCAGGAACGGAGTCGGCCGCCGGTCCCATGGGCGCCGGCCACTCAACGGTGGCCCCGGCGCGAACGGCGCGGCCGCGAACGGAGCCGTCGTCACACCGGCCGCCGCCCCGGCCCGCGCGAGCAGAGGCCGTCCTCCTCTGCGCCGCCGCCATCATCGTCTACCTCGTCCTGGCGTATCTCGTCTTCGTCCGCGCGGGCGTCTCGCGGGCGGACCACCTCCTCGCCGTCCTCCTGCCGGCGGCGATCCTCGCGCTCTCCGCGGACCTCTGGCCGCGCCTGCAGGCCGGCCTGCGCGCCCCGCTCGCGCTCCTCTTCGGCGTGTTCGCGTCCGTCACGGGCCTCGTCTCCGTGGACCGGCTGCGCGTCGAGGGCGTGTGCGCCTCGGGGCTCTGCGGCCTGCTGCCCCTCGTGGCCGGCGCCGTGCTCATCGTGCTGGGCGTCTGGCTGCTCTGGGTCTCCCGCAAGCGGGGCGGGTCGCTGTGGTGGACCATGCTGCGCCGCGCGCTGCTCCTGGTCGCGGCGTTGTTCGTGGTCTACTGGGTCGTCCTGCCCGTGAGCATGGCCATCATCGCCACCGAGCGCCCGAGCGAGCCGGTCAAGGCCGTCGACCTTGGACGACCCCACGAGAATGTCACCCTCACCACGCGCGACGGCCTCCGCCTCGGCGCCTGGTACGTGCCGTCGCAGAACCACGCCGCGATCGTCACCTTCCCGCGCGAATGGACGATCGAGCAGGCGCGCATGCTGGTGAAGAACGGGTACGGCGTGCTGCTGGTCGACCCGCGCGGCTACGGCGACAGCCAGGGCGACCCCGACGCCTACGGCTGGGGGTCGACCAAGGACATCGACGCCGCGGTGGCGTGGCTGCGCCGCCGTCCCGACGTGCAGCGGCGGCGCATCGGCGGTCTCGGCCTTTCGATGGGCGGCGAGCAGATGCTCGAGGCCGCCGCCCGCAACCGCGGCCTCAAAGCGGTGGTAAGCGAGGGCGCCGGCATCCGCTCGGTCCGCGAGGCGCTGCTGCCGCGCGGCCCCAGCCCGATCGAGCTGGCGCTGCAGTACCCGCAGGACGCTGGTGCAGACCGTCTCGGTCTGGCTGCTGGCGGCCAGCCCGTCCCCATGTCGCTCAAGAACGCATCGCTGCTGATCGCCCCGCGCGCAGTCCTCTTCATCTACGGCGAGGACGGTCAGGAGGTCGAGAAGTCGGTCAATCCCGTGTACTTCGACGCGGCGTTCGCGCCCAAGGCCATCTGGGAGGTACCAGGTTCCGGTCACACCCAGGGCATCGAGACGCAGCCCAAGGAGTACGAGCGCGTCGTGGTCGGTTCTTCGACAGGA
>CAWIDR010000033.1:0-45879 GCA_963834905.1 uncultured Thermoleophilia bacterium | reverse complement strand
TTCCGTCCGACGTTTACACGAACATATGTTCGTGTTACGCTCACTGCCCCCGCAGCATCGTCCACCCGCACGTCAGGAGCCCCACATGCCGAGCGGCGGAGCCACCTCCGGCGACAGACCCGAACCCCCCGGAGGCGACCGGCCGGCGGACGGCGGCCGGAGCGGCGAGGGCGGCGCGGAGCTCACCGGCGCCGCCCGGGCCCGCGCCGGCCGCCCGGGCCCCAACGGCGAGGCCGTACCGGTCGCCGTCAGCTGGGACGAGCGGCAGCGGCGCCCGGTCGCCTTCATCTGGCGCCGCCGCCGGTACCACATCGAGCGCGTGCTCGAGACGTGGGTCCTCGAGACGGGCTGGTGGAAGGACGAGGGCCACGTCAGCCGCTCGTACTGGCGGGTGCGCGCCGGGGGCCGCGTCGTCGACCTGCGCTACGACCGCCTCAGCAAGGCGTGGGCGCTGGAGCGGGAGCTCGGATGAGCCCGGTCAGGTGGCCCGCCGCGCGCCCGCGCGGCGTGGCGCCGGAGGTGTTCGGCCGTGAGCTTCGTCCACCTGCACACGCACACCACCTTCTCGTTCGGCGACGGCGCCTGCCGCATCCCCGAGCTGGTCATGCGCGCCGCCGAGCTCGGCATGCCGGCCCTGGCGGTCACCGACCACGAGGGGCTGTACGGCGCCGTCCGCTTCTACCAGGCGTGCAAGGCGGCCGGCATCAAGCCCATCGTCGGCGTCGAGCTCACCGTCGAGCCGGCGGTGGGCCCGGGCGGCCGGGTCTGGGAGCCGGGCGCGGACGGCGGCGACGCGGACGGCGGCGGCGCGCCATCGTCGCCGACCGCGGCCGCGGCGGCGCTCGCCGGACCCCCGGCGGGGCGGCGCCGAGGCCGCCGCGGCCGCGCTCGCCCCCGACGGCCGCATCGCCCACCTCAAGGCGGCGGCCACGGTGCCGCCCTCCGCCGCCCGCGCCGGCGGCGCCGGCGGGTACCACCTGGTGCTCCTCGCCAGGGACTACGCCGGCTGGAGCAACCTCTGCCGCATCATCAGCGCCGCCCACCTCGAGCACCCGGGCGAGCCGCCGGTGGCCCGGCTCGCCACCCTCGCCGAGCACGGCGGCCACCTCGTCGCGCTCAGCGGCTGCCGGCGCGGCGAGGTCTGGTCGCGGCTGCTCGCCGGCGACAAGGCCGGCGCCCGCGCCGCGGCCTCCGTCTTCCGCGGCATCTTCGGCCGCGAGTACTTCATCGAACTGCAGCACGAGCTGCTGCCGGACTCGGACGCCTCGCTGCGCGCCCTCGACCTCCTCGCCCACGAGCTGCGCCTCCCCACCGTCGCCACCGGCGACGTCCACTACACGGTCAAGGGCGACGCCGGCCTCCACGACGTGCTCGCCGCCGAGGCCGCCAACCAGCCGCTGCCCAACCCGCTGGGACGCAAGAACGCCGAGCTCTACCTCAAGGGCCCGGGGCAGATGCGCCGCCTCTTCCAGCGCTACCCGGAGGCCTACGCCAACGCCGCCCGCATCGCCGCGCGCTGCAACCTCGACCTGGGCCTCGGCAAGCTCCTCTTCCCCGCCTACCCGCTGCCGCCGGGCGAGACCGCCTTCTCGCTGCTCTGGAAGCGCTGCTTCGAGGGCGCCGCCGAGCGCTACCGGCCGCTCACCGCCGAGGTCACGGCGCGGCTCGAGCGCGAGCTCAAGGTCGTCGAGGAGCTCGGCTTCGCCGAGTACTTCCTCGCCGTGCGCGACATCGTCGAGTTCGCCCTGGGCCGCGGCATCTATTACTCCGGCCGCGGCTCCGCCGGCAACAGCATCGTCAGCTACGTGCTGCGCATCACCGACGCCGACCCCATCGCCCACGAGCTGCTCTTCGAGCGCTTCCTCAACCCGGCGCGCCACGAGATGCCGGACGTGGACATCGACTTCTGCTCGGCGCGCCGCGACGAGGTCATCCAGTACATCTACGAGCGCTTCGGCCACGACAGGGTCGCCATGGTGGCCACCGTCAACACCGTGCGCGCGCCGTCGGCGGTGCGCATCGTCAGCCGCGCCTTCGGGTTCACGCCGGAGGAGATCAACGGCCTCTCCCGGCGCGTGCCGTGGGGCAGCGCGGCCAAGCTCGGGGAGATGCTCGCCGAGCGCCCCGAGCTCGCCAACCACGAGTTCCAGCACCCGCACTACCGCCGGCTGGTCGACGTCGCCGAGCGGCTCTCGGGGTTCCCCGCCCACCTCGGCACGCACCTGGGCGGGTTCATCCTCTCGCGCGACCCGCTCACCGACCGCGTGCCGCTGCAGTGGGCGGCCAAGGGCGTCGTGGTGGCCCAGTTCGACAAGGACGACGTCGAGACGCTGGGCCTCGTCAAGATGGACATCCTCGCGCTCAAGATGCACTCGGCCATCGCCGAGGCCGTGCGCCGCATCGAGGCGCGCACCGGCGAGCAGGTCAGCGCCTGGGAGCTGCCGCGCGACGACCCCAAGGTCTACGAGCTCATCCGCTCGGCGCGCACCGTCGGGCTGTTCCAGCTCGAGAGCTCGGGGCAGCGCAACCTCGCCACGCGGCTGCAGGAGCGCGACTTCGAGGACGTCATCGCGGCCATCTCGCTCTTCCGCCCGGGGCCGCTGCAGGCCGACATGATCGCGCCGTTCATCAGGCGGCGGCACGGCAAGGAGCCCGTCGTCGTGCCGCACCCGGCCATGGAGCGCATCCTGCGGCGCACCTACGGGGTCATCGTCTACCAGGAGCAGGTCATCGAGGTGGCGGCTGCGGTCGCCGGCTTCAGCCTCGCCGAGGCCGACCTGCTCCGCCGCACCATGACCCACGAGCGCTCCATGGAGGAGATGGACGCCATCGGCCGCAACTTCGTCGAGAAGGCGATGGCCCTCGGCGCCACGCAGGAGGTCGCCGACGAGGTCTTCCGCCAGCTCCGCGGGTTCGCCGCCTACGGCTTCAACAAGGCGCACGCCGCCTGCTTCGCCATCGTCTGCAACGCCTCGGCCTGGCTCAAGGCGCACTACCCGGCCGAGTTCTACGCCGGCATCCTCAACAACCAGCCCATGGGGTTCTACTCACCGCGCGTGGTGCTCAACGACGCGCGGCGCTTCGGGCTCGAGGTGCTCCCGCTCGACGCCAACCTGAGCGGCGGGTGGTTCGAGGTGGAGAACGACGGCACGGCGCTGCGCGTAGGGCTGGCGTACGTCAAAGAGATGAGCGCGACGGCGCGACGCGCCATCGTCGCGGCGCGCGGCGACGGACCGTACCGGTCGTTGTCGGACTTCGTGGCACGCACGCGCGTCAGCCGCGAGATCGCCGAGAACCTCGCGCGGCTCGGCGCCTTCGACGCGCTCGGCGTGCGCCGCGAGGAGCTCGTGGCGCAGGTGCCGCTGCTCTACGCCGGGGCCAAGCGGGCCGGGCATTCGGCCTCGGCGTGAGGACGTCGCCGGCGACGGGCTCGACCAGCCGCGCCTCGCCCTCGACGAGCAGTTCGGGCCGCTCGCCTTCTTGCCCGACTGGCCGGCGCAACGGCGCGTCGGCATCGAGCTCGAGCTGCTCGGCCTCAACGTCAGCGCCCACCCGCTGCACTTCGTGCGCGACGAGGTCGAGGCGCTCCGGGTCACCCCCATGGGGCGGCTGCCCGAGGTCCGCCACGGCACCCGCGTCCGCGTCGCCGGGGTCCTCGAGCGCGCCCAGATGCCGTGGATCCGCAGCGGCCACCGCACCATGTTCCTCACGCTCGAGGACGAGACCGAGCTGGGCCAGGTGGTCGTCTTCAACGACGTCTACCTCAAGTACGGGCGGGTGCTCAAAGACGCCGTGTACCTGCTCGTCGACGGAGAACTGCAGAACGACGAGGAGCACGGCCTCGCGGTGGTGGCGCACCGCATCACCGACCTCCTGGGCGCCATCGGCCGCGACAAGACGGGCGCCCGCGGGCAGGCCGCCGGCAGGCCCTTCGCGCCCGGCGGCCCCACCTACCAGCGGCCGGACGCCTGGGAGCTCCCGGCCGTGGAGCCGCGCACGCGGCCGGGCCGGACGGGCTGACGCAGGACAGGACGGGCCGACGCTTCCGCGCCCCCGAGGGTCAGAAGACGGCGACCTGGATCACGACTTCGTCACCGGCGCGGCCGCGGGTGCCGGCCGCGGGATCCTGACCGACCACGTTGCCGGGCATCGAACCCCAGCCGGCGACGTAGTCCGAGCTCACGACGAAGCCCTCGGCCTCCAGTTGCGCCTTGGCGTCGCCCTGGGAGAGGCCGACGACATCGGGCACGAACGCCCTGGGCGGGCCACTGCTCACCCAGAAGGTCACCGTGTCGCCGCGCTGGACCGTCGCCCCGGCGGCCGGGACCTGCTTGAAGATCTGTCCCTTGGGCGCCGCGTCCGACGCGGCCCGGCGGCTCTTGGCGTTGAGGGACACCCTCTGCAGCTGGCTCTGGGCGACGCTCGCGGCGAGGCCGGTGAGGTCGGGTGACGGGATGTGCAGCGGCCCGCGGCTCACCCAGAGGTCGACCTTGACGCCGTCGTCCACGGACGCGCCGCCGCGCGGAGACTGGCGTGCCACCGCGCCCTCGGCGTACTTGTCGGCCCAGACGTAGTGCAGGACGGGGCGAAGACCCTCGTCGCGGATCGCGCCGGTCGCGTCGGGGCGCGCCAGCCCGACGACCTTGGGGACGGTCGCCCCGGGTGCGAACCCATACGTGTAGGCGGCCCACGCCGCGGCCGCGGCCAGAGCCACCAGCACCACGGCCAGCACGATGGTGCGCCGGCGGCGCCGGCGACGCGGCCGCACGATGGTCGCCGGCTCGCCCGAGCGATACCGCGTCGGCGCGTCCGAGACCAGCGCCGTCGGCTCCGGGACGGACGCCGGCGCGGCCGGCTGCCGGACGGGCGGCGGGCCGACGGAAGTGGGGGCCGGGGCCGGGACCGGCGTCCTCGCCGGCGCAGCCGCCGGCGCGGCGCCGGCGACGGCGGCAAGGACGCCCGCCCCCGCCGCGCCGGCGGCGACCGCGGCTCCGGCTGCTCCTACGCTGGCGATGGCGCCGGCGGCCTTCACGCCGTCGTCGGCGACGGCCCGCCCCGGCCGGCGTGCCTTGCGCAGCGCCGCGGCGAACTCGTCGGCCGTCTGGAACCTGTCGTCCGGATTCTTGCTGAGCGCCCGCATCGCGACGCCGGCGAGAGCCTCTGAGACCCCCGGCTCGAGCGTGCGCGGGTTCGGCGGGGCGGTCGAGACGTGCTGCATCGCCACGGCCACGTCGGTCTCGCCGCGGAACGGCACGCGACCGGTGAGCATCTCGTAGAGCACGACGCCGAGGCTGTACAGGTCCGAGCGCTCGTCCGCCTGCCGCCCTTGAGCCTGCTCCGGCGAGAGGTAGGACGAGGTCCCCATCATCGCGCCGGTGCGCGTCAGCGCGGAGTCGCCCATGCGCGCGATGCCGAAGTCGGTGACCACGACGCGTCCGCCATCGTCGAGCATGACGTTGTAGGACGTGACGTCGCGGTGCACGATGCTTGCGCGCGTGCGCGGCGGCGAGCGCCGAGAGCACGGCGAGGGCGATGGTGACCGCCTCGTCCTGGGGGAGCGCTCCGCCGCGCCGCAGCCGCTGCTTGAGCGACTCGCCGGTGACGTACTCCATGGCGATGTAGGTGGCGCCGTCATCGCTGCCGCGGTCGTACACGCCGACGATGCTGGGGTGGTTGAGGCTGGCCGCCGCCCGCGCCTCGATGCGGAAGCGCTCGAGGAACTCGTCGTCGGCGGCCAGCCGCGCCTTGAGCACCTTGACGGCGACGAGGCGGCCCAGGCGCTCGTCCTCGGCCAGATAGACGTCCGCCATCCCGCCGCTGCCGAGGGGCGAGACGATGCGGTACCGGCCTGCGAGCAGGCTCGGCACGGAGGCGGCATCTCGGTCGCGTTCGTGATCGTTCATCGGGTCAAGGGGCCGTGGCGGGCAGGGTCGCGCCGATAGTCCGGCGTGGGACCGACGTGGGAGACGCGCGAGCCTCCCGTTCGGTGCGATGCTCCAGTCTAGATGACGATGCCGCGGCTGTCGCCCGAGCGTGGCCGCCGGTCACGCGACCACGCCCCGGCCCGCGCCAGGTCCCTGCGTCAGCCCGTCTGCCGCTCCACCAGCACCTGCAGCGCCTCGAGTTCGTCCTTCTCGAACCAGGTGAGGTCGCAGAGGCTGCAGTAGTCGATCTCCACCGCGTACTCGTAGCTGTAGTGGCGGCGCATCATCGGCGCGGCGCACCTGGGACACGGGATGAGCGAGACGCCGGGACGCCCGCGGGCGAGCACGGCGGCCCGGCGCAAGCGGTCGCCGCCGGCGGTGAGCAGGTCGGCGAGGCGCCGTTGTCCCTCGGTGAAGGCGACGTCCCGCCGCGCCAGCAGCTTGCCGATCTCGGACGTCGTCACGAGCCGGCCGCCGCAGCGGTCGCAGAGCGCGACGTCGATGCCCTCGTAGGGAGCGCGGACGAGCGCGGCGCCGCAGCCGGGACAGGCCATGCCGGCTCCCCGAGCCAGCGGAGTCGCGGCGCCGGGCGGAGGAGCGGCGGGCGCCGCGGCGGCGCCCGGCCGGGCCGCGGCGGCGACCGGACCGGCAGGGCTGTCCCGCGCCGGGGCGGGCGCCGGAGACCAGTGCTCGCGGCGCTCGAGGTCCTCGCCGGCCCGCTCGGCCTGCCCCTCGAACTCGGCCCGCGAGACGTGGGCCACGCCGAGCAGCGCGCCGATCCGCTCCTCGAGCGGCGGGTGTGAGTCGCGCCACGAGACGGCCGGCCAGCCGAGGCTGCCGGTGGCGCGGATGCAGAGCGGCGCCAGGCCCTCGGGGATGTAGCCCGCCCCTCCCGGGTGCCGCCCGACGGTGCGCAGCGCCTCCGCGAGCGCGATGGGGTCGCGCGTGTACCTGACCGCCGCGAGGTCGGCCTGCCTCTCCCGCTCGCGGCTCAGCGCGGAGCTGACCACCGACGACGCCAGCTGCATCAGCCAGAGCCAGGAGCGCAGCGGGACCATGCCCAGCGTCGCCGACGCCGCGTCCGTGTCGGCGCCCGCGTCGGCCACATCGTCCAGCTTCTCGACCAGCGACGAGTAGATCCCGAACAGCAGGCACGACACGGTGACCGTGACGTACCCGCCGGACAGGATGTGCGCGAACTCGTGCGCCACCACCGCCTGCAGTTGCTGCCGCGAGAGCCTGGCGAGGGCTCCTTCGGTCACGCCGATCACCCCACCGCCGTGCAGGTCGCTGAAGGCGAACGCGTTGAAGCCCACCGTGCGCACCGTGACGCACTGGATGCGCGGGCCGCCGGTCGCGATGCGCATCTCTTCGACGATGTTGGCGAGCCGCTCGTGGTAGCGGTCGCCCGGGTCGAGCGGCCGGCAGTGCATGGCGGCGTAGAGGCGGTCGCGGGCGCCGAGCTGCGCGAGCCACCAGTAGAGGAGCGAGAAGACGAGCGCGGCGCCGAGCACCACCAGCACGCCGCGCGGCGTGAACAGCCAGGCCACCACCGCGGACTCGCGAGCGACGAACAGGTACGCGATACCGAAGACGATCACGCAGGCGACCCAGGCGGTCACGAACGCCAGCACCAGCAGCAGGGCGAAGAGCAGCCAGATGCGCCAGCGCTTCTCGCGCTCGACCTCGAACAGCGTCTTCCGCGGCCCCCGGCCGGCCGTCGCGCGCTCCATCCCCTGTCCCCTCCGCTCCTCGCTCCGAGCACCCGTCGGGCACTTCATATTGCTTAACACTACGGAAGTGGTTTCAACTGTTGGGGTGGTGGTAATATACCGTCTGCGCGGCGGAGTCCCCCTCCACACACCCCTCCCCCGCGCAAGGTACCTCCAGGTACCACCCCATGGCTCCTTTCACAAGCCCCCCTCCCCGGGGGGCTGCCCTGAAAAGGGTGCACGAGGCGACGCGAGAGCGTCGCCTTTGTGCGTACGGGGCCGGACCGCAGGTCGGCGGGCTCCCGAGCCGGCGGAGCTCAGCCGGGCAGGAGCCCGGACTGGACGACGAAGTTCTCGGTGATCCGGCGGCAGAACGCCGGGTACCCCGGCAGCCGCTCGTCCGTCTCGCGGCGCAGCTGCTCCTCGAACCCTGCGCCGAGGTGCTTCTGCTCCTTGACCGCGTCGCGCACCCAGTGGGGCGCCATCTCCGCGTCCACCTCGGGGTGGAACTGCGTGCCCCAGGCCCTGCCGCCGGCGCGGAAGACCTGTACGCCGTCGCCGCAGGTCGCGACCAGGTGCGACGTCGGCGAGATCTTGCACGAGTACTCGTGCCAGTTGAAGGCGACGAACGGCGAGGAGATGCCGTGGAGCAGCGGGTCGTCGGCGACCTTCTCGATGGTCGTCCAGCCGACCTCGGCGTGCTTGCGCCGGTAGGCGTCGCCGCCGGCCGCGATGGCCAGGAGTTGTGCGCCCAGGCAGATGCCCCACACGGGTCCGCCCTCGTGGACCATGCGGCGCATGAGCTTGATCTCCGCCGCCAGGAAGGGGTAGTCCTTGGTCTGCGTCGCGTGCATGGAGCCGCCGAGACTGATGAGGCCCGCGGTCTCGTCCGGCCACGCGGGCAGCTCCTCGGCCAGGTCGACGCGGCACACCTCGAACGGCACGCCGAGCTCGGTCAGCGCCACGGCGATGCTGCCGGGCGGGTCGTCGGGCTCGTGCTGGACGATGGTCAAGGGCTTCATCAGGGGCTCCTCTCCGGGACGTACGGGAGTATACCCAACGCGGTGACGCGGCCATGGATCGCGGGCCACGCACCGTGCCGCCTTGCCCGCGCCGACCGGCGTCTGCCAGACTGAAGGCCATGAGCGGCAGCATCCCCACCCATGGCCCCGTCGACCCGGCCACCGGCGCGCCACTCGTCGAGGTCGTCTCCGCCGGCAACGAGGTCCTCATCGGCGACGTGCTCGACACCAACACCAACTGGCTGTGCACGCGCGTCACGGCACTCGGCGGGCTGGTACGCCGGACGGTCATGCTGCGCGACGACGTGGACGCGATCGGCGCCGAGCTGCGCAGCTGCCTCGCTCGGCGCCCGGCTCTTGTGTTCACGGTCGGCGGCCTCGGACCCACCAGCGACGACCGCACCCTGGTCGGCGTGGCCCTCGGCCTCGGCGTCCCGCTGGAGCTCCACGCCGAGGCCGAGCGCATGGTCGCCGCGAAGTACGAGGAGTTCTTCGCGGCGGGCTACGTGCCGTTCCCCGAGCTCAACGAGAACCGCCGCAAGATGGCGTGGCTGCCGGCCGGCGCGGAGCCGCTGGTCAACCCCATCGGCGGCGCTCCCGGCGTGCTCTGCCGCAACGGCGACACGCGCATCGTCTCGCTCCCGGGCGTGCCCGGTGAACTCAAGGCGATCGTCGACGACTCGCTCGGACCGCTGGTCGCGGAGGTCTTCGGAACGGCCCGCTACGAAGAGCGCTCGCTCGAGGTGGAACTGCAGGACGAGTCGGCGATCGCCGACATCCTGCGCGCCGCCGAGGAGCAGCATCCGTCGGTGTACGTGAAGTCGCGCGCCAAGGTCCTCGGCAGCACGCGCGTGATCCGCGTCACGCTCAGCGGGCGCGGCGAGAGCGACGCCGCCGTCGCCGCGCTGCTCGCGCCGGCGGCGGACCAGCTGCTGGCGCAGATCGCCGCCGCCGGCTTCGCCGTCAGGCCCGCGCCCGGCGAAGACCCGGACGGCGCGGGCGCCTGATGCGCACGCGCGGGATCAGGCGATGAGAGCCACGCCGGCCACCCGCAGCCTCGCCTGGTCGGTCGACTTCCTCGACCGCTTCTGGGGGCTGATCGGCGTCGCCATCGTCGTGGCGCTCGAGATCTTCGTGTTCGGCCCGCGCGGGATGCTGGAATGGATGATCGGCGCCGGCGTCGTCGGCGCCGCGCTCCTCCTGGGGTGGCTGGTCGGCTACACGCCCTGAGCGGCGCTACTCCTCTTCCTTGCCGCTCGTCCACGACTCGTCGTGCCCGACCTTGCGCCGGCCGGGACTCTACCCGAGATGGTCCTCGATGAAGTGCGTGTTCACGTCGCCCGCCATGAACAGCGGGTGGTCGAGCACGATGCGGTGGAACGGGATCACCGTCTTGACGCCGTCCACGAGGAACTCGTCGAGCGCCCAGCGCGAGCGCGCGAGGCACTCCTCACGGTCGCGGCCCCAGACGATGAGCTTGCCCAGCAGGCTGTCGTAGAACGGCGGCACGAGGTAGCCCTGGTACACGTGGCTGTCGAACCGCACCCAGGGGCCGCCCGGCGGGATCCACTGGGTGACGACGCCGGGTGAGGGCATGAAGTCCTCGGCCGGGTCTTCGGCGTTGATGCGGAACTCGATGGCGTGGCCGCTCACGACGACGTCTTCCTGGCGCAGCGACAGACCCTCGCCGGCGGCGATGCGGATGCCCGTCTTCACGATGTCGATGCCGGTGACGACCTCCGTGACGCAGTGCTCGACCTGCACGCGTGTGTTCATCTCCATGAAGTAGAAGCTGCCGTCGCTGTCGAGCAGGAACTCGACGGTGCCGGCGCCCTCGTACTCCGCGGCGACGGCCGCCGCGACCGCGGCCTGGCCCATCTGGGCGCGCAACTCGGGGCTGACGGCCGGCGACGGCGCCTCCTCGATGAGCTTCTGGTGGCGGCGCTGGATGCTGCAGTCGCGCTCGCCGAGGTGGATGCCGTGGCCCTTGCCGTCGGCGAGCACCTGGATCTCGATGTGGCGCGGCGCGCCGATGTACTTCTCGACGTAGACGGCGCCGTTGCCGAACGCCGCCTCGGCCTCTGCCTGCGCCTGACGGACGGCGCCGGCCAGCTCGGAGGCCTCGCGGGCGATGCGGATGCCCTTGCCGCCGCCGCCGGCCGAAGCCTTGATCATGACCGGCAGGCCGATGTCCCGGGCGACGACCTCGGCGTCGGCGGCGTTCTCGATGATGCCCTCGGAGCCGGGCGTCACCGGGACACCGGCGGCGGTCATCGTCGCCCGCGCCGCCGCCTTGTCGCCCATGAGCCCGATGCTCTCCGGGGACGGACCGATGAACTTGATCCCCTGCTCGCGGCAGAGGCGGCTGAACTCGGCGCGCTCGGCGAGGAACCCGTACCCGGGGTGGATCGCCTCGGCGCCGCTCTGCAGCGCCGCCTGGATGAGCGCCGGCATGACCAGGTAGCTCTGCGCGGCCGGCGCCGGGCCGATGCACACGGCCTCGTCGGCGTAGCGCACGTGCAGGCACTCGGCGTCGGCCTCGCTGTAGACCGCGACCGACCTGACCCCGAGCTCGCGGCAGGCGCGGATGATGCGGATGGCGATCTCGCCACGGTTGGCGATGAGGATCTTGCTGAACACTGTCGCTCCTTGCTCTTTTGTCGCCGGAGTATAGCCGACGCCGGGCCTGACAACGCTTTGACGCCGGCGCTCCTCAAGGCGCCGGTCCGGGTGCCGATAGGCTCGGTGAGACCGGGTAAAGGATTACTCACCGGGCTTCGGCCCGGCATCTCATCCTCTCTCTCAGCCGGGCCGGTCTCCTTCGAACAAAGGCGGACAGCCCGCATCCGCCGAAGGCCCCCGCCGGCCCGGCACTTTTCCCTCCACGCCGCGTCGTCCAGCGCCGTCTGCGTATGTCCACCGCGCGACCACGCGTCGAGCCGCGCGCGTGCCTGCCGATGCGCTAGACTGAGTGCTGACCCGGCGGGAGGTCGGAGTGCCGAACACGCCCAAAAAGACCCTGGCGATCATCGACGACGACACCGAGCTGCTCAGCGAGCTCACGAGGACGCTCGGGTCCAGCTACCGCGTCACCACGAGTCTCGGCGACCCCGGGACCATCCGGATGCTCCGGGAGGATCCGCCGTCGGCGATCGTCCTCGACCTCGACCTGGTGACCTTTGACCCTTACGAGCTCATGCAGCTCATGGCGGGCGACCCCGGCCTGCGCGGCACGCCGCTGCTGGTGCTCTCGTCGGCCAGCGACTTCACGACCTTCGAGCATGCGCACCGGGCCGGCGCCTCAGAGTACGTCACCAAGCCCTTCTCGCCGGACGAACTCCGGCCCAAGCTCGACGCGCTGGTGAGCGGCCGCAAGCAGCGTACCAACGGCCGCCTCAAGCTGGGCGCCGTGCTCGTCGCCAGCGGCCTGGTCACCCAGGCGCAGCTGGACGGCGCCCTCGCCCGCCAGAACGACGGCGGCGGGCGCCTCGGCGAGGTCCTCGTCGCGGAGGACCTGGTGAGCGAGCAGGACATCGTCACCGCGGTGGCCGGCCAGATGCACATCGGCGTGGTCGATCTCACGCAGACCACGCCCCAGCCCGCCGCCCTCGGGCTGCTGCCGCGCGACTTCATCGTGCGCCGCCGCCTCATGCCACTCAGCCTCGACGACAACGGCAGCCTCGTGGTCGCCATGACCAACCCGCTGGACGTCATCTCCATCGACGAGGTCGGCATGCGCACCAAGAAGCGCGTCGTGCCGGTCATCTGCACGGAGCGGGCGTTCGACGAGGCCGTCTCCATCTACTTCAGCTCGCGCGGCAAGCTCAAGGACGCGCGCGATGAGGTCGACGAGCCGGGCGCCGCCGGCGAGATCGACGCCGACACCATCGAGATCGTCGACTCGCTGCTCACCGACGCAGCGAGCATGGACGCGTCCGACATCCACCTCGAGCCGGCGGAAGACTCTCTCAATGTCCGCTGCCGCATCGACGGCGTACTCCACGAGATGCGCGAGTTCCCCAAGGAGCTGCAGGCCGGCATCATCAGCCGCCTCAAGATCATGGGCAACCTCAACATCGCCGAGCGGCGGCTGCCGCAGGACGGGCGCACGAGCTTCGAACTGTCCAGCGGCGAGTCCGTCGACCTGCGCCTCGCGTCCATCCCCAGCATGTACGGCGAGAACCTCACCATCCGCATCCTCGAGGTCTCTCCGCTGCCGCCCACGCTGGCGTCGCTCGGCCTCGTCGACGACAACCTGGCCCGCTTCGAGACGGCGCTCAAGGCGCCCGAAGGCGGCATCGTCATCGTCGGCCCCACCGGCTCGGGCAAGTCGACCACCCTGTACACGACCCTCGAGCTCATCAAGACGCCCGAGCGCAAGGTGTACACCGTGGAGGACCCCATCGAGCGCAAGATCGAGGGCATCATCCAGACCGAGGTCAGACCGGCCATCGGTCTCACCTTCGCCCAGGCGCTGCGCGCGCTCGTGCGCGCCGACCCGGACGTCATCATGGTCGGCGAGATCCGCGACCTCGAGACCGCCAAGATGGCGGCCGACTCGGCGATCACCGGCCACCAGGTGTTCAGCACGCTGCACACCAGCGACGCCTCGGCGGCGGTCAACCGCCTCGTCGAGATGGGCGTCCCCCGCTACCTGGTGGCGGCCGCCTGGCGCTGCTTCGTCGCCCAGCGTCTGGTGCGCCGGCTCTGCCCCCACTGTCGCAGCGAGACCACCATGACCGACACCCGCTGGACGGAGCTCGGGCTGGGGCCGGCTCCCAGGAAGCGCTTCAAGATCTACGAGCCCGTCGGCTGCGCCAAGTGCTTCGGCACCGGCTACCGCGGCCGCCTCGGCCTCTACGAGGTGCTCGTCGTGGACGACGAACTGCGCGATGTCGTGGCGACCGGCGGCAGCGTCCTCGAGATCCAGCGTCTGGCGCGCTCGAAGGGCGTCACGTCGCTGCGCGAGGACGGCGTCGCCAAGGTCCTCGCGGGCAGCACCAGTTACCTCGAGCTCCTGCGCGTCACCGTCTGAGGCGTAGCCAGCCGCGGCGACGCGTGCTTCCCGCGTCTAGACGCCTGTTCTATGCGCTCCACGTCGCCGCTGCCCGATGTAGTGGTCAGGAGACCGGAAGACTCTGAGAGAGGGCTTTCCAAGTCGACCTTGACTACGCCGGCGGTGTGAAGCGGGGGCTCACACCGCCGGCTTCACGTACGCCACTCCGGCCTTGCGCCCGGTTGGCCTCGCCCGCCCGGCCGGAAGGACCACAGGCCGGCAAGCGCCCCCTCGGTCAGGAAGGCCGCTTGTCGATGACGCGCCGGGCCTTGCCCTCGCTGCGCTCGAGCTTGCCCGGCTCCACCAGCTTGACCTTGGGCCGGACGAGGAGCGCCGAGCGAAGCTCCTCGGTGACTCGGCGCTCGAACGCCCGCAGGTCGTCCAGCCAGCCGTCGAAGAGCGTGTCCGTGACCTCGACGTGCACCTCGAAGGTGTCCAGCCCGTTCTGGCGCCCGAGCACGATCTGGTAGAAGGGCTCGACGCCCTCGATCTGGAACAGCACGCTCTCGATCGCGGACGGGAAGATGTTGACGCCGCTGATGATGAACATGTCGTCGGTGCGGCCGACCACCTTGCCCATGCGCGCGGTCGTGCGGCCGCATGCGCAGCGCTCGCGGGTGAGCGAGGTGAGGTCGCGGGTGCGGTAGCGCAGCACCGGCGAGCACTCGCGCGTGAGCGCGGTGACCACGAGCTCGCCGACCTCGCCGTCGGCGACCGGCTTGCCGGTCGCCGGGTCCAGGCACTCGGCGAAGAAGTGGTCCTCGGAGATGTGCATGCCGCTGCGGCACTCGCACTCGCCGGCCACGCCGGGGCCCGTGAGCTCCGTGAGCCCGTAGTTGTCAGTGGCCCGCATCGGCAGCCGGCTCTCGATCTGGGCGCGCATCGCCTCGCTGCAGTGCTCGGCGCCGAACATCCCCAGCCGCAAGCGCAGCTGCTCGAGCGGCACACCGCGCCTCTGGAGCACCTCGCCGATGTAGAGCGCGTACGACGGCGTGGCGATGAGGATGGTCGTCCCGAAGTCCTTCATGTACTGGATCTGGCGGGCCGTGTTGCCGGCGCTGATGGGCAGCACCGCCACGCCGGCGCGCTGCAGCCCGTAGTGCAGGCCGAACCCGCCGGTGAACATGCCGTAACCGAAGGCGATCTGGGCGATGTCGCCGTCGTGGGCGCCGGCGGCGACGGCGAGCCGGCACACGAGCTCGGTCCACAGCTCCAGGTCGGCCTTCGTGTAGCCGCCCACCACAGCCTTGCCGGTGGTCCCGGAGGAGGAGTGGATCTCGACGACCTCGCTCATGGGCACGGCGAACAGGCCGTAGGGGTAGTTGTCGCGGAAGTCCGTCTTCTCGGTGAAGGGCAGGCCGGCGAGGTCGTCCAGGCTCGTCAGGTCGCCGGGCTCGAAGCCGGCGGCATCCAGCTGCTTGCGGTAGAACGGGACGCGGTCGTAGACCCTGGCCAGCATGTCCCGGAGGCGCGAGAGCTGCAGCTCCGCCAGCCGCTCGCGGTCGATGGTCTCGTGCTGCGCGTCCCAGATGGCCATGGTCTCTCGCTTCGTCGCTGCCGCTGCCGCGGACAATCATACCGGGGCAGGCGGCGAGAGCGCCTCCGGGCGGCGGCGGGCGGGCCTCCGGGCGGCCCGCCGCCCGGTCCGCCCGCCGCCCGCGCCGGGCAGGAGAGGTGGCCTCCATATACCCCCGGAGGTACCATCGTTTGAGCGCGGGAACACTAAGCGCGGCAGGGCGGAGCGCCGCCCGGACCAACTGATGACCGGAGCAAGATGAGCGACCGCGACACGACCATCGAACTGCCCATCACAGGCATGACCTGCGCGAGCTGCGTCGCGCGCACGGAGAAGGCCATCGGCAAGGTCCAGGGCGTCGACAAGGCCGCCGTGAACCTGGCGACCGAGAAGGCGACCGTCACGTTCGACCCCGGCGAGGTCTCGACCGACGACCTCGTCGCCGCCGTCGAGGGCGCCGGGTACGGAGTCGTGACCGCGCAGGAGACGCTGCCGATCATCGGCATGACCTGCGCGAGTTGCGTGAGCCGCGTGGAGAAGGCGCTGCGCATGCCCGCGGGCGTCCTCAAGGCCGACGTCAACCTGGCGACGGAGAAGGCGACCGTCTCGTACATCCCCGGCCAGGCGAGCTACAAGGACCTGGTGGAGGCCGTGCGCGGCGCCGGCTACGACGTCGTCGAGCCGGCGCCCGGCACCGGCGAGGAGGGCATCGAGGCGGCGGCGGACGCCGAAGAGGCCGCCCGCGCCGCCGCCTACAGCAGGCTCAAGCTCAAGGTCACCGTCGGCTTCGTGCTCAGCATCATCATCTTCGCCGGCACGATGCAGATGGAGTGGTTCACGTTCCTGCCCTCCTGGATGCACAACGGCTACTTCCTGTGGGCGCTCGCGAGCGTCGTGCAGTTCTGGGTGGGCCGGCAGTTCTACACGACCGCCTGGTCGGCGCTGAAGCACGGCACGACGACCATGAACACGCTGGTCGCGATGGGCTCGTCGGCCGCCTACCTCTACAGCGTGCTCGGCGTGCTCTTCCCCGGCCTCTTCGAGCACCAGGGCATGAGCGTGCCGATGTACTTCGACTCCGCCGCGTTCATCATCACGCTCATCCTCACTGGACGCCTGCTCGAGGCGCGCGCCAAGGGCCAGACCGGAGCCGCCATCAAGGCGCTCATCGGCCTGCAGCCCAAGACGGCGCGCGTCATCCGCGCCGGCGTCGAGAGCGACGTGCCCGTCGCACAGGTGCTCGTGGGCGACGTCGTCCTCGTGCGTCCCGGCGAGAAGGTGCCGGTGGACGGCATGGTCGAGGAGGGCTCCTCGGCGGTCGACGAGTCCATGCTCACCGGCGAACCGATCCCCGTGGGCAAGCACCCCGGCGACGAGGTGATCGGCGCCACCATGAACACCACGGGCTCGTTCACGTTCCGCGCGACCAAGGTCGGGTCGGAGACGGCGCTGGCGCAGATCGTGCGCCTCGTCGAGCAGGCGCAGGGTTCCAAGCCGCCCATCGCCCGCCTCGCCGACGTGATCGCCGCCTGGTTCGTGCCGGTGGTGATCGTCATCGCCACCATCACGCTGGTCGTGTGGCTCGTGTTCGGGCCGTCGCCGGCGCTCAACTACGCGCTCCTCAACTTCGTCGCCGTGCTCGTCATCGCGTGCCCGTGCGCGCTGGGCCTCGCGACGCCGACGGCGATCATGGTCGGCACCGGCAAAGGCGCCGAGAACGGCGTGCTCATCCGCGACGGCGCCGCGCTCGAGACGGCGCACAAGCTCGACGTGGTCGTGCTCGACAAGACCGGCACCATCACCGAGGGCAAGCCGCGGGTGACCGACGTCGTGCTGTTCGGCGCCGGCGACGGCGTCGACGGCGTCAAGGGACCCGGCGTCGACAACGACCGACTCCTGCGGCTCGTGGCCGGCGCCGAGCGCGGCAGCGAGCACCCGCTGGCGGTGGCCATCCTCGCCGCCGCCGCGGAGCGCGGTCTGGACGTGCCGGCCGCGACCGGGTTCGAGGCGATAGCCGGACACGGCATCCGCGCCGAGGTGGACGGCCACACCGTGGTCGCCGGCAACGAGCGGCTCGCCGGCCACGCCGGCGAGCGGGCCGCCGCCCTGGCCGGCCAGGGCAAGACCGTCGTGACCGTCGTCGTCGACGACGAGCCGGTCGGGGCGATCGCCATCGCCGACACGGTGAAGCCGAGCTCCGCGGCGGCCGTCGCCCGCCTCAAGCAGCTCGGCCTGGACGTGGTCATGCTGACCGGCGACCATGCGGCGACGGCGCAGGCCATCGCCGCGCAGGTCGGGATCGAGCGCGTGGTCGCCGAGGTGCTGCCCGAGCAGAAGGCCTCCGAGATCTCGGCGCTGCAGCAGGACGGCCGCCGGGTCGCCATGGTCGGCGACGGCATCAACGACGCCCCCGCGCTCGCCCAGGCCGACGTCGGCATCGCCATCGGCACCGGCACCGACGTGGCCATGGAGGCGAGCGATGTCACGCTCATGTCCGGGGACGTCGGCGGCGTCGCCACCGCCGTGCAGCTCTCACGGGCGACGATCCGCACGGTGAAGCAGAACCTCTTCTGGGCCTTCGCCTACAACGTCGCCCTCATCCCGCTCGCGGCCGGCGTCTTCTACCCGGCGTTCGGCATCCTGCTCAACCCGATCTACGCCGCTGCCGCCATGGGGCTGAGCAGCGTCACCGTGGTCACGAACAGCCTGCGGCTGCGGGGCTTCCAGGCGGACTGATGCCCGTAGGCGCCGAAGGCGCCGTAGTGCTAGTGAGCGGGCGCGAGCCCGAAGGGTCTCGCGGCGCACGGACTGAGCGCCCGACGGCCGGCTGCGAGCCGGCCCCGTACGCGGCGAGAGGGGCGGTCCTGACTCACGGAACCGCCCCTCCCGGGTGGCGACGCTACGATGTCGGATGATCCACTCATCGTCTGCCTCGATCACTTGCGGCGCTTGCCGTAGCGATCCTCCTGCTTCACACGTGTCTTGTTGAAGTGAACAGGTCCCATGGTCTCACCTCCTCCTCATCTCGGTCTGCCCTTGGGGTGTTGCCGCGGTCCTATAAAAATAAACTCCGCTTGTGAAACGAAGCACGTTTCCCGCCGCTCCCTGTCCAGTCACGCCGGTGTCCAATAAGGACAACCCAGCAGTGAAAATCCGTTCCCCCGTCCATTGTCGACGTTGCACAAGCGGTGCGAGGATGGAGACCGGCGGGGGGCCCGTGCTGCCCGCATCTGCGACCCCGGCGCTTCATCAGAGAGGTCACATGCTTCAAGTTCTCGACCGGCACGCCATCGGCCAGATCCTCCGCACCAAGGAGGTCGATGCCTGGGGCGTGGCCGCCAACGACCCGAGGTTGCCGCAGGCGCCGGCGTACCCCACGGCCATCTCCATCCTCATGCGCCTGGATCCGCTGGTCGTACGTGGGCTGCGGTACGGACCCACGCAGGACTACCACCAGGAGTACCTGCGGGTGAACAGCGCGCTCGACGACGCCACCGGCACCCTGGTCGACGTGCTCAAGGTGCACGGCCACGCCGCCGAGCGCGTGCAGGCCACCATGGAGAAGACCAACGGCCACAAGCCGTTCCCGCACAAGACGGCGGCCACCCAGTCCGGCCTCGGGTGGATCGGCAAGACGGCCCTGTTCGTCTCGCCGGAGTTCGGGCCGGCCGTCCGTCTGGCCACCGTGTTCACCGACCTCGGACTGCCGACCGGCGAGCCCGTGCGCGAGAGCTCCTGCGGCGCCTGCCGCGAGTGCGTCGACGCCTGCCCCGCCGGCTGCGGCCGGGACGTGCAGTGGCGGCCGGGCATGGCGCGCGACCTCCTGTTCGACGCCGGCGCCTGCCGCCACCACATGACGCTCATCACCAGCGTCGACGCGCAGATCTGCGGCATCTGCATCGCCGCCTGCCCGTACGCGTCGCAGCAGTGATGCGGCCGGCCTGACCGGCGTTCGCCGGGCCGGCCCCGTCGATCGGTTCCCCCGCGCGTCGCGTCTGCGGCGCTGCCTTGCCCGCACTGCCCGCTCCTGCTAGGCTTCCCTCCTTATTGAAAGCGGTTTTCACTTTCAGAAAGGAGGTCGCCCGTGAGCTTCGACACCGCCCTGGTCTCGGCGGAGCTCTCCGCCCGCGGCCTTCGCCTCACACGTCAGCGGCGGGCCGTACTGGACGCCATCGCCGCCGCCCCGTCGAGCCTCAGCGCCCTGCAGGTCTACGACTCGGCGCGAGCACAATGCCCCGAGCTCGGGCTGACCACCGTCTACCGGACGCTGGAGGTGCTGGCCGAGATGGGCGCGCTGCGCCGCGTGCACGGGCCCGACCACTGCGAGAGCTTCGTGCCCGCGAGCGCGGCCCACGGCCACACGGTGGTCTGCAGCGCCTGCGGCCGCGTCACCGAGTTCACCGCCTGCGACATGCGCGACATCGTCGACGCGGCCGCACACGAGACGGGCTACCGCATCACCGACCACTTCCTGCAGCTCAGCGGCCTCTGCACCGGCTGCCGCGCCGCCGGCAAGGCCCCAGCGCCGGGAGGCGCCGGGTGAGGCGGCGCGGCCTGCAGACGCTTCTCGCGGCCGCGCTGCTCCTGGTCGCCGGTGTGCTCGCCGCCGGCTGCGGCGCTGCGACCAGCGCCTCCTCCGGCGCCCTCGACGTCGTCGCCTCCACCTCGTTCCTCGCCGACATCGCCCAGAACGTCGCCGGCGACCGCTTCCAGGTGCAGTCGCTCATCCCGCGCGGCACCGATCCGCACGCGTTCGAGCCCACTCCCTCGGACCTCAAGGCCGTGGCCGGCGCCGACCTGGTCATCATCAACGGCGGCGGCCTCGAGGGCACGCTGCTCACGACCCTGCAGAACGCCATCGGCAACTCGACGATCGTCGACTGCCTCAGCCGGCCTCACGTCCCGGTCGCCCAAGCCGGGAGAGCCCGCCCTGGCGGCGGGCGAGACGGACCCGCACTTCTGGCTCGACCCCGAGCTGGTGAAGACCTACGTGAAGAACATCGAGGCGGCGTTCAGCAAGGCCGACCCCGCCGGGGCGGCGACCTACAAGGCCAACGCCGCCGCCTACGACAAGAAGCTCACCGCCCTGGACGCCTGGATCAGGCAGCAGGTCGCCCAGATCCCGGCGGCGGACCGCAAGCTGGTGATGGACCACGCCAGCCAGGGGTACTTCGCCGACCGCTACGGGTTCAGCATCGTCGGCACCGTCCTCCCGGGCGCGACCACCGGCGACACGCCGACCGCGCGGCAGCTGACCGATCTCGTGAAGACCATCCGCACCGCCGGGGTCAGGGCGATCTTCGTCGACGCGACCGACAACCCGCAGCTCGCCCAGCAGATCGGCGCCGAGACGGGGGTCAAGGTCGTGACCGACCTGCTCGACCACTCGCTCACGGCGCCCGGCGGCCCCGCGCCGACCTACATCGACATGATGAAGTTCGACACGCGGCTCATCGTGGAGGCGCTCAAGTGAGCGCCGCGACCCGACCGCGACCGCCGCAGCCTGCCTCCTGCTCGAGGACGTCACCGTCGCCTACGGCGGCCGGGCCGCGCTGGAGGGCGTCACCATGAGCGTGCCGCACGGCGCCCAGGTCGCCATCGTCGGCCCCAACGGCGCCGGCAAGTCGACGCTCTTCAAGGCCCTCGTCGGCCTGCTGCCGGTGCGCTCCGGCACGATGCTGCTCCGCGACCGGGCGCCGGGCAAGCACGGGCGACACGATCGCGTACGTGCCCCAGCGCGAGGAGATCGACTGGGGCTTCCCCGTCACGGTGCACGACGTCGTCATGATGGGCCGCTACGGGCAGCTGGGCTGGTTCCGCCGGCCCGGGGCCGCCGACCGCGAGGTGGTGGCGCGCTGCCTGGACGAGCTCGGCATCGCCGAGCTCGAGCGGCGCGCCATCGGCGAGCTCTCCGGCGGCCAGCAGCAGCGCGTGTTCCTCGCCCGGGCGCTCGCCCAGGAGCCGCACGTCCTGCTGCTGGACGAGCCCTTCACGGGCGTGGACGTAGGAGCCCGCGAAGCGCTGCTCACGCTCCTCGACAAGCCTGCGCCGGCGCGGCATCACCGTGCTCGTCAGCACGCACGACATGGAGACCGCCGCGCAGCGCTTCGAGCTCACCGCCCTGCTGAACCGCCGGCTGATCGCCTACGGCGAGCCGGCCACGGTGTTCACCCAGGAGCACCTCAGCGAGGCGTTCGGCGGTCAGGCGCTCTTCCTCGGCGGCATGGCCGTGATCGACCAGTGCTGCCAGGGCCACCTGGGCGACGGCGAGGAACACGCGCCACAGCCACGAGCCGCACGGCGGGGCCGCTGATGATCACCTGGCTCACCGACCCGTTCACGCTCCAGTTCATGCAGCGCGCCCTGCTCGCCTCGCTCATCGTCGGCGTGCTCTGCTCGGTGATCGGCGCGTTCGTCGTGCTGCGTGCGATGGCGTTCCTCGGCGACGCCCTGGCGCACGCGATCCTCCCCGGGGTCGCCATCGCCTACCTGGTCGGCGCCAACCTGCTGCTCGGCGCGCTCGTCGCCGCCATCCTCGTCGCCGTCGGCATCGGCGTGTTCTCGCGCCGCGACGGCCTCAAGGAGGACACCGCCATCGGCATCCTCTTCGCCGCCGCGCTCGCCTTGGGCGTCCTGCTCATGAGCACGGTGCGGTCCTACGCCACCGACCTCACCCACATCCTGTTCGGCAACGTCCTCGGCGTGAGCGTCGCCGACCTCTGGCTCACGGGGATCCTCGCGGTGATCGTGCTCACGGTGCTGATCGCCTTCTTCAAGGAGTTCCAGCTGGCGTCGTTCGATCCCGTGCTCGCGCACATGCTCGGCAAGCGGCCCGAGACGCTGCGCTTCGCGATGCTCATCCTGCTGGCGCTCACCATCGTCGTCGGCCTGCAGACCGTGGGCGTGGGGCTTGTCGCCGCCATGCTGGTCACTCCGGCGGCGACCGCCTACCTCCTCACGCGGCGCCTGGCGGCGATGATGGCCGTCTCCGCCGTGATCGGCGCCGCCTCGAGCGTCGCCGGCCTGTACGCGAGCTACTACCTGGACGTGGCGTCGGGGGCGGCGGTCGTGCTCATCGCCACCGGCGCCTTCCTGCTCGCGTACGTCTTCGCGCCGCACCGCGGGCTCGTCGCCCGGCGGGCGCTGCGCCGCGCCGCCTGACGCCCGGCCCGCGCGAAGCGCGTCGTCCCCTGGTCTTCGCGGGCGACCGGCGCCCGGTTCCGTTTCGCCCTCGCGCTCCGTGTGCAATAGTCCCTGCAGGAAACCACGTGAGGAGGGCACCATGCCGACCACGCTCGTCTTGGGCTATGACGGGTCCGACTGCGCCAAGAAGGCGCTGGCGGACACCGCGGACATCGCGAAGCACCTCGACGACGGCGAGGTCTTCGTCGTCAGTGCGTTCGAGTTCACGATGGGCTACGTCCCCATGGGCATGACCGACTCCCCGCTGATGATGAGCGCCGAGTACGACCAGCACGTCGACCTGGTGCGCGGGTTCGGCGACCAGCAGATCGCCGAGGCGTGCGCCGAGCTCGAGAAGGCGGGCGTACGCGCGAGCGGCGAGGTGCGTGAGGGCAAGCCGGTCGACGTCCTGCTCGAGGCCGCTCGCGAGAAGCAGGCCGTGGCGATCGTCGTCGGCAGTCACGGCGAGGGCGCGATGTCGGCGGCGTTCCTCGGCTCCACCGCCCTGAAGCTGCTCCATCACAGCGACGTCCCCGTGCTCGTGGTGCCGCGCCACGACAAGAAGTGACCCCCGACCGGGAGGCGCCATGAGTCCCTGGGACAAGCCCAACGAGAAGCTCGTCAAGCTGCTGGACGACATCGTCTCGGGCATCGAGTTCGACAAGCCGGTGGATTTCCGGCCCATGTTCGGCTGCCCGGCGTACTTCACCGGCGGCAACCTCTTCGCCGGGGTGTGGCAGGACACGATGATGCTGCGGCTCTCGGAGGACGACCGGGCCGAGATCGCGGCCGCCGGCGGGAGGCCGTTCGAGCCCATGCCGGGCCGGGCGATGAAGGAGTACGTCGCCCCGCCGGCCGAGATGGTGGCCGACCGCGCGGTCGCGACCGAGTGGGTGCGCAAGGCGGCGGCCTACGCCGCGTCGCTGCCGCCCAAAGAGAAGAAGCCGCGCAAGAAGAAGGCGTAGCCGGCGCGGCCGGCGGGGCGTGGACCCGGCCGGCGCGTACGATGAACGGCGGGCCGGAGGCTCTTCCGCCTCCGGCCCGCCGCATGCGGCTCTCTCTGTCGCCGAGCTACCTTCTCTGCTGCTGCGGCTGCCCGGGCGTGGGGTTGGGCTGCGGCGCCTTCACGGGGACAGGGGCGATGCCGGCGAGGTCGCCGATCACGTTGACGAGGTTGCCGTCGGACGGCACCACGATCTTGGCGTTCTGCCAGAACGCCTTCTCCACGGTCTCGAGCTTGCGCAGCACCTGGGCGTTGCCGACGAAGTACTTCTCGGCCGCCTCGTTGACCAGCTGGATGGCCTGCGCCTCGCCCTCGGCGGCGAGGACCTTGGCCTGCTTGATGCCCTCGGCCTTCTTGATCTCGGCGCGGCGCTGACCGTCGGCCTGCGTCTCGGTGGCGGTGGCGTAGTCGACGGCGGCGATCTTCTCGTTCTCGGCCTTGACGACCTTGTTCATCGTCTCCTGCACGTCCGCCGGCGGGTCGATCTCCTTGAGCTCCGTGCGCAGGATCTCGAGGCCCCAGTTGGCGGTCTCGGTGCGCAGCGTCGTGCGCAGCTCTTCGTTGATGCGGCCGCGCTCGCTGTTGGCGGACTTGAGGCTCAGGGTGCCGATGATGTTGCGGAGAGTCGTGCGCGCGAGCTGGACGATCTGCACCTGGTAGTTGGCGACGTTGTACTGCGACGCCTTCACGCTCTCCTCGTCCGACTTGACCTTGAGGTAGACCTGCGCGTCGACGCGGGCGTTGAGGTTGTCGTTGGTGATGATCGTCTGCGGCGTCGCGTCGACGAGGGTCTCGCGGATGTCCACCTGGTACATGCGCTCGATGCCGAACGGGATGGTGAGGTGGATGCCCGGCCCCGCGAAGCGACTGTACTTGCCGAGGCGCTCGACGAGCCCCCGGTGCGTGGGCCGCACGATGCGGATGCCGGAGGCGACTCCGATGACGATGAACAAGACGATGATGACGACGATCGCGAGCGCTACCCAACCCATTCTGACCCCTTTCGGTGTGCGCTTGTGGCGGCCGTCCGGCCGCGGGCGCGCACGATGTTCACAGTCCGATGATAGGGCTTGAGGGCGGAAACACAAGGAGAGCGACGGCCCCGCAGGCGGGTTCAGAGACCGAGCAGCTCCGGCACGTCCAGGATGGAGCCGACGACGTGGTCCGGCGTGCCCGACGCGCGGGCCAGCTGGTCCTCGCGGAACTTGCCCGTGCGCACCAGCACGCCGGTGATGCCGACGGCCTGGGCGGCGAGGACGTCGTTCTCCACGTCGTCGCCGACCATGGCCACACGGTCGGCCGGCAGGCCGAGTCCGGCGAGGCCGGCGAGGAACGACGAGGGCGCCGGCTTGCCGAGGACGACGGCCTCGAGCCCCGTGGCGGCCTCGAGGCCGAGCAGGTAGGCGCCGGCGTCCAGCTTCTCGCCGCGGCGCGTCAGCCAGAACAGGTTGCGGTGCATGGCCACCAGCTCGGCGCCGTCGCGCAGGAGCGCCAGCACTCGATTGAACGTCTCGAAGCGGAACGACTCGTCGGCGCCGGAGACGAGCACGACGTCCGGCGCCCCGTCCGCGCCCGACCAGCTCGACGCCCTCGAGGTCCTCGGGCTGCCCGTCGCCGATCAGGAAGACGCGCGCGTCCGGGCGCTGCTCGCGCAGCCAGGCGCCCGCCAGGACCGAGGCCGTGAGGATGTCGCCGTCGGCGAACGGGAACCCGGCCTCGCGCAACACCGCGCCGAACCGCGGCTGCGGCAGCGCCGTGGTGTTCGTGAGCACGCGCAGGGGCACGCCGGCGGCGTGCAGGCGCGTGACCGCCGCAGCCGCTCCCGGCAGCGGCGTCCACGACACGCCGAGCACGCCGTCCATGTCGAGCAGCAACCCGTCGATGTCGGTGAGCGTGGTCATGGCCCGAGCCTAGCGCACGCGCAGTGGACGGCGCCACCATACCGGCCCGCCGAGCCGACCGGATGGTCGGCTCGCGGCGGGCCGGTTCAGGCGAGCGCTCGCTCCTTGCGCGCTTCGAGCCGACGGCCGGGGCCGGGGAGCCTTGCGGCCTCCGGCCCCGGCCGTCGGCCGGTGCATGCGGGACTGTGGCTAGTGGGTCACGGCGTGGTCGCAGTCGCCGCGTCGGACCAGGCGGAGTACGCCACTGCGTTCTCCG
The DNA here is from genome assembly GCA_963834905.1 of uncultured Thermoleophilia bacterium. Taxonomy (GTDB): domain Bacteria; phylum Actinomycetota; class Thermoleophilia; order UBA2241; family UBA2241; genus CAIXSE01. Next base: position 20,307 of record CAWIDR010000033.1, on the reverse strand, counting down.
CCCTCACGCGGTAGTAGTAGGTGGTCGCCGCGGCGACGGACGTGTCGGAGTAGGCGATCGCCGTCGGGTCGACGGAGAACGTCGTCAGACCCGTGGTGAAGGCCGCGTCCGTCGCCCGCTCGATCACGACGCTGGTGGCCGCCGGGTTGGCGGTCGCGTTGTCGGTCCACGCGAGGTCGATCTGCGTCCCCGGCTGAGCCAGCGCGGTGAGGTCGGACGGCGCGCGCCGGCGCGAACTCCATGACCTGCGGCCGCATCATGTCGTTCTCTTCGTGGCCGAGCAGGTGGCAGTGCCACACGTACTCCCAGCCGAAGTCGGTGAGGTCGTTCGGCACCGTGACCGGGTTGCCGTCGGTGGGGCTCGTGAGCGTGAGCGGCGCCCCGATCGGCATGGTCGGGTCGAGCGGCCGGATGCTGTCGCCGACCTTGAACGGGATGTCCGGAGCCACCGGCCGCAGGGCGACGATCGCGTCCTCCAGCGGGTTCATCCGCACCGTCTCCTTCCAGCCGAGCTCGTTGGGGTCGGGTGGCCTGATGGCCCCGTCCCAGCCCACGCGGTTGATGAGCTGCACGTTGTAGAGGTGGAAGTGGATGGCGTGCGTGTCGACGCCGTTGTGGGTGATCTTCCAGATCTGCGTGCCGTCGTTGAGGCTGCCCACCGGCGTCGCCGCGTCGGAGCCGTTGATGATCTCCGTCGCCGGGTCCATGTAGCCGAGCGGGATGGTGGTCTGGGTCGTGGAGTTGGTGAACGGCAGCTCGACGCCGAGCGTGGCGTTCATGCGGCCGTAGTTCAGCTCGAAGAGCTCCTGGATCGCCTTGGGCTCCATGTACTTCACCAGGTCGAGACTGGCGACCGCGGTCGCCGTGGTGCCCGAGGGCGGCGGGTCGATGGTGACGGTCGCCGGCGGGGTGCCGGAGTAGCCGGAGCCGCCGCCGGTGACCTGGATCGCGGTCACCACGTCGCCGGTGAGGACCGCCGTGGCCGTGGCCTGGGTGCCGGAGGCCGGAGCCGAGATGGTCACGTTCGGAGCGGTGACGTACCCCGAGCCGCCGTCGGTCACGGTGACGCTGTTGATGACGTCGGTGGCGCCGATCGGAGTGAAGGTGAGGTAGTTGTCCTCGATCCGGGAGTAGGTGTCCTTGGCGCCCTTGTAGGGGCCGGGGTAGGCCGTCTCCGGGACGATCGGCTTGGCCTGCGTCGCCGTGTACGCGGCGGCGAGGTTGGTCGTCAGCTTGGAGAGATACGACGAGGGCAGGGGGTGCTTGCGGGTGGCCGCGACCTTGAACACCATGACGGTGCGCGTGTTGGGGCCGTAGCCGGGCCGCGTGGAGCGTGTGCCGCCCGTGTCGCGCTGGTCCGGGTCGCCCGCGTAGTAGTCGTTGCGCGGGTCGAAGGCCGGCACCGGAGCGGGAGCGTCGTTGTACAGGACGACCGTCTTGCCGGCGTACTTGGAGAAGTCGACGACCACGTCGGCCCTCTCCGCCGGCCCGAGGAACAGCGTCTTCTTGTCGACGTTGAGGACGACGATGTCCCGGCGGTTGTAGTTGTAGGTGATGGGCTGGTTCGGAAGGTCGACCGGAGCCGGCAGGAACCCGCCCTCGTTGCCGACCTGGATGAAGTGCGGACCGCGGGCGGCAGGATCAGGAACGCCGCCCTGCCCGGGCGTCGTCCGGCCAGTTCTTCGGGCGTGACTTGCTCGGCTGAGCCTGCACCATCTTGACCTCTTTGCTCGAGCCGATCGTCACCCGGGGCTTGGTGCCCGGGGTGAACCCGCTGCCGCGCACGGTCAGCGTGAGCGACTTGATCGCGCCGTGCTTGACCTGCGCCACGACCATGGCGCCCCCACCCTTGCCGTCGGAGGGCGAGATCCAGACGCCGGGCGACCTTGGTGAAGCCGTGCCCGTGCTTGAGCAGGGTCACGCTCTTGATGGTGCCGTTGGCGGCCACCTTGGCCCTGGCCTTGGCGCCCTTGCCGCCGCCGCCGTCGGCGGAGGTGTACAGCTGCAGGTTCAGGTAGCGGTCGTTGCACGCGTTGAGGATGCGCAGTCTGTACGGCTTGGGGGACACCTTCTTGTACGGGTAGGCCTTGCCGTTGACGAGCATCGTGTCCATGAACGCCTCGGGCACGATCGTCGGGTTGGGCGTGCCGGGGGAGAACGCCGGCTCACCGTTGGCCGCATAGATGTTGGGGATCACGTCGTGCTTGAGGCCGGCCGCCGTGCCGAAGACCGGCCAGAACCAGGGGCCGTAGTCCCAGCGGCCCTTGTCGGCTGCGCCCGTGTCGTCGTAAGGATCCTGGTTGGCCATGTAGACGTGCGGGAACCAGAGGCTGCCCTGTGTCTGCGGCAGGCCCGGCAGATAGCTCCAGGTGGGATCCTGCGCGGCGAGATCGGAGGCGCCGGGCAGGAAGGTCTTGTCCTGGATCACCATCGGGATCTGGTCGGCGGGCAGGCCGCCGGCGGCGACGCCCTTGTCGACCAGCCCCTTCTCGGTGGCGTCCTGAAGGAGGTAGGCGCCGGCCATGCCGGCGTACACGTTGAGACGCGTGATGCCCAGGGCGTGGTCGTGGATCCAGAGCAGCCGGGCGCTCTCGTTGTTGGTGTAGAAGTACGTCTGCGAGCCGGGGCCCGGATCGGACGTGCCGGTCGCCGTGCCCTCGAGGCCGAGCGCCGCGTGCGTGACCGGATCGAAGACCATGTCGGGCACGTTGACGACGCTCACGCCCTTCTTGTACACGCTCGGCTCGCCGGCCGGGGTGATCCACTGGTTGGGCGTGCCGTCGCTGATCCACACGGTGTCGCCGCCGTGCAGGTGGAGCACCGTGCGGTTCTCCGGGTAGTTGCCGGCGGCCTCACCGTCGGGGCCCATGCCGGCGCCCATCATGGTGGTGTCCACAGGCAGGAAGAGCTTGCCGTCGGTCCCGGTCGGGAGGTAGTTGGTGAGCCGCAGCCGGACCGGCCTGCCGTGCTGCGCGACGATCATCGGCCCGAGGTAGGTGGGCGCGGCGTACGCGTAGACCTGGGCGCCGTTGGTGTCGAGGATGGGACTGCCGTCCGGGTACTGCAGGGGCACGTGGGCGCTCGTGGCTGCGTTGACCGGCGTCTCCAGCTGGACGTAGCCGCGCAGCGTCGTGGGATTCGGGAGGTCCTTGTGCAGCTTCTCTGCGAACTGCACGACGGCGAACTCGTAGTAGTCGCTGCCCGCGAACGTCGTCGTGTCGGGCGTGGCCGCCGCCAGGTCGGGCAAGGGGTCGATGAACTTGCGCAGCCCGCGCGGGGTGAACGCCCAGTTCGGGTAGGGACCCCAGTAGTCGGGAACGGCCGAAGTCACCGGCACGGCCGGAGTCGCCGACCGCGACCTGGCTGCCTGCCGCGCGAGCGGCCGCCCGTTTCGCCGCCTCCTGGCGCTGCGCCGGAGTGACGTGCCCGTGGTAGACGAGATCGCCGACGCGGTGGCTCCCGCTCGACATCATGGCCATGGCCATCTGTCTGGGCGTCATCGCCGCCGGACTCGGTGGTGACGGCGCTTGCGCGCCGGCTCCGGACGCCGCCGCGACCGCGGCGACCGCGGCCGCGATGATCGCGGCCAGCAACAGGAGCGAGAATGTGCGCGACCAGCGGCTACTGTGATGCATCGATCCCTCTTCCTGGAGTCCCCCGCGGGATCGGCCCACGGCCCGGCCACCTCGGAGCCCGTCCGCGAAAGAGACGAGCAGCCGCTAGGCAGCATAGAACAAGGTACTCGCATTTAGAGCGTGTGAACAGTCATTACCGTTGACTATTTCGCGAGAAGTTGGACGAAGGGGCGAGGGCTCCGCCGGGGAGCGCGCCGCACAGGCGGTCCGGGCCGGATAGCACGGCGTCTACTAGCTATGCAAGGAGTGCTACAAGGCCAGGCGTGCCCAGAGCACGAAGAAGGCCACCCCGGCGATGCCGGCCGCCAAGATCGCGAAGACCGCCGAGAAGGCCCTGCTCGCTGCACTGCACTCGTCGGTCTCGGCCTCGGTCTCGCCCTCTGGCTGCCAGCTCGCCGGGGCGGCCGGTCCGAGCCCCGGGCGCGGCGTGCGTCGTCCTCGGCGCTTCCGCCGTCACTATCGAGGGCGCTACCCTGCTCGCAGCGCAGTTCTACGTGTGGCTCGGGTAGGCACGTAGGGTGTCGGTCCAACAAGCGCAAGAGCTGGCTCGCCGCAGCGCCGGTGGCCACACGGCAGGTCGTCGCGCTCGCAGGTTACACGCGGTGCGTTGGCCCCATCAAGAGCAGCGAGGACAGGGACTGGTCGCTATCCAGCGGCTCGGCGGATCCACAGCGGCCCGTGCCCGAGCCGCCAAGGTGGATGCGCAGTTGTTTGGCGAAGGAACCATGCCCATTCCGTCTCAGACCTCCGCGAGCATCTCGAGGACCTCCTCGGTCGTCCTGATGTCCGCGTAAGCCCAGCCCAAAACGGCTAGCTCAGCCTCGTGCCACTCTTTGCGTATCTCTGCAGTGGCGTCACTCACCACGATCATCCTGAAATTCCGTTCGACCCCGCCTCGCGTTGTCGCGCTGACACAGACCGCCGTCGTCACCCCGGTCGTGACGCAGGTTGTGACCCCCAGGTTGCGGAGAATTGTCTCAAGAGCGGTCCTGTAAAAGCCGTCATACCCTTTCTTGATGATCATCTTCTCCCCGGCTTCGGGTGCTACCTCCTCAGCCGTCTCCGCGCCCCAGGTGCCGCATACCGCGAATTGCGACTTGAGGGCTCCCGGCTCGTCCGGGAACCGCCAGTAGGGGAAGCAGGCATCGGCGTAGTCGGGTTCCAACAACTGCTTCATGTGGATCACGGGGCGACCGGCTCCCCGGAATTCCGCCTCGAGCCTCTCGATGTTGGGGACCGTCGAAGCGAGGAACTCCAGATCGATCGGGACCTCCGGATGCTCCTTTCTTACTCGGTCGATGTATCCGTCGCTCCGCAGAAAGTCGTTGACCATGTCCACAACAATCAGCGCCGATGTCTTCATGTCCGGCCCCATGGCTTGTCCCTCCGGCCTCATCGCTCCTGGATGACCAGCTCTACCAACTCCAACTCTCCCCCGATCGGCACCGCAGCCGATCGTAGTGTAGCGTGTCACAGCTTCACGGGAACACCGCCAGCAGTTCGATCAGCTGCTGGCCATGTTCATGGCGGACAGGCGCTCGGCGACGTCTCGCTGACCTACGAGACCTTCCTGCCGATGGCGTCTCGGAGAAGAGGCTCAAGCGGTGCCGTGACCTGCTTGGCCAGGTCCGCGTCCGCGAGCACCTGGCGGGAGACTGGACGACGGGAGCCGCGACGACGTCTCGTTCGTCGCGGGCCACGAAGGCAACGCCTCGTCCGCTCCTGGAAGGGCTATCTCTACTCGCCGCGCCCCCCGCAGGCAACGACCTCGTGTCAACGCCGATCTCAACCTGACCCACCGTCAGCTCCACAACTCGATGTTGTCAGCAGGCGCTGCGTCGAGTGGGGCTGCGCGAATCGCGCTGATCGGTCATAGCCGGGGTAGTGGGGTCCTCCATAAGGCTACTACCACGTTGAGTCGGCACCGCCACGCGAGACTCGCCGATCCCACTTGCACTGTGTTTGCAGTCAGGCCGTCGGCCCAAAGGCGCACGTTCCACCGTGCGCTCAATTGCGCCTTGGATAGGTCGATTTGCAGGTCTTTTGGTGCCGGAGCCGGGACTCGAACCCGGACGCCGCCAGCGGCGACAGAGGATTTTAAGTCCCCGGCGTCTACCAGTTCCGCCACTCCGGCACGGCTGCAGTATATGACGGGTGCGCCCGGGCAGATGCGTGGCAAGTGGTGCCGCCGGGTGGTCTGCTGTCCGATAGATGACGCTCGAGTCGCGACGCGGGCGTCGCGAGCGCGTCAGACTGCTCCTGCTGGTCAGGAGGATGGCCCGAGCGCGCCGGTGACGACGAGCCAGGCGGCGAACACGAAGATCGGGGCGGCGATGGCGTAGCGGATCGCCAGGCGACGCAGCAGCACGTGGGACCTCCCGGGACAGACGACGTGCGTTGGCGGCACGCTACCGGGCCGGCAGGGGCGGGTCAACCCGAGAGATCTCGCTGGTGCGATGGCCCGACGGGGCCGGGTCAGCGCGCCGTGAGCGACCCGTCGGCGAGGGCGAGTGCGGCGCCCTCGAGGAGGTCGGCCTCGCTGACGCGGACGGCGTCGAGGCCGAAGGCGCGGCAGGCCTCGCCGGCGATCAGGGCGCCGGCGAGGATCACGTCCTCGCGGCCGGGCTGGATGCCCGGCAGCCGGCCGCGCTCGGCGCTGGTGAGCGCGGCGAAGCGCGCGACGGCGGCGTCGATCGTCGGCGAGCGTGAGGACGTGGCCCTGGACGAGCCGCGGCGTCGTACTCGGTCATGCCGAGCTTGTTGGCGACCAGCGTCGTGTAGGTGCCGGCGACGCCCACCGCGCCGCGGACCGCGGCGCGGAGCTCCGCCGGCACGGCGCCCGCGATGGCGGCGGCGACGTGGCCCGTGAGGGCCGCGACCTCCGCCGCCTCCGGCGGGTCGTGGCGGAAGAAGCGCTCGGTGAGCCGCACCACCCCGACGTCGAGGCTGCGCACGAACTCGGGCGGCCGGCCGGCGGAGCCGACGGCGAACTCGGTGCTGCCGCCGCCGATGTCGACGAGCAGGAGCGGGTCGGCCGTGACGGCCGGATCGGCGTCGGCGGAGACGCGCCGGGCGCCGAGCGCCTGCGGCGGCCGGCGCCAGCCAGGAGGTGCCGCCGCGGAACGCGAGCGTGCCCTCCTCCTCCCCGCTGAGGATGCGCCACGGCAGTGCGAAGTCGTACTTGATGGCCTTGAGGAACTGCCGGCCGTCCTTGGCGTCACGCAGGACGCTGGTGGCGATGAGGAGGCGCCGCGCCGGGCCGTAGGCCTCGAGGCGCGGCGCGTACCCGGCGAGGCAGGCGTGCGTCCTGGCGACGGCGTCGTCGTGCAGCCGGCCGGTCTCGTCGACGCCCTGGCCCAGCCGCACCACGGTCGTGAGCCGCTCAGCCTGCTCCACGCGGCCGCCGGTCACGTCGGCGAGGAACAGCCGGCAGGTGTTGGTCCCGAGGTCGACGACGGCGACCTTCATCGCGCACCGTCCGCCGACCGCGGCGTGTCGCCCGGATCGCCCTCAGGCTCGCCGTCCGGCACGAAGGCGGCGCAGCGGCGGTCGTCGCACCAGGGGTCGGTCGACCTGCGCGAGGATCGCCTCACCGAGCACGTAGCCCGGCCGGGCGAGCGCGTGCGCGACGTGCGCGTGCAGGCACTTCACGGCGAGGAGGTCGCTCACGCCGCCGACGCCGGTCGCGAGCGAGGCGCCACCGTCGACCATCGCGAGTCCGTAGCGCGCGCACGAGATCGGCGCTTGCGCACGGCAGAGTCGGCGGCGGCGTCCGCCGCCGAGCGCGCCAGCTCCGGCTCGGCGGCCAGCGCGCGCCGTCCAGCCGCCACGCCGCCGTCGCTCTCCAGTCTGGAGACGGCGGCGACCAGCGTGGGGCAGGTGCAGTAGAAGAGCGTCGGGAACGGCCGGCCCCCTTCGCCGTACGGCAGATCCTCGACCACGGCCGGGAACCCGAAGGGGCAGCGCGCCGCGACGGCGCTCATGGCGTGGGGCGCGCGGCCGAGCTGGCCGGCCACGACGGAGACGTCCGCGCCGGCCACCAGAGGCGGCGCGCCGCTCACAGGCGCCTCGGCGCGGCAGTCCCCGTCACGGGCGCCTCAGTGGAGCAGCGTGCGCCACAGGTCCTCGACGCGGTCGAGGACCGAGATCGAGGCCTCGACCGGCGGAGTGGCCGTGCTGGAGCTGGTCTCCACTTCCTTGCCCGGCAGACCCTTGATCACGAAGAGTTGGGTGTTCGGGGGCACCAGCTTGCGAGTCCGAGCGGGCGCGCTGGGCGATGTACGCCCTGGTGATGAGCAGGTCGGCCTCGCGGGAGAGGGCGGCGTTGTCCAGGCGCGCCGCCTGCAACTCGGCCGCGGCCTTCTCGTAGCGGTCCTGCTGCTTGAAGAAGTCACGCAGCGGCGAGACGTAGAACGAGGCGCCGATGAGGACCAGCGCGAGCAGCGCGAGGCGACCGAGGTGCGGGCGCGGCGCGTAGCGGCCTCGCGCCTGTCGGCGCGCGGCGCGACTTCCCCGCTCCTGGAGGTCGCTGCTGTGGTCGCCTGGGCCACGCTGTCCTGCTCCCGGCTCGCCGTGTGCCGCCCGCACTGCGCAGGGCGGCTCCTTCTCACCTAAAGGGTTCGCGGCCGCCGGCGGATGTCCCTGCCCGGCGGCCGCGAACGGAGGTGCTCGCGCGTCTGTGAGCGCGCTTACTTCGGCAGCGACTGGAGGAACGAGTCGGCCTGCTTGCCGGCCTCGGACTTGGAGTCGAGGGCGACGGCCTTGGTGAGCGCCTGGCGCGCCTCGTCGAAGTACTTCGTCGGCCTGCTTGTTGTCGCCGTCCTGCTTGGCCAGCTGCCCCTGGTGGCTGATGAAGATGCCCTTGTTGAGCCAGCCCTTCTGGAAGTCCGGATTGGCGTCCAGCACGGCGTCGACCTGCTTGAGGGCGCCGGGGATGTCGCCGCTGTAGAAGAGCGCCACGGCGTAGTCGGTGCCCACGCCGGGGTCGCCGGGCTGCTTCTTCCAGGCCGCCGCGTAGACCTTGGCGGCGGCGGTGAAGTACGCGGCCCCCTGATCGTACTTCTGGTTCTGGAACTGCGTGTTGCCCTTGTCGTAGAGGTCGTTGGCGCGGGAGACGAGGTCGCCGTAGCTGCCGCTCGTGTCCGCGGTCACGGCCTGGACCGGGCCGCCGCTCGCGCTGGCCGTAGTCGCCGCTGCCGGACGCCGCCGCCGAAGCCCCCAGAGACCATGACGACGACGACGATGACGACCACGGCGAGAGCGCCGAAGCCGCCCCAGATCACGGCCGGCGAGATCCGCTTGGGGCCGCCGGCCGGGGCGGCCTTGGACGACGCCGCGCGCTGCCGCCCTTCTTGGCGGCGTGGCGCCTGGCGGCCGGCTTGCCGCCCAGAGCGTCCTTCACGCCGGCCAGGTTCGCTCCGCACTCGGGGCAGAACTTGGCGTTGCCGGCGTCGTTGCCGCATTCGGGACAGTACATGCTTGCGCTTCCTTTGTAGTTGTTGCTGGGCGCGTGGTAGGCTCGACGGCGATACGGCCGACGGTATCTGGAGGACAGTTTGAGGCACGACGGCCCCCTTCTGCAACTCGTGGACCAGCTCTACCCGCCCGACGCCCCGGTGGACGTGCCGGCGGCGGTCGCCGCGGGGCTCGAGCGCGCCGGTCTGCATGCTCCGTCGGCGCCCGGCGCACGCATCGCGATCACCGCCGGCAGCCGAGGCATCGGCGACCTGCCGGCCGTCCTGCGCGCCGCCGCCGGCGCCGTCCGCGAGGCCGGCGGCGACCCCTTCATCGCGCCCTGCATGGGCAGCCACGGCGGCGCGACGGCCGAGGGGCAGCGCGCCATGCTCGCCGGTCTGGGCGTGACCGCGGAGACGCGTCGGCGCCGAGATCGTCTCGTCCATGGACGTGGTCGCCGTCGGCGAGAGCGCCTTCGGCGGGCCGGTCTGGGCCGCGCGCGACCTCGCCGAGGCCGACGGCGTCATCGTCGTCAACCGCGTCAAGCCGCACACCGACTTCCACGGCGACATCGAGAGCGGCCTCGTCAAGATGCTGGTGATCGGCGCCGGCAAGCACGCCGGCGCCCTCGCGGCGCACGGCCACACCGTCCGCCACGGGTTCCCGGCCGTGCTCCGCGACCACGGCGAGCGGCTGCTCGCCGGCCTGCCGGTGCTCTGCGGCATCGCGCTCGTCGAGGACCAGCACGAGCGCACGGCGCTGCTCGAGGTACTGCGCCCGGAGGACTTCTTCGCGCGCGAGCACGCAGCTGCTCGAGCGCGCGCGTCGACCTGCTCCCCCGGCTGCCCGTTCGACCAGCTCGACGTGCTGGTCGTCGACGAGCTCGGCAAGGACGTCAGCGGCGCCGGGCATGGACACCAACGTCATCGGCCGCGTGTCGTTCTGGGGCGGCGGCGAGAGGCCGGCGCGGCCGCGCATCACCAGGATCTTCGTGCGCGGCCTCACTGCCGCCACCCACGGCAACGCCTGCGGCATCGGCATGGCCGACTTCACCACGGCGCGCTGCGCCGCGGAGATCGACCGCGCGATCACCGACGTCAACTGCATCACGTCCAACTGCCCCGAGGACGCGCGCATCCCCATCGCCTGCGCCGGCGACCGCGAGGCGATCGCCGCCGCCATGCAGACCGCCGGCGTCAGCGACCCGAAGGAGGCGCGGCTCGCCTGGGTACGCGACACGGCCACCTGGAGCGCATCGCCGTGTCCGAGGCGCTGCTGGACGAGGTGCGGGCCGGCGAGGCGCTGCGCCCCGCCGGCCCGCTCTTCCCTCTGCCCTACGACGAGAACGGCGACCTGCGGTCGCCGTTCTCGTGACGCCGCCCGGCACGCGGGGCGGGCGCGCGGGTAGCCTCGTCTGCTCGGCCGCCGCCCTCGCGGCGCCGTCCGTCTTCTAGCGCAGGTTGTAGAAGGCGCGCATCCCCGGGTAGTACGCCACCTCGCCGAGCATCTCCTCGATGCGCAGCAGCTGGTTGTACTTGGCGACGCGGTCGGTGCGGCCGGGGCGCCGGTCTTGATCTGGCCGGCGTTGGTCGCCACGGCGAGGTCGGCGATCGTGGTGTCCTCGGTCTCGCCGCGAGCGGTGCGAGCAGACGGCCGTCCAGCCGGCGCGCGTGGCCATCTGGATGGCGTCGAGCGTCTCGCTGAGCGTGCCGATCTGGTTGAGCTTGATGAGGATGCTGTTGGCCGAGCCCTTCTCGATGCCCTGGGCGAGGCGCTCGACGTTGGTCACGAACAGGTCGTCGCCGACGATCTGCATCCGGTCGCCGAGCTTCTCGGTCATGAGCTTGAAGCCGTCCCAGTCGTCCTCGGCGAGGCCGTCCTCGATGCTGACGATCGGGTACTTGTCGACGAGCGCCGCGTAGTAGTCGACCATCTCGGCCGAGGTGAGCTCGCGGCCCTCGCCCTGCGAGGACGTAGCGCTCCTTGGCCGTCGTCGTAGAAGCTCGAGGCGGCCGGGTCGAGGGCGATGCGCACGTCCTCGCCGGGCTCGTAGCCGGCGGCGTCGATGGCCTCCATGATCACCTGGATGGCCTCCTCGTTGCTGCCGAGGTCGGGGGCGAAGCCGCCCTCGTCGCCGACGGCCGTGCTCAGGTTCTTCTTCTTCAGCACGCCCTTGAGCCCGTGGTAGACCTCGGCGCCGATGCGCAGCGCCTCCTCGAAGCTGTCGGCGCCGACCGGCATGATCATGAACTCCTGCAGGTCGACGTTGTTGTCGGCGTGCTTGCCGCCGTTCATGATGTTCATCATCGGCACCGGCAGCGTGAAGGCGTTGACGCCGCCGACGTACTGGTAGAGCGGCAGCTCGAGCGCCGCGGCGGCGGCATACGCGGTCGCCAGCGAGACGCCGAGGATCGCGTTGGCGCCGAGCTTGGCCTTGTTCGGCGTGCCGTCGAGCTCGATGAGCATGCGGTCGACCAGGCGCTGGTCGGTGGCGTCGAAGCCGACGATCTCCTCGGCGATCACGTTGTTCACGTTGTCGACGGCCTGTGCGCACGCCCTTGCCGCAGGTACTCGCCGCGTGTCGTCGCGCAGTTCGACCGCCTCGTACTCGCCGGTGGAGGCGCCGGAGGGCACGTCGGCGCGGCCGACGGCGCCGGACTCGAGCTCGACCTCGACCTCGACCGTGGGATTGCCGCGGGAGTCGAGGATCTGCCGTGCTGTGACGTCGATGATGGTGGTCATTGCGCGGGGTCCTCCTCGCGTTGGCTTGCCGGGGTCGAGAGCCCCGGTCCGGGCTTCGCCCCGCCCGCGGGGCCGGGGCTCAGGCGGACGGTATCACAGAGGTCGTCCGGCGACCGTTCCCGCGGGTGGCGAGGCCTCACACCGGGAGCATTCCCGTGGACGGACCGGAGATGACTCGGGAGGAGCCGGCGGCCTGCGCTCCGCCGGACGGCTCAGGCGCCGGCGTCCGCGGGCGGCTCGCCGCCCGGACCGGCGTCCGGCTGCTCCCCGCCTTGGCCCGCTGGTAGTACTCCTCCTGGGCCTGCAGGTCGAGCGAGGTCCAGTCCTTGCCGTCGGCCGCGGCGAGCTCCGCCGCCCCCGTCACGCGGCGCTCGAACCGGTTGCCGGCCTCGCGCAGCGCGAGCTCCGGGTCCACGTGCAGCAGGCGCGCCACGTTGACCGTCGCGAACAGCAGGTCGCCGACCTCGTGGGTCACGCGCGGGTCGGCGCGGTGGGGGTCGGCCGGCCGCCCGGCGGCGCCGATCGCCCGCGCGCGCCTTCGCCCTCCGCGGCCTCGTGGAACAGCTCGGCGAGCTCGGCGTGCTCCTCGGCGATCTTGGGGAACGCCTCGGACGCCGAGTCCCAGTCGAAGCCGACGCTGGCGGCGCGCTGCTGCAGCTTCTTGGCGTACAGCAGCGCGGGGAACCCGGCCGGCACGTCGTGGAAGATGCCTTGCCGGCCCTCCTGCTCCACCTTGATGCGCTCCCAGCGGCTCTTGACGTCGGCGGGCGTCTCGGCGACGGCGTCGGCGAAGATGTGCGGGTGCCGGCGGATGAGCTTGACCTCGATGTCGTGCGCCACGCTGGCGAGGTCGCCGGCGCCCTCCTCGTCGAGCATGAGCGAGAGCAGCACGACCTGCAGCAGCAGGTCGCCGAGCTCGCCGTGCTCGGCGTGCAGGTCGCCGGCGGCGATGGCGTCGGCCAGCTCGTGGACCTCCTCCACGGTGTAGCCGATGATGTCGCGCGGCGTCTGCTCGCGGTCCCACGGGCACTCCACGCGCAGCACGTCGACGATGCGCTTGAGCGAGACGAGCTCCTGGCCGAGCAGGGCGTCGTCGAACGCCTGGCCGGCGGGGACGGTGACGAGCTCGAGGGCCGGCGCGGACCGCGCCGGCGGCGCGGCGCCGCCCGGCGCCGCAACTCGCGCGCCAGCTGCGGCCCGCCGGGGCCGGCGAGCGCGACGACGACGTCGCCGGCCGCGGCGCGGCCGCACGAGGTCGTCGAGCCCCTCGCCGTCGGCCGGGTCGAGCTCGAGCAGGCGGCCGAAGCCGGGGTCGGCGGCCTCGGCGACGAGCTCGCCGGAGCTCGCCCTCGAGGCCCGCCGGGACGAAGACGGCGCCGCCGCCGGAGAGGGCCCGCAGCGAAGCTGCGGGCGCCAGTCCGGCGGCGGCGCCGATGTACACGAGCGTGAGGCTCATACGCGAGCGTCGCGTCGCGCGCTGACGATGCCGTCTTACGGCGCAGAGCGGCGAGCGCCGACGCGGCCGGGCTCGGCGAGGCCGTGAGCGTCGCCGGGTCGAAGCCGGCGGCGTAGAGGACGCCTGCGTCCGCCATGGCCGTGGTGAGCCACTTCTCCCAGGCCGTGGCCTGCTCCTGGTACTTGAGCTGCTGCTCGATGGTCGCCTTGGCCTGGGCCAGCGTCTGCTTGCTGGCCGGGGTCTTCTTGGTGACCTCGATGACGTGGTAGCCGAACTGCGTCTTGACCGGCTGGGAGATCTCGCCGACCTTGAGCGCGAACGCCACATCCTCGAAGGCCTTGACCATGCGGCCCTTGGGGAAGTTGCCGAGGCTGCCGCCGTTGTTCTTGCTGCCCGGGTCGGTGGAGTACTGCTTCGCGACCTTCTTCCAGTTCGCGTCGGTGTTGTCGGCCTCGAGCAGGGCGCGGACCTTCTCGGCCTCGGCCTTGGTCTTCACGAGGATGTGACGCGCGTCGACGCTCTCGGCGACGTTGAACTGCGACTTGTTCGCCGGGTCGTTGAAGTACTTCTCGATCTGCGCCTGGCGTGACCTTGATGTCGGCGTACACCTTCTGCTGGACGGCGTCCTGCAGCATCTGCGCCTTGAGCTGCTCCTCGAGCTGCGCCTGGGTGACGGCTCTGCTGCTTGAGCAGCGTGTCGAGCTTCTTCTGGCCGCCCACCTGCTGGACGATCTGCTTCATGCGGTCCTGGAACTGCTTGTCGGTGACCGTGACTTTCATCTCGGCGGCCTTGTCCTTGATGACCTCGTTCTGGACGAGGTAGTTGACGATGCTCGCCTTGAGCTGGTTGTACTGGGCCGTGCCCGCCTTGGGGAACGCCGGCGCGCCCTGCTGGGACTTGTACTGGGCCTCGGCCTGCTTCCAGATCTGGTCGAACTGCTCCTGCGTGACCACCCCGTCGCCGACGGAGGCGATGGCGCCGGCGGGGACCTTCCTCGTCGCTGCCGCACGCCGACGAGCAGCGCCGGCACGACGAGCGACGAGAAGGACCACACCCACGATGAGCTTCTTCATAGACTCTCTCTCCCAGGGGTTGACGACCGGTCGTCGGACACACGAGAGGCGAGTATAGCATCGAGCGTAGCCTCGACCCACCGGAGCAGGTGAGGCTCCTGGCCCTCGCGATGCACCGCCAGTACGCGGTCCTTCTTGAAGTACGTCGCACGGGTGTTCGAGGTTCGTACGCGCGTCCGCCGATTCGTCGTCCAGGTCGACTCCGTCGACCTGCAGCCGGCTGCCGCGATAGGCGACGGCGCTCGCGCCGAGCTCCGCCGCCTTGATGCGGATCGCCTGCAGCGTGATGAGGTTCTCCACCGGCTCCGGCGGCGCGCCGAAGCGGTCGGCGAGCTCGGCGCGCACGTCCCCGAGCTCGCCGATCGTGCGCGCCCGCGCGATGCGCCGGTGCGCGTCGATCTTGGTCGCCTCGTAGGCGATGTACTCGGGCGGCACGTACGCGGTGACCGGCAGGTCGACGCGCACCGGCGCCGTCAGCGCCGCCTGCTCGCCGGCCAGCTCGTTCACGGCCTCCTCCAGCATCTGCGCGTACATCTCGAAGCCGACCGCGGCGACGTGCCCGCTCTGCTCGTCGCCGAGCAGGTTGCCGGCGCCGCGGATCTCGAGGTCGGCCATGGCGATCTTGAAGCCGGCGCCGAGGTCGGTGTGGTCGCTCAGCGTCTGCAGGCGCGCGGCGGCGTCGCTGGTGAGCAGGTCCTCGCTCGGGTAGAGCAGGTAGGCGAAGGCGTGCGCGTCGCTGCGCCCGATGCGGCCGCGGATCTGGTAGAGCTGCGCCAGACCGAGCATGTCGGCGCGCTCCACGACGAGCGTGTTGGCCGTCGGGATGTCGATGCCGCTCTCGATGATCGACGTCGTCACCAGCACGTCGGCCTCGCCGGCGAGGAACGCGAGCATGACCTTCTCCAGCTGCCGCTCGGCCATCTGGCCGTGGGCGATGAGCACGCGCGCGCCGGGCACGAGCGCCTGCACGTGCTCCGCCGCCTGGTCGATCGTCTCCACGCGGTTGTGCAGGTAGAACGCCTGGCCCTCGCGCGCGAGCTCCTTCTCGATGGCGATGCGCACGAGGTCGTCCTTGTACTCGCCGATGTAGGTGCGGATCTCGTGGCGGCCCCGCGGCGCCGTCTCGATCACGGAGATGTCGCGGATGCCGCTCAGGCTCATCTGCAGGGTGCGCGGGATCGGCGTCGCCGAGAGGCTCATCACGTCCACCTGGAGCTTGAGGTTGCGCAGCACCTCCTTCTGGCGCACGCCGAAGCGCTGCTCCTCGTCGACGACGACCAGGCCCAGCTCCTTGGGGCGCACGTCGGTGCTGAGCAGCCGGTGCGTGCCCGACGAGCACGTCGACCTCCCCGCGGCCGAACGCGCCAGCGTCTTGCGCTGCTCGGCGCCGGTGCGGAAGCGGGAGACCATCCCCACCTTGACCGGCAGGTCGGCGAACCGCTCCTCGAACGTCATCCAGTGCTGCTCGGCGAGGATGGTCGTCGGGACGAGCACCAGGGTCTGCTTGCCGGCCTCGGCCGCCTTGAACGCCGCGCGCAGCGCGACCTCGGTCTTGCCGTAGCCGACGTCGCCGCAGATGAGGCGGTCCATGGGGTGCGGCGCCTCCATGTCGTTCTTGACCTCGTCGATGGCCTCCGCCTGGTCGTCGGTCTCCTCGAAGGGGAACGCCTCCTCCAGGCGGCGCATGAGCTCGCCGTCGGGCGGATAGGCGAACCCGGGGATGGCCTGGCGGGCGGCGTAGAGCTGCAGCAGTTCGCCCGCCATCTCGACGACCGCCGTGCGCGCCCGCGTCTTGACCGTCTGCCAGTGCGTGCCGCCGAGCTTGTCGAGCGACGGCGAGGCGCCCGAGGCGCCGACGTAGCGGCTGACCTTGCCGATCTGGTCGTGCGGGACGAAGACGCGGTCCTCGCCGCGGAACTCGAGCAGCAGGTAGTCGCGCGTGACGCCGGCGACGGTGCGCGTCTCGATGCCGGCGAAGCGGGCGATGCCGTGGTCCTCGTGGACCACGTAGTCGCCCGGGCGCACGTCGAAGAACGTCGTGAGCCGCGTGCCGGCCGCGAAGCGGCGCTCACGCGGCGCGGAGCGGATCAGCGCGCGCTCGTTGACCACGGCGAGCTTGAGGTCCTCGGCGACGAAGCCCTCGCGCAGCGGCGCGGCGAGGAAGTAGAGCCCGGGACCCGCCTCGCCGAGCTTGGCCATCTGCTCCGGCGTCACCACCTCGGCCGAGATGTTGCGCAGCCGGAAGGTGGCGCGCTCGGCCTCGCCCTCGTGGCGGAAGACGACGAAGACGCGGTAGTCGTCCTTGACCAGCCGCATGAGGTCGCGCTCCGCGCTGCCGATGTCGCGCGCGGCGAACTGCGGCCGCGAGGCGGCGAACTGGAGCGGCTGGTCGCGCTGCACCACGTCGAGGTGCAGCGCCTTGGCGAGGAGCGGCGCGGGCGCCGGCGAGCGGCGCGTAGAGCCGCTCGCGCAGGCCCGCGCCGGGCACCGCCGTCTGCACCTCGGCCGTCGAAGTCGGCGAGCGCGCGGTACGTCTCGTCCGGGTTGAAGACCGCCCAGCCGAGGCCGGCGGCCTCCGCGACCTCCCCGAGCGTAGTGAAGCGGCCGGCCAGCGCCGCGAGCGCGCGCACGGCCGCGCGGCGCTCCAGCTCCTCCGGCGTCTCCTCCCTGCCCTCGCGCTCCCAGTCGGCCACGGCCTGTCGCAGGCCGGTCTCGTACTCGGGCTGCGAGGTGTCGGCCTCGAACGCCGCGAACACCGTGCGCCGTCCTCGAGGACGCCCGTGGTGCGCTGCGAGTAGATGGAGAAGGTGCGCAGGCTCTCCACCTCGTCGCCCCAGAAGTCCACGCGCAGCGGATCGCCGAGCGCCGGGTAGGCGTCGATGAGGCCGCCGCGCACGGCGAACTCGCCGCGGCCGCGCACCTGCTCGACGCGCTCGTAGCCCAGCCCGGCGAGGCGCGCGACGGCGGCGTCGAAGTCGAGCTCCTCGCGCGGCGCCAGGACGAGAGGCCGTGGCTGGAGCTCGAGCGGCAGGAACCGCTCGAGCAGGGCCACGGCCTCGGCCACGACGACGCCGCCGGCGGCGAGCGCCGCCGAGCGCCTGCTGGCGCTCGCCGACCACGTGCGGCGACGGCGCCACGTCGGCGCCGTACAGCACGCCGCGCGCCGGCAGCACCGGCACGGCGCGGTCCAGGTACACGGAGAGGTCGGCGGCGAGCCGCGTAGCCGCCTCGCCGTCGGGCGCCACGACCACGCGCGCCTCGCCGGGCCCGAGAGCCGCCGCGAGCACGTAGGGCGCGTAGAAGCTCGGCGCGTACGCGCCCGAGCCGCGCCGCAGGCGCGACGCGGCGGCCTCGAACTTCTCGTCGTTCCGCAGGTACTCGAGAAACATGCTTGCCCCTCGCAGAGTCGGTCCGTCACGCTCGGCCCGGAGCGCGCCGGCGACGGAGCCGGGCACGCCGAACGCCCCGCGCGCCTACGGCGGCGGGGCTCACGCTCATTCTAGCCGATGCGGAGCGCACGGGCGGAGACCGGGCGCGCCGTGCCGCCGCGCCGGGCGGGCAGCGTCCGGCGCACGCCGTCCGCGCCCGCGCGGCCCGACGGCGCGACGGCCGCGCACCGCGAGCAGGCGCGCGGCTCGCCGCGGCCTGCCGCTTGCCGGCGACGTCGTACGCGCGGCCGGTGACGCTGTACCGGCCGCGCGGCCACGTGGCCATGAAGCTCCACGTGCCGCGCTCGCCGACGGCCACGGCGGGGATCCGGCGCTTCGCCACGAGCGCGCCGGAGCCGTCCCGCACCGTCGAGCACGACGATCGCGCTGGCGCTGGAGAAGGCGGGGTCCGTGAGCCGCCAGCGCACGTGCACCGTGGCGCCGCGCCGCACGACGCCGCCGCTGACGCCACGTGCGGCCGCCGCGTGTCGCCCTTGCCGGACGGGTCGTCGACGAACGCCTTGAGGCACACGTTGGCGCGCGAGAGGCCCTGCACGCGCGGTGAGGTCGGTCCAGGACGCGCCGTCCGCGCTCACGTAGGACTGTCCGGCGCTGAGCGCGCGGGGCGATGTAGTCCGAGGGCCGCTCCACGGGCACGGGCCGGGTCCACCCGGGCGTGGTGACGCGCACGGCGACGACGAAGACCCGTCCGGCGGTCACCGCGACCGGGCTGCTCGAGGTCCACCGTGTGGTAGCCGGCCGACCGCGATCGTGCCGGAGGCGGCGACCGGCGCCGACGCGACGCCCTGCAGGAGCCGGCGACGCGGACCTCGTACTCGTCCCCGGCACGGGCGTGTAGAACGAGACCGCGGCGACGTCGCCGGAGCCGGCGCAGGTGAACCGGCTCGCGAACCACGCGCTCTCGCCGCCGCCGGACCGGCGCCGATCCAGCCGCTGCGCCCGAGCGCGTCGTACTGGTAGATGGCGTCGTAGTCGTCCGCGGGCTGCGACGCCGTCGAACACGGCGAGTGCCTTGCCGAAGCTCGGGTCGTAGTAGGAGAGCCAGAAGTAGCCCTGCTCGCCGAAGTCCGTCCCCCAGCTGTTCTTGATGAGGAAGGCGCCGTCGCCCGGCGGCCGGTGGCGAAGTCGGCGGCGGGGTACGCGTCGTCCCAGCCCACGCAGAGGACGTGGTGGTCGAGCTCGTCGCGCAGCGTCGTAGTAGGAGTTCGTGGCGCCGTTCCAGAACCCGGTCCGTCTCGTTGGTGTCGAAGTCGATCGCCGCGTCGACGCCGCCGTAGGTCATGACCGCCCACTTGACGGCGTCGTTGTCCGCGTGCCGGGGGCGCGCTGCGGCAGGAAGAGCACCTCCTGCACGTGCCGCACGGCGCGCAGGTACTCGGGCGACCGCCCCGGGCGCGGATACGGGTCCGAGCTCTCGTAGCACCGGTCCCTCCCAGCGCGCGTAGTAGGCGGCCGCGAGCTCGCTGGGAGCCTACCCTCGTAGACGAGGCGCGACGCCATGTGGTTGGCGAGGTTGTTCTCGGAGAAGTCGCGAGCCTTGCCCTCCGGCGGGACCGTGCCGACTCGAGAGAGCCGGTGGCCGCCATGATCCAGCAGGTGCCGAAGTTGTCCTGCGACGCGCACGGGCGTCACCCAGCCCGGAGGCGCGCAGGTCGAGCTGGACGGGAAGGGGGCGGCCCTCCCACGGCGGCGAGGACCCGGCGCCGGCGCCGACGGCCGCCGCCGAGCAGCGCCGGACGGCACCCAGCCGCGACAGCGCGACCAGGGCCGCCAGCGCGACCGCCGCGACCAGTCCGGCGCGCAGGCCGACGCCTCATGACGTGCTCATGTCGGACTGCAGGATGCTCACCTGACTTATCCCCTGCACGGGCCGGCCATGTCAAGCCGGGTTCCCCGGCGCGGCGACGCAGCGTAGGATTGGCACCACGATGGGAGGGACAGTCACCGCAGAAGCGCTCCCGGCGCGGGCCGGCGTCGGGAGCACTGCCTCCGGCCCGTGCGCGCCGTCTTCGTGCTCGTCGCGGTGCTCGCCGCGCTGGCCTGCGGCGCGGCCCTCCCCCCAGCCCGCCGCCGCGGGCATCGACGACACCATCGCCGCGGCGCTCAGCTCCGCCGGACTCGGCGGGTCCGGCACCGGCGTCTACATCTGGGACCTCGACGCCGCCCTCCCGGTCTACGAGCACAACGGCACGACGAGCCTCGCCCCGGCGTCCAACATGAAGCTCGTCACGAGCGCGGCGGCGCTCCGGGACTGGGGCGCGGACCACCGCTTCATCACAGAACTCTACCCGCCGGACATGCCGCTCACCGCCGGCGGCGTGCTGGACGGTGACCTGTACCTCCGCGGCCTCGGCGACCCCAGCCTCTCGACGAGGTCCTACCAGCGCGCTGTCTTCGACCTGACGACCGCCTCCTTCGAGACCTTCGCGAAGACGCTCAAGCGCGAAGGCGTCAAGAAGGTCGGCGGCGCGCGTGCTGGGCGACTCCTCCTGGTTCG